>CAWKCR010000009.1:0-320860 GCA_963848185.1 uncultured Actinomycetota bacterium
TGTCCGGGATCGGCGCCATGATGGCTCTCCCCGCCGGATGGCTCGGCGACAGGTTCAGCCAGAAGTGGCTTCTGGTTGGAACGTTCACCGCCACAGCAGGCGTCGCCTACCTGATGTACCTGGTCGTGACCGATATGACCGGCCAGTATGTTCTGGCGTTCCTGATAGGGGCACTCGCCAGCGGATTCCTCTTCACCAACTGCTCGACGGCGATGCAGCGCAGTGTCCGGCCGGAGCACGTCGGCCGGGGACAGGGGCTCTTCATGCTGACCTACTACACTGCCGCGGCCTTCTCCGGTCTACTCTTCGCCAGTCTCGTGAGCGTCGTTGGCTGGAGCGGAGCAGGCTTCTGGCAATTGTGCGTCCTCCCTCTCGCCGGCGCCGGGGCCCTGCTGTTGGTGGAACCGAAGAAGATGATCGGCCGTAAGCGAAAATGACCGCCACCAGCGCGATCTACTGGCACCCCACCGTCCGACAGGACACTGGCTCAACAAGGACGACGTTCGCGACGACTTCGCCAACACGATGATGATGCCGGTTCGGTGGCTGGATCCGGTGGAGATGTCGAACGCGGTGTTATGGCTCGCTTCTGACGAGTCCGCGCATGTCCCGCCATCGCTCTGATATCGGTGCCCGGATGACGGCCAAACAAACAAACCTCAATTTGGATTAGGGAACACAATGTCACGCACCATTGATATGCAGGACCTCGCCGGGCGCACTGGAAGAACTCTATTGCCACCACACCGTGCGCTATCGACCGCGCCGAATCGAACAACGCACCAGCCGATCTCTTTCTCTCCCAAGGGACATCGCCGACCAATGCCCGGCGTTCGACGTGCACCGCTGGCCATAGCCTTCGGGCTTTTCCGGCGCACCCGGCGGGCGCGTCTGGCGGCGATTATCGTTGCACTGACCTTAGCGTTGGCATTGAGTTCAATGCCGACGGCTTATGCTGACAATCCAGCAAGCGCAAAGCCGTGCGGCAACAAGATCTTCGTGGAAAACCACAGAAAATACTGCGCAAAATCCGAATACCCCAATTACGTGGGACCGGCACGAGCAGCAGTTCCTGGCATTCCTTCGCCCGCTCAGTTCAGGCCAGGCGGACCGCGGTACAAGCCAGAACCGGGTACGCCAGTCGGTGCTGGCCAGCGCGCCGCCGAGGAGACGACCGCGGAGATCGAGGTGAACACCCCGCAACTCGGCGGTGAGAGTGACAAGTAACCCTTGCCTCGCAATGTCGCATTTCCTACGACACGACGCGACGCGCCAGAATGTGGCACTGGGTGTTGTGCGGGACCGCGCTTCACCAGTCGGCGTCGGGACCGTCCGAGCCCCCGCCGTCGGGATCGCCTTCCTGCTCCGGCAAGATCCTCAAGGTGCGATAAGCGCGCCTCCTCGGCGGCCTCGGCCATCGCAGCGTCGAAACTGTTGAGTCTGTTCTCCTCGCTGGCCAACTCGCTAACCAGTTCGGCGATCGGTCGATCGGGCTCCCCGCAACCAAGCGGCAGGGCAACCAGCAGCCGATCGCGGCGCACCGTCTGCACCAACAAGTCCGACCGCGCGACCGGCGGGCGTGTCATCGCCTCATACGTCGGGGAGAACAAGGAGTTCGCCCGCCAGTACCTAGCCGGCGAACTGACCGTCGAACTCACCCCGCAGGGCACGCTGGCGGAGCGGATGCGCGCCGGCGGCAGCGGGATTGGCGCCTTCTTCACCCCCACCGGCGTCGGCACCTTGGTCGCCGAGGGCGGCCTGCCGTGGCGCTACCACCCGGACGGCTCCGACGTCACCCTGCACGCCGAGAACAGCATCCTCGGGGTAGGCCCATTCCCGTACGAGTACGAGGTCGACCCGGACCTGATCAACGCGGGCAAGCAGACCGTGTCGGTGGTTCCCGGGGCGTCCTACTTCGACTCGGCCACCAGCTTCGCCATGATCCGCGGCGGCCATGTCGACGTCGCGGTTCTGGGAGCCATGCAAGTCGCGATGACCGGCGACCTCGCCAACTGGATGGTGCCCGGCGCGATGGTCAAAGGTATGGGCGGCGCAATGGATCTGGTCAACGGCGCCGGCCGCGTGATCGTGCTCATGGATCACGTCACCAGGAGCGGTCAGGCCAAGCTCGTCACCGAATGCGACCTGCCGCTCACCGGCCGCGGTGTGGTCAGCCGCGTCATCACCGACCTCGCCGTGCTCGACGTGTCCGGCACCGGATTCGAGGTCATCGAACTGGCACCGGGCGTGGATTATGCCGACGTGGTCGCCAACACCGCGGCGCCGGTCATCGATGCGCGTCAGCGTGTTCGTTCATTCAATGAGCGCGCAGGTTCCCCTCTGGTTCCGACTCGCGCACCATTGCCCTCATGATCACATCGTCTAGCCCGCCTCGTATCGCCATCGTCGGTGGCGGTATCGGTGGCCTGGCCGCGGCGGCGTTCCTGGACCGCGCAGGCCTGCCGAGCGTTGTCTACGAGCAGGCCCCGGAACTGAAGGAGGTTGGCGCCGGTCTGGTGGTGGCACCCAACGCCGCACGGTTATTGCGCCGGCTAGGCGCGATGGAACGGCTGCAGGACCGTGCCGTGCCGCTCGACGTGGGATGGGAATTCCGCCGGTGGGACGACGGGCGAGTCCTGTCTGCGGAGAATCTGGCGGAGTCGTGCGAGCGGCTATACGGCGAACGGACCTACACCGTTCACCGGGCGGACCTCGCGGACGCCATCGCCGCCGCAGTCCCCCGTGGCACAGTTCAGCTGGGTAAACGCTGTACCTCCGTCGCCGTTCGCGCCGACAACGCCCCGGTGCTGACCTTCGCCGACGGCACGTGCGTGGAGGCCGACGTGGTGATCGGAGCCGACGGCGTGCATTCGACGGTGCGTGGCGCCGTAACCGAACCCTCACCGGCGACCTACTCTGGGATGTGCGCGTTTCGTGCCATCGTCCCGGCCGATCGCGCCCCTGCATTCTCCCGCCGGCGAGAACAGACGCTGTGGATCGGCCCCGGCCACCATTTCGTGCACTACCCCATTTCCGGTGAGTCGGCGATCAACCTCGTGGCTTTCGCCCCGGCCGGCGACTACACGATCGAGTCGTGGAGCGCCACCGCGACGGTGGAGGAGTTGCTCGCCGAGTTCACCGACTGGGATCCACGCCTACAGCAGCTGATCGAAGGTGCCGGCACGCCAGGTCGGTGGGCGCTGCTGGACAGAGCGCCGCTCACGCACTGGAGCCGTGGCCCGGTCACGATCCTCGGCGACGCCGCGCACCCCATGTTCCCGTTCTTCGCCCAAGGCGCCGCCCAGTCCATCGAGGACGCCGCTGTCCTGGCCCGCTGCCTCGCCGAGGACATCCACGCCCCCGCCCGTGCGCTGAAGCGCTACGAGTCGCTGCGGATCGCGCGCACCACTCGACTGCAGCAGATCAGCCACGCCCGGGCACACATCAACCACCTGCCGGACGGGCCCGAGCAGCAAGCACGCGACGCATCGCTGGCCGATGCCGATCCCCTCGTCGCCAATGGCTGGATCTATTCCTACGACGCCGAAACGCGCCAGGCCGCCAGCCCGGTCTGATTGCACGCGACTACGACCCGGAGGCACACACATGGAACTTTTCAGCGAGCAGCGATCGACGCAACTAGTCGCCGCCAGCTTTGCCAACACGCCAGACCCGCGGTTGAAATCGCTGCTGACCGCCTTGACAGAGCATCTGCACGCCTTCATCAAAGAGGTGCAGCTGACCGAGGACGAATGGGAAGCAGCCATCGACTTCCTGACCCGCACGGGGCAGAAATGCGACCCCGTGCGGCAGGAGTTTGTACTGCTCTCCGACGTGCTCGGGGCGTCGATGCTGATGGAGACGATCAACCACCGCACCCAGGGCACCTCAACGGAGTCGACGGTCCTCGGTCCATTCCACATGGTCGAGTCTCCGCCGAGGGAACTGGGCGAGAACATCGCACTCGATGGCAAGGGTGAGCCATGCCTGGTCACCGGGCAGGTGACGGGCCCGGATGGCGAACCCGTGGCGGGGGCTCTGATCGATGTATGGCAGGCCAACGCCGAGGGCTTCTACGACGTTCAGCAACCCGGTCTACAGCCAGAGCGGAACCTGCGCGGACTGTTCACCGCCGACGACGACGGCCGGTTCTCGTTTCGCACAATCGTCCCGCGGTACTACCCGATCCCCGTCGACGGCCCCGTCGGACAGTTGCTGGGCGCAACCGGCCGGCACCCGAACCGGCCGGCGCACGTGCACTTCATCGTGACGGCCGAGGGATACCGACCCGTCACCACACACCTGTTCGTCGACGACAGTGCCTTACCTGGACTCCGACCCGGTGTTCGGTGTGAAGGAGAGTCTGGTGCGGCAATTCCCGGTCATCGACGACCCGGCGCGAGCGGCCGAAGTCGGGCTGCCCAGCCCATTCCGCACGGTCCATTTCGACGCCGCCTTGTTGCGCGGCGGCCAACAACCATCAACCGAGCGGAATCCACACGGTGGTCGCTGACGGGCAGGCCCGGTCGCTGCAGGAGCTGTCATGATTCGGTCTTTCTCTTACGAGGCACTGCCGATGCGGGTGACATTCGGCGCAGGCGCACTGCGCCGGTTGCCCAACGAGGTGGCCGACCTTGGACTTACCCGTGTGCTTGTGCTCTGCTCCCCCGGACAGGCAGCCCTCGGCAAGCTGGTCGCCGACGCCCTGGGGCGCCGCGCCGCCGGGGTACTGGCAGAGGCTCGCATGCACGTCCCGATCGAGGTAGCCCATGATGCCCGCAGGCGTGCTGCCTCGGACGCCGACGGCTGCGTCGCGGTCGGCGGCGGCTCGGCGATCGGCCTGGGCAAAGCCATTGCACTGGAACACCATCTGCCCGTTATTGCCGTTCCCACCACCTACGCAGGATCCGAAATGACCCCAATCTGGGGCCTGACCGAGGACGGTGCGAAGCGCACCGGCCGGGACCTCCGCGTGCTACCGGCCAGCGTCCTCTACGACCCCGAGCTGACCCTCACCCTGCCGGCCCTGATATCGGTCAGCAGCGGCATGAACGCCATTGCCCACGCCGTGGAGGGCCTCTACGCCCCGGACACTTCGCCCATCATCTCGCTGATGGCCGAGGAGGGCGTCCGCGCACTGGCGTCCGCGCTCCCGCGCGTGGTCGCGGACGGCCATGATCTCGACGCCCGGGGCGACGCCCAGTACGGCGGCTGGTTGTGCGGGGCGGTCCTCGGCGCCACCACTATGTCGTTGCACCACAAGCTCTGCCACACCCTCGGCGGCACGCTGGATCTTCCCCACGCCCAGACGCACACCGTGGTCTTGCCACACGTCCTGGCCTACAACGCCCCCGCCGCCCCGCAGGCCGTCGCCGCCCTCTCCCGCGCCCTCGGCGGTGCCGCCGATCCGGCACGGACATTGTGGGAGCTCGCAGGTCGGCTCGGCGCACCGCGCTCCCTTCGGGAGCTCGGCATGAGTGAGAAGGACATTCCGGGCATCGCTGACCGCGCCGTCGCCAGTCCGTACGCCAACCCGCGCCCGGTCACCCGCGAAGCCGTCGAAACCCTTCTGAGCGCAAGTTGGGCCGGAGACCCGCCACCACCGCTGGCTGACTGATGCCACGAACCAATGATCCAGGCAGAAGTGTCGGTTCCCGCCTGATGGAGATTCTGTTCTCTTTTCGATCCGACCGTCCGCGGCTGAACGTAACCGAGTTGGCGCAGTTGACCGGCATACCGCATCCCACAGTGCGGCGGCTTGCCATGGAACTGGTGGACGCCGGCGCACTTGCGCGCGAACCGGACGGCCGTTTCACGATCGGCGTGCGGCTGTGGCAACTGGGAACCCTTGCGCCGCTGACGGAATCGCTGCGGACACTGGCGCAGCCGTTCATGGAAGATCTGTATACAGCACTGCACCAGCACGTACAGCTGGCTGTCCGTGACGGCCACGAGGCAGTGATCATCGAGCGATTGTCGGCACCACACGCAGTGGGATTGGTGTCGAAGGTCGGCGGGCGGCTACCGCTGCATTGCTCCGGTGTCGGCAAGGTGCTGCTCAGCCATGGTGGGGCCGAGCTGATCGAGGGCATACTGTCCCGCCCCCTCCGGCGCTATACGTCGCACACGCTCACCGATCCCGCCCAACTGCGTGACCAACTCGCGGATTGCCGGCGGACTGGAATCGCACTCGTGCACGGAGAGTTGACCGACGAGGCCGACTCCGTTGCAACCCGCATCATCGACTCCGAGGGCCGTGTTGTCGCGGCACTTTCCGTCGTCGTGAAGGCGGGATCGGTCGAACACCACGCCGCCGTGCCCTCGGTAGTGGCCAGTGGACTGGGAATCTCCCGGCGACTGGGCTGGCGGCCAGGGATACGCGTGCGGGAAACGTGATTGCAGCGCCAGCACGGGATCCAGATTTAGTTGGTGGTGGTCTTAATAGGAGGGGTTTTAGTTTCACAAGGGGGCTCCGCAGCCGCGCCGCCAAGAAGAAAGCGATCATCGCCGTCGCACACAAACTGATCGTCATCATCTGGCACGTGCTCGACACCGGCCGCCCATATCAGGATCTCGGCGCCGACTACTTCACCACCCGCATCGATCCCGACAAGGAACGCCGCCGCCTCGTCGCCAAACTCGAAGCCCAAGGATTCAAGGTCACCCTCGAACCCGCCGCCTAACACCCGAAATACGCACTGTCACAAATCGACCCGGCTACGCTGTGGCCAGCCAGGTAGTTACGCCTGCCGTGATCACCTTGATTCACGTACCAGTCCCCTACGCCGCGGTTTTGGGTACTTTTGCGTCTGCTCGTCGGGTCAAAGCCGCTTGAGGCCGCGGACCACCTTGGTGAACGGCAGCATGGTGGCCAGGCCGGTGCGCAGACCCGGTTGCATAGGACCGAAGTTCACGGTGACGATGTAGCGCACGCCGTGGTCGCGCCACTCCGCGGCTTGCTCCAGGACGTCATCCACGGTGCCGTGCAGCACCATGCCCTTGACCACTGAAAGTGGTACCTGCGCCGACGTTTCGCGGATCGTCTGTTCGTCCATGGTGAATGCGACGTGGTCTTGCATGCCAGCGTAGCCGGTTCCCATCGGGTGTGGGGCACCATGCTGGGCAAAGAACTCCGCAGGTGCATTGAGCGCCCAGTTCTTGACGACGATGGAGTTCAGCGCTTCATCGACTGCGTCGCGGCTTGGACGGGCGATCACCGGCATCCAGAATGCGGGCGTGATCGACATCGGATCGCGCCCGGCGTCCGAAGCCGCCGACCGGATGACCTCCAGGCGTTGCGCGTAGTCCTGCGGCCGGTGCGCGAACCCGGGAAACCACGCGTCGCCATAGTGTCCCGTCGCTCGCAGCATGCGCGGGCCGTGCGCGGCGATCCAGATCTCGGGCCACTTGCCCTTATAGGGCGGCAGATCAAAGATCGCGTTTTGCAGTGGAAAGAACGGCGAATCCCGGTTGACGAGTTCACCTTTCGAATCCCACAGCACGCGGATAGTGGCCAGCGCCTCCTCGAACCGTGCGACTGGCTTCGACCAGTCCACGCCGTAGGGCTCGTTGCCCACGCGTTCTCCCGGGCCGATGCCCAGGATCGCCCGCCCGCGTGTCATCAGATTCAATGTGGCGGCGGCCTGTGCGGTGACGGCGGGGTTGCGCTTACCGGTGTCGGTGACGCCCACACCGAGGCGGATTCGGCTGAATCGCCTTCGCGCGGCGAGGCTTCCCAGCAGCGTCCAGGCCTCCATCGCCGCGTCAGGCGATTGGAGCAGCCGCGCCGCCGCGGTGTACTTCGGGTCCCACAACGGTCGCGGCGTCTGTCCGTTGATGTGGTCGGGAACCCAATAGGAGTCGACGCGACTGGCAACCGCGGCAAGATAGTTGGCGCGGCTGAAGGCGTCGACCGTCGGGCGTGCTGCCATGACCGAGTCCATCAGGCCGACGCGGAATCTCGGCATCTTACGTCGCTCGCGCGGTACGCGGTGACGATCGGCTCCAGCTCGTCCGGTGTCGCGCCATGCATGATCACCGCGTCGGCGCCGTAGTCGAATTCTTTGCGAACGCGGTCGACACACTGCTGCGCCGAGCCGGTCGCCGACGGCTCCAGCCACTCGTCGGGGATCAGCGTGGCGATGTGCTCGATCTGCTCCGGCGTCGCCTTGTGGTCGATTCCGCCGGGGATCGACGTGACGACCGAGTCCTCCCGGAAGCGCTGCAGCACAGCGGGATCCCAGTTGTTGGTCTGCACCATGAGGTCGCCGTAGCCCTGCAGGTAGGTGGCCAGGCGGGCAACCGTCTTCTTCAGCCGCAGCTCCTCCGGCAGATGGTCGCCGACGGTGGCGAAGCACGACCACACCCGCACGCTGTCCGGGATCGCGGCCGGCCTTCTCCGCGGCGTCCTTCACGGTCTTGACGCACCGCTGCAGCGTCTCCGGCGTGAAGTAGGTGTGCAGGATGACGTCGTCGAACGCCCGGCCACCCAACGCCAACGTGTTCGGCCCGAACGCCACCAGAGCCAATCGGATGTCTTCCTTGAAGTCCGGATCCAGGAACAACACCTGGTACTTGCCGATCGGCCCGTCGTGGTTGAAGATCACCTCGCCGTGCCACAGCCGACGCATGACCTGGGCGAAATCCTCCATCTGCGCGGTCGTCACCGCCGGCACCCCAAATGCCGCATACATCGCCGCCACTCCCCGACCGATGCCCAGCGTGAACCGCCCACCGGACAGGCGGTGCATGGTCGTCGCCCACGAACCGGTGATCAACGGGTGGCGGGTGTTGTGATTCGTTGCGGCGGTGGCGATCTGCATCCGGCTGGTGACCGCGCAAGCCGCGCCGACGAGCGACGACGCTTCCTTGACATTCCACCGCTCGGAGATGAACGCGGTGCCGAAGCCCAGCTCCTCGCCGCGCCGGGCCTCGTCCATCAGCGTCGCCGGGCCCTCCCCGCCGGCCCCGGCCAGCAGGTAGTAGCCCAGCTCGTCAAGCACCCGATCGCTCATTTCCAAAACCCTTGTTTGTAGCCGCAGTTGTAGACCTCGGTGATCCGGCCATCCACCACGTGGAACACCTCGATGCTGCGCGATGGGCATGTCGTTCCCGTCGACTGTGGTCCCGGTCATTTGATAGACGATCGCGACGTGTTCACCGTCGTCGCCGGCGACGACGAGGTTCAGGTCGAAGTGCAACTCATCGAACATCGCCCACGAATCCTTGACACGCTGGACCGCCTGGTCGTGGGTCAGCGTGGTTACCTCGTCGACGTCGTGGCGAATCACAGTGTCGGCGAACAACTCCTCGACCAGCTCGAAGTTGCGCTCGTTCCAGACGACGAGGTTGTACAGCTCGACGACTTCGCGGGCGGTGCGGGTCATGCGAATACCTCCATTGCGTCGATCTCGTCGATGGTGGCCACCGCACGCTCGACCAAGCGCATGCACAGTTGGCGGGAGCGCTCCGGCAGAGAGTCCCAGCCGAGCAACGGCATCGCCGGCAGAACCACGAAGTACGCAACCGCGAAGCGGTAATGCCGCCAGGCTTCGTCGAAGGAGTAGTCGGTGACGCCATGCTCGGCGAGCAGATCGAGGTATTCGCGCACCAGCACTTCGTCGCGTCCGCGCCGCGACTTCCGTCGGGAAGACCTTGGCTCACCAGATACCCGATATCGGTCGGCGCCAGCGCCCTTGGCGGCGAGCTGGAAGTCGACGACCTTCAGTTCGGTCGCCGGAGAAGAACATGTTGTCGGCCCGGATGTCGCCATGAATCAGCATCGAGCGCTCGCTCAGTGCGTCCATCGCCGCGGGGCGAGCTCGGCGAACCGCTCGGCATACTTTGCGACAGCAGGGGGAACCGGCGCGCTGGCCTTGTCACGGTAGATGCGCCAAGCTGGCTCGAACGCGGCGGGAAGCAGGTCACGCGTCATCGGCATGTCGAGACTCGGAAACGCTCCTAGAGCATCGGCGTGTGCCGGGTCGGTCGACCACGCGTGCAGCCCGGCCAACTGCGCGATGCAGTAGCGGGCGCGGTCCAGCGACAGACCTGCGAGATGATCGGCGTTATCCCAATCCTGCAAGTCCTCCAGCACCAAGACGAAGTCCGCGGAGTTCGCGGCCATGGGCGCGGCGTAGCGTGCGGTGTGCCGATGGGCGCGCGGCCGGCGACATGTCGGTAGAACGCGACCTCGCGCGCATAGCCGCCCATCATCACCATGGCTTGCTCGGCCTCCGACTCGGCGGGCAGCTTGACGATCACGCTGTTCGGCACTCCATCACCCGACAGGTGCACGCGGTAGAGCTGCGATGAGAACCCGCTGTCCATCGCGATCTGTTCCGCACGAACATCCGTAACCGTCGTGGCATCCGGCGCAGTCCCGTCGGCGCGTAGCACGGCGGTCAGCCACTCGGCGTTCACGTCGTCGATAGTCGACGGAACCTCCGCCGTGGCTGAAGTCACCATGGACCTCCTCATGAGAAATTTGACGCGGAACAACTAAGTTAGTTGTCGAGCGTCTAATATGCAAGGGTGCCTTCCCCAGCCCGGGGGCTGACCCAGCCCCAACGCCTTGAGATATCGGGTCGCCGACTGCTCGAGGCCGCGGTGGAGCTGATCGCCGAAAAGGGCTGGGAGGCAACGACGGCCGCCGAAATCGGCCGCCGCGCCGGATACAGCCGAGCGATGGTCCACGCCCGTTACGGCAGCAAGGACGCCATCCTCGACACCTTGTTCCTGACCGAGTACGAGAAGAGACTCAGTCCCGGCTCTTGATCCCGGAGTCAAGCGGCCTGCAGCAAGCGCTCGCGCACTTCGATCGCATAGAGCAGCTCTACGCCGAGGACCGCGACTTGTTGCGAGCGATGTTCGTGTTGACTTTCGAGGCGGTCAAAGCGACGTCGCCGGCCCGTCCTCGCATGCGGATGTGGCTCGAAGCGCGGCGCGGACACATGGTCGAGGAGGGACTGCGAAACGGCATACTCGACGGGTCCGTGCGGCCCGACATCGACATCGACCGAGCGGTCAACGACTTCGGCGCCGCGGTCTTCGGTATCGCGTACCAATGGATCGTGCAGACGTACCCGTACGACATGGACAAAGAGATGGCGTACGTCCGTGCGCGGCTCATTCGCGACTACGGCGGCCCATCGCCGAGCTGACTCGTCCGCTCTGCCAAGTCACAAAATCCCAGCTCAGAGGCGCTCACGCGCTCAACTCTTGCTTATATCGTGGGTCTATGCTCATAATATGAACGCGTTGCACGTCACACTCCCTATTTCCTGTGCTGTGCATCACCAGACCTAGCGAAGTCGTCCGAAGGGTTGTGTCCATGTCAGATACCGCAGTCGTTATCAACACCGCGGTCGCGATCATCGCGGTAGTCGTGATGATCGTTCGATTCAAGTTCAACCCGGTCGTGTCGTTGGTGGTCGGATCCGCCTACCTCGGGCTGGCGGTCGGACTTGGCGTGGAGAAGACGATCGAGGCGATCATGACCGGATTCGGCGACATCATGGCCGAGGTCGGCCTGCTGATCGCCTTCGGCGTCCTGATGGGCGCGATGCTGCAACAGACGGGAGCCATTCAGCGCCTCGTGCAGACCCTGCTGAAGCTCTTCGGGCCCAAGCGAATGCCCTACGCGATGTCGCTGACGATCGCGACCCTGCTCCAGTCGATCTTTCTCGATGTGCTGCTTGTCATCTCGGCACCGCTGGGCCGCAGCCTGGCCAAGAAGATCGGCAAGAACGGAACCGCACGCATGGCCGTGGCGATGGCCATCGGCCTCGAGTGCGGGATCGTCCTCACTGTCCCGGGCGTCGGTGCGCTGGCGTTGGCGGGCCTGCTTGGTGTGCCGCTGGGCAAGATGCTGCTCTTCGGTGTGCTTCTTGTGATTCCGACCGTGGCGATCGCTGTGGCGATCATGTCCTTCCTCTTCAATCACGGCTGGTGGAACCCCGAGCGCGACGAACAGGAGTTCCTCGGCGAGGATCCCGAACCGCTCGACGACAACGGCGAAAGCACCGGTGCCACAACGACACCCGAGAACGACGGCGCGTCGGGCGGTGGCGCCACCAGGACGGCGACGGTCACCCGTGCCCAGACTCCGCTGATCGTGCTCTTCGCGCCGATGCTGGTCTCGCTGCTCCTCATCGCGGCCGGCGCGATCCTGGACGCCGCCGACATCCACAACCCGATCGTCAAGTTCGTCTCCTCCCCCGTCATCGCACTGCTGATCGGCCTGATCGGGACGAGCTTCGTCGGCCGCTACGCGCTCGGCGCCGAGCCGATCCAGCACGCGATCGCCACCGGCTTCAAGGAGAGCGGACAGATCCTGATCCTGACCGGGGTGGGTGGCTCGCTGGCCGCCACCATCAAGGCGGCTGGTCTCGGCGACATCCTGGGCGAGTACTTCACCGCCAGCACGGCCGCTCCGCTGCTCGTGGTGTGGGCGATAGCCGCAGTGCTGCATGTCGCGGTCGGGTCGGTGACGATCTCGGCGATCACGTCGGCCGGCATCCTCGCGCCCGTCGCGCCGATCATCGGCCTCGACCCCGTGCTGATCGCGCTGGCCGCCGGCGCCGGCTCGCTGTTCGCGGTGCATGTCACGAGCAATACGTTCTGGCTGCTGCAATCCCTGTTGGGGCAGTCGACGCGCGGCGCGCTGAAGACCGTCACGGTCGGCGTCTCCGTCGCATCCGTCGTCGCGATCCTGCTCATCCTGCCGATGAGCGTCCTGTTCTGACAGCGCAGCCGATCAAGGAACAACGTTGAACACCACAGACATTCGTCCACTCGCCGGTGTGCGGGTGCTGGAGCTCGGCAACTACATCGCCGCCCCGACCGCGGGCCGGATGCTGGCCGACTTCGGTGCCGAGGTCATCAAGGTCGAGCGGCCGGTCACCGGCGACGAGCTGCGCAACTGGCGGCTCTACTCCGGGGACACGTCGATGCTGTACCGGACGATCAACCGCAACAAGAAGTCCATCGTGCTCGACCTGAAGACCCAGCGGGGCCGGGAGATCGTGCTCGATCTCGTCCGGCACTGCGATGTGCTGCTGGAGAACTTCCGGCCCGGCACCCTCGAGAAGTGGGGCCTCGGACCCGAGGAACTCGACCGGGTCAACCCGGACCTGGTGATCACCCGGATCTCCGCCTTCGGCCAGACCGGCCCGTTGTCGGAGCGACCCGGCTTCGCCGCCGTCGCGGAGGCATTCGGCGGCCTGCGCGAGCTGGTCGGCGATCCCGACCGACCGCCGGTGCGTACCGGTGTGTCGATCGGCGACTCCATCGCGGGAATCTACGCTGCGTTCGGCACAGTGATGGCGCTGTTCCAGGGCGAACGGGTGAAAGCGCCACTGTCACAGCGCATCATCGACGTTGCGCTGAATGAGTCCGTGTTGTCGGTGATGGAGTCACTGGTACCCGACTACCTTGCCTACGGTGTCACGCGGGAGCGTGTCGGCGGACGGATGGAGGGCATCGCCCCGAGCAACGCCTACCCGTGCGCCGACGGCACGAGCATCATCGTCGCAGGCAATGGGGACGCGATCTTCCAGCGTTACATGCAAACCATCGGGCGGACGGACCTCGCCGTGGACCCGGACTTGCAGACCAACGCGGGCCGGTGGCGTCGGCGCGACGAACTCGACGCCGCAATCGGCCAATGGACCATCCAGCACAGCCGCGACGAGGCGCTCAAGCTCCTCGACGAGGCGGGGGTGCCGTCCGGCCCGATCTACACCGCCGCGGACATCTGCACGGACGCGCAGTACGAAGCGCGAAACATGGTCCAGCACTTCGACGTTGACACCGGAAATCCCGAACGAGAGACGGTCGGTTTCCCGGGCATCGTGCCGGTGATCGGCGAAGCATCGCTCCCGATTCGCAATGTCGGGCCGGACCTCGGTGAGCACACCCGCGAGGTGCTGTCCTCTCTGCTGGGACTTACCGACGACGAGATCGGAGCATTGGCATGACCCCCCGCTCATACACCCCGCGCGCCGAGCTTCGTGACGTGACGCTGCGCGACGGGCTTCAGCTCACGTCGAAGATGCTGCCCACCGAGCGCAAGGTGCAGATCGCCCGCGAGCTGCTGGCACTGGGTGTGCCCGCATTGGAGATCGGCTCGATGGCACGCCCGGATCTGGTTCCGCCGCTTGCGGATACGCTGGACGTCGTCGCGGCACTCGAAACCCATGAGCTCGAGAGATGCTGGATCTGGGTGGCCACGCCGCGACACATCGAGAAGGCGGCGGTCGCGGGTGTCCGGAACTTTCAATACTGTTTCTCTGCGTCGGACTCCCACAACAAGGCCAACATCGGTCGGAGCACCGAGGACAGCATCGCGGCGATGCCCGATGCGGTTCGGATTGCGCAGGAAGCAGGGGGCTCCATCCAGCTGTGCATCGCCACCGCCTTCACGTGTCCCTTTGAAGGGTTGACCGACCCCGAACGGGTGATCGGCATCGCCACCGATCCCCGCACCGCCGGAGCCGACGACATCGTCGTGTGCGACACCATCGGCCAGGCCATACCGACACAGGTGACCGACCTGATCGCGGGCCTGATAGCGCGAAGTCCCCAGCGGCGCATTGTCTTTCACGGACACGACACCTGGGGGCTAGGCGCCGCCAACACACTCGCCGCGATCGACGCCGGAGCCACGATGGTGGACGGATCGCTCGGCGGCCTGGGCGGTTGCCCGTTCGCGCCCGGCGCCAGCGGCAACACCTCCACGGAGGACCTACTGTTCGCGACCCGGCCCGACTGGTTCACCCCAACCACGCTGGCCTCGATGGTGGACATCACCGACAAGCTCCTCGCGGAACTCGGCGAGCCGAACCGCTCCCGAACCGTTCAGGGTGCGCGGTCGAAGGCAAAGGCGTTCGACTGGGTCATCGGCGGCGGCGATCGGACGATGTCGTGACGGGCGGTCCCGCCTTCCTGGTCACCTACCCGATACCCGAGCCGGGAATGAGCTCACTGCACGCCGCCGGCCGCGTGCACGTACCCACGCCACCACCCACACCAGCGGAACTCACCGAAGCCTGCAGCTCCGGGGAGTTCGACGTCGTCGTTTCTCAGTTGAGCGACCGGTTCGACGCCCAACTGCTCGCCCAGGCGAAACTGGCGGGAATCTCCAACTACGCCGTGGGTTACGACAACATCGACATTCCCGCCGCGACCGGCAACAAGATCGTCGTGGGCAATACACCGGGCGTTCTCACAGAGGCCACTGCCGATCTGACCATGCTGCTCATCCTCGCCACCGCGCGCCGAGCCGTCGAAGCGGACCAATTCACCCGATCCGGACAATTCACCGGATGGAAGCCGGATCTGCTTCTGGGCCACGACGTGTCGGGGGCGACCCTTGGTCTCGCCGGCTTCGGGCGCATCGCCCGCGCCACCGCCCAGCGCGCGGCGGCCTTCGGCATGACGGTCTCCTTCTGCTCGCACCCACCGGCGGGGCGGCTGGTCGACGAGGCAGAACTCGCGGCGCTTCCGTACCCGGCGCGCCAAGTCAGTTGGACCGAACTCGTCGAACGCAGCGACTTCCTTTCTCTCCACCTGCCGTTGGCCCCCACCACCAGACACTTGATCGACGCCGCCACCCTCGCGGCGATGAGGCCGACGGCGATTCTGATCAACACCGCACGCGGCCCAATCGTCGACGAACGCGCACTCGTCGACGCGCTTCGCGACGGCCGCCTTGCCGGTGCCGGTCTGGACGTCTACGAGCGAGAGCCGCACCTCACTCCCGGACTGGCGGAGCTGCCCAACACTGTTCTGCTGCCACACGTAGGAAGCGCGACAACACAGGTGCGGGCTCGCATGGCCGAGTTGTGCGCCGACAACGCCATTGCGATCGGACACGGCCATCTGCCCCCTCACTGTGTCAATCCGGAGGCGTGGCGGTGAAGATCCTTGTCGCTCGCGACACCTTCAAGGGCACTTACACCGCGCAGCAAGTGGCCGAGGCGATCGCGGACGGAATCGAGCAGGCCGGAGCGCTGCCGACCTCCAAACCGGCCGCCGACGGCGGAGAGGGCACACTGGCCGCACTCACCGAACCTCTTGCTCTCCAACACATCACGATTCCGACGACCGACCCGTGGGGTGCGCCGATCGACGCCACCTACGGAATGTCGCCGACCAGAACAGCGGTGGTCGAAGTGGCAGCGGCCAGCGGATATCGCAACACGGTTTCTCGGCAACCGGGCGCTGCGATTGACGCCAGCACCTACGGCACCGGTGTTCTCATCTCCGACGCGAGGTGCCTGACCGCGGGTACATTCGCCTCATGGCAACCGATGACGCCACGGCTTCGCCCAAGCAGCAACCGCTGCTGGTGCTCGGCAAGATCACCGAGATCCTCGATGCGTTCTCGTTGGCACATCCGGATATGACGCTCGGCGAGATCCAGCAGGCAACCGGGCTGCCCACCTCCACGGTGCAGCGACTCGTGAGCAACATGGCCGCCCAGGGCCTGCTGGACCGAAAGGGCGATCTCATTCGAATCGGTGTGCGGATGTCGTACTGGGCGGCAACGGCACTCAAGGACCTCGACGTGTTGACGGTCGTCAACCCAGTCGTAAAGGAGATCCGCGACAAGACCGGAGAGACTGCGTGTTTCTTCAAGGTGGAGCAGACCTTCAGAGTCTGTGTCGCGGTGGCCGAGACTCATCACGCGCTGCGTCGAGACATGTACGTGGGCAAGGTCATCCCATTGCACGTGGGCTCGGCGTCACGGATCCTGCTGGCGTGGAATCCGGACTTGGCGGAGAAGATCCTCGCCGCTCCTCTCGAACCGATGACCGACGGTACGGTCACGAGCCCGGAAGAGTTGCGCAGGCTCATCGCTCAGGCGAAGGCGGACGGTTACGCGATCACGGCGGGTGAACGTGAGGATTCAGCGTCTGGGCTGTCCGCACCGGTCTTCGATTCGGCCGGCGACATCCTGGGCGCGATCGCGATCAGCGGCCCGACAGTGCGGATGCCGCAGGCGCAATGTGAGGCATGGATCGATCTGGTTGTCGGCTCTGCCGAGCAGGTCACCCGCACAATCGGCGGCCGCCTTCCGCACTGACCGTGCCGAGGAACCGCTCCGAGACCGCCTGCACGCGTCGGGAGAAGAGGTGTCCCGCGTGACTGCCGTCGTGCCAATACAATTCGCCGCCCCACCGCCCATGCAGCGCGAGAGCGGGCTCGCAGCGAGATCCGGTCGTGCCAGGCGCCGACGATCAGCCGCCGATTTGAACAGCCATGTTCCGCCGATGTTTTCGGCCATCTCCAGAACGAGAGCGCGCACCCCGAACTCCCGGAGCCGATGCAACGCATACAGTCCGGAGAACCCGGCGCCGATGACGATCGCGTCGAAGCGGGCTGATGTCGTCGTCACGCTTGCTTGTCCTGGTCGCCCGTTAACCGAAGAATCGTCCGAGTCAGGTGCAGGGTCTTGATTCGCCAACTCCCGTCGCGTTTCGCGTACGTCTCGCGGTAGTGACCGGCTCCGTGAAGCTCACGGCCGTCCGGGAAAATGAGAAGGTCCTCCATCGCCCAGATGCCGGTCGCCGTCGTGTCCGACGTCAGGGTGATCTCGGGGGTGTGGCAGTGATGCATCGTGGCCACGCCCTCCAGGCTTGCCATCACGGAGGGGACGAAGTTGTCGACGCCCTCGATCGGCGGCGCGGTCTGCGGGTCGGAACCGCCGGTCGACACCGCCATGTCCAGAGTCACCACCACATCGGTGGTGAACACCCCGGGCCACGAATCGACGTCCTTGGTATCGAGGAAACGGCAATAACGCGCCTTCAATTGCCTGATCGCTTCCAACTCATCGCCCTCAGGCATCGCAGGCCTCCCGATCTTGCCGTTTGCGGAAATCTATACTGTAATCGATTTAGTATCCATCAACTCAGGAGGCGTCGAGGTGAAAGTCCCCTTCACCTGGAAGGTCACCGGCTGGTTCATGATCGGCTGGTCGGCCGAGTTCCCCGCGAGCGAGGTACGCCCGCTCCGGTACTTCGGCGAGGATCTGGTCGCCTACCGTGACGAGTCCGGCGAGCTACACGTGATGTCCGCCCATTGCCGGCACCTTGGCGCCCACATCGGCCACGGCGGCAAAGTGGTCGGCGACTGTGTCGAGTGCCCGTTCCACGGGTGGCGGTGGGGGCCCGACGGCACCAACCGCTACATCCCGTATCAGCCGACCGGGCGAACCGCGCATTGCGGCTGCGGGTGTTCCCGGTGCGCGAACAATACGGCTGCGTATTCCTGTGGCATCAGCCGGACGGCAAGGAGCCGCAGTGGGAACTGCCCGACCTGTTTCACAAGTTCCCGCAGTTCGATACCGACCCCGAGGCCTACTACCGGCCGTTTCCGGAGTTCTCCCGACGCGCGGAGAACGAACCGGTGCACCCCCAGATTGTCGCCGAGAACGGCCCCGACAGTTCGCACTTCCACTACGTGCACGGCGCCACCGTGACGCCGGTCTGCCTCAACTGGGAAGCCGTCGACGAGGAGTGGCGGTTCCTCACCGGTTGGCCCGATGCCCGCAGCGACGATCCGAACAAAATGGCGTTGCGGATCCACAGCCGAACGCCCGCCGTTGGCGAAGGTAGACGCGAAACCCTATATGGCCATGAGGAAGTGGGCGACGCAGTTCTACGAGGTGCCGCCGAAAGCCGTGGTCGCGTCCGCGTGAGAGTAGAACGCCGGCGTGAAGATCGTGCACTGCCTCGTGCAGCGGCGACCCGACGGTCTAGGCGGCAACCACAACGCCAAGATCTTCGCCATCGGGCGAAAGCGGCGTCGACATCAGCCCGGGCAGCCCGGGCGCTCAGCTGCTGCCCGAACTGGGGCCTGCGCCAACCGATGTCGTGCTCAGTCGGTCGCACGGAATCGGGCCGATGGGCGGCACCGACCTCGACGCAACCCTGCGCAATCTCGGTGTGTCCACGATCGTGGCCGTCGGGGTCTCCGTGAACGTGGCGATCACGAATCTGGTCATGGACGCGGTGAACGCCGCCTACCGCGTGGTCGTGCCTCGCGACGCCGTCGCCGGCGTACCCACCGACTACGCCTCGGCGATCATCGACAACACACTGTCGCTCCTCGCGACGGTCACGACCACGGACGACCTCCTCGAGGTGTGGAAGCAGTCGTGACCGACACCGTACTATCCGAGGCCAACGGCCTGATGGTTCGCCTGCTCCCCCACCAGCCCTGAAAGGCATGATGTCCGACTCTTCAACACAGTTCACGGTCCCGGCCGCCGCAGACGCCGTCGTGGCCGCGATCGGCGATCGTGAGCTCATCATCCAGGGTGACCGCCGCTTCACCTACGCGCAGGTCGTCGAGCGGGCCAACCGGCTCGCGGCGTATCTCCACGCCCGCGGGTTGGGGTGTCACACCGAACGGTCAGCGCTCGGCGGCCACGAGGTCGGCCAGGACTTGTTAGGCATCTACGCCTACAACGGACCCGAGTTCGTCGAAGCGATGCTCGCCGCCTGGCGGGCTCGCGTAGCGCCGTTCAACGTCAACTACCGGTACGTCAAGGACGAACTGCAGTACCTGCTCGCGGATTCCGGCGCGACCGCGCTGCTCTATCACGCATCGTTCGCGCCCCGGGTCGCCGATGTGCTGCCCAAGCTTTCGCGCCTGCGCGTGCTCATCCAGATCGCCGACGAGTCGGGTAACGACCTGGTCCACGGCGCCGTGGACTACGAGTCGATCGTCGCATCAGGCGCCGCGCAGCCGCCGCCTGTCGAGCCGTCACCCGACGACCTGTATGTGCTCTACACCGGCGGCACGACGGGCATGCCGAAGGGCGTGCTGTGGCGCCAGCACGACATCTTCATGACGTCGTTCGGAGGGCGAAGCCTCTACACCGGCGAGGTCGCTACGTCCTATGAGGAGATCGCCAAGCGCGCCGCGGACGCGCCGGAAAGCAGGCTCATGGTGCTGCCACCGTTGATGCACGGCGCCGCGCAATGGGGTGTGATGACGGCGCTCACCACCGGTCAGTCCGTGGTCTTCTCATCGGTCACCAGCCGGTTCGACGCCGAGGAGGTTGTCCGCACCATCGAGCGGGAGAAGGTGATGGCGGTGACAGTCGTCGGCGACGCGATGGCGCGACCACTGGCCGCGGCGATCGAACGCAGTACGGCCTACCTGTCGTCGTTGGCGGTGGTGGCCAACGGCGGGGCGCTGCTGACCCCGACCGCCAAACAACGACTGATCGAAGCCAAGCCCGGACTCATCGTCGTCGACGGCGTGGGATCGTCGGAGACCGGCGCACAGATGACCCACATGTCAGCCTCGGGCGCGGTGTCGACGGGCAAGTTCAACGCCGGCCCGGACACCTTCGTGGCGGCCGAAGACCTCAGCGCGATCCTGGAGCCGGGCCACGACGGCATCGGCTGGCTCGCGCAACGCGGTTATGTGCCACTGGGTTACAAGGGCGACGCCGCCAAGACGGCGGCGACCTTCCCCGTCATCGACGGTGTGCGGTACGCGGTGCCGGGCGATCGCGCGCGCCACCTCGCGGACGGCTCCATCGAACTGCTCGGCCGGGACTCGGTGGCCATCAACTCCGGAGGCGAGAAGATCTTCGTCGAGGAGGTCGAGACGGCGATCGCGTCGCACCCGGCGGTGGCCGACGTGGTGGTCTCCGGTCGGCCCAGCGACCGGTGGGGCCAGGAGGTCGTCGCGATCGTCGCACTCGCCGAGGGCGCCAGCGCCGACGCCCAGGAATTGATCGACCACGCCGCCGGCTCTATCGCTCGGTACAAACTGCCCAAGGACATCTTGTTCCGGCCGGTCATCGCGCGCAGCCCCGCGGGCAAGGCCGACTACAGGTGGGCCCGCGAGCAGGCGATCAGCGGCGCTTGAGGCGACGGCGTGCGCGGCTGCGCGCCATCCGCAGTGCGACGTTGGCACTGGCCCGCATCGAACCACGGAACGGCGGCGCGGCCCGTCCGGTGATGCTGAACGGCAGATCGGTTCCCACGACGGTTGCCTCATGCGATCGTTGACATCTCGCACAATGGTCGGCGCGATCTTCTTCGTGGCGCGGTCGGGCAGCGATTCACCCGCGGGCGCAACCGTTTCGACCGTTGCGCCATTGCGCCGGGCATCGTCGATCAACCCGACGACCCTGTCGAAATTGGCCTGGTTCACCGAGGAGCAGTAGTCGCCGTTGGCGACGATCGACGGGAACATGCCGCGCAACGTCTCGCGCGCCACGTCGACGAACGATTCCACCCGGTCGTCGGGCACGAAGACGTACTCCGGGCAGATGCAGACCTGTCCGCCATTGATCATTCGGGCCCGGGCGATGCGGGTCGCCGAGCGCTTGAGGTCGGCGTCGGGCGACACCACCACGGGATTCTTACCGCCTAACTCCAGCGTCACCGGAACCAGGTTCTGCGCGGCCGCTTGTTGCACGAGGGCGCCGACCGACGGTGACCCGGTGAAGAACAGGTGGTCGAACGGCAGTGTCGAGAAGGCCGCCGCGACTTCTGGTCCCCCGGTGACGACCTCGAGCTCGGTGGTGTCGAAATACGTCGGCGCGACGGCCTTGAGCAGCTCTGCGGTGTTGTGGGTGATTTCCGACATCTTCATCATGACCCGATTGCCGGTCGCAAATGCCGCCGCCGCGGGCAACACCACCAGATAGAGCGGATAGTTCCACGGGCCGATGATCCCGACGACGCCCAACGGGGAGGGTTGGACCTCGGCCTTCAGACCGAACAGTGTCGCAGCCCGCATCAGTTTGGTGGTCCGCATCCATTGCGGCACATGCGATCTGGTGTGCTCGATTACCGAGATCATGCCGAGGACTTCGGTGAACAACGATCCCGTCTTGGGCCGGGTGCCGAAATCGGCTGCCATGGCGTCGACGAACGCGTCGGCGTTGTCGAGCACGAGGGCAAGCAGTTTACTGTCGAGCTTACTGTCGGTCATTCGATGATACGACGGCAGTGCGCTGCGGCGGGAAGGATTTGGTGTAGATGAGCGGTGAGCGACGCAAGATCATGGTGGTGGGCGCGGGATCCGGCATCGGAGCGGCAGTCGCGACATACTTCCACGACCGCGGTGACTATGTGCTGGCTGTCGATGTCCGGCCGCACCACACCCCCGCCTCGGACTCCATACAGTGCGACCTGCGCGACGCGGCCAGCATCAACGCGCTGCTCGGCCAGATCGGCTCCGGGTGGGACATGCTCGCGCATGTCGCCGGCGTTCCCGGGACAGCGCCTGCCGTCGACGTCCTGAAGGTGAACTACCTCGGCATGCGGCTGATGACCGAGGGGATGCCCGATCCTTTCCGATTTCGAGCAGACGATGGGCAAAGAGGTTCTCGACATGTGCCGTTCAACCGTTGGTCGGCACGCCACGGTCGACGACATCGTGCCTGCGATCGCGTTCCTGGGCTCTCCGGACGCCCGCTGGATCACCGGTCAGGACATCCACGTCGACGCCGGCTTCATCGCCTCGATGACCGCCGGGACGCCCATCCAGCTGTAGATATCCATCGATAGGCATATACTGTAATATTTACAGTACCTACAGCAGGATGCCCGTCCGATTCGGAGAAGCTGGAGATCAGCTGTGGAAAGCCCAGTACAGGACGTCACGGTCGACGCGCCGGTCGACCTCCTTCGTGACCCGTATCCGCTCTTCGCGCAGAAGCGGAAAGAGTCCGGCGTATTTCAAGGATCGGTCATGGACTGGTCCAAGACGCCCGACTCCCTGCGACCGGAGCACCTGTACGCGGCGGTGTCCTTCGACGCGGTCAACCGAGTGTTCCGTGACGGCCGGGTGTTCAATGCGCACATCTACGACTCGACGATCGGGCTGTTCATCGGTCCGACGATCTTGGCCATGGAGGGCAAGAAGCATCGCGAGCATCGCAATCTCGTTTCGGCGGCGTTCAAATCCAAATCGCTCGTGCAATGGGAACCGGCCATCGTCCGTCCTGTCGTCAACGCGTTGATCGACGAGTTCATCGACGCGGGCGAAGCCGACCTGGTGCAAAACTTCACCTTCGAATTCCCGACCCGGGTGATCTCGAAATTGTTGGGTCTTCCGGAAGAGGACCTGCCGTGGTTCCGGCAGCGCGCCGTGGAGTTGATCAGCTACACCGTCAAGTACAAGCGCGCATTTGAGGCGTCTGCGGCGCTGAAAGACTATTTCCTGCAACAGATTGAGCAGCGCAGATCCAAGCCGACCGAAGACATCATCGGCGATCTGGTCACCGCAGAGATCGACGGAGAGAAGCTGAGCGACGAAGCGATCTATTCGTTTCTGCGGCTCCTGCTGCCGGCCGGTTTGGAAACCACGTACCGGTCGTCGGGAAACCTGTTGTTCCTGTTGCTCACCCATCGAGATCAGTTCGAAGCGGTACAAGCTGATCGCGAGCTGATTGCCCCCGCTATCGAGGAGGGGCTGCGCTATGAAACGCCGCTCACCACGGTGCAGCGGTATGCGACGGAAGATACCGAACTCGAAGGTGTTGAGATTCCGGCGGGATCGGTGATCGACGTGTGCATTGGCTCGGCAAACCGGGACGAAAGCCGCTGGGAGCGGTCAGAGAAATTCGACATCTTCCGTAAACGGCTGCCGCACATCACCTTTGCCGCGGGTGAGCACACTTGTTTGGGACTTCACCTGGCGAGAATGGAGACACGGGTAGCGGTCGAGTGCCTGCTTGATCGTTTGACCAACATCACACTGGTCACCGACAACGATCCGCACATCTGGGGTCAGCCGTTCCGCTCCCCGAAGGCGATTCCGGTGACGTTCGACGCTGTCGGATGACAAACCATGGCCAAGAGCGCACCCGCTGAGACGCGCCGGCGGCGGGAGCGCGGCTCTATCAGCGTGGACGAAATCCTCACCGGCGCCTTTGAAGTCGCTGCCGAGGTGACGATCGACAGCCTGAGCATGCCTCTGCTGGCCAAGCATCTCGATGTCGGCATCACGAGCATCTATTGGTACTTCCGCAAGAAGGAAGACCTCCTCAACGCCATGGCCGACCGGGCACTCGAGCAATTCGAGTTCACCGAGCCCTCCATCGATGCGTCCAACTGGCGTGAGTCGCTGCGCAACCAAGCGCGAACAATGAGGGAGCAGTTCCGAAAGAATCCGATCCAGTGCGATCTCATACTCATTCGCAGTCGATATGGGAGACGGGCCGCGCACGATGCCCTGCAGAAGATTGAGCAGCCGATCGCCGCACTGGTCGAGGCCGGACACACACCCGAACATGCCTTCGACACCTATGCGGCGATCGCGGTGCACGTCCGCGGGTCGGTGGTGATGCAGCGGCTAGAAGAAAAGACCGAGGGGTTTTCGCCACCGCGTGATGCCGGCGACCGGTGGATCGGATTCGCCGACGACATCGACTTCGACTACATCCTCGACAGCATCCTCGAGCACGCCGAGGAGCTGATCGAGGCGGCCTAGTGCACTAGGCATGCGCGCGTCTTCTCCCGGAGCACTCCCTTTCCGCGCGCGTCATCATTTGTTGACAGTTCCAACGCGTTCAGTACGCATGCATTCCCAACGCGCCCGCGGCCAAGGACCGCGGCTCACCCCTTCCAGGGCTTTGCCTTGACGAATCCGCCGGCGTCGACCCGTAGCTGAGTGCCCGTGATGTAGCGGGAATCGTAGCTGGCGAGGAAGACGACGGTGTTCGACACGTCCTGCGGCTCGATGTAGGGAATCGGCATCGCCTGCATGGCGGGGAAGGACGCCTCGGCGTCTTCGCGCGTCGGCGAATCCTTGTCCGGCCGGAACACCCTGTACATGCCTTCGTTGTGCAGCATGTCGGTGTTGACGTTGGTCGGGTGCACCGTGTTGATCCGAATCATCCGCTTGGCCAGTTGGACAGACAGATCGTTGACGTAGCGGGCCACCATCTGTTTGGCGAGGCTGTAGGCCGAGCCGCCGGGGCTCTGGTTCGTCGCACTGCCCAGTTGGGCGGCAAGCGATCCGGTGGCGATGATCGAAGCACCGTCGTTCACGTGCGGCAGACTGGCCTGAATCACGTTGAATACGCCCACCAGATCGGTGTCGATGGTGTCGGACCACGACTGGATGGTCTGGCCTTTGCCCATCGCGCAGATGCCCGCGTTGGCGACGACGACATCAAGGCGGCCCAACTCATCGACACCGTCCGCGATCGCCTTCCACACGGCACTGCGCTCTCGCACGTCCACGATCGCGGTGTGACACCGCACGGCTTCCTTCTCGACCAGCCTCGCGGTTTCGTCCAGATCCTCCGGTCGCGCAAGAGGATACGTGTTGCCTTCGAGGTCGGCGCAGATGTCCAGCGCGATGATGCTCGCGCCCTCGGCGGCGAGATTGACTGCGTGCGAACGACCCTGGCCACCATCGACGCCGACATCACCGCACCCGACAGACCGTAGGCGCTGTCGTTGGCGATGCGCACCGCGTCGTCGTCATCGTCGAACGGCAGCATGATCAGCACCGGGCCGAACACCTCCTGCTGCGCGATCGCAGCGCTGTTATCAACGCCGACGATCACGGTGGGCTGCACGAAATGCCCGCCGGTCAAGTGGTCGGGGAGGTTCTCGACCGGTCCGCCGCCGGTGGTGATCTCGGCACCCTCCCGGCGTGCCTGCTCGATGGCATCGAGCACCCGCTCCTTCTGCGCGGCGCTGATCACCGGTCCGACAAGGGTTTCCGGGCGCACCGGGTCGCCGACGGGCACCGCCTGATAGGCGGCGGTCACGTTCGCGACTGCTTCGTCGAACAGCGACCGATGGACCAACAGCCGCGTGGTCGCGGCGCACGCCTGGCCTGCGTGCACACAGACTCCGATCGCCGTCATTACGATCCGCGCCGGATTGGCGTCGTCGAACACAATCGACACCGATTTCCCGCCCAACTCGAGGAACATCCGCTTCATGGTGTCGGCGCCCTGCCGCATCAGTAGCTTGCCGACGGCAGTGGACCCGGTGAACGAGATCATGTCGACACGAGCATCGGTGCCCAGGATCCCGGCGACCTCGTTGGAAGGTGTCGGAACGACGTTCACCACACCGGCCGGGATGTCGGTGTGCTCGGCAATCAGCCGGCCCAGCCGCGTTGCATTCCAAGGGGTGTTCGGGTCGGGCTTGTGCACGACGGTGTTGCCGGTCGCCAGGGCCGGGCCCAGCTTGTTGAGGATGACCTCGATCGGGAAGTTGGACGGCGTGATGGCAGCGACGACGCCGACCGGCTCCTTGACAACGGTTCGCACATTGCGGTCACCGAACAAACCGCCGCCCTCGAGCGTGCGCTCCCATTCGAAGTCGTCGATCAACCTAGCGGGATAGCGCAGTGCGTCGGCCAACGGCCAGTCGAGTTGCGCTGATTGTGTTGTCATCACGGGGCAACCGACCTCGGCGATGAGTTCATCGCGCAGGTCTTCCTTCTCGGCCTCGATCGCCGACTGCAGTTGCTCGAGACACCGTTTGCGCAACTGCCCGTTGGTCGACCAATCGGTGTCGTCGAAGGCATGGCGGGCGGCCGCGATGGCCAGTTCCATGTCCTCTGCGTCAGCGGCGGCGGTGGTTCCCAATAGCAGGCCGGTCGCCGGGCTGAGGTTGTCGAACTCCGCGCCTGATGTCGCCGCGACGAGCTCGCCGTCGATGAGCATGCGCGATTCGGCGTGCTGTGTTGCTCGCCTGCCGACGTCGACGCTGGTCTCGGTCCGTTCTTCGACGTCGCTCACCTGCACCTCGTACAATCGGACTATGCGGGACGATCCACTGTAAATATTACAGTAGGATATTTCAACAGCCATTTCCGGCGTCAGGAGAGTGCTTACTTGATCAATGTGATGGAGGGCGTACGAGTCCTCGAGGTTGCACAGTTCACGTTCGTCCCGGCGGCCGGGGCCATCCTCGCCGACTGGGGAGCGGACGTCATCAAGGTGGAGCACCCGGTGCGCGGTGACACCCAGCGTGGCTTCATCAACATGGGCGGCTTCGAGCTCAACCCGGACCGGCATCCGTTGATCGAGCATCCCAATCGCGGTAAGCGAAGCGTCGGCATCGACGTGTCGAAGCCGGATGGCCAGGAAGTCCTGTACGAGATCGCCAAGACCGCCGATGTCTTCTTGACCAACTACATGCCCGCGCAGCGCCAGAAGAACAAGTTCGACGTCGAGCACATCCGCGCGGTCAACCCGAACATCATCTACGCCCGCGGAAGCGCGTACGGCGACAAGGGGCCGGAACGCGACGTCGGCGGATTCGACGGCACCGCGTTCTGGACGCGCAGCGGAGTCGGCCATGCCCTGACGCCCGAAGAACTCGGAGGGGCCTTGTCGCAGGGCATTCCGGCGTTCGGCGACTCGATCGGCGGGATGAACATCGCGGGCGGCATTTCCGCCGCGCTGTTTCATCGCGAGCGCACCGGCGAGGCTACCGAGATCGACGTGTCCCTGCTCAGCACGGCCTGGTGGGCGGCTGGTGCGAGCGTCACGCAGGGCATGGAGACGGGCGAGACGATGCGCTCGTCCATGCCGGACTCCGTGGGTCCGACGGTGAACCCATTCCTGGGGAACTACCTGACGTCCGACGGCGGCACAATCAACCTCTGCATCGTCAGCCCGACCGGCTACATCCGCGATGCGTTCGAGCATCTCGGACTACCGGAGGTGGCCGACGACCCCCGCTTCTCCGACGTGCTGCCGCTCATCGAGAATGCCGAAGCAGCAGTTGAACTCATCGCGAAGGCGATCCGCAGCAAGCCCTTCGAGTATTGGCGCCAGCATCTGAAGACGATGAAGGGTCAGTGGGCGCCGTTCCAGAGCCTGGTGGACCTCGGCACCGATGAGCAGGCGATCGCCAACGACATGATCGTCGAGGTCGAGGCAAGCGACGGCGGGGCGCCGTTCAAAGTCGTTCGGGGGCCTGTGCAGTTCAACCACGAGCCTCTCGAGACGACGCGGGCCCCGCAGGCGTCCGAGCACACCGAGATTGTGCTGATGGAACTCGGCCTGGACTGGGACCGCATCGAGAAACTCAAGGATTCAGGGGCCATCGCGTAGCGCCGCGAGCGTGCGTGTCTGCTGGACGACACGCCGCGAATTGTGGACACTTCGCGCACCGTCACAGCGGCGCGAGCGTGCGCAAAATGCTGCCCGATACCGGCGTGTCGCGCAGCAGACACGCACGCTCGCGCTTGTCAGGACAATCAGACGCGGTCGACGCGCACAGGCACCCCGGTAAGCCAGGACATCCCCGACAACGACTCGACCTGCTCCGGTGCGCTCGACGTGAGCTGGTTCACGTTCGATCCTCCGGCCCGGTTGGCCACCTGCCAGCCGCCGGTGCCCTTGTGGCCCCAGCCGTGCGGAATCGCGATCACCCCGGCGACAAGGTCTTTCGTCACGGTGACCGGCACCGTGATCTGGCCGTACGGCGAGCTCACTCGCACCACCTCACCGTCGGCGATCTGCAATTCGGCGGCGTCGTCGACATGCATCAGCGCATGGTGACCGCGGCCGCCGCGCATCAAGAGCGGAGAATTGTGCATCCAGGAATTCTCCGAGCGGGGCTCACGCATACCGATCATTCGCAACGGATAGCCCTCGGGCTGCTCGCATCGGGTTATCGCGTCGACCTCGGCGGCAATGTCCGGATGCGCCAGCCTGATTCGACTTCGCCGATAGGCGACCACGTCCCCCAACACTTCCGTCCGAAGATGCGGCGCCAGCACGACTCCGTGCGGATGGAGCTCGGTCAGCCGGCGGAATGTCAAGCCGCCGCGGCGCAATCCGAACCGGTCACCGCCCTGCGCGAGGCGGATCATCCCATCGATCATGAGCCGCGGACTGAGACGCAGGCCAACCAATCCCAACAGTTTTCGAGTACCCGCCATGGCGGCGAACATCGGCCGGCTGCTTGCGATCCGTTGCATCAGATCGTCGATGATCTCCCATTCCGGCCGGGCCTGGCCGACCGGCGCGACGACGGCCTCGGTGGCCTGTCGAAACGGCGTGGCCTGGAACATCTGGAACGTCACAGGGAAGTCGTCGCGTTCGTACATCGTGGTGACGGGCAGAACGTAGTCGCAATGCGCGGTGACGCGCGGCGCGATCGCGGTCCGCGAGGTTCTCAGCGAACAGCACGTGTAGTAGCGACAGCAGCAGGTAGGAATCGGCGTCGGGGACGATTCCGAGCCACTCGAACTGAGCGGCCGTCTCCGTCTTGCGCGGGTCGATCACCACGACTCGTCCGCCGCGCTTGACGATGTCGTGCATCCGGTCCTTGATTCGAGGGGCGGTCAGGAAGCTGCCATGGGAGACAACAGGGTTGGCGCCCATCATGACGAGAAGGTCCGTTCGCATGAGGTCGGGTATCGGTACCGATGTGGGGGTGCCGTACAGCAGCTGGCTGGCGATGAGGCGGCTGTTGGTGTCCTGCGACGATGCCGTGAAGTAATGGGTGTTGCGGCCCAAGCCCTTGACGAACAACTGCAACCACACCAGGTGCGAGTAGCTGAACGCTGCGGGGTTGCCCATGTACCAGCCGATCGCGCCGGAGCCGTGTCTGCGCAGGATGTCGGAGAGCCTGGCTGCGATGTCGGCTATCGCCTCGTCCCAGGTGACCGGTTCGAATCCGTTCGGGCCAATGCGCAGCGTCTGCGTGACGCGGTCGGGATCGTTGTGCACCTCGGCGAACGCGATGCCCTTCTGGCAGGCGAAGCCGGATGACAGCGGATGCTCCTTGTCGGGGCGCAGCGCGACGAGTCGGCCGTCCTCGACGGTGGCGATCATGCCGCACAGCGGCTCACAGATCCGGGAGAACGTGGGCTTGTGCTCGATGACTGGTCTCACGCTGACTAGGATACTGTAACGATTACAGTTGACTTGCCGTTTTCGCCCATTGCACGCTTGTTGACGCCGCTACTCGCGTTTGTGTTAACAAGCGTGCGGTCGGCGTCGACCGTCATTTCGGCGGCGAGTAGTTCGGTCGGCCCAGGCCGAGCGCGTATTGGGCGATCATGTTGCGGAAGACATCGATGGTGCCGCCGTAACTAGTCGGCCGCCGGCTTCGGGGGCGACGACGGGTGCGACCGGGCGATCCAGCTGGAGAGCCAAAGCGCCTCGCCGAGTGGGCATTCCGAGTCGCTGGGCATCGCGTCATCAGCGGCCAGAGCCGGCATCGGCGCCGGCCGGACTGCCCGGCATTCGATTTCGAATCTCACCTGGCGTGTCTCCTCTGACCCGTTAAAAAACAGCTGATGTTTTAATCTACGCGGGCGATTCCTCCGGCACAAGAGACGGGAGTGATGTCTATGCGGTGCTGTCGCCGGCCGCGCGTCGCGATGAGCGCTTCGGCAGGCGGGTCACGGCGGCGTCTTTTGAGACCGATGCGGCTTCGGCGCGCACTCCGGCGAGTATCCAGCGCACCGACATCGGGAAGTTCTTCTCGATGCGGCGAGATTCGGCGAGGGAGGCCCGGGAGAGTTTCGGTTCTCGCATGGTACGCACCTCCATGACGGAATGATTGATGGTCAGGTTGACCAGCGAGCGGCAGCATTCGAGCGCGAGATCGCGCGGGATTCCCTCGTGAAGAGTCGCTTTGATCAACTCGTCGACATAATCCATCACCGCTTTGCGGTTGTCGATCGTCATCAGCTCGGTCAGGAACGGATGGGCGCGCAGTGCATCGCGAAGTGCCAGGCACCACTTCAACGCAGTGGTCTCCCAGTCCTCGTATTCGTGAAAGTCGAGCCTCAGTTGAGAGAAATGCCGAGCCACGAGAGCGCGGATCAATTGCTCCCGGCCGCCGACCTGCTGATAAAGCGTCCGAGTCGAAATCTTCAGCTCAGCGGCCAGCCGTCGGGTCGTGAGCGCATCGGAACCCTCAGCGTCCAGCAGCTCGAGCGCGTGCTCGTAGATCGTCTCGACGGGAATCAGCGGCTTGGCCATCGTTGACTCCTGGTAGAGGGAAACAGCTCCATCGAATGTAACGCCATGGCGCGATTCGGCCCGAAATACCGCCATGGCGTTACATCCGGCGCCGACGTGGCCCCCATCATGCCGTCACCGTGTCCGCAAGCTGCCACAGCGGAAACACGCGGTCGGGTTCGCACTCTTCGTCGACGATCCACTTGCACATCCGCCGCACGGGCTCCATCGCGTCCTGCGGAATCGTGAAGTTGACGCTGGCGGCGTACCCGAGGGACGTCAGTCGCTGTGCGCCGAACAGCGGGAGTCGGTCGCGAAGTTCGCGTTTGAGCGACTCGGGGTAGATCCCGATGGTCTGCGTGTAGGCGTTGACGGCGTCGGTGACCTTCTCGATGGTGTCGACCGGAACGATGTTGGCAACCCGACCCGAGAGCATGGTGGAGTAGGGCACTGCCTCGTCAATCTGCGAGACGATGATGGCGCCCTCGGCATCGTTGCCGCCGAAGACGCGATACCAGTCGTCGGTCAACCGGGACCCCTCGATGTGCTCGAGCAATGTTCGGTTGACGACCTTCGGTTTGGTGCTGATGTATTCGGGCAGCTGCAGCAACGATTCGTAGATGAGCTCGCCGAGCCGGTTCGCTTTGTCCAGCCCGACCTCGTCGGTTCCGCTGAGCACGTAGATGACCCGCGCGTTGACGCAGCCCTCCTGGTTGCCCGCGCCCACGTCGCATGCGGCCCGCGTGGCCACCTCGCGCAGCGTCTCCTCGCTCTGGAAGGCCTCGGGCCCGATGATCGTCGCGCTGCGCTTGGGGTCGAGCGCGATCAACTCCAGTCCGGCCTGGATGTAACGCGTGACGTGCTTGACCGACGCCAAACCGCCCCAGGCCACGATCTTTTCGATGTGCTCGGGCGTGTACAGCTGCTCCTCGACCGCCTCGTCGCCGCCCTTCCAGTAGCCCACGGCCAGATGCCGGGTGAGCGGATGGTCGGGGGCGATTTCTGCCAGCGTGCGCGCGATCGCCATCGCGGTCAGCGGGTCGTTCGACGGCGCCTTGATGATCGCGTCGCTGCGGGTGAGCGCGTTGCGCAACACCGTGATCCCCGCAACCAATCCCCCGTTTCCTGCGGGTATGTGCAGGGTGCGCGATCCGAACGCGCGCACCCGGATTTCCCGTCCGTCCGATAGCCGGCGCGACACCCATCCCTCGAGATAGTCGACACCGACCTGTGTTTCGGCGAGCTCACGCATCGACTCGCGGGTGAACATCGCCGGCAGCGCGACATAGCCGGTACGCAGGATGGACTCCGGCATCGGGTTGGACACCAGGCAGGCCTCATATGCCTCCTGGATGTACGAGTTCTTCTCGAAGGCCAGGGCCTGCCCGAGCTCCTCCAGTACGTCAAGGATCTCGTCGAACGACACCGCATACAGGTCGGCCAGGTCCATCGGGCTGCGCAACGGTAATGCGTGCACGTGCTTGGCGGGATCGGGCGCCTCGAAGCGGTGGTCCAGCCGCGTGCCAAACTCAACCAGGTCGTCGGTGATCAGCTCGCCGCGGACGAAGAGCGGAACGGTGAACGTGCTCATGACTGGAACTCCCGCAGGAAGTCAATGGCCTCGTTCTGGACCTCATGGGTGGCCGCACACGAGATCTTGTCTTCCTCCCCCTCCTTCTTCTCGCTGAAGCGCATGATGCTGTGCTCGAGGGCGAGGCTCGTGCGACCACACGGGCACGGGGTGTCCCAGTCGATCGTCACCTCGTCACCGGTAATGACACCGCCCCAATGGCTCTGGTTGACCACGTCGTAGACGGCGAACCGACCGGTCTGCTTGCGGGCGCGGGGCAACGGCCGGCTGGAATCTGGGTCGAGGATGTACGGGATGACCCACGGCTGCAGGTGATACCGGCTCTCGTCGCACGCGAAGTGGACACCGTTGTGCTCCGAAAACGCATAGCCCTCTTGGATTCTCACGCCACCGTAGAACTCCCTGATGACGTCCATGTAACCCTCGGGCAGGACCTGCCCCTTGGCGCCACCGCCGGTGAGGATCGCCGAGTTCGACGCGAACTCTGCCCGCACCCCGTCTTCCAAGCCCGCCGAAGCGAGGTTGTACATGAGGTTGTAGGTGCTCGTCATGAACACCCGCTTGCCGCGCAATTCATTCGTCAGGCGCGCGATGAACTCCGGAACCTCGGTCATTTGGCGCTGCTGCATCGCAATGAACTCGTCCTTGCGTGCAGCGAGCTTGGGATCGAGCTGCAGGCGATCCAACTCGCCCTTGGCGGCCGCGGCGCGCATCTTGTTCGCCAGGAACATCAGATCGGTGTCCATCGCGCCGGAGTACAGCGCGTGGAATCGGCTGTTGTCGCCGCCGGTGAACTCCCGCTTCATCCACGGGACCATCCGGGTCATGCCGAACCGGCCCTCGCTGAAGTTGGGCCAGATCACGTCGACCACCGGATTCAGTTCGTCCTCGGTCGGTTCCTTGCCGAATGTCTGGAAGACCATGTTCTTCCAGACGTGCATGCCTTCAATGGTGATCGGCACGTCCTTGGGGATGACCGAGAAGGTTCCGGTCGTCCCCGACGACGTCACAATCTGCAGCGGGGTTTGGGCTTCAAGCCGCTCCAGCCACTCGTCGATCGAGTCGCACCCTTCGACGTCGACTCCAGAGAGGTCATACGTCGTGAGCTTGTCGAGCCAGCGCGTCATCAGGTCCCAGCGGTTGTTGTCGACCAGCGCCGCGGGATACGACTTGTACGCGGTGTGCGAGAACATCAGCGGCACAATGTCGTCGAACTTGTCCACCGCGGTCACACCGAGTCGGTCGGCGAGCTTGCGGACCATCTCGATCTTCTCGCGGTGCTCCGCGAAGCGCAGGATCATCGCCTCGCGCTGAAGCTCCTCCAACTCCTCGCGCGGGATGCTGTGCATCGGCGTGATCGATTCTCCGAAATAGGTGAGCGGACTATTCATGAAGGTCTGGACTGATTGCGTGCTCATCGAGCTGCTCCCGGTTCGTCGAGCATTAAAACACCATTGATGTTTTAAGTTACGCCCGTCACGACGCTGGCACAAGAGGCGGTGCGGGGATGCGCTGCAGCGCCGCGACCAGATCGGCAACGTCGGCGTCGCTCGGTGTGTAGCCCGGGAAATAGCAGCAGACATCCGAAGCAATTGTCCCGTAACGGTTTTGGATCTGAGCGGCACATTGCTCGGGGGCGCCGACGATGCCGTAGGTGCGGACCATCTCGTCGGTGATCAGTGCCCGCATCTCGGCGTACTTGCCTGACTTGGACAGCTCATTCAGGCGGGGCTGTAGGTCCGCCCATCCCTCCACCTCGAGGGCCGCGCGGTAGTTGGGGGTCGAGCCGTAGAAGGCGATGAGGAACGCCACTCTGTCGACGGCGGTCGCCAACTCCGCCTCGGTGCTTCCGACGGCCACCATCGCCTGCGCGATCACCTGGAAGTCGCCTGGCTCGCGTCCGGATCTGCGCAACCCTTCTTCGACTGCGGGCAAGGTCCGTTCGGCGAAGTGCCGGGTGCTGTTGAACGGCATCACGAGCAACCCGTCGGCGAACTCTGCGGCCTTGCGCGTCATCACCGGACCCAACGCGCCCATCAGAACCGGAGGCCGCCCGTGGGGGTTGGGCCCGGGGTTGAAGTTGGGCGGCATCAGGGTGTGCGTGAAGTACTCACCGCGAAAGTCCAGCGGCGCCTCGCCTTCCCAGGCCGCGAAGATCGCCTTAACCGCCGCGACGGCCTCGGCCATCCGGTTCGCCGGCTTACCCCACTGACTGCCGTAACGCTTTTCGATGTGCACTCGGATCTGGGAACCCAGCCCCAGCCGGAACCGACCCTGGCTGAAAACTTGCAGGTCATAGGCGGCATGCGCTAAATGGAGCGGACTGCGTGGACCCGCGATCGCCACGTTGGTCATCAGTTCGAGATCGGTCTCCCCCGCCGCGACGACCAACGGGAAGCAGACGTCGTGCTGGCCCTCGAAGGAGAAGATCCCGTCGGCTCCCAGGTCGGCAATCTCTCGCGCACTGTCGCGCACCTTCGCCGGGGCCCCGTCGACCTGTAGATGCACTTTCACGGCGATTCCATCCTCTTGTGGTCGAGCTCACCCACTGGTAAGAAATCACTGTAGTTTTAATACAGAACGCTTGGCATGAGCTGATGAGTGCGCCGACGGTCGACGACGCGGCCAAGGTTCTTGCCGACCCGATCGCCTATACCGACGAAGCTCGCCTGCACATGGCCCTTGCGCACCTACGAGTGAACGCGCCGGCGACTTTCGTCGAGGCGCCTGGTTATCGGCCGTTCTGGGCGATCACCAGGCACGCCGACATCATCGCGATCGAACGCGCCAACGACCTGTTCATCAACGCGCCCCGCCCGGTGTTGATGCCCGCGGAGCAGGAGGAACTGCAGGCGAGTCACGGGGTCAGCACGTTGATCCACATGGATGACCCGCAGCACCGCAAGGTGCGGGCAATCGGCGCGGACTGGTTCCGGCCTAAGGCCATGCGAGCTCTGAGGACCCGCATCGATCAGCTCGCCAAGCTCTACGTCGACAAGATGCGCGATGTCGGCGGCGAATGCGACTTCGTGCAAGAGGTCGCCGTGAACTACCCGCTCTTCGTAATCATGTCGCTGCTCGGTGTGCCGGAAGCGGATTTCCCGCGGATGCTCAAACTCACCCAGGAGCTCGTCGGCAACGAGGATTCCGAATTCCAGCGCAGCGCCACGTCCGAAGAGCGCGCATACGCGCTGCTGGACATGTTCGAGTACTTCAACGCGGTGACCGCGGCCCGCCGCGACCAACCGACAGAGGATCTCGCATCGGCGATCGCCAACGCCCGCATCGACGGTGAATCCCTGTCCGACATCGACACCGTCTCGTACTACGTCATCATCGCGACGGCGGGACACGACACCACGACCGCCACGATCGCCGGTGGCATGCGCGCGCTCATCGACAACGCCGACCAGCGAAAGCGGTTGCGGGACAACATGGATCTGATGCCGACGGCTACCGAGGAGATGATTCGCTGGGTCACACCGGTCAAGGGCTTCATGCGCACCCCGACCGCTGACACCACGGTCGGCGGTGCGCCCATCGGTGCAGGCCAGTCGGTGCTGCTCTCGTATGTGTCGGCCAACCGGGACGAGGATGTGTTCGAAGGACCGTTCCGCTTCGACGTCGGCCGCGATCCCAACAAGCATCTCGCCTTCGGTCACGGTGTGCACTTCTGCCTCGGCGCGGCGCTGGCACGCATGGAGATCAGCAGCTTCTTCACCCAACTGCTGCCACGGCTGGGGACGGTCGAACTCGACGGTGAACCCGAGTTGACGGCCACCACTTTCGTCGGCGGCCTCAAGCACCTCCCGATCCGGTACTCGATGCGATGAGCGAGCACCTCCGCATCGACGACAAAGATGGGATTCGGGTTCTCACCATCGACCGTCCCGAGTCGAAGAACGCGCTGCACGGGCCGTTGCGGGCGGAGCTGTGCGCGGCGATGACGGAGGCCGACCGCAACAACGAAGTGCGCGTGGTCGTGCTGACCGCGGTCGATCCGGTCTTTTCCGCAGGCGTCGACTTCAAGCAACTCGAACGCGGCCCAGGCGAGACCGGCAGCCCGCTGGACATCACCCCGGCCAGCGCGATACGCGCCATGCGCAAACCGGTGATCTGTGCGGTAAACGGAGCGTGCGTCTCCGGCGCTTTGGAGGTCGCATTGAGCTGCTCGTTCATTGTCGCGTCGGAGCGCGCGCGCTTCGCCGACACCCACGCGATGCTCGGCGTCGTACCGACGTGGGGGCTGACAGCATTACTGCCGCGCGCAGTCGGCGTGCGGAAGGCCCGGCAGATGTCGATCACGGGTGAGTTCATCGACGCCACAGACTCACTGCGTCTCGGCTTGGTGAATCACGTTGTATCACATGACGAACTCTTGCCGTTCACGATGGGCCTGGCCGGTCGCGTTCCGCGGAATGCCGTCGTTGGCGAGATCCTGGGCCTCTATGCCCGCGGCGAGGACCTGTCGCTGACGGATGCGCTCGCCGCGGAGACCTCCCACAGCCTGGGTCGGACATATGACCTCGAAGCCTTCACCGCAGCAGGCAATGCAACTGCTGCTCGCCTGAAAGGAGCACATGATGACGGGTCGCTTTGAGGGGCGGCGGGCGGTGGTCACCGGCGCCAGCCGCGGTATCGGCGCGGGCATTGCCCAGCGGCTCGCGGCCGAGGGCGCCGACGTCGTGCTGGTGGCTCGTACGCTCGACACAAAGGACCTGACGCCGGGTTTGCGTGAGACGCAGGCGGTCTGCGAGAAATACGGGACACGGATCGGCACTGTTGTCGCCGACCTCGCTGACGAGGACGCCCGTGGGCGGGTGATTCCCGAAGCCATGGACATCCTCGGCGGAAACATCGACATCCTCGTCAACAACGCCGCCGCCGGCATCGCTGTGCCGATTCCTGAGATCTCATCACGCCAGCAACGAAAAGCCTACGAATGCAATGTGATTGCCCCGCTGCACCTGGCCCAGGGTGTCATTCCGGGAATGCGAGATGCGGGTTCCGGGTGGATCGTCAACCTGACCAGCGCGGGTGCCAATCTGCATCAGGGGCCGCCGTTCTACCTCGGACCGCAAGGGTCGATGATGGAGGTCTACGGCGCGACGAAGGCGGCTCTCAACCGCATCACCAGCGGGCTTGCCGGCGACCTTCACGGGACAGGAATACGTGTCAACGCGGTGGGACCGCGGGTGGCCGTCATGAGCGAGGGGTTCGCCGATCTGCTCGGCGACCTATTGGGGCCGGACAACATCGAATCCATCGAAGAGATCGTCGAGGCGGTCGTCGCGTTTTGCGACTGCCCAGAGGACGTCACCGGGAAGGTTGCCGTCAGCCTGGTACTAATCGCGGACTGGGGCCTGACCGTCCACGGCCTCGACGGTCTGGTGCGGGTATAGCGGCTTGCCCAACCCATCCTGGGTTGGAGGGTGTCAGGGGACCTCCGCAATTTGACGGCACCCTGCCCCATCAACCGAGTTAGTACCCTACCACTTAGCAGGGGTCGCCGGGAGGTGTGTAGTACGGCACACCCTCTACCGTGTAGCACGGCACCTCGCCAGGAACGTACGGTACGTGGGCCGCCGCTATGGCCGCGCCGACCGCCACGTCACCAGCTATGTTGGTGCAGCCACCCGCCGCGAAATGGCGTCCGTGTGCGCCGGCGCATATATCGGCGGACGCCACCGGTGCGATGGCGACCGGCGCTACCGCCATCGCCATCGCTGTCAATAGTGCTGCTCCCAGCTTCTTCATCTCATACTTCCTTTTGCTAGCCCGGCCCGGTGTGATTATCGCGCTCAACCTCGCAGGCCGCTCGGGATTCGCCCTCGAGGCCGGTCCGGATATCGGGGTACCGGTTGCCCAGCCCACGTCGTCGTGGGCGTGATCGTGGGTCAACACGGCGGTCGTCGGTCCGGACGCAACCCACCACGGGTGATACTGTAAGAATTACAGTTGCTATATACTGAGGGCTGCAGACTACGGAGGACGCTCAATGGAAAAGGCGCTCGCGCCCGACATCTCGACGTGGCCCGACAACGACCCTCAGCTGATCGGCACTCGGTGCGGCAACTGCGCTGCCACCACGTTTCCGGTTCAGCAGCGGTGTCCGAGGTGTAGCAGTGGCGACATGTCCGAACTGCTGCTGCCGCGCCGAGGCACGCTCGTGGCATGGACGACACAGGGCTTCCCGCCCGGGCCGCCGTACAAGGGTCCCGTGGGCAAGGACTTCGTACCGTTCGGGGTCGGCCTGGTGCAACTCGACGACGTGATCCGCGTCGAAGGCCGGCTCACCGAGAACGACCCAGCCAAACTCGAGTTCGGCATGGAGGTCGAACTGACCATGATTCCGTTCACCACCGACGACGAGGGCGACGAGATCGTCACGTTCGCCTTCCAGCCGGTCTAGGGAGGACCACGCACACATGACGAACGACGTCGCCATCATCGGCGTTGGCCTGCACCCGTTTGGTCGGTTCGAAGGCAAGTCCGCCATGGAGATGGGTATCGACGCCATCTTCGCCGCAGTCGCCGACGCAGGGGTCGAGTGGAAAGACGTGCAGTTCGCCACCGGCGGCAGCTGGACGGTTGCCAACCCCGACGCGATCGTCGGCATGGTGGGACTATCGGGCATCCCCTTCACCAACGTGTTCAACGCGTGCGCCACCGCCGCCAGCGCAGCCAAGGCGTGCGCAGACGGAATCCGGTTGGGCGACTACGACATCGGCTTGGACAAGCACCCGCGCGGCGCCTTCACCGAGGACCCCGCCCTGGTGGGCATGCCGAGCTGGTACGCGGAGAACGGGCAATACCTCACCACCCAGTTCTTTGGGATGAAGGCGAACCGCTACCTCCACCAGCACGGCATCTCGCAGGAGACGCTGGCCAAGGTGGCGGCCAAGAACTTCCGCAACGGCGCGCTGAACCCGAACGCGTTCCGGCGCAAGCCCATTCCGGAGGAAGACATCCTCAACTCGGCGATGCTGAACTATCCGCTCACCCAGTACATGTTCTGCGCGCCCGACGAGGGGGCCGCGGCAGTCGTCATGTGCCGCGCGGACATCGCACACCGCTACACGTCGAAGCCGGTGTACCTGAGGGCGGTTGAGGTTCGCACCCGCCGCTACGGCGCGTACGAGGTGAACACGACGTTCGCCCCGGTTGACGAGGACGTCGCACCGACGGTGTATGCCGCGCGGGCCGCATTCGAAAAGGCCGGTGTGGCACCGGAAGACGTCGACGTCAGCCAGCTGCAGGACACCGACGCCGGCGCGGAGATCATCCACATGGCCGAGTGTGGATTCTGCGCCGACGGCGAGCAGGAGAAGCTTCTGGCCGACGGCGCCACCGAGATCCACGGCGCCATGCCGATCAACACCGACGGCGGGCTCATCGCCAACGGGGAGCCGATCGGGGCGTCCGGCCTGCGGCAGATCCACGAGATCGTTCGACAACTCCGCGGCGAGGCGGGCGAACGGCAGGTACCGGGCGAGCCGAAGGTCGGCTTCACCCAGCTCTACGGCGCACCCGGCACGGCGGCGGCGACGATCCTGACGACCTGACCCAGGAGTTCACCCGATGACGCGATTCACCGAGGCGCCGATCTTCGATGCCGACCAGCACATGTACGAGACAGCAGAGTCGTTGACGAAGTACCTACCCGAGAAGTACTCGCGCGCCGTGCAGTTCGCCCAGATCGGCCGGCAGACCCGAATCGTCATCAACAACAAGGTCAACGACTTCATCCCCAACCCGACTTTCGAGCGGGTCGCGGCACCGGGTGCACACGAGAAGTTCTTCGCCGGCGAGAACACCGAGGGTCTCACCCTGCGCGAGATGCAGGGCAAGGCCATCGAGGCGCCCGCCGCCGCCCAAAACTCCTCACGCACCGACTCCGGCAACCGATGCCAACCAGGCTTCCGAAACCCCGTCTCGTACCCCATCAAGCAACACCCCTTGAAACAAATCAGGTGTTGCAGCGATCACTTGAGCCCAAGGCGCGAAATCGCGATCTGCCCGCAGTTTCGATGATTCTGTGCTGGCGCGTCGCCGCTTACGCGATCGCGGCAGTGGCGAACCAGAAGCCGAGGATCATCACCGCGACCATGACGGGCCAGGCCTCACCGACAACACGCACCGGGATCGGTGCGTCTCGTAGCTCCATGAAGTCCAGGATCACGTACCTGACCTTCACCGCGGCGATCAGAAAGATCCCGACCACCGCGACCGCGGGGCTGAACAGATCCTTGGACAGCCCCCATGTCGTCACACAGGTCAACACCATCAGGCCCAGCCACACCATCGTGACGCGCTCACGCAGCACCGACATCAGACTGCCTTCATTAGATAGAGCAGGGGGAAGATCACGATCCACAACAGGTCGACCAAATGCCAATAGGACGCCACACATTCGGGCACCACCCGGTTCGAGCTGTTGTACGCACCCCACCGGGAGTTGATCCACAGGTAGGTCAGCAGGCTGGTGCCAAACACAACGTGCAGGAGGTGGATGCCGGTCAGCGTGAAGTACCACATGTAGAAGTCGTTGGTGGCCGGCCTGACGCCATCGGCGAACTTCAAGAAGTACTCGATCGACTTGGACACCATGAACATCAGACCGGTGAGCGCTCCCGCGAGCAGGTATCGGGGCACTCGCTTGAGGAGGTCGCGTTTGAGGGCCTGAATAGCAAGGGCGACCGCCCAAGAGCTGGTCAGCAGGATCAGCGTGTCAATGCCGCCCAGGTGCATGTTGAGCGTCTGGCGGGAGGCCTCGAACGCCGCCGGATCCTGCAGCCGAGCCTGCATGAAGCTGCCGAACAGGATCGCGAAGATGACCGAGTCTGCGCCGATCGCGACCCAGACGCCGTCCACACCGGGAAGGCGCCTGGGCTTTACGCGGTCGGCGGCAGCGACCCCCACGAGACTAAGCGTTGACACGCCCCGCGGCCTCATCCTCGGCCTTGATCCGGTCGATGGCCTTGATGATGAAGTAGGACAGGCTCGGGATCCAGAAGAACCAGGTGAAGAACGCGATCCAGAAGCTGATCACGCCGTTGAACGCCAGCGGCCCGGTGGTGACGAACGGGATGGCACTGACGACGAAGAACGACGCGAAAGTGACCCAGCCCCACCAGATCACGGCGTCCGGGACCAGCTTCTTTTCCCGCTTGTCCCGCATGAACACGATGCTGACGGCAGCGATCTGCAGCGAGGTGACGAAGTACGCCAAGTCGATCAGGAGCCAGCCCATCCAGTAGAGCATGTGCGCGATGCCGGGATCGATGTTGTGGATCTCGTGTGCGGCCGTGAGCCAGATGGCGCACGCCACCATGATCGGCGCACACGTGATCGTGCCGCCCATCATTTCGAGCTTGGACAAGACACCGCCGGGACCCTCGATGCGTTCCATCACCCGGGCAATGGCCACACTCCACGACATGTAGAAGGCGGCCATCGTGAGGCAGACGCTCATCCCGATCATGATCGGCAGCCTGAGGTCCGCGTAGTGCTGCCAGACCTCTTCCGGCGTCGCACTGGGCGGGAACGGCGGGATGTTGTCGGCCAGTAGCCCCCATAGGCAGAAGAACGCGGCCAGGAAGACCGGGCCCGTCCACGCCAGGATCTTCCACGACTTGTAGTCGGTCGGGTTCGGCGACAAGTCGGGCGCGACCGGGGCGCGCGGAGGGGTGCCGGGGTCGACATTAGTTGCCATCGGACGTGCTCCTTAACGGTGTACAAGCGACATCGCTATCGTCGCCGAGACGGCCGTCGCAGGCTTCCCCCGAAAGAGCACATTTGCTCTCCCCATTGGGGGCACCCGGGCGTCAGAAACCCGCCCCGTGGACCTCGTGGCCGGGCTTCTCCGCCGCAAGGCCGCGGTATGCGCCTTCGGGGGTTGCGCCGTGATTGACGACTGCGTCGACTTCGCGCGCGATCGGCATGGAAAGCCCGTATTCGTCAGCGAACTCCATGATCACGCTGCAGGCTTTGACGCCCTCGGCGACCTGATTCATCGACCCGATGATCTCGTCGATCGGCTTACCCGCGCCGAGCTGCTCGCCGACGTGGCGGTTGCGGCTGCGCTGGCTGGTACACGTGACGATGAGATCGCCCATGCCGGCCAGACCGGCGAAGGTATCGCGATGGCCACCCATCGCCTCACCGAGCTTGGACATCTCCCGGATTGCGCGGGCCATCACCATCGCGCGGGTGTTCTCGCCAATGCCCATCGAATAGCCCATACCGACGGCAATGGCGTAGACGTTCTTCAACGCCCCGGCCATCTCCACGCCAGCGACGTCATCGGTGGTGTACGTCCGAAATCGCCTGGTGCGGAACAACTCCGCGAGTCGGGCCGCCAGATGTTGGTCGGGCATCGCCAGCACTGCAGCTGCCGCGTACCCGTCGGCGACCTCACGGGCGATGTTCGGGCCGGCCAGGATGCCGGCCGGATGCCCAGGCAGCACCTCGTCGACGATCTGGCTCATCCGGTTGTTGGTGCCCTGCTCGAGACCCTTGACCAGCGAGACCACCGGCACCCACGGCCGCAGCTCCGTGGCCAGCTCGGTCAGCACCCCACGGAAGCCGTGCGACGGCACGCCCATGACGACGACGTCGGCGGCGTTGGCGGCCTCGGAGAAATCGGTGGTGGCGCGCAGCGTTTCGCTCAGCACAACGTCGTTGCCGAGGTAGCGCGAGTTGCGGTGATTCTCGTTGATGTCCTTGGCCGTCTCCTCCGAACGTACCCACTGCAACGTCGGCCCGCGCCGGGCGCAGATCGACGCCACGGTGGTGCCCCAGGAGCCTCCCCCGAGGACGACGACGCGGGGTTGACGCTGAGCATGTGTCATGCGTCACAATCCTCGTCGATGCGGGCGGCGAAGGCCTCCCCCGAAAGGGCACCTTTTGCTGTCCTCCTCGGGGCATGTCGACGAAGTCGCAGTAGTTATTCGCCCACGGCGGCGTCGCCGACGACGATCGCGTCGCGCTCGTCCGATTCGGCCAACGCGTCGGCGTAGCCGTGCACATGCCTGCGCATGCGCCGCCCGGCAGCCGCGGTGTCGCGATCCCGGATCGCGGTCGTGATCCCCCGGTGTGCCTTGGTTGTGACCTCGCGAACCGCGGTGTCGACGAAGGCCGCGTCCTCGGTGCCGGCATAGATCGCCTGCGATAGCGCGATCATGAATCCAATCAGCAGCTCGTTGTGACTGGCCACCGCGACGCCCACATGCCAATCCAGGTTGGCCTGCAGAAACTGCTCGAGATCCGCCTCTGGATCGGCGATCGCCTCGTTGGCCCGATCCAGTTCGGCGAGGTCGCCGTCGCTGCGGTTGCGGGCGGCAAGCTCGGCGCAGAACGGCTCCAGCGCCTCTCGGGTCTCCATCAGGTCGACCAATTTGATGTGCCTGCCGCGGATCAACATGCTCACCGAGTTGGCCATCGACTTGGTCGTAGGCCGCTGAACGAACGCGCCCCCGGCACGACCCGCTTTGACCCGAACGAGGTTTTGCACCTCGAGGATTCGCAGCGCTTCACGAACCGTGGCTCGGCTCATTTGCGTTTGTTTGACCAGCTCGCGCTCCGCTGGCAGCGGGACACCCTCGGCGAGCTCACCGTTGAGAATCCGCTCGCGCAACTCGCCGGCAAGCACGTCGGACGCTTTGGGAACGTCGACGGGGCTCAGCCTGATGTCGGATCGCGAGAGTGTGGTACCGGCGTCCACTGCTTCCATCGCATGCCCCTCATAGATTATGGTCAGACCTAAGATACCATTTTTTCGTTCAGCCGATGGGTAGCAGGAGAAACGCTGATGCATTGGGAGCTTTCCGACGAGCAGGACATGTTCACCACCTCGCTGCGCGAGTGGCTGCACGAACGCGCCGGCTCGGCGGCGGTCCGCGGGTGGCTGGACACCGGTGATCCCGCCGGCTTCGAGCGGCTCTTCGTCGGTGAGGGCTGGGCCGGGGTGGGCTTCGACGAGGACCTCGGCGGCCAGGGCGGCGGCCTGCTGGAACTGGCGCTCACCGCGCGGGAGCTGGGGCGCGTCGCGGCGCCGTCCGCCAACTGGACGCAATCGGCGATCGTCGTCCCGGCGCTGGCCGACGAGCCGGAGTTGATTCGGGCGGCAGCGGAGTCCGGGGAAATCACCGCGTTGGCAGTCCGGGCAGACCGCATCCCGGCGGCGACATCGGTGCAGAGTTCCGGGGATCACCTGCGTGGGCGGATACCGTGTGTACTCGGCGCGACGCGGGCTCGGCAATTGCTGGTGCCCGTACCCGACGGCCAGACCACATCGCTGTGGCTGGTGGACAGCGCGGCCGGGGGTGTGGGGGTTCACTCCCGGCCGCCGCTGGACCGTTCGCGGGATGTCGCCGATGTCACTCTCGATGACGTCGCGGCACGCCGGCTCGAGGTCGACACCACGACGGCTATCGGCGAAATGGCCACCAGGGCAGCGGTTCTGGTCGCCGCCGATGCGCTGGGCGCTTCAGAGCGAATGCTCGAACTGGCCGTCGACTACAGCAAGCAGCGCCAGCAGTTCGGCCGGCCGATCGGCTCGTTCCAGGCCGTCAAACATGCCGCCGCCCAGATGCTGGTGACCGTGGAGTCCTCGTTGTCCATCGTCTGCTACGCCGCACAATCGGCCGAGGAAGGCCTGCCCGAGCGTGCGACCCACGCCGCCGTGGCAAAGGCGCAGGTGACCCGCGCTGCTGCCGAACTCGCCGACAGCGCGCTGACCTTGCACGGCGCAATCGGCTACACGTGGGAGCACGATCTGCACCTGTTCTACAAGCGGGCAAAGCTCGACCGCGTCCTCTTCGGCACACCGGCGGCCTGGAACGAGCGGGTCGCTGACGCCCTGCCACTGCTTCCTGTCCCGGCCTGACCCGAAAGACCACATCGTAGGGGCAGATCGGGACTTTCATTTTGGTCTGTCCATTAGTATGATTCGTCCATAAGTTGACTATTCAGCGGTTTGTCGAGCGGAGAGCGTTGTGGACTTCGAGTTGAGCGAGGATCAGCAGACGATTCGCGCTGCGGTCGCCGAACTGGCAGGCAAGTTCGACGACCACTACTGGATGACCAAGGATCAGCGTCACGAGTTTCCGACCGAGTTCTACGACGCGTTCGCCGAGGGCGGCTGGCTCGGCATCACCACGCCGGAGGAATACGGGGGCCACGGCTTCGGCATCACCGAGGCCTCGCTTCTGCTGGAGGAAGTCGCGGCCAGCGGCGCCGGAATGAATGGGGCCAGCTCGATGCACATGTCGATATTCGGCATGCATCCGGTGATCGTGCACGGGTCCGAGGAACTCAAGACCCGCACGCTGCCCCGCATCGTGACTGGTGAGCTGCACGTCTGTTTCGGTGTCACCGAGCCGGGCGCGGGACTGGACACCACCCGGATCACCACTTTCGCGCGACGCGAGGGCGATCGCTACATCGTCAACGGCCGCAAGGTGTGGATCTCCAAGGCGGTGGAATCGGAGAAGATCCTCCTGCTGACGCGCACCACCAAGTTCGAGGACGTCGCACGCAAGACCGACGGACTCACCCTCTTCTTGACCGATCTGGATCGCAGCAAGGTCGACATCAAGCCGATCGCCAAGATGGGCCGAAACGCGGTGACCTCCAACGAGTTGTTTATCGACGGCCTCGAGATCCCGGTTGAGGACCGCGTCGGCGAGGAAGGCCAGGGTTTCCGCTACATTCTCGACGGCCTGAACCCCGAGCGCTGCCTCATCGCCGCGGAGGCGCTGGGCATCGGGCGCGCGGCGCTGCGCACAGCGGTGCGCTACGGGAACGAACGTGAGGTGTTCGGCCGGCCGATCGGTATGAACCAGGGGATTCAGTTTCCGCTCGCGGACTCGTTGGCGCGTCTGGACGCCGCAGAACTCATTCTTCGCAAGGCCACCTGGCTGTACGACAACGGCAAATCCTGTGCGCGCGAGGCCAATACGGCCAAGTACCTGTGTGCCGACGCGGCGTTCGACGCCGCCGACCGCGCCTTGCAAACACACGGCGGCATGGGCTACTCGGAGGAGTACCACGTGGCCCGGTACTTCCGCGAGGCCAGGCTGACACGAATCGCCCCCATCAGCCAGGAGATGATCCTCAACTATCTGGGGTCGCACGTGCTCGGCCTGCCGAGGAGCTACTGATGCCCCAACAGCGTGACGTCTTCCGGCTCGACGGCCGCTCGGCACTGGTGACCGGCGCGGGCAGCGGACTCGGCGAGGCGATCGCGCGCGCCTTCTCCGCGGCCGGGGCCGCGGTGCTGGTCACCGACATCGACAAGGACGCCGCGGTAGCCGCCGCGGAATCGATCACCGCCGAAGGCGGGACCGCACAACCGTTCGTCCTCGACGTGCGCGACTCGACGGCGGCGAACGAAGCCGCCGCGGCCGCGGCCGAACTCGGCGGCGGCGCAATGCACATCCTGGTCAACAACGCTGGCGCCATCGCGCCGGCGATGTTCGCGGACCTGTCGGAGGACAACTTTCGCCGCATCGTCGACATCCACCTGGTGGGCAGCTTCGTGTGTAGCCAGGCCGCGCTGCACCACCTGCGAACCGATGGCACCGGGCGCATCATCAACGTCACCTCTGCGGCGGGCATCACCGGGACCATCGGCCAGGCCAATTACGGTGCCGCCAAGGCCGGAATCATCGGCCTGACGAAGTCGCTGGCCCGCGAACTGGCGCGCCAATCCATCACCGTCAATGCCGTCGCACCCCTGGCCGCCACCGCCATGACCGCCAACATTCGTAGCAACGAAAAGCTGGCGGCCAAGACTTTGGCCCGGATCCCGTTGGGGCGCTGGGCTTATCCGGACGAGATCGCACCGACGTTTGTCTTCCTGGCTTCGGATGCGGCGTCCTACATCACCGGACAAGTGTTACCAGTCGACGGCGGGACGGTGATCTGATGGGCCGCACCGTGAACGGGCCCTTCGCCTCGACAGGCCGCGAGGTCTACATCGCCGAGGCCGTGCGCACCCCGACCGGCAAGTCACATCCCGAGCGTGGGTGGTACCGCGATATCCACCCCAACGCGATGCTGGCCGCTTGTTACACCGAATTGGTCGCGCGCAGCGGGATCGAGCCCGCACTGGTCGAGGATCTGGTGATCGGCTGCACCGCTCCGTTCGGTGAACAGTCCCGCAATGTCGCCCGCAATGCCTGGCTGCAGGCCGGCCATCCCCCCGAGGTGCCGGCCACTACGCTGGACCGGCGCTGTGGCTCCGCACAGACCGCGGTGGAGATGGGTGCGGCATTGGTGGCCTCGGGCACTCATGATGTCGTGATCGCCGGGGGTGTGGAGCACATGGGCCACATACCGATCGACTCACCCGGCAAGATCTCCGAACTGTACGGCGACCCTTGGCCGGCCGAACTGCGCGACCGCTACGCCTTTGTGCACCAAGGCGAAAGCGCCGAGCTGATCGCCGACCGCTGGGGGCTTTCCCGCGAAGAGATGGACGCCTTCGCCGCACATTCGCACCAAAACGCCGCCAAGGCCATCGCCGACGGCCGTTTCGTCGCCGAAATGATTCCGATGACACTGGACGGCCAGGTCCGCCACGCCGACCAATGCGTCCGCCCCGAGACGACCGTCGAGACGCTGGCCAACCTCAAGCCGGTATTCCGTAAAGAGGATGGGCGAATCACCGCCGGGTCGTCCTCGCCGATCAGCGACGGCGCCGCCGCGGTGCTTCTGTGCTCCGGGTCCGCCGCGCGCCGACTCGGTTTACGCGTGCGCGCACGCGTTGTCGACCAGACCACCGTCGGGGTGGACCCGATCATCATGCTGACGGGGCCAATTCCCGCGACCTGGAAACTGTTGCAGCGCAACACCCTCGGCATCGACGACATCGATTTGTTCGAGGTCAACGAGGCGTTCTCCTCGGTGGTGCTGGCCTGGCAGCGCGAACTGCAGCCCGACATGGACCGCGTCAATGTCAACGGCGGCGCGATCGCGCTGGGCCACGCCGTCGGCGCCACCGGTGCCAGACTGATCGCCACGCTGGTCGCCGAACTCGAACGCCGAGAGGGCGACCTCGGCTTGGTGACGATGTGCTGCGGCGGCGGACTGGGCACGGGAACGTTGATCCAGCGGGTACCCACGTGATCGATTTCAGCAAGTATTTGACGGCAGGCGCGGGCGTCTGGTGGGGCCAGGCCGCCGCCGAGCCGCGTCCGCTCGTCGACGCGCTGATCGTGCAGAATCCGCGGATCGGCCCGATCCGCACGTTCACCGGGCTCAGCTGGAACGACCAACTCGCCGTTACGATGCCCAGCCGGGTGTCGATGGTGTCCTACGGCGGGCTCGGCGAGCTTCGGGAGCTGAGCCGCTCCGGACGCCTGGAAGTGGTGCCGTGCCATTATTCGGCGCTCCCACGAATGTTCGCCGAACGCCGGCTGCCGTGTGATGTTGGCCTGGTGCAGGTGTCACCGCCCGACGAGAACGGGACGTGCTCGCTGGGCATCGGTGTCGACTACGTCGCCGATGCGCTGCGGCACACGCCGGTACTCATCGCCGAGATCAACCAGAGGATGCCGGTCACGGTGGGCACCGAACGCATTCCGCTCGACCGGTTCGCGGCGACCATCACCACCGACCGGCCGCTGCCCGAAGATCCCACCCGCGCTCCGGGTTCCACCGAGCAGCGCATCGCCGCCCACATCACCGCGCTCGTCGACGACGGCGACACGGTGCAGTTGGGCGTCGGCTCGGTGGGCGCGGCAGTGCTCGACGCGCTCGCCGAACACCAGGATTTGGGATTCCACACCGGCATGATCACTGACGGGCTGCTGCGGCTCGTCGACAAGGGCGTGGCGACAGGCAGCCGCAAGGAGATCGACCCCGGACTGATTGTCGCCGGAACCGCGCTGGGTTCGGCCGAGCTGTACAACAGGGTGCCCGAGATGCCCGCCAGGTTCCTGCCGACCAGTTACACCCATAACCCGCAAGTACTTTCGCAGTTGCGCTCGCTGGTGTCGGTGAACTTCGCGGTGGAGGTCGACCTGAGTGGACAGGTGGGCGCCGAGGTCAGCCGCGGCGTCTATGTCGGCGCGGTCGGCGGGCAGGTCGACTTCGCCCGGGCCGCCGCACTCACCGGAAAGCGGTCAATCTTCGCCCTGCGCGCCACATCGGGCGGTCAGTCCACGATCAAAGCCGCACTCGACGGCGGAGTCGTCACAACATCGCGATCCGACGTCGACGCCGTCGTCACCGAATACGGCGTCGCACACCTGCGCGGCTGCAGCATCGGCGAGCGGGCCAGACGGATGGCCGCGATCGCCGCCCCGGAATTCCGCGACCAACTCGAGCAGGAAAGGACGCACTTGTGACCTTGCCAAACCACGTCGAGATCCGCGAAGTCGGGCCACGCGACGGATTTCAGAACGAGCCGGAGACCATCGCCACGGCCGACAAGATCGAGCTGATCAACCGGCTGGCCCGGACCGGTCTGCGGCGCATCGAGGTCGCCAGTTTTGTGCGGCCCGACGTCATCCCGCAGCTATCCGACGGCGTCGAGGTGTTGCGCGGCATCGACGTCCCAGACCACGTCTCACTGATGGTGCTCGTACCCAACAGCAAGGGACTCGACAACGCACTCAAAGTGCGCGAAACCTTTTCCGAGGTAGCGATTTTCGTCAGCGCCTCGGAAACACATAACAAGCGCAACGTGAATCGGACCATCGCCGAATCCATGGCCGACAACGAGATCATCGCGAAGCGAATAGTCGAAGAGGACTTGCGCTGCGCCGCCGTCATCGCCACCTCGTACGGCTGTCCGTTCGAGGGCAAGGTGCCGATGAAGCGGGTGCTCGACATCGCCGAGCAGTTCGCCGCGGCGGGCGCCACCGAGGTCGGGTTCGGTGACACCACCGGGATGGCCAACCCCGCCTACGTCGGTGAGTTCTTCGCCGCCGCGATCGAACGGCTGCCTGGAGTCGAGGTCACCGCGCACTTCCACAACACCCGCGGCCAGGGACTGGCCAACGCATACGCCGCACTGCAGGTCGGCTGCACCAGCTTCGAGTCGAGCTTCGGCGAACTCGGCGGCTGCCCGGTGCCGGCGGGATCCACCGGAAACATCGCCTCGGAAGATCTGATCAGCATGTTCGAGGAGATGGGCGTGTCCACCGGGGTGTCGCTTCCGGCGATGATCGACGCCGCCCGCGCGGCTCAGAGCGTGCTCGGCCGCAAACTAACCAGCCATTCCATCGTCGCAGGCCCGATCGACTGGGAACCGAACCCTGACGCCCCGTCCTGCCGCTAGACATACAACCAACCCACTGCGAGGAGATAGATCATGAGCAACCGCGTCGCGTTCGTCACGGGCGGAGCCCAGGGCATAGGACAGGGCATCTCGGAAACCCTGGGCGCCCGCGGGTTCCGGGTCGCCGTCGCCGACCTCAACCTGGAGGCGGCGGAAGCCACCGCGAAGCGCATCTCCGACGCCGGTGGCGAAGCCATCGCAGTCCACGTCGATGTGACCGACACCGAGTCGGTACGCGGCGCGGTCAAGACCGTCGCCGCCGAGCTCGGTGAGATCGAGATCGTGGTGAACAACGCCGGCTGGGACGACTTCATGCCGTTCCTGAAAACCTCAGAGGACTTCTGGGACAAGATTCTCGACATCAACTTCAAGGGCGCACTGCGCGTCATCCACGCCGTCGTGCCCGGCATGGTGGAGCGCGGATTTGGACGGGTGATCAACATCGGTTCGGATGCCGGCCGCGTCGGCTCGTCGCTGGAATCTGTCTACTCCGGCGCCAAGGGCGGAATCATCGCGTTCACGAAGACCCTGGCCCGCGAAGTGGCGACAAAGGGGGTCACCGCCAACACCGTCTGCCCCGGCCCGACCGACACCCCGGCGCTGCGCAAGTTCGCCGACAGCTCCGGGGAGGATGCCGACAAGGTCATCAGCGGGATGACACGCTCTGTGCCGATGAAGCGGTTGGCCCAGCCATCGGACGTCGCCGCCGCTGTCGCCTTTTTCGCATCGGATGCCGCGGAGTACATCACCGGCCAGACGCTGTCCGTCAGCGGCGGACTCACGATGGCCTGAGCCGATCCCCCGAGCAGTCAAAGGAGACTCCCCATGGCACAACCACAACGCCGTGCAGCTGTGACCTGGAACCGCGAGGGGGCCATCGTCGAGTTCGTGCTCCACAGTCCGCCGGCCAACGCGCTCGGCCTAGAGATCATCGAGGGCTTGCACACGGCGATCGATTACGCCGAGGCGGCCGAGGCCAAGGTGATCGTGGTGGCCTCTGCGATTGACGGCTTCTTCGCCGCCGGCGCCGACATCAAACACATGTCGTCGGTCGACCCCACGTCGTTTCGGGAGTACGGCGATGCGCTGCGCGGCGTGCTGGAACGCCTCGCTTCCCTGCCCTTGGTCTCCGTGGCCGCCATCGACGGGCTGGCCCTTGGCGGCGGTCTCGAGTTGGCGATGGCGTGCACGCTGCGTGTCGCCGCTCCAGGGGCGCGGCTCGGGCTTCCCGAAGTCAAGCTCGGCCTGATCCCCGGCGGAGGAGGCACCCAACGACTCCCCCGTCTGGTTGGCCGCGGCCGCGCACTGGACATCATGCTGACCGGACGCCAGGTCGAAGCCGACGAGGCATTCTCGATCGGGCTGGTCGACCGCTTGACCGAACCCGGCGACACCGCCCGGGCGGCGGCGTGGCAACTGGCCCATGAGTTGTCCGCGGCCTCGACGCCGGCTCAACTGGCCGTGGTGCGCACCGTCGATGCCGCTTACGACAGACCGTTGGCCGACGGCCTTCGCTATGAGGTGGAGCAGATTCAAGAGCTGTTTGAGCACGGCGAGGCGATCGAGGGCATCCGGGCTTTCATCGACAAGCGCGCTCCGGAATTCGTCTGACCCAAGGTACTTTCGGTAGAACGGAGTTGGTGTCGTGATTGATTTTGAACGGCGTTACGAGACATTGCTTCTCGAGTCACCCGCGGACGGTGTGATCCAGGTGACGCTGAACCGACCCGATCGGCTCAACGCGATGACGGTGCTGATGTTCGACGAATTGGAAGCGGTGGCTCGCGCGATCGGCGACGACCGCGACGTCCGGGTAGTGATCCTGACCGGGGCGGGCAAGGCGTTCTGCGCCGGCTACGACCTCGACGAAGCCGAGGAGCTACCGTCACTGTCGGCGCTCGGAATGCTCGATCGTCAGGAGCGCGCCGCTCGCGCGGTGAGTGCCGTGCGAGCGGTCCCCGTTCCGGTGATCGCCGCGGTCAATGGGCCCGCCGCGGGCGGTGGCATGTCACTGAGCCTGATGGCCGATATCCGGCTGGGATCTCCGGCCGCGAAGTTCAACGCGGCGTTCGTCCGGATCGGACTGTCCGCCGGCGACCTGGGTGCATCCTGGTTGCTGCCGCGGCTGATCGGCCCGTCAGCCGCCGCCGAAATCGGGTTCACCGGGCGCATCGTCGAGGCCGAGGAGGCAGAACGCCTTGGCCTGCTCAACCGGATCACCGGCCCCGACGACCTGCTCGACCAAACGCTGGCCATGGCGCGCCAGATCTGCGCCAACTCCCCCGGCGGCATCCGGATATCCAAGCGGGCGTTGCAGGCCAACATGGAAGTCGCGTCGTTTGCGGCGGCGCTAGAGCTGGAGAACCGGGGGCAGGCGCTATTGACGCGCTGTGACGATATGACCGAGGCGCTGGAAGCCTTCAAGGCCAAGCGCGTACCGAACTTTTCGGGCCGATGAGCAGGCAGGGGTGGAATCGGGTGTCACGCCGCCCGCTTGCCGACGTGCTCGAAGAATTGCGCACGGCGCGCACACTAACCTTCGACGAACACGGTCCAGGCATCGTCGTGATGTCGGTGAACCGGCCGCACCGGGGGAACTCGCAGACCGTCGAGATGTTCGGCGAACTCGCCTGGGCCGCCGCGACGTTACGCAACGCGCCATTGCGGGCGTTGATCGTCACTGGGGCGGGAGGCCAGGCGTTCTGCACCGGCTTCGACCTCGACGAGGTCGATGTGCTGACCCGGATGACGGTGCCGGAATTCACCGAACTCATCGAGACCGCAGCGTCGGTGTCCACTGGATTACGTGGGTTGCCGTATCCGGTGATCGCCGCCGTCAGCGGTCCCGCAGCGGGCGGCGGCCTGTCGCTGGCCCTGGCCGCCGACATCCGAATCGCCGACCAGACGGCCAGTTTCAGCGCCGGCTTCGTTCGCATCGGGCTGTCCATAGGCGAGCTCGGCACGTCGTGGAACCTGATCCGGCTGATCGGTCCGGGCCGGGCCGCGGAGGTGGCATTCACCGGACGCACCGTTCGAGCACCCGAGGCCCTGCGGATCGGGCTGGCCGACCGCCTCGCCGAGGACGGCACGGCGCTTGATGCGGCGATAGCGCTGGCCGAAACCATCTCGGAGAACTCCGAATACAGCGTGCGGTCCACCAAGAACGCACTCGTGCGGAATCTGGAGAACAATTCCCTGCAGTCCGCGCTGGAGATCGACAACCGCGGGCAGGCACTGGTCCGACAGGTCGGAGCGCGGTGACCGCCGCGGGAAAGCTCGACGCCGGGCTCCGACCCACCGATGACCTACGGCACCGACCGGTTGCCGGGGAGCGAACCCGCGACAGCCTGTTCTGGCAGCTGACGATGCCGGAGCACGAACTGGGCGTGCAGGTCTACCTCTACCTCACCGGCACCGGGAAGGCCGGATACAACGTCTGCGTATGGGGGCCGGATGCGCGGCCGCTGGCCCTGCACCAGCATGGCGGGCAAGTACCCGACCACGCCGACCTGGACGACTTCTCGTTCGAGGGGTTGACGCTGAGCCAGCCCGAGTTGCGCAAGTCCTGCGTGATGACCTACGACCGCGACGGTGTGCGAATCGAATTCGCCTTCACGGGCATTCACGACGCGTTTAGCTATCGCTGCAATCCCGACGGCCTACCATCGTGGTTCGCGGTGAACCGGATCGAGCAGACGGGCCGGGTGCGCGGCGGCATCGAAGTCGCCGGCCGGCATATCCAGTGGGACCGAATGGGTCATCGTGACCATTCCTGGGGCGTGCGCGACTGGGGCATACCGCAGCATTGGAAATGGTTCGTTGCCTACACCGAATCGGGCCGGGCCCTCAACGGATGGATCTGGATCGCCAAGGGCGAGTGGGGCTTCGCCGGATACGTCGTGCGCGACGGAGTGACCTATCCGATTCAGCACATCGACCAACAAGCCGAATACGGTGAACAGATGCATCAGCGCCGGCTGAGCGCGACCCTGACCGACATCACTGGCGCCCGAACCGAGCTGGAGCTCGACGTCTTCGGCGTGATCGAATTGCCGACGCATGACAGATTGCAGACCGTGATCCGGGAGGGTGCCTGCCGGGCCGTCATCGACGGAGAGCAGGGCGCGGGCCAATTCGAAACGCATTGGCAGGGAAGTTACCTGGACTACCTCGCGCGCCAGGGCACGTAATGTGGACCTGGTCTGACGATCAGCTGGAACGGCTGGGCTGCTACTTGGCCGAGCGTGGCATATGTGGTCCATCGTTAACGGCCGGCGCCATCGGTGACGGCCATTCCAACCTGACGTTCCTGGTGTCGGACGGCCGCTCGCGAGTCGTCGTGCGCCGACCGCCGCCGCCGCCGTTGCCGCCGGGGGCCCACGACGTGCTGCGGGAGGCGAGGCTGCTCGCCGCACTGGCGCCGACGGACGTCCCCACTCCCCGGGTGTTGGCAACCGCGGACGCCGGCGAGCTGCTCGACGTTCCGGTCGTCGTGATGGAGTTCGTCGACGGGACGGTCATCACCGAATCAACGCCGGCGCCTAGGGAAGACGAACAGCTGCGACGTCACATCGGCGAATCACTGGTCGACACTCTCGCCGCATTACACACCGTGGCTTGGCGTGAGGCGGGGCTCGGCGACTTCGGCAAGCCAGACGGGTTCAACGCCCGGCAGTTGCGGCGCATGCGGTCGCTCATTTCGGTTGACGGAGCCGTGCCGAAGCCGTTCGCTGCGCTCGACGGCTGGCTGGATGCCCGTCTGCCGCCCGAATCCGCAACTTCAATCGTTCACAACGACTTTCGCATCGGCAACATGATCGTCGACATCAAAACGGGGTGCATCGCCGCGGTGCTGGACTGGGAACTCGCCACCATCGGCGACCCGCTCGCCGACCTGGGGTACCTGCTGACGTCCTACCCGGTGGCGGGTGAGCCGTTAGTCCCAACCTCCACGATGGGCACCGCGGTGCTGGAGCCGGGCTATCCCCCGCGGGCAGAGCTGCTCGACCGGTATGCCGACCGCACCGGCGCCGATCTGTCCGCGCTGAATTGGTATGCCGCGCTGGCGATGTACAAACTTGCCGCACTCTACGAATACAGCCGCAGGCGGTTCGAGAGCGGCGTCGGCGACCCCTACTACGCCGATCCGACGTTAGTGGCGTCGTTCTTGGACGCCGGCGAGCGGCTGGCCGGCGCGCTGAACTAGTTTTCGCCGAAACTGTATTCCGGCAGCCAAAGTTCGAGAAGGGGCCTGCTGGAATACAGTTTCGCGGCGTGTCGCCACAACGGCTACACCGAACGTGCCGCCTTGGCGGCAGCCGAGGCGGCCTTGCTGCGTTCACGCGCTTGCGCCCAGTCTTCATCGGTCAAGGCGGTGAGACCGGCGAAGGTGTTCGGGCCGGCCAGGCGCTGGCCGCCGTCCATCGCGATGGTTTCACCGGTCAGGTAGTCGCAGGCATCCGAGAACGCGAAGATGGTCAAGTTGGCGAGCTCGTCGATGGTTCCGGAGCGACCGAGCGGGATCTGATCCGCCTGTGTGGCTCCGACGGAACTCTTGTCGGTCGGATTGAGCATCTCCCACGCGTATTCGGTCGGAATGGGGCCGGGTGCAAGCGCATTCACCCTAATGCCGTAGCGCCCCCACTCCACCGCCAGCGACATCGTCATGGCGTGGACCGCCGCCTTGGCCATGGCCGACGGAACGACGAATGCCGACCCGCTCCATACCCACGTGGTGAGGTTCGAGAGGACCGCGCCGGGCAGGCCAGCCGCGATCCAGCGCTTCCCAACGGCAACCGTGGTGTTGAACGATCCTGTCATCACCGTCGACGTCACCGCCTCGAAGGCACGCTGGCTGAGGCTGGCGGTCGGGGCGATGAAGTTCGCCGCGGCATTGTTCAGCAGCCCAGTGAGAGGCCCGTGGCGCTCCCAGATATCAGCCACCGCGGCGTCGACCGCCGACGAATCCCGCACGTCGACGGCCTGATAATGCGCGGCTCCGGGCCGGCCGTCGGCGACCTCTTCGGCAGCCTCGGCCAGCACTGCGTCGCGCCGCCCCCACAGGTGCACTTCGGCCCCGTGCTTGACCAGCCGGGCGGCCACCCCACGGCCGAGACCCGTTCCGCCGCCGGTGATCAGGATCCGCTTATCCGACAACAGGTCGGGTGCGAAGATGTCGCGCTTCGTTGCGCTCATGGGCCTGTTTCCTTCTCGTCGATCTAAAGACCGAAACTCTTTCCGATGATCTCGCGCTGAATCCCGTTGGCGCCGCCGTAGATCGGAGGTGCCAACGCCTTGCGCACCTGCATCTCCATGCCGTACTCGACCGTGTAGCCGGCACCGCCCATCAGCTGCATGCCCTCCAAAGCCACCGATTTGGCCACCTCGGTGCACTTGAGTTTGGCCATCGAGCCCTCCCTGGCCAACTCGTCCTCCAGGCCGGCATCGATCTGCGCCGCGACGTGATAGACGAACGCGCGGCAATGCTCGATCTCGGTCGCCAGGTCGGCAATACTGTGCCGCACCGCCTGGAAGGCGCCGATCGGCTTGCCGAACTGTTCGCGGGTGCGAACGTACGCAATGGTGTCTTGCAGGGAACGGCGTGCCGCACCGAGCGACATAGCGGCGATGATGAGCCGTTCGACGTTGAGTCCACGCATCAGGCGGTGCCAGGCGTCGCCGATGCCGCCGACTACGTTGTCCGCCGGCACCGACACATCGGTAAAGAACACGTCGTTGACGGTATGGCCGTCCATCGTCTGGATCGGCCGGATATCGAGTCCAGGCGTGTCGGTCGACAGGTAGAGCAGCGTCAACCCGTGATGTTTCCCGACGTTGGGGTCGGTTCGGGTGAGAACAAGGAGGTGGTCGGCGTGGTGCGCAGCCGTGATCCAGGTCTTTTGACCGTTGACCACGAACCGATCGCCGTCGCGTACCGCCTTGGTGGCCACGCCGCTCAAGTCGGATCCCGCACCGGGCTCGGAAAGGGCGATCGCCTCGAAGTGGCCACTGCACAGGTTGCCGAGTACTTCTTTCTTCTGCTGCTCGTTGCCGTGCCGCAGGTAAGTCTGGGCGGCGGTCAATCCAGTGCCGTAAGCGTGGATCGGCGCCAGCCCGCGCGCGGTCTCCTCCAGGAAGATGCACTCCTCGACCATCCCCGCACCGCCACCGCCGTATTCGACGGGCAGCGATACCCCCAGCCAGCCCAGCTCCGCGAACCTTCTCAGTATCTCCGGGCTGTTGGACAGCCGTCCGCCGTCAGTGAGTGCTTTGCGCTGCTCTGCCGTACTGCAGTGCTTCTCACAAAACTGCTCGATCGCGCTAGCGAACTCCTGCTGCTGGGTGGTGAACATTCGACGCCTTCCTGGAGTCTACTTCGGCCTGACCATATTAATGGTTGACGTTTACACAATGATAGCGCATTCTTAGTGGCGTGAGTCACACCGCGGCCGAGGTGATCGATCGGGCCCGTGAGCTGGTCGATCTGACCCAGCGGGTGCTGGACTGCGGTGAGATTTTTCCCAGCCTCGGCGACGACGATCTCCAGGCCGCCGATGAGGCGTTGTCGGCCGCCCGTCGCACCCTCGTCGAGCACCTCGAGCGCTCCCTGCTCTCGCCACGCGAGGGATGCCACGGTGAGGTCGCCGCGTTGCTGCTGCGGTCGGAACTGGCCCAAGTGTCGCTGAAGGACGCCATCCTGGCCCGGCACAGCGAGATGGTGCTTGGCGCGCAGGAAGCCCTCGGCGGGCTGCGTGGCGTCGCGTCCGCCGCGGCGCTCGCCGAGCGCGCACCCGTCGCGGCGTCCCGAATGGGATTCAGCCGAATTCTGTTCTCCCGCATCGACCACGGCACCTGGTTGCCGTGCTCGGCATGCGCCGGCGAGGACGAAGAGTTCGCCGAGACCATGGTCCGGGCAGGTGCAGCCAATCCGCGACGACTGAATGGGCCCCTGCTGGAAAGCGAAATGGTGCGGCGCAAAGTTCCGATCCTGGTGCGCAACCCACAGTCGAACCCGCGCGTCCACCCCGAATTGGTCGCGGTGACCAAGACCATGGCCTACGTGGCGGCACCCGTCCTCGCCTGGGGCAGACCGATCGGACTCCTGCACGCCGACCGCAGCACCGAACGACCCGGCGTGTACGAAGTCGACCGTGACGTGCTTGGGATGTTCGCCGAGGGCCTGGGCGTCGCGTTCGAACGGAACCTGATGATGGAGCGGCTCCAGGCGATGCGGCGGGCCGCCGACGAACATCTGCGTGCCGCGAGCGCGCTTGCCGACGACTTCACCATCGAAGTCATGGAACGCGCCGGCCCTGCCCCTGCGCCCGTGGAGGGCTTACTGAAGGAGCAGGACCCGCCCCGGCGCACTACAACTGGTCACGAGGGTGGGCAGCTAGCCGACCTGACTGCGCGGGAGGCCGACGTGTTGCGTGCGTTGGCGGCCGGTAAGACGAACGCGCAGATCGCGATCAGCCTGTTCGTGGCGGAGGGCACCGTCAAATCACACGTCAAGCACATCCTGCGAAAACTGGGCGCGGCCAACCGCACTGATGCCGTCGCCAGATACCACCGGCTGCGCAGCTGACTCGAGCCATCGGGAGCCGTCACTCTCGTCAGAGGGGTGGATTACCTCTCGCTGGGGACGCATTTCAGGCCACCTACCCCATACCGTGACAGCGTGCCACCGGTCGATCACGAGCTGAACCTCACCATGCAGGCGATCCTGACGTACGTCAGCTGGGGGCTGACCGCGGTGATCCTGGTGCTCGCGATCTGGTTGGGGATGCGCGAGCGGACGCAGTTCTACGCGCTGATGGTGTTGGCCGCCGCGGTCGGCGCATTCGCCGAGCCGCTCTACGACGTGGCGATGATGCTGTACTTCTACTCCACAGAGGGCATGTGGACGCATTTCACGGCGTTCGACATCCCGCAACCGATCTGGACGCACAGCGGGTATGTGGTGCTCTATGCCGCCCCGGCGATCTATATCACTCACCAGATCGCCCGCGGAACGATGACCCGAAGCAAGCTGTTCGTCTGGGCCGGCATCACGCTGCTGGAATCGGCCGCGTTCGAGATGATCGGGATCAATGGCGGCCTCTACAGCTACTGGGGGCCACACGTGTTCCGGATCTTTGAGTACCCGTTGGTGATTGGTGTGCTCGAAGCCGCTCAGGTGATCTGCTTCGCGCTGGCCGCATCGCAGCTGCGTGCCCGCTGCACCGGTCAGTGGCAACTGCTCGGCCTGTTCGTGCTTTTCCCATGCACGTTCTACATGGCCAACTTTGGCGCGGGCTGGCCCACCATCATCGCCATCCACCTCGAGCGCACCTCCACACCAGTGATTGCGGCGGCGACGGTGGTGAGCATCGGCTTCGCGGTGGTACTCGTCCGGGCGGCCGCCTCGTTCCTGCCCCAGCGATCAGTCGCCGACGGCGAGGATCGTGCGAGCAACTACGCCCCGGCCAAGCTCTAGGGAATAATTCAATGTCCGCCTCCACGTCCACTAATATTCGCCACGCCTTCTTCATCCTTGCCGGCGCGGTGGCGCTGGTGTTGACCTGGCCACACGCATTTCGGTGGATGGCCGCCGGTGGAAACATCCTGAACCCGATCGAATTCTTCGGCGACGCCATGGCGGCTGGCGGCACCGCCGCGTTCCTCAGCATCGACATGGCTATCGCCTGGCTCGTGTTCATGGTGTGGGTTGTGTTCGACAGCAAGCGGATTGGCCTGGGGTACAAATGGGGCTGGATCTTCGTGGCATTGTCATACATCGGCGTATCGATGGCGTTCCCCGTGTATCTCGTCACCCGTGAGCGGTACCTCGACAAGCACGCTCGGACGGACGAATTGAGCACCCAGACCTGACGTTTTAGACGCTTGATGTCTCGACCAGATTCGATACGAAATCTCGAACGTTCGCCGACGTCGTCGGATCAGCCGAACTGAATTCTTTCGCGACCACGGCGTCCTCCGCTAGGCGAAGCATCTGTGGGCCCTCGTCAATGAGCAATCGGCTAAGCCCAAGCGCGGCACAGGTTCTCAGCGCCGGGCTCAGGACGCGGTTCGCTTCATCAGGATTGCCCGCCGCACCGAGACAGTGGGCGAGCCGCAGCGTGGCGTGAAGGTGTGCACGCGGGCGTTTGCTCTGATCAATATGGTCCAGGCGAGCGCGAGCCCGTTTGCAAGCTTCATCCAGCGCGGAAGGCGTCCCGTCGATCAGGAGCAGTCGGATTTGTGAATCCTCCATGAGTTCGGCTGCAACATCACCGATTCCGTCGAGCTGTTGAGAACCCGCACTCGTGATTCGCCGTGCCACCGACTCGTCGATCGGCTCACCCGACAACGCGGCGATCCGGACATTTTCGTTGAGCAGGCGGGCCTCGAGTCGCGGAAGTTGAAGTTTCCTGGCGATTTCAAGGCCCTCAGCAAGTCGGCGCTGCGCGGCCGCCGTGTCACCGCGAGCAAGCTTCAGCCGCGCCCCTGTTCCGAATGCCGCGAGCATGAAGTCGACGATTCCGCCCTCGGCGCCGAGTTCGTAGGCGTCGTCTAGCAATCCCTCCGCTTCGTCGAGTTGGCCGCGTTCGTAGAGAAGCTCTCCTTGCAGGGATCCGGCGAGCTTTGCGACGTAGGTCGGGCGTCCGGACGGCAGCAGGGCGATTCGTATTGCGTGTCGCAGATGTGCCTCGGCGCCGGCGACGTCGAGCTGCTCGTTCGCGGCGATCGCCGCAAAACAGTAACCGTAGCTCACGCTCAGCGTCCCCGAGATCCGCTGATGGTATTGGCGTCCCCACCGCTGCCAGCGAAGCGCGTCATCGAAGTCCAACACTGACAGCGCACGAAATGAGGCGAGATCGGCTGCGCGGCAGAGAATGAAGGGGCGCAGCGTCTTTGCCCTGTCGACACAAGCCGCAACGGCGGTATCGGTGGAGGCGTCGGTGCGGTCCTGGAAGGCGGCGATGACTGCACGAATGAGGTCCATTTCGGCGGGCAGGTCGCCAGCCTGGTCCGTCGCAACCAAATCGATGCCAGCCTCAGCCGACCGGAGCGCGTCCTCGGCTGGTGCCAAGCGGTGAAGTACGACGTATGCCCACGCGAGGTCGACCTGCAGCCTCGGGCGTCCATCGGCGTGTTGCGCCGGCAGCTTGGCAGCAAGCCCGATCAACGTGCTCATCTGGGACTGTTCCATGAGATCCGTGGCGGCCTGCTCGACGGCATCGACCGCCTGCCGAGCGTCGCCGGCAAGGATCAAGTGATCGACGGCCTGGCTGAGCATGTCGTGTTCGGTAAACCACTGCGCGGCTCTGCGGTGCAGTTCCGGTATCCGATCCTCTGCATCGCGCTCGAGGCGGTGCAGAAGGTACTCGGCGAAAAGGTGGTGGTATTGGAACCAAGTCCCCTCGGCGTCGGTCCGCCGTAGAAAGAGATCACGCTTCTCGATGTCTTCCAGGACGCTGCGACTACGCCGGTTATCGGTGAGCGCGGTGGCCAGCCCGCTGCAGATCTGTTTTGTGATGCAGGTCGACAGCAGGAAATCGAGCAGGTCCGGTTCAAGGCTATCCAGGACGTTCGACGCCAAATACTCGCCTAGTGCTTCGTCCCGCCCGGACAGATGCTCGATTAGTGCGGCCGGATCGGCGTGGTCACGAAGCGACAAGGATGCCAGCTGCAAGGCGGCGGCCCATCCGTCTGTTGATTCCTCGAGTTCGGCCACGTTGGCTGCCGTGAGGTCGAGGCCACATTGATCGACCAGCAGCGCCTGGGATTCGGCCGTATCAAACTTGAGAAGCGACGCGTCGATTTCTATGAGCTCACCCTGAACTCTCAGAGTGCTCAGCGGAAGTCCGGTGCGGGTGCGGCTGGCGACAATCAAATGCAGGTGATGGCAACCATTCTCAAGCAGATATGCGAGAGCGTTCGTGGTTTCAGCGTTGTCGACGCGATGCCAGTCATCGAGTACCAGCGCGAGGGTCTGCTTGTCGGAGTGCAGGCAATTGATCAAGGCGTTGAGGACATATTGGTGCGTATTCTCCAAATGCCCTTCGAATTCTTGTTGGAGCGTGTCCGCGAGATCCGGCATGGTGCGCCGAATCGCCTCGATCAGGTGGGCGATAAACCAGACCGCGTTGTTGTCGTCGCTATCGATCGCCAGCCATGCACCCTTCAGACCATCTCGGGTGAGGGTTTCGCCCCACTGCGCGGCCAGAGTGCTCTTGCCGTAGCCGGCGGGCGCGTGAATGAGGACCAGCCTTGGTCTTCGCCCTGAGGCGAGGCGGTCGAGGATTCGTTGTCTCGGCACCGCCGGGCGATTGAATGTCGGCGGCCGGAATCGTGTCGGGGCGCTCGGCGGGTAGTGCGCTCGCTGGATCGAGCGTGACCCATCCGACCGTAATCCGAGAGCACCCGAATGCCCATCATCGGCGTCGGAGGACGATGCATGGACGTCGGTGGGCGGTGCCGGTAGCTCCAGCGGAACGTCGGCGATGCTAAGCCCCACCCGCGCGCCAGCTGCCCGCAGACTTTCACCAAACGCCGCGGCAGACCCTGGGCGGCGGGTGGGGTCTGTGTCCAAACCGAGCTCTAACGCCGAGCAGACCGGGTCCGGGACGCCCGTCCCGCGCAGATCGGGAATCGGACCTGCCATCACGCGACGAACAAACGCGATGGGGTTCTCGCCAGAACGAAACGTGAATGGCGGCTCGCCCCTAAGCAGCGTGAAGACCGTGGCCGCCAAGCCATACACGTCCGCGGCGACCGACGGAGCGCGCCCTTCGAACAGTTCCGGCGCGGTGTAGGACGGGGATCCGACCAAGATGTTCCCGGCTGTCTCGCGGCTGCCTGCGATGCGCGCAATGCCGAAGTCGGACAGCTGCGGTTCCCCGTAATTAGTGAGCAAGACGTTGGGGGGCTTGACATCACGATGAAGAACACCGGCACGGTGAGCGGTTTCCAGAGCGCCCGACAGTCGAACCCCGATTGTCAACGCCTCATGGACTGCGAGCGGCCCATGACCCTTGATCCAGGAGCCCAGGGTATCCCGACTGTGGTAGGGCATCACGATATATGGACGCCCGGTGAAGGTGAGGCCGCTGTGCAGCACGGGCACGATGTTCGGGTGGCCCGAGACCCGTCCCATCGCCCGCTGCTCGCGGTCAAAGTGTTCGAGGTCGAGGTCGTCCTGATCGGAACTGAGCACCTTGATCGCGACGACTCGGTCGAGTGACGGTTGCCTACAGCGATAGACGACGCCGAACCCGCCGCGCCCCACGGGCTCAGCATCGTGGTAGCCCTCTGCCTCAAGCTCGGCGACGATGCCTGTAGCGAGGCTGTGTTGGGTGTCGTCGGGATTGACCACCACTAGGCCACCCACACACAAGGCGCACTGGCGGCGCGGATCCGATCCGGCCAACAGAGCAAATGATCCGTGCGACCCGGTGCCAGCGTTCCCATCGCAGATGCCTTCGTTGCAGCTATTAACCCTACTCCGGCGGATCGACCGGCAAATGTCTTTCAACGTGCTGCTGAGGATGCAGGCCGAAGCGATTTGCCCCTTTGGGGAGAGGAGAACCTCCCGATGAGGAGGCGCGTACGGGAGTGAACTTGGCGAAACTTAGATCCACCGCCAATTCCAGATCTCGAACCATCCGAGTCATACAGAATGTGAGTGAATCCATGTCGCAGTACCTCAGCGCCGTCGCCATCCTTCTCATGGTCATGTCCCCGCTGCTCATCCCCGCGACCGTCTCCGTAGTCCACCGGACCATTCTCGGAGTTCGCGCTGTCGCCAGCCGGCGTCAAGCCACGGCGGCCCCGTCGTTTTCCTGAAGCTCGCCCAACGAACGCCGACTTGTTTAAGCAACAGGTCGGCGTTCGTCGTTGGGCGTCAACTGGGCTGTCCGTACACGGCCACGACGACGGTGCGGTCGAGACTGTTCTGTGACCACACACCGATGTCGGTGTTGCCGCAGTCGCGCATGATGGCCAGATAGGCCGGGTTGTAGTACCACTGATTGATCAGTTCGACGCCACTGATCGCCAGTGCCGGATTGATCGCCACCGTTTCGGCCACCCTCCCGTGAAATCCCGCCGCCGCGGCGCGATCTCGAGGAGTCGGCCCGTCAGAACCGATGTCGCCGTTGAGGTTTCGGTTGTTCAGGACGTCGTTGGTGTGCCATTCAGCGGCCAGCTGCAGTTGGAGATTGATCTTGAGGTCGTTCGTGCAGCCCGCCTGGCGCTGAACCGTGTAGACGTTGGCGGCGACAGCATCATTCAGGCGTTTGTTGTCTGCGTGCGCTGGAGCGGAACACAGCATCGCGCCGACCAAAGGCACTACCGCAAGTACCGCTACCCGCATACCGTCCTCCGTCCGTAGTGACGCGTGAGGACACCGCCGAATGTCTGCAGGTGGTTTCGCCAATGTCTTTGCGTCGCCTCGACATCGCCGGCGCGGAGGTGATCGATGAGGTCGGTGTAAGAACGTCGGAGGTCGTCAAACTCCGGCTCGCGAATGCGTCGGGGGCGTGTTCCCGGGGCGCCACGACGGGCGGGTGAGATTTTCGTCGAGCATCGCCCACCAGCAGAGCCAAGGTCGCGCTGCCGGCAAGCTCCACCATCCGACGCCCGAACTCCGACGCGAACTGCGTTAATTCGCCTGTCTCCCAACTACACCGAAGCTGCCCACGGAGCAGCTCGTCAAGTTCGTCGATCACCTCGGCGCTGGCCGGCGCTCGGCGGAGCAACCCCACCGCCGCGTGCTCGATGAGCGACCTGGCCGCGAGTACATCCGCGACGGGAGCGGCCGACATCTCCAGGAGGAAACCAGCCGGTCGCGCCAACGCCTCGGGGCCTGGAATACACACCCGTGCTCCGCTTCGCGACCCAGCCCGTATTTCGAGAAAATGATCGGCCTCCAGCAACCTGATCGCTTCCCGCAGCGTCGAACGACTCACGTCGAGTTGATCCATCAATGTCGCTTCGGTCGGCAGGAAGTCACCGTCCTTGAGCTCACCGTCGATCACTTTGCGGCGCAGGTGCTGCGCGATGACTTCTGCCGTTCGCGGCCGATACGTAGCGGGGTGCAGCACCACTGTCAGCCCCCCGGCGGGATCAGCATCGTCTCCCATGTCTTATCCCCCGGCGCATTATCGGCCAGATCCGATTGCGTGTACTGACGACCGTCCGGTCCGATGTACGTACCGGTGGCTGGGTCGTATGGGGCGGCGGCTATGGGCGGCGGCGCCGGACCGGGTGGGGCCGCATCTGGTGGTGGCGTCCCGGGCGGTAGCTGCGGGATATCCTGGCCAGACAGGGTGGCATTGGGGTCGCCTTTCCAGTTGTTGCCCTCGTTGAGCGGCACGTATTGCTCGTCGCTTTCGCACAACTTCACCGTGGGTGCGCGCTTGCCGGGCCTCGTGACGCACGGGGTGTTCTTGGCGCCGCGCACGTTGAACGCCGAGTCCTGCGGGGTTCTGCAATACAGGTCGCCGGGCGCGCGGTCCGGATGGTCCTCGAAGGTGGGCACCCGCCGCTGCTGGGCCGGCAGGAATCCGGTGGTGCACGGCGGCGGCAGATTGAGGTTGAGGTTAAAGCTGAGGTATTCGCCCCTGTAGTCCTGTTTGGTGTTCCTATTCGCCAAGAAGGTGGCCCCGGCCTCGACGGTAACTTGGGGAAACAGCACCAGGAGCTGTTCGATGTTGGCTTGGTAGGTGAGCGCGACCTCGCCAATGCTGACCAGATTGGCCAGCACGATCGGCAGGGTGGGCTGCAGCCGCTCAATCAGCTCGCGCGCCTCCCCGAACGCTGGGCCGCCGTTGTCCAGGAGACCGGCGACGTCCTGGTCGTGGGTCTGCAATTCACTGGTCACAGTGGCCAGGTTCGACGCCCATGCCTGAATCGCATCGGACGTGTTGGTCTGCGAATCGAGCACCGGCTGCGATTGCTCGATCAGCGCGATCAGCGGATCGAGATTCTTGCGCGCCTCGATCGACAGGTCGATTGAACCATGGACAATGCGGGTCAGTTCGGGACCTAGCCCGCCCACGGCCGTGTACGACTCGTCGATGGCGGTCTTGAGGTTGTCCTTAGGCACTGCCTTCAGACCGGTGACCACCTGGGAGAGGATGGTGTTTATGTCGGGCGGCACGCTGGTATTGGCGAGCGGAATCACGTCCCCGTCCTTTAGGGGCGGCGAGGTGGCGTTGCGGGGTAACAACAGGACGTACTGTTCGCCGATCGCCGATTGGCTGTGCACCTCGGCTTCCAGATCCGATGGAATGTCGATGCCGGATTTCAGCGCCAGCACAGCCTCGACGCCAGTGTCGGTCAGGTCTACCGATGCCACCCGGCCCACTTCGACGCCGCGATACGTGACGTTGCTGCTGCCATAGAGCCCGGCGGCTTCCGGTAGTTCCACCGTCACCGTGTAGCGGCCGACACCGAACAACTTGGCGGGCAGCCTCATGAATTGCACCGACATAAATGCCAGCGCGACAAGCGCGATCACGGAAAAGATGGCCAGTTGGATCTTCGCCCGTCTGTGTAAATGCATTACGGCCCCTGGTCCCAGCGGTACGGAGCAACCAGTGGGTTGCCGGCGCCGTGCGGCGGGCCGCCAGCAGTGCACGGGCTGGGGAATTGGCCGATGGTGCGGCCCCATTGCATCTCCAGCCAGGTCAGATCGCACTCCCACCGGGTGCCGGTGAAGAAAGCTGCGTCGATGCGGCTGAGCGTGAGGTCGATGATCGCCGTCAGGTTGGCGTAATCACCGCGTTGCCATTTTTCAATGGTTTCGTTCGGAAATGGGAAGGTGGCAATCCCGCTCAGCGCCCGTGTCAGGCTCGGGCCGGCGTTGGCGAGAGACTCCAAGACCGGTCCGGTTTCCCTCAATATCCTGACCAAGTTCTCTTTGGATTGGTTGACGGTGTCGGTGAGCAGGGCGCCGAATTTGCCGAGCTGATCGGCCGCGTCGACAAGGTTGTCCCGCTGCTCGTTGAGCACCGCTAGCGCATCGGGGATGGTCTCGAGCGCCCGATCCACTACGGGTTGCTGCTCGGCCAACTGTCCGACCAGGCGGTTCAGGCTCTCGGTGGCCGCGATGATATCGCCCGTCTGGTCGTCGAGGTATGCGGTGAATCTGTCCAGTTGCTCTATCAGGCTTCGCAGATCTTTCTCACGGCCCCGGAACGCGGTACTGAACGCCTCGGTGATGTCCCCCAGCTTGGCGATTCCGCCGCCGTTGAGCACCATCGATAGCGCCGCCAGTGTCTGCTCGGTGGTCGGGTAGAGATCGCTGTGCGCCAATGGAATGACAGAGCCGTCGTGCAGCTTGCCTTGCGGTGGGGCGTCTGTCGGAGGCGCCAGCTCGATGTGCTGCGAACCCAGCAAGCTGGTCTGGCCGAGCTTGGCGGTGGAGTTGGCGGGCAGGTCGACATCGCCACTCAGGCGCATGGTCACCAACGCATGCCAGTCCTGGCGCTCGATTTTCGTCACATTGCCGACCGTCACGTCGGCGACGCGCACCCGCGAGTTCTGTTCGAGATTGTTGACATCGGGCATCTGCGCCTGGACAACAAAGGAGCCCGGTCCCCTGCCCTGTGTGCCCGGCAGCGGCAGCGAATTCAGCCCGCGCCAGTCGGCGCAGCCAGATATCCCAGATATCACGGCCACGATCAACACCAGGCTCGCCGCCGTGCGGCGTCGGCCGCTCAATCTCCTGAGCCGCTCGCGGCTGTCTCTCATCAGCCACCTCCAGGGGGCACCATCAAGCCGGGCAGGCCGGCGGCGGGATCGGTCGAGACAGTCGCGGGGGGTGGCGCATTCGGAGGTGGCGCTTCTGCGGCCAGTGGTGCGGGCGGGGCCGGTGCTTCGGCCGCCAGGGGAGGGCCCTGGGCAGGCGAAGCCGGCGCGGCCGGCGGAACGGCGGGTGGGACGGCGGGAGGAACGTAGTCGGGCCGCATCCGCTCCTCGCTGTAGGTGACCTCATTCGGCCTGGCCTGTGCTCCAACGAAGAGGTCAAACCCTAACGGCGGCCAGTTGTACTGGCGGTTCTTCACAATCGGCGCCAGGTACTGCACGCAAAGCTTCGACGCTTGCTCGGCACCCAGGCGGGACGCGGCCTGAACCGCTCCGCAGAGGAAGGCGATCGGGTTGGCGAAGTTGTTGACCGCCAGCGCGCCGGTGAACGAACCGTTGGCCGGCTCGAAGATGTTGCTGAAGTTCTGCAGCGCCGTCGGGGCGAGGTGCCCCGCCTGCTCGAAGTCGTCGAGGCTTTCGACCAGCGCCGTGGTGATCGACGCCACTTTGTCCGACATCGTGCCGAGCGCCTCGCGGTTGTCCGCGGCGAAGCTCTGCAGATCGCCGACGACCGCGTTGAGGTCCCCGACCATCTGACCGACCTTGTTCGGGTCGTCGGCCAACAGCGACGTCACCGCGGCCAGGTTGCGGTTCAGCTGCTCGAGCAGATCGGTGCTGTCGTGCAGCGCCGACACCAGCGTCGACAGGTTCTTGAAGGTGGCGAAGATGTCTTCGCTGTGGTCGCCGAGCGCGGACAACGTCTGCGACAGCTTGATGACAGTGTCGCGGATGGTGGCGCCCTGCCCGCGCAGGTTATCGGCGGTGGTATTGATGAACTCACCCAACGTGCTCACGCCGCCCGGCTCGGTGGGCTGCAGCAGTTCGTTCAGCCGCTGGAGTTGGTCGCGGATGTCATCCCACTCGACCGGCACCGCGGTGCGGGATTCTGGGATCTCCGCGCCGTCCTGCAGCGTAGGACCGCTGGTATAGGCCGGTGTCAGCTGGATGGCCCGACCCGTCACCAGCTGCGGCGACAGGATTACGGCGTTGACGTCGGCGGGGGCCGTGTACTTGCGATCGAACCAGAACCAAATCTTGACTCGCTCGGGCTGCGGTTCAATCCTGTCTACCTTGCCGACGGGCACACCCAGGATGCGCACGTCGTCGCCGGGGAACACCCCGGTGCTGTTGTCGAAGTAGCCGACCACCATCGTTCGGTCGGTCCGGCCCGTGGCGCGCACCGCGATGAACACCCCGGCAACCAACACCACGACGAGCGCCACCGCCAGGACGGTGCGGGACATGAGCCTCGCGATCACGGTTGACCTCCCGGCTGTGTCAGGGGCGGCACCTCACCCGGTGCAGGCACGTAGACCGGCGCAGGCGTCGGTTCCGGTGGGGACTGCAACTCGGGCGGCGCCGGCGGTCCGGGTGGCGGGCCGCCGGGCGGTGGTGCCGGCAGCGGTTCGCGATATGGATACCGGCCGGGAAACTGTAGAGGCAGCCTGGGGTCGAGGTTGCCGGTGATCGCGTCGGGCAGCGTCAGGTGCGGCTCGCCGCCCTGGCCGGTCCGCGGGTACGGCACCGGCAACGCCGGGGTTCCGGGCTGGCCGGTCTGCGGATCGGTCAGCTGCGACGGCAGCAACACGGCCGGGTCAAGTCCCAGGTCGGAGAATGCGGCATCGATGAACGGTTGGACGAACTGACCCGGCAGCAGGTTCACTATGTATGCCTTGAAGAAGGGGCCCGAGGAGATCGATTCACCAAGCGACATGGCATAGGTGTTGAGGCCTTTGATGGCCAGTTGCAGGCGCTCCTTGCGATTGTCGACGATCGCCAGCACCCCGTTGAGCTTGTCCAGAGCCGGCCGCAGTTCTTGTCGGTTTTCTTCGATGAATCCCTTGAGTTGCTGCGCCGCCGCGGAGACGTTGTACCAGATCTGATCCAACGCGGCGCTTTGCGTCCGCAGCTCCGCCAGCAGCGCGTTGGTGTCCCTCACCAGGCTGACCACCTGGTCGGTGCGCTTGGCCAGCACTCCCGTCGCTTTGGCTGCGTTCTCGAGCAGCCTGCGGAGGTTGGCATCGCGTTCGTTGAGTGTCTGCGCGAACCGCGCCACGCCTTCCACCGCGCTCTGCAGCTCTTCCGGGGTGTCGGAAAAGGTTTGCGCCAGGGTGGCCAGCGACTCCGATAGCTGGACGGTGTTCAGCCCGCCGATCGTGGTGGCCAAGTCGCCAAGGGCGTCGGGTAGCTGGTAGGGCGACGTCGTCCGGTCGATCGGGATCGTGTCGACGAGCGTGTCGTCCCCGCGGGGGAGCACCTCGAGCACCTTGGTGCCCAGAAGGCTTTTGGCTCTGATCCGGGCCTCGGAGCGGTCCCCCACATGAATGCTCTTGTCGACCCAGAACGTGACGTGCACGCGAGACCCGTCGAGTTCGATGCTGGACACCTTTCCCGCGGGAAAACCGGAGACTTCGACGGAGGCGCCGGTGAACAGCCCCCCGGCGTCGGCGAATTCGGCCGAGTAGTTGTTGCCCTGGGCGAAAAACGGCAGCTTCTGGTAGTTCAGCGCGGCCAGCGCGATCACGACCACTGCCGTGATGCCGATGAGGCCGATGATCACGGGGCTGCGCTCAGAGAACGATTTCATTTCGGCGCGCACCGCCCCGTGCTCTGACCAGCAACCTTGACGTACACCGGCTGGCCCCCCTTACCGTTGAGCTTGAGCACCGCATCGCACAGGTAGAAGCTGAAGAAGTCGCCGTACATCGCCTGACGGTTCAGCGCCCGGTACTTGTCTGGCAGCTGGTCGAGGAAACGGTCGAGGTATTCGTGGTCGGCCACCGCGATGCCGGCGGCGCGGTCGAGTTCGTGAACCGCCTTTTGGAACGGCTCCCGGGCCTCCGACAGCAGGTCGGCAAACGAGCCGGCGCCGGCGTCGATGTGGGCCACCGCGTCGGAGAGGTCGGTCCGGCGTTCCGCTAACCCGTGGACCAGCTCCGACAGCGACGTCACCGCTTTGTCGAACCTCTCGCTCTGGCCGCCCAGCGACCCCAACACCACGTTGAGATTGTCGATGGTCTGCCCGATCAGAAGATCGCGGTCGGCCAAGGTGTTGGCCACCGCAGCGGCCTGGTTCAGAAACGACCCGATCGTGGGGCCCTGTCCCTCAAACGCCTGGATCAACTCTGCAGTCAACTCATTGACCTGGTCCGGGTCCAGCGCACGAAACAGCGGCCGAAAGCCGCCGATCACTGCGTCCAGGTCCAATGCGGGCTCAGTGCGGTCGGTCGGAATCGTGTCACCGGGCTTGAGTGTCTGAAGCCCCCCGGCACCTTCCAACAGGGCCAGGAAGCGGTTGCCGATCAGGTCGTCGTACCGGATCGCGGCCCGGGATCCCTCGGTGAGGACCACCGAATCGTCGGCCGAGAACTCGACCCGCACCGTCGCGTCCCGGTTGACGGTGACCTTCTGGACCTTGCCGACCTCCACCCCGGCAATCCGGACGATGTCGCCCTCCCTCAGGCCGGAGACATTAACGAACTGGGCGAAGTAGTTTTTGCCTTGCTCGAACCGAAACTCCGCGAAGACGGTCAACAGTGCGAACGCGCCGAGCAGGCAAACCGTCAGGAAGATGCCCAGGCGCCAGGCCGCGCCTCTCAGGTTGCCCACAGCTGAATCTCCTGTTTCGGTCGTTCGTCGGCTTTCACGGCGGCGTCTGGCCGTTCTCGGCGGGCCGTGCAGACCCTGGGTTGGGCTGCGCGGGCGGTACCCCCGGCCACAGCGGCACCCCGCCGGGCCCGTACAGCGGCGCGCCGTACGGCGGCGCCCCGGGGTACGGGACCGGCCCGATCGCCGGCCCGGGAATGCACTTGCGAATGCTCGGCGGCTCCGGCACGGCACGGGTCACCGGGAACCAGTTGGCATAGCAGGGATGCCCGATGCCGGGGTTGGGCCGAACATCCAGTCCGGTTCCCCACCCGGTGTTGGTGATGAGCTGGCGCACCGGGAAGTTCTTCGAAACGTCCGGCAGCGACCCACAGCCCGGCTTCCCGCCCGGTCCCCCCTTGGCCGCGACAATCGGCAGATTGTCGGGATACATGTAGGGGTCGTTGCCCAGCAACAGGGCGGCGTCAAAATGAAGCGTCCGGCCGTCGGCGCCGCCAAACACCGAATAGCCGCCGTTCTCGAGGTTGAAGTGTGCGCCCTGCAGCAAGCACGTGTATGTGGGGCTGTACTTGAGCAGCAGGTTCGTGGTGGGCTCGAGAAGGTTGGCCGATGCGACGAGATTGTCCTTGCTGGTCGCGAGCAGGTCGGTCCCGGCGTTCGAGAAGCCGATGACGTTGAGCAGCAAGCTGTCCAGCGACCTCGAATGATTCACGACTGTGGTGCTGGTGGTGCTGGCGGCGTCCAAGACCGTCAGGATGTCCTGGGCGGCCGCGGCGTAGGTGTCGGAGAAGTTCTTGAGTGAGCGCCAGTCCTGGCGGATGATCTCGCTGCGGTCGTTGAGCGCCGTCAACACCTGGTTGAGATCGGTGGTGGCCTGACCGATCCGTTCACCTTGCCCGCGCACCGCGTCGGCGACCGCGGTCAGCACCGCGTTCAGCTTCGCCGGATCGATCATTTTGATCAGGTCGACGACGTTTTCGAAGACCGTGTTGACCTCCGTGCTGACATTCTTCGAATGCAGCACCGCGCCGGCGGCCAGCCGTTCTTTGCTCGGGTTCTTCGGATACACCAGGTCGACGAACTTGGCGCCGAACGCCGTGGTGACGTCGATCTCTGCCTCCACGTTGGCTGGGATGTACCGGATCTGATCGGGCTCGATCTCCAGCGTCAACTTGGCGCCGTCCTTGGCAGTGGAGACCTGGCTGACCCGGCCGACCTGGACGCCACGCATCTTGACCTTCGCGTTGGTCTCCATGATGATCCCGGACCGATCCGATGTCAGGGTGACCGGCACCGAGGACTTGAACGTGCCGGCGAAGAACGCCGAGGTCACGAATAGGAACAGGGCGGTAAACGCGATCAGCATCAAGGCCCACCACCCGGGGCCGATGCGCTGTTCTCCTGGCCTCTTCTCCATGCCGCTAGCCCGCCAAGTTGAAGTTGCCGGACTGGCCGTAAACGGCCAGCGAGATGAAAATGATCTCGATCGCGGCGACCACCATCGAGGTACGCACCGCCCGGCCCACGGCCTCGCCAACCCCGGCCGGCCCACCGGACGCGTTGTACCCGTAGTAGGTGTGCACCAACATGATCACCACCGTGATCGCGACCACCTGGAAGAACGACCAGATCAAATCGGTGGGATTGAGGAAGGTGCTGAAGTAATGGTCGTACACACCGGACCCCTGGCCGTAGATGGTGGTGGTGCCCATGCGGGCGGCCAGAAAGGCCATCATCACCGCCACGCAGTACAGCGGGATCACGACGACCACCCCGGCGAGGACCCGGGTGGATGCGAGGTAGGTGACGCTGCGGATGCCGATCACCTCAAGCGCGTCGACCTCCTCGTTGATCCTCATCGCGCCGATCTGAGCCGTCGCGCCGGCACCGATGGTCGCCGATAAGGCGACGGACGTGGTTCCCGGCACGATGAGCCGGACATTGAAAAACGCCGACGCGAACCCGGTGAGGGCCTCGAAACCGACGGACGCCAACTGGTTGTACCCCTGCACCGCAACCAGGGCGCCAGTGGTGATCGTGAGGAAGCCGACGATCGCGACGGTTCCACCGACCACCGCGAGTGCCCCGGCGCCCAATCCCATCTGCGCGATCAGCCGCCACAGCTCCGTCCGGTAGTTGATCAAAGCATCTGGAATCGACATGAGTGTCTTGGCATAGAACTGCGCCTGCGACCCGATCCGCTTCCACTCGCCGACCACGCTGTCCGACGCGCGGCGCAGCCTCGCAAATTGCTTGCTCGGAACGGCTTGTGTCATGGCGTCATCTCATTGCACCGTGAACTGGATACCGACGGCGGTCACGATGATGTTGATCGCGAACAACACCATGAAGGTGAACACCACCGTCTCGTTGACCGCGTTGCCGACACCGGCCGGGCCGCCGCCGACCGAGATGCCCTTGTAGCAGGCGATCAGGCCTGCCGCCATCCCGAACAGCGCCGCCTTGACCAGCGCGACAATGACGTCTGCGGTGCCGGTGAGTAGCGTCAGACCCGCCACGAACGCCCCCGGCGAGACGTGCTGGACATACACGGTGAAGAAGAACGCGCCGGTGAGGCCCACCAGGATCACCGAGGCGGACAGCGCCAAAGCCACCGTGGTCGCGGCCAGCACGCGAGGAACCACCAGGGCCTGGATGGGGTTGATGCCCATCACCCGCAGCGCGTCGATTTCGTCGCGAATGGTCCGCGCCCCGAGATCGGCGCACATGGCGGTGGCGCCCGCGCCGGAAACCACCAGCACCGTGACAATCGGGCCGATCTGGTTCACGGTGCCGATAGCGGCGCCCGTTCCGGAGAAATCCGAGGCGCCGAATTCGGTCAACAGGACGTTGAAGGTGAACACCAGCAACACCGAGTACGGCATCGTCAACATCAGCGCCGGCAGGACCGACACCCGTGCCACGAACCAGGTCTGAAGTATGTATTCCTTCCAGGCGAACGGAGGCTTGAACATCTGCACGAAGGTGTCCATCGACATCGCGAAGAAGCCGCCCGTCGCGCGAACCACCTTGGGTCCCGCGTACGTCGCCATCAGCTGCTCCCCCACGACTCAGTCGTCGGGTCGGTGCCCGCGGGACGGCGACCAGTGATCCCGGGCCCTAGACGGGCCCGGTTCCGCCCCCTAATGGCAAACCGGTTCGGTCGCATGGTGTCTTTGAGTCGCATGGTGCTTTTGATGATGCGACGTGAAACGCCGATCCGTGCGCGAATTTTTATAATTGTTTGTCCAGACATGCAGCCAACGTCTGCATGTTGGGTACGGACCGGAGCGCGCCCCGACGGGCCAGGGCATACCGCCGGGGTGCGGACACCCCGAGCCGTCCGCTGCTCCAGATAATCACCATTGGCCCGCGGCATGGCGGGAACGCTATCGAGGCGATGAGCACACTGGCTGCTCCACCAAGAGGGATTATGGGTCCCTCGTCAGAGTCACTTTCCGGTCGTCCGCCGGACCGGGTGCGGTTTTGCTGTGGCCGCCCTGAACGCGCCGCCGAATGCCCAACTTCGGCTGACTGTAGCGCGGCTGGCATTGGCGTGGCGCATTTTTGACGCTCGCGTCACGCCGTCACTCGCGTGGTCGAAGCGGCCGACTGGTTGCCACGAGAAGAGTTGGGTGCCGATGTGGCGGCATATGAGCATCGGTGATCGTGGGTCGCGGGCATCGCCTTTGTGACGAACTGTACCCAATGCCACAGGGACGGGACAGTATTCGGTGCCACCGCCACGGCGAGCATCGCATCAACCCATCTCGGCGGTCGCGGCAGTCGCCCGCCAAATTGTTTGGCTTGCAATAGTTTTCGGGAGACGCAGGTCGATGCGCCGACTCCGGCCGACGATTGTCGTGGGTATTTCCGCGAATTCGACCGACCGGATGCGCCGGTAGGGCGCGCGTTGTAGTCATCGCGATGTCGCACCAGCATGTCGCGGGCAGCGCGGTAGGCTTCTCGCCCGGTTGTTCGGTCCATCGGTCCGGACTCCTCACATAGGCTCATCTGGGAAACTTGCTATATACGGCGCCGCTGCAGCGCCGGCTGCGATCCGAAGGAGGCTGCGTGCAACGTCGCGAGCCTGCGCTGCGGTCGTCTCGGGCTGAACGCGTTGCGGCCGATCTGGAACACGAAATCCTTAGTGCCCGCCTGCCGGTTGGGGCCCACCTTGGGCGCCGCTCGGAGATCATGGACCGGTTCGGAATCAGCCCGACGGTGATGAATGAGACGCTGCGCATCCTGCGTGATCGCGACCTGGTGTCGGTGCGGCCGGGCCCAGGCGGCGGGATCACCGTGGCCAGCGCGCCCCCACAGGTCCGTCTAGGGGCGTTGGATTTGTCGTTTCAGCCTTCCAACCCGCACCCCCTGGACCTGTTCGAAGCCCGGTTGTACCTCGAGTTCGGGCTGACCAAGGCGGCGTTCGAGCGGGCGACCAGCGAGGACGTCGCAGCGATGCGGTCGGCGATGGTCACAATGCGGGCCAGCACCGATGCCGCGCAGTTCTTCGATTCCGTGCTGGCGTTCCACGGTGTCGTCGCGGCCGCGGCGCACATCCCCGTCCTGGAGGGAATGCACCAGCTCATCGTGACCAGCATCAAGGCTGTGCTGACGCGGGTGGTGTTCATCGGCGACCATGAACCGCAGCTGAAAAGCAGTCTCGACGTCCACGACGACATCGTGGCCTCCATCGCTTTGCACGATCAGGCGTCGTTCGTCGACGCCATCAACCGCCACGATCAAGACCTGATCCGCGCCGACGACCCGGACCGCACGCCGAACACTCCACAGCGCCCCTGACCCGAACGTCGCCGATAGCCGACGTCGCCGCTGGCTTCCCCTGCTCACTCGAAAATAGGCCGAAAGACCTGGTCGCGGGCCGTGCCGAATCAGCGCACCCGCGAGTGTGCGGATTCGTACGCCCCGCCCGGCTTGGATTCAAGCGGTGGCTGCAACGAATGTGGACATTGATGTGTTCGAGCGATCTGGGTGAGGATGGTGTAGCCAGTCGCGTCGCCGGCGGTGACTCTAATGATGACTGACGCCCTGCTGGGTTGTCCTTAAGCCGATCTGTCCCAGCGGGTGTCGGGCTGGCGCCATTGGAGGCCCGGCAGGGCGGACATGACTTAATCAGGAGCCTGGCCGGTGTCCTCATCAATGTCTTGTCTGCCCGCCCTACCGGTGTCACCAGCCGCTAGTGATCACCAACGGGAAGGGACAACCACCATCGTGACAGAAGCACGCGCCGTCGTCATCGGCGCCGACACTCATCTGGACACCATTCATCTGGCCGCCATCAGCGACACGGGACAACTGTTGGGGGATGAGGAGTTTGCGACGACTCCGGCCGGCTATGCCGCGGCGATCGGGTGGGCCCAGGGCTTCGGCGCAGTGCTCATCGCCGGGGTGGAGGGCACCGCCAGTTACGGGGCTGGGCTGACCCGGGCGCTGCAGGACGCCGGGATCGAGGTGGTTGAGATCAGCCGGCCCGACCGCGCCGCGCGACGCCGCCAGGGCAAGTCCGATCCGCTGGATGCCTACGCCGCGGCCCGCACCGCGCTGGCCGGTCACGGCCTGGCTGTGCCGAAGGACGAGCAGACCAGCGCGCTGGGCGCGCTGCTGACCGCGCGCCGGGGCGCGGTCAAGGCCCGCACCGCGGCCATCAACCAGATCAAGGCCCTGCTCGTGACCGCCCCGGCCGAGCTGCGCGAACGCTACCGCCACCACACCACCAACACCACCCTGATCGCGGCGTTGGCGCGCTGCCGCCCGACGCACCACAGCGACCCGACCATGATGGCGGTGCTGACCGCGGCCAAGGCCCTGGCCCACCGCGTCGAATACCTGGAGGGTCAAGAGCGTGACCTCACCGCGCATCTGGACGCTGTGGTCACTGAGCTCAACCCCGCGCTGCGCGCCGCCCACGGGGTCGGTCCCGACACCGCCGCCCAGCTGATCGTCACCGCCGGCACCAACCCTGACCGGCTGCGCAGCGAAGCCGCCTTCGCCGCGCTGTGCGGCGCGGCCCCGGTGCCGGCCTCCTCGGGCAAGATCACCCGCCACCGCCTCTCTCGCGGCGGCGACCGCGCCGCCAACAAAGCGCTGCACCGCATCGCGCTGGTCCGCATGCGCAGCCACCCGCCCACTCGCGACTACGTCGCCCGCCAAATCGCCAACGGCCGCACCAAGAAAGAGATCCTGCGCCTGCTCAAACGCGCCATCGCCCGCGAAATGTTCAAACTGCTCACCCGCGCCTGCGTCTTCGATGACTACAGCGACCTACGACCCGCCCGCCAAGCGAAAAACATCACCGTCACCGCAGTAGCCGCAACACTTCGGCGTCGGATCGATCACCATCTCCAGACTCGAACGCGGACAACACCGAAACGACACACTCGCCACCGCCTACCGACACTGGCTCACCACCGCGGCTTGACTTCTAACACCACGGGTCTGAGAGTAGTCGGTCGAGTTCTTCGGCGGGGGTGCGCCAGCCGAGTCGTTTTCTGGGTCGGGCGTTGAGTTCGGTGGCGACCTGGTCGAGCCAGCCGGGGCCGTAGAACGACAGGTCGGTGCCTTTGGGGAAGTACTGGCGCAGCAGTCCGTTGGTGTTCTCGTTGGTGCCGCGCTGCCAGGGGCTGTGCGGGTCGCAGAAGTAGATCGGCAGGCCGGTGGCCTCGGTGATCTTGGTGTGTAGTGCCATCTCGCTGCCTTGGTCCCAGGTCAGCGAGCGGCGCAGGATCTCGGGGATCTCGGGGACCTTGGCCGACATTGCGTCGGCCAGCGTGGGCGCGGTGCGGTCGCCGGGCAGGTGCAGCAGCACCACGAATCCGGTGGTGCGCTCCACCAGGGTGCCGATCGCTGAGCCCGAGGCGGTACTGCCGATGATCAGATCTCCTTCCCAATGACCGGGGACCGCGCGGTCATCGGCCTCGGCGGGACGTTCGCTGATGTTGATCATCCCCTTGAGCTTACCTCGGCCAGTTTCCTTGCGGCCCTGCGGTTTTCGCTGAGCACGGCCGGTACGCAGCGCGGTCTTGACCAGCTGGGCCAACTCCCGCGCGGCTGGACGTAGAGGGCCTGATAGATCGTCTCGTGTGACACCCACATCTCCGGATCGTCGGGAAAATCCTCCCGCAGCCGGCCCGCGATCTGCTCGGGACTATGCCGCTGCTTCAAGCGTGCCACCACCTCGGCCAACAGCGCAGGCCTGTCCTCGAGGTGGCGCGGTTTGGGGCGCTTGAGGTTGGCCTCGGCGCAGTCCTGACCCACCCGTGCCCGGTATCCCGAAACGGTCTCTCCACGGTCCCTCTCGCGGCGAATCGTGTCCCGATGCCGCCCCAACACGACCGCGGCCCGCGCCGGCGTGCACTTGCTTTCGAGCAGGTCCTCCAACCGGCAGCGCTCGATGAACGACATCGGCCCCTTCGGCGGCGACGGATCGGGCTCGGTATCGGCAAGCGGCGCAGGGGTTCTCGGCACATAACCAGCCTGGTCTACCCAGCGCCGGCCGGTGTGCTCCGACACGCCCGCGGCCACCGCGGCCTCGGTCACCGTGGCCCCCGAGTGCATCGCCTCCCAAAACACATCCTGGGTGGCCTGCGAATACCGGATGCCGTAGTGCTTGGGATTGGTGTGATAACCCGCCGCCTTGGCCCAGGCCCGGCCCGTAGCGCCGTGCACCCCGGCCACCGTCGCCGCCGCTGTCGGCGACAGCCCCGAATTCACCGCCTCCAAGAACCGCTCCCGCACCGACCCCGGCAACCTGCCACCCGGCGGCAGACCCCGCCGACGAAACCCGGTCTCGTAACCCATGAAGCAACACCTTTCGAATCAGGTGTTGCAGCGACCACTTGAGTCTGAGCGGCGTGTCGCGTACGAAACCGCACACTCGGCACAACTTTCATCCCCCACGGCGGAGCGCAGCTCCCCTGACGCGGCTCCTCGCGTGATCAGGTCTGCCCACGTTCGAATGTGATCCAAGGAATTGTGGATGCATATCTTGAATTATGCATACACAATAGATATCTTCGGACGGACGTACCCGTCCGACTGTTAGCGCGGAGCATGACCATCGACGCTCACCAATCCGCCCGTGCTGGGCTCGTCGATGTCCACACCCACGCCATCGACCCCGATCTGCCGGATTTGCGGCGGGCCTATCCGCACGACCTCTGGCCCAGCGTGGAGCGCACCAGCGAGACCGACGCGCAGCTGATGCTTGATGGGGCGCCCTACCGCCGGATCGATCACCGGTGTTGGTCGCCGGATACCCGGCTTCTCGACATGGATCGTGAAGGCGTTGCTGTACAAGTGCTTTCGCCGATTCCGGTGACTTTCTGCTACCAGGCGTCGGCGGCAGGTGCGGCCGAACTGGCGTCGGCACAAAACGAGTTCCTCGCCCGGATCGCGCGCCGATACCCCACCCGCTTCGCCGCTCTAGGCACCGTCCCCCTACAGGACCCCGACAGAGCCGTCGAAGAGATGCGCCGGTGCATGTGTCAACCGGGATTCCTGGGTGTCGAGATCGGCACGCAGGTCGGCGGTATCGAGCTGGCCGACCCGAGCCTGGACCGGTTCTTCGCCGTCGCGCACGAACTTGGCGCGATGGTCCTGGTCCATCCCAGTGACCAGGATCTGTCGGCCCGGGTAACCGGGCTAAGACTGGGTTTCGGCGCCGGGATGCCCATCGAGACGGCACTCGCGGCGGCGGCGCTGATCGTCAGCGGCGCACTTGTGCGCCGACCCGAAGTGCGAATCTGCCTGACACACGGCGGCGGCGCGCTGCCGGCAATGATCGGCCGGCTCGACAAGGGGGCGATCATCGCCGGTATTCCCGCCGACTCCCCCAATCTGCCGAGCCGCTTTGCTCGCCAATTCTGGTGCGACTCACTGACATACAACCGTGAGGCGCTGCGCGCAGCGGTCGAGGTCTTCGGCCGCGACCACGTCGTCTTCGGATCCGACTATCCCTTTCCCGCGATGCCGTGGCCCATCGACGACATCGTCTCCGACCTGCCCGCCGAGCTGCGGGACAAAATCTGCCGCACCAATCTGGAGGAACACTGTGGCGCACTTCCTGGGTCTGGGCCTGACTCACTATCCGCTTCTGGCCGGCACCGACGAACACATGGCGGACCTGTTGCCCTGGACGATGGCTGATCCCGACATACCGACCGATTCAAAGGATCCCGCCAACTGGTCAGCGCCGATGCGGGCCGAATGGGGCACCGACGGCGGGGCGGCGGCCGCCGCGCATCACCGGAAGGTCTTGGTGGAGAACCTGTCCCGCTGCCGTGACGCCCTCGACTTTTTCGCACCCGACGTCGTGGTGGTGTGGGGCGACGACCAGTACGAGAACTTCCGCGAAGAGGTCGTCCCACCGTTCTGCGTGCTCGCCTACGACGATGTCGACGTCAATCCCTTCGATCTGATGACCCGCCGCGGCAGCCCCAACGCCTGGGGCCTGCCCGAGGACACCACCATCACCCTGCACGGCGACGCTGAAGGCGCACGCCGGCTCGCCGACGACCTGATCGGCCAGGGGTTCGACATCGCGTACTCCTACCAAAAGCGCAGCGAGGCACCGTTCCCGCACGCGATCGTCAACACGCAGCTATTTCTCGACTACCTCAACGCCGGGTCGCGCTTCGACTACCCGATCATCCCCATCACGGTCAACTGTTACGGGCAGCACGCGATCGCCCGCCGGGGAGGTCTGGCGCGGTTCGCCGACATCGCCGACGAACGGCTCGACCCGTCTGGACCTACGCCCGCCCGCTGTTTCGCCCTAGGCCGCGCGGTCGCACGGGCGTTCCGCGACACCGACCTGCGCGTGGCGCTGGTGGCGTCCTCGAGTTGGTCGCACGCGTTTCTGACCGACAAGACCTGGCACATCACCCCCGACACCGCCGCCGACCGTCGGCTGTATCAGCTGTTCGTCGACCGCGATTATGCGACGTGGCAGGCCACGCCGGTCCGCGACATCGTCGACTCCGGTCAGCACGAAATGCTCAACTGGTTCTGCCTGACGGGCGCGGTCGACGAACTCGGCCTCGACCTTGCGTGGTCGGATCTCGTCGCCACCGATGTCTTCAACTCCAACAAGTGTTTTGCCGTGTTCAGGGAGACGGAAGGAAGTGCGCGATGACAACGTCGACGGTGGCGGTGCCACACACTATCGATGCTGGAGGCATTCAAACCAGCTATCTCGACGCGGGATCCGGCGAACCGGTCATCATGCTGCACGGCTCGGGCCCCGGGGTCTCGAGTCTGGCCAACTGGCAGCACAACATACCGGCGTTGGCGCAGCGATTCCGCGTGCTCGCCCCGGACATCGTCGGCTTCGGTGCCACCGAGCGGCCCGACGACATCGTCTACTCGCTGCGCACCTGGACCGACCATGTCTGGTCGTTCCTCGACGCCCACGGCATCGAGAAGACGGCGATCGTCGGGAACTCCCTCGGTGGCCGCATCGCGCTGCAAATGGCCACCGACCGCCCTGAGCGGATCTCCCGGGTGGTGCTGATGGGCTCGCCGGGCGTGGGGATGGGCCTCACCGAAGGACTGCAAGCGCTGCGCGGCATATGAGCCGTCACACGACGCGATGCGCGCCCTGCTGCGCAATTACTTCGCCGTCGACCCGACGCTGATCACCGACGAGCTGGTGGCGATCCGGTGCGAAGCCAGCGTCGCCGACGGCGCTTACGAGGCCTACCGCGCGATGTTCTTCGATCCTCGCCACAAGGGATCCGAACTCGGCATCACCGAGGACGAGGTACGCGCGATCACCACGCCCGCGCTGCTCGTGCACGGCCGCGAGGACAAGGTGGTGCCGTTGTCGGTGTCGGTCACGATGCTCGGCCTGCTGCCCAACGCCGACCTGCACGTGTTCAGCCACTGCGGACACTGGACCCAGATCGAGCGCGCCGACGAGTTCTCCGCGCTGGTCTCCGACTTCCTGGGGCGCTCATGAGCACCGACGTCGATGCGGTGCAGATGCCGATCGTCGTCGATAACCCTGTTGGCCAACGGTTTCGGGTACACCGCTCGGCGATGACCTCACCGCACATCCACCGCGCCGAGATGGACCGGGTCTTCGCCAAATCATGGCTGTATGTCGGGCACGAATCCGAGATTCCCGAGCCCGGTGACTTCGTCCGGCGGCCGGTCGGTGGGCGGCCGATCTTCATGGTCCACGGCGCGAAGACCGGCCAGGTCAACGTGTTCCACAACACCTGCACACACCGCGGTGCGCTGGTGTGCCGGCAGGACTCCGGCAATTCCAAAGTGTTCCAATGCTTCTACCACGCGTGGACGTTCGACTCCGAAGGAACCCTCAAGGGTGTGCCGGACCGCGACGCTTACGGCGGCGGGCTGAACTTCGACGAGTTGGGCCTGCGGCGGGTGGCGCGGGTGGAGTCCTACCGCGGTTTCGTCTTCGCCAGCTTCGATCCCGACATCATCGAACTGACTACCTATCTCGCCGGCGCCAAGGAGTATCTCGATCTCGTCGTCGACGGCTGCGGCGGGTCGGCCGAGATCGTTCGCGGCACCAACCAGTACAGCTTCGGCGCCAACTGGAAGCTGCTGGTGGAGAACAGCGTCGACGGCTACCACGCGGAGTCCACCCACGACACCTACTTCAAGTACCTGGTGTCGATCGGCACCGACCTGCATGGCGGCGTCAGCGGCCGAGCAGTCGACCTCGGCAATGGTCATGCCGTGATTGAATACAGCTCTCCGTGGGGGCGTCCCGTCGCCAAATGGGAGCCACTGTTCGGCGAGGACGCTCGCACCGAAATCGACCGGATGCGGGCGGACCTGGTCGCCCGCCATGGCGAAGAGCGCGCGCACACCATGGCGGAGGTCAATCGCAATCTGCTGATCTATCCGAACCTCATCATCAACGACATCATGGCAGTCACGGTGCGCACCTTCTACCCGCCCGCACCGGACACCGTAGACGTCACCGCGTGGGCACTGGCGCCCGTCAATGAACTACCGACCCTGCGCCAACGCCGGCTCGACAGTTTCCTGACGTTTCTGGGTCCGGGCGGCTTCGCCACCCCCGACGACGTGGAGGCGCTGGAGTCCTGTCAGCAGGGCTTCGCCGCCGGCGGGGTCGAATGGAACGACATCTCCCGCGGCATGGGTCGCTCAGCGATGGCGAACGACGAGGAACAGATGCGTGCATTCTGGCGGCGCTGGCAGCACCAGATGGGCGCCGCCGCGGACCTGGCGGGTGCCCAGTGAGCTCCACCGCCGTCGCCGTCGGTCGGCAGCAAGTCGAGGACTTCCTCTACATCGAAGCCGCATTGCTCGATGCGTGGCGCCTCGACGACTGGCTGCTGCTGTTCGACGAGGACGCCAAATACGAGGTGCCCTGCAACGACGCTCTCGACGGCGACCCCACTGGAGATCTGATGCTCATCGACGACAACTACACCCGCTTGGCGGCTAGGGTCGCCCGGCTCAACAGCCGCCGCGCCCATCGCGAGTTCCCACATTCCCGGACCAACCACCAGGTGTTCAATGTGCGACTGGATGCGTCGGGCGATGAGATATCGGTGAGCGCGTCGTTCACGGTCTGGCGGTTCCGAGCGGGACGGTCCAGTTGCTATGTCGGCCGGTACCGCTACCGACTGCGACGGAGCGACGGCGGTTTCCGGATCGCCTCCAAGAGGGCGGAATTGGACATGACGGACCTGCGTGACGTCGCCGACGTGGCGATCATCCTGTGAGCGGCGAACCAAGCGGGCGGACCGCGGTCGTCACCGGCGCCGCATCGGGTATCGGCCTGGGCATCACCACACGGCTGATCGCCGACGGCGTCGCGGTTTTCACGGCGGCCCGCAGTAAGGAAGACCTGGACCGCGTCAACGAGCATGCGGCGATCGCCGGCGGCTTCGTCGGCGAACTGCACGAGCCCGGCGTGGCCGACGACATGGTTGCGACGGCGGCCGAGACGCTCGGCCACGTCGACGTTCTGGTCAACAATGCCGGCGGCGGCGTGATCCGGCCAACACTCGAGCACACCGAGGAATCACTGCGAGCCACCGTCGACAACAACCTGTGGACCACGATTTACTGTGTGCGAGCAGTGTTACCGCACATGGTGTCCCGAGGCCACGGCCGCATCATCAATATCGGCGCCGACTCGGTGCGTACCGGGCTGGTGGATCACGCCATGTACAACGCCGCAAAAGGTGGTGTGCACGCGATGGTCACCGGCCTGGCACGCGAGTTCGCCACCGCGGGCATTACCGCGAACACCGTGGCGCCGTGCTATGTGCGCACACCGGAACTGGCGAGGCTGTTCGAATCCGGCCAAGCACCACCGCGTCTCGTACACGTCGTCGAGGAGGGAACAGCCATCGTGCCGGTCGGACGCCCCGGCGATCCGGCGGAGGTGGCAGCTGCGGTCGCCTTCCTCGCCGGTGAGGACAGCCGATTTGTCACTGGGCAAACGATTTACGTCAACGGCGGCAGCAGCATGGGCTGATGACGGCTCTCAGCCCGTGATGTCGCGTCCGAGCGCGACGCGCGCAATACTCCAGAGCTGCACCTCGTTGGCGCCCTCGTAGATTTCGCCGACCTTGCTGTCGCGCCAAATTGATTCCAGGTGGTTGGTCCTACCGTCGGCAGTCAGCTGGCGAACGAAGCCGTACCCGCCGTGCACCTGGATGGCGTCGCGGGCGACGTCGACGGCGACGCGGCTGCCGGTCACCTTCGCCATCGCTGCCTCGGGTTCACCCGACCCCCGTGTGTCGGACTTGCGCGCCGCCTTCTGGTACAGCGAACGTGCCGCCTCCAGAGCAATCGCGTGCTCGGCCATCCGGAACTGCCAGTGCTGAAATCCGCCGAGCTTGGAGCCGAAAGCACTGCGGCTGCGCAGGTGGGCGACGGCGTGGTCGAACGCGCACTGCCCCATGCCGACACCCATTGCGCCGACGCCCATTCGGCCGTACGAGAGGCTTTTCAGCGCGGCGGCCAGGCCTCGGCCCGGTTCGGCGATGACGTGATCGTCCGGGACGAACACATCCGTGAACTCGACGTCAGAGGTCAGTTGCAGCCGGTTGCCCATCTTCTTGTCGGGTTCGCCGACAATCACTGCGTCGCTGTGCATGTCGACCAGCAGCATCGCGTGTTCGCCGTCGACCACACACAGCGTGGTCATGATGTCGGCCGCGCACGAGTTGGTGATCCATCGCTTGTGGCCGTTGAGGCGGTATCCGCCGGTAACCCGTGTCGCCGTGGTGCGCATCGCTTCCGCCGACAGGTCGGTGCTGGCCTCGGGCTCGCTGGTGGCGAAGGAGCCGACGATCTCGCCACGAACGAGGCGGGGCAGATACTCGCCGCGGATGTGGGTGGGACCCGCGTCAAGCGTGCGCCCAACGAGCAGGGCCTGCCCGTCGTACAGTGCCGACGCCACCCCCGGGGTGTAGTACGCCAGCTCTTCGAGCACCGTCGCGGCCGCCAACATCGGGTACTGCAGCCCGCGGCCGCCGACTTCGGACGCGAACGGGATGGTGTACAACCCGGCGGCGGCCATCGCATCGAGGATGTCCCGTGGGAATGCGGCCTTGGACTCCTCGGCAGAATTGAGCTCCGCTGCGCGCGGCGCCAGCACGGTCGTCGCGAAGTCCCGCGCCTCGGCACGGATCTTGACGGTCTCGTCCGGCAGGAGCAGATCGTCATAGAGCTGATCGGACGTGCGGGCAAGGGCGTCGAGGGAGGATGTCATTCGGTTGGGTGGGGTGGTCATGGCTGGGAAACCAGGTTGGGTTCGAACGGCAGGCTGACGACGCCGCGCATGAAGTTGGTTTTCATCAGGGTCGGCTCGCCGGCGACGAAGTCGGGCATCTGTCGGTGCAGTTCGCGGAATAGTGAGCGCAGCATCGATTTGGCGAGCTGATTGCCCAGGCAGAAGTGGAGGCCGCCGCCGCCGAATGCGATGTGGGGGTTGGGCTGACGCGTCAGATCGAATGCGTCAGGGCGGTCGAACACCTCGGCGTCACGATTGCCGGAGGGATACATCATGACGACCTTGTCACCCGGCAGGATGTGTTGCCCGTTGAGCTCGTATTCGGCGACCGCGGTGCGCCGGAAGTTCAGCACCACCGATCCCCAGCGCAGGAACTCTTCGATCGCCGAATTGATGCGGTCCTCGAAGTTCTCCCACAACCACTGGCGCTGATCGGGGTAATCGGTGAGCGCCTTGACCGCGAAGCTGGCCGTGTGGCGGGTGGTGTCGGTGGCCGCGACAGCGAAAAGCACCATAACGGCGCTGATTTCGGGGTCCGTCAGTTTCTCACCATCGACCTCGGCCTGCACCAGATTGGTCAACAGGTCGTCGGCGGGGTGCTCCCTCCGCTCCGCGATGAGCTGCTGAGCGATCTGGTGGATCTGCGTCACTGCCTCGACCTGCACCTGGGCGCCGTCGCGTCCGGCCAGCAAGACCGGATCGGCCCACGCCATGGCCTCGTCGGCAGCGTGCGCCACGGTCGGCCGCATTTCCTCGGGGACCCCGAACATGTCGCCGAACATTTCGATAGGCAGGTGCCGCGAGATGTCGCTGACGAAGTCGAGCGGCTCGCCCGCGGCGGCCTTTTCGCGCGCCGTGGCCAGGATCCTGCGGGCGCGTGAGGCGATGTCGTCGTCGATGCGGCGGATCTGGGGGCGGGTGAACGCCGAGCCGACCAGCCCCCGCACCTTATCGTGCTGCGGGTTGTCCATGGCCAGAAACGACGTCGCCATCTGCAGAAACACCGGCGGAAGCACGTCGAACATCACGCCGTAGCGGGACACGAATACATCGGTGTTCTTACTGACCTCGACGATGTCGGCGTGGCGCACCACGGCCCAGAAGCCCCGATCGTCGGGGTCCGGGTGCAACGCCGTTTCGATCGGCCGCTGCCAGCTCACCGGCCGCTGCTCTCGCAACTGCTTGAAAGTCAGGTCCCGCTCCTCGGTGTCCTGCTCCCAAAACGCATCAGAGGAGACGTTGAGTTCGTCGTAAGGCCGCGTCGCAGCCACGTCGTTAGTAGGAGCAACGTCCGTGTCGTCGAACGGTGGTGAAGTCATGGGAGGCTCCTATCGGCGGATTGACACGACCATGCAATCACCGCAGGTCAATGCCGGTAAGCACTCGTACGAGGGGTCTTGACCTCCCGAAAGGGGGACATCCGAGCAGGCCAGCGGGCCCGGCGAACATCGACCTTGACCCCGCCATATCTTCCCGGATATGGTCTGACCATTCGAATGTTTGGTGTAGGGGAGAGAGCGATGACCGTCACGTCTGGCATTCGTTGCATCCCCGATGTGACGCGCGTCTGGGCGGGCAAGACTCCTGACAAGGCGGCGTTGATCGACGCTAATCGCGTTGTCACCTACGCCCAGCTCGACGAGCGGTCGAATCGCATCGCAAACACTCTGGTGGCCTCTGGCATATCGAGCGGCTCCCACGTCGGCTATCTGGGCAAGAATTCCGCGGAGTTCTTCGAGATCTGGATCGGCGTCAACAAGGCGGGATGTGCGTTCACGCCGCTGAATTGGCGCTGCGCCCCGATAGAACTCACCGAAGTCGTGACCGACGCGAAGATACCGCTGGTCTTCGCCGGACGTGACTTCACCGAACTTGCCGAGAGGGTGCGCCGGGCCGCGGAGGTCACTGTGGAGGTCGTCCCGGAGACGGAACTTGACACGTGGTGTTTGCGCGCCGGCTCAGCCGACCCCGGCGTTGTGCTGCCCGACAGCGCGACCGCCCTGCTGGCCTACACGTCGGGCACCACAGCGGCACCGAAGGGTGTGCCGATTTCGCATGGCGCCTTGGGGAATTGGTTCCGCGCCGCGGCGACGGAGCCGTCAGTCGACTGGAACTCCGACGACATCGGCCTGATGGTCATGCCCAACTTCCACCTGGCCGGCACCTGGGTGTCGCTTTCAGCGCTGTACAACGGTGCGTCCCTGGCGATTCTGCCCGCGTTCGAACCCACCGCGTTCGTCGCCGCTGTTGCCGCACACCGTCCCACCGTGACCTGCCTGGTTCCCACCGCGATACAGCTGGTGCTGGATCATGCATCAGCACAGCCGGGCGACTTCTCGTCGTTGCGCCGACTGCTGTACGCCGGTTCGCCGATCGGGCAGCACACCCTGAAGCAGGCGCTCGACGTGTTCGGTTGCGATTTCGTGCAGTTCTACGGAACCACCGAGACCTTCATCATCACCCTGCTTCGGCCAGAACAGCACCGCGTGGACGATCCGGACCTTCTGAAGTCCTGCGGGCAGCCGATGCGCGGGGTAGTGCTGCGGATCGTCGGCCCCAACGGACGTGAACTGTCCTCCGGCGTGACCGGTGAAGTCGTGGTCCGCTCACCATGGATGTTCACCGGCTACAGGGACAGACCCGATGCGACCGCCTCCGCGCTCATCGACGGCTGGTACCACACCGGCGACGCGGGCACCCGCGACGAGGACGGCAACCTCTTCCTCGTTGACCGACTGAAGGACATGATCGTCAGCGGCGGCGAGAACATCTACTCAGCCGAGGTCGAACGCGCCTTGACGGCCCACCCGTCGGTCGTATCGGTCGCCGTGGTCGGCGCCCCCGACGAAAAGTGGGGAGAACGCGTCGTGGCATTCGTTGTGCTCCACCCCGGCAGGCCGGTTGATGTCTCCGACCTCATGTCGCACTGCCGCGACCTGATCGCCGGATACAAGGTTCCCAAGGAGATCCACTTCACCGACGCACTGCCCCTTACCGCTACCGGAAAGGTGCAAAAAGCCGTTCTGCGCCAACGGCTTCGAGAAGACCGCAGCAGCGAACCGAAATCCTCTTGAAGGAGCATTGTGGGCTACCAGTCAATCTTCACCGAAGACCTGTTCACCGGTCGGACGGTCGTGATCACCGGCGGGGGTAGCGGGATTGGCCGATGCACGGCCCATGAACTCGCCGCCCTTGGCGCGGACGTGGCGATCGTCGGCCGCAGCGCAGACAAACTCGAGGCCGTACAAGCCGAGATCCGCTCGGACGGCGGCCGGGTGTCCATCCACACCGCGGACATCCGCGATGAAGCCGCCGTCGGCGACATCATCGACGCGATCCTGACCGAACACGGACGCATCGACGGGTTGTTCAACAACGCCGGCGGCCAGTACCGCGCAGCCCTGGAAACCATCAGCACCAAGGGTTTTGAGGCGGTGGTGCGCAACAACCTGACCGGCGGCTTCATCGTCATGCGCGAGGTCTATACCAAGTGGATGAAGTCGCACGGCGGCGCCATCGTGAACATGATCGCCGACATTTGGCACGGCTGGCCACACTTTGCGCACTCGGCGGCCGCCCGTGGCGGCATGCTGACGCTCAGTGAATCCGCCGCCACGGAATGGGCCGCTTCGGGAGTACGGGTGAACACCATCGCGCCCGGCTCGATCGCGTCGAGCGGGCTGGACACCTACGACAGCAAGGACACCGACTTCATCCGCAACCAGGTGGCCCGCGAAATCCCGTTGCAGCGCTTTGGAACCGAGGCGGAGGTCTCCGCGGCGGTGGTGTTTCTCCTCTCGCCGGCCGCCAGCTTCATCACCGGGACCTGCATCCGGGTCGACGGTGGAGCTCCGAACGCCAAGCCGGGGTGGTGGGACCTCCAACCTGTCGAACACAACATTCCGTTCGACGGTTTCCACCGCTCTGCGCTGCCTTCCATCCTCGACGCGAAAGGGAGCTTGTGATGACAGCAAAGGTGCTCTATGAGAAGCGCGGCGAGGTCGCGTACATCACCCTCAACCGTCCAGAGGTGAAGAACGCCATCGACATCGAAGCCCACGAGCTGATGTGCGACATGTGGCGCGACTTCCGCGACGACCCGGCGCTTCGCGTCGCGGTCATCACCGGAACCGGCGACGCGTTCACCGCCGGTGCCGACCTGAAAACTCATGCGCCGGAGTGGCAGACCGTCGGGCCGATGGTGGGACGCGAACGTCTCGAGGACGGTCTGTGCGGGATCACCCGAGGACCGTTGTCGCGCATCACCAAGCCCATCGTTGCCGCGATCAACGGCTGGTGCGTCGGGCACGGCGTCGAGCTGGCGATGGCGTGCGACATCCGCATCGCCTCGGAGCGGGCGCAGTTCGGCACCTTCGAGGTGCGTCGCGGGATGCACCCGGCCGACGGCGGCATCCCACGTCTGGTCAACACCTGCGGCGTCGGGGTGGCGTTGGAGATGCTGTTGACCGGTGAGCCGATCTCTGCCGAGCGGGCGCTGACCGCGAACATGGTGGCGCGAGTGGTGCCTCACGAGAAACTGATGGAGGAGACCGACGCCTTGGTGCAGCGGATCCTGCGCTGCGATCAGGCCGCCATCGAGTCCGCCAAGGAGACGGTGCTCGAGATCATCGGCCGCCCGCTGTACGACCAGCTGCGCGTCGAAGCGATGTGGGGCTACGCGCTGTGCGGCGGCAACACCACCGTGATGGAACGATCGCAACAGTTCTTCGACAAGGCCGATCGCGGCCGCAACGGCGCCACGGCCACTCCCCTCTAGGCCGCGATGATGACCCCCGACACGTTCTCCTACGATTCCGCGGACGGCAGGCGGCTCGCGGGCTATCGCTGGGCCCCTCACGACGGCCAGACGGTCGCAGGCGTTGTCGTGCTCGTCCACGGCATGGGCGAGCACCTCCGCCGATACGACCATGTCGCCGACGCACTGACGTCAGCGGGTTTCGTGGTGTACGGACATGACCACCGCGGGCACGGCGCCTCGCTGGCCAACGGTGACGAACCCGGCCACCTCGGCCCCCAGGGGTGGTCGGCACTGGTCGACGACCTGAATCTGGTGATCGCCCAAGCGAAATCAGACGATCCCGGCCTGCCGGTTGCAATCATCGCCCACAGCATGGGTTCGTTTGCGACTCAACAGTTTCTGCTGGACCACGGCACCGACGTCGACGCCGTCGCCCTCACCGGAACCGCGGCACTCGACCTCCTCGAACCCGCGCTGGATCTCACCAGCGATCTGGATCTGTCCGCCTTCAACGCCCCATTCCGACCGGCGCGGACGGATTTCGACTGGCTCTCCCGCGACGAGTCCGTCGTCGACGCCTATCTCGCTGATCCGCTGTGTGGATTCGGCATCGACGCAGCGTCGGCCAAAGACATGTTCGCCGGTGCCCGGCGACTCGCCGACCCCGCGCAGGTGGCGCGCATGCCCCATTACCTGCCGCTGTATATAGCGGTCGGTTCGAAGGACCCCGTCAACGCCGACCTCGCTCTGCTGTGGGCACTGGTGGACCGTTACCGCGCCGCGGGTCTGGGCGATGTCACCGTCCGCGTCTACGACGACGCCCGGCACGAGGTCCTCAACGAGATCAACCGGGCAGAGGTGATGCACGATCTTCTGCAGTGGTTACAACGGATATCGGCACTTCCCGCGGTGCACGAATGACAAGGAAGAATTCATGACTGGCGACACCCGGGCCGACATGCCCGCCCCCAAGGACCTCAACGAATCCGCCGCGCTGATCGTCGGCGGTACCGCCGGCATCGGCCTTGCCTCAGCGCGGGCACTCGCCGAAGCCGGCGTGCCGCGGATCGTGATCGTCGGACGCAACGCCGAGCGCGGCGAGCTGGCCGCGAAGTCGATCGCCGAACTCGGTGCGACTGCGCACTTTATCGCTGGTGACGCCGTCGATCCCGCGGTCGCGGCAACCGTTGCGGCAGAGGCGGATCAGATCTTGTCCGGGATCGACATTCTGATGTGCTCCACCGCCGCCGATGTCCGTCCCGAGCTGTTCATCAATATCCCGACAGCAGACATCGCTCGCGGACTCACCCAACTGGCGCTGCCGTCGATGCACATGGCCGGCGCGGTGCTGCCGGGGATGCGTACCCGCCGGGGTGGAGTCATCGTGAACGTGGCATCCGATGCGGCCAAGACCGCCACGCCAGGCGAAGCGGTCATCGGCGCGGCCAAGGCCGCGATCGTGATGTTCACCAGGACGATCGCCATCGAGGAGAAGCGGTACGGCATCCGCGCCAACGCGTTGACGCCGTCGCTCGTCTACGGCACCGCCTCGACCGAACGCATCACCTCCGACGGGTTCAGCGGCAAGCTTTTCGAGCGAGCCGCCAAGCAGGCTCACCTCGGTGTGCCGACGGCCGACGACATCGCCGCTCTGACGGTCTTTCTGTGCAGCCCGGCGGCCGCGCGGTTGACGGGCCAGGCAATCAGCGTCAACGGCGGCATCTCCGCGGCCTGACCGCCGCGAGCTGGGCACACCGCGAGCAGCTGTCAGGGGAGCTGCGCTCCGCTGCGAGTGTGCGGTTTCATACGCAAAACGCCGCTTGGATTCAAGCGGTGGCTGCAACGAATGTGGACGGGTCTGAGAGTAGTCGGTCGAGTTCTTCGGCGGGGGTGCGCCAGCCGAGTCGTTTTCTGGGTCGGGCGTTGAGTTCGGTGGCGACCTGGTCGAGCCAGCCGGGGCCGTAGAACGACAGGTCGGTGCCTTTGGGGAAGTACTGGCGCAGCAGTCCGTTGGTGTTCTCGTTGGTGCCGCGCTGCCAGGGGCTGTGCGGGTCGCAGAAGTAGATCGGCAGGCCGGTGGCCTCGGTGATCTTGGTGTGTAGTGCCATCTCGCTGCCTTGGTCCCAGGTCAGCGAGCGGCGCAGGATCTCGGGGATCTCGGGGACCTTGGCCGACATTGCGTCGGCCAGCGTGGGCGCGGTGCGGTCGCCGGGCAGGTGCAGCAGCACCACGAATCCGGTGGTGCGCTCCACCAGGGTGCCGATCGCTGAGCCCGAGGCGGTACTGCCGATGATCAGATCGCCTTCCCAATGACCGGGGACCGCGCGGTCATCGGCCTCGGCGGGACGTTCGCTGATGTTGATCATCCCCTTGAGCTTACCTCGGCCAGTTTCCTTGCGGCCCTGCGGTTTTCGCTGAGCACGGCCGGTACGCAGCGCGGTCTTGACCAGCTGGGCCAACTCCCCGCGCGGCTGGACGTAGAGGGCCTGATAGATCGTCTCGTGTGACACCCACATCTCCGGATCGTCGGGAAAATCCTCCCGCAGCCGGCCCGCGATCTGCTCGGGACTATGCCGCTGCTTCAAGCGTGCCACCACCTCGGCCAACAGCGCAGGCCTGTCCTCGAGGTGGCGCGGTTTGGGGCGCTGGAGGTTGGCCTCGGCGCAGTCCTGACCCACCCGTGCCCGGTATCCCGAAACGGTCTCTCCACGGTCCCTCTCGCGGCGAATCGTGTCCCGATGCCGCCCCAACACGACCGCGGCCCGCGCCGGCGTGCACTCGCTTTCGAGCAGGTCCTCCAACCGGCAGCGCTCGATGAACGACATCGGCCCCTTCGGCGGCGACGGATCGGGCTCGGTATCGGCAAGCGGCGCAGGGGTTCTCGGCACATAACCAGCCTGGTCTACCCAGCGCCGGCCGGTGTGCTCCGACACGCCCGCGGCCACCGCGGCCTCGGTCACCGTGGCCCCCGAGTGCATCGCCTCCCAAAACACATCCTGGGTGGCCTGCGAATACCGGATGCCGTAATGCTTGGGATTGGTGTGATAACCCGCCGCCTTGGCCCAGGCCCGGCCCGTAGCGCCGTGCACCCCGGCCACCGTCGCCGCCGCTGTCGGCGACAGCCCCGAATTCACCGCCTCCAAGAACCGCTCCCGCACCGACCCCGGCAACCTGCCACCCGGCGGCAGACCCCGCCGACGAAACCCGGTCTCGTAACCCATGAAGCAACACCTTTCGAATCAGGTGTTGCAGCGACCACTTGAGTCTGAGGCGGCGTGTCGCGTACGAAACCGCACAACCGCTGCCGAGCCGACTGTGGATAACCCATCGAACGCCCGCTTCTGGTGTCGGATGGCGATGCGACCGTCCCGGCATGCGGACTATCGACTGGCCGTTTCGAGCAGACGAAGCACTCGAATCCGGAGCGCTGACGTTCCGCGAGCTACGCCGCTTCCATCAGGCGATCTATCCCGGTGTGTGGGCGCCGCGGGGAGTCGAGCTGTCGGCGAATGATCGTGCCCGCGCGGCCTGGCTGTGGTCGCGACGCGACGGCGTGCTCGCCGGCCTCTCGGCCTCAACGATGCTTGGCGCCAAGTGGATTGATGCCGATGAGCCGGCCGAGTTGATCCACACCAATCGGCGACCACCTCCACTGATCTCTGTGCACACCGACATCCTGCTGCCCGGGGAAATGCAAACGGTCTGCGGGCTGCCCGTCACTACTCCCGCCCGCACCGCCTTCGACCTGGGTAGGCGGTTGGATCTCGAGGAGGGCGTGCAGCGCATCGACGCGTTGATGAACGCGACCGACGTGAAGGTCACCGCCATCGAGGCGATCGCCGAGGGTCACCCGGGCGTGCGAGGTCTTCGGCAACTACGCCAGACGCTGGATCTAGTGGATCGGGGTGCCGAGTCGCCATATGAATCGCTCACTCGACTGCTGTTGGTCCAGGCCGGATTTCCGCGGCCGCAGACGCAGATTCCTGTGGTTGATGCGTATGGTGTAGTGATCGCTCGCATCGATATGGGCTGGCCTGAATATCTCGTCGGTGTCGACTTCGAGGGCGCCCAGCATTGGACCGACCCGAAGCGGCGGACATGGGACGTGGAGCGATATGCGCTGCTACCCGAGCTCGGCTGGACTGACGTTAGGTTGACTAGCGGCATGCTGCATCGCACGCCGGCGGTATTTCTGAACCGCGTTGGCGCGGCGCTCATCGCGCGCGGCTGCCCAAAAACGTGGTGACTGTGCCGATTCATACGCAGTCGACGGCTCAGACTCAAGTGGTCGCTGCAACACCTGATTCGAAAGGTGTTGCTTCATGGGTTACGAGACCGGGTTTCGTCGGCGGGGTCTGCCGCCGGGTGGCAGGTTGCCGGGGTCGGTGCGGGAGCGGTTCTTGGAGGCGGTGAATTCGGGGCTGTCGCCGACAGCGGCGGCGACGGTGGCCGGGGTGCACGGCGCTACGGGCCGGGCCTGGGCCAAGGCGGCGGGTTATCACACCAATCCCAAGCACTACGGCATCCGGTATTCGCAGGCCACCCAGGATGTGTTTTGGGAGGCGATGCACTCGGGGGCCACGGTGACCGAGGCCGCGGTGGCCGCGGGCGTGTCGGAGCACACCGGCCGGCGCTGGGTAGACCAGGCTGGTTATGTGCCGAGAACCCCTGCGCCGCTTGCCGATACCGAGCCCGATCCGTCGCCGCCGAAGGGGCCGATGTCGTTCATCGAGCGCTGCCGGTTGGAGGACCTGCTCGAAAGCAAGTGCACGCCGGCGCGGGCCGCGGTCGTGTTGGGGCGGCATCGGGACACGATTCGCCGCGAGAGGGACCGTGGAGAGACCGTTTCGGGATACCGGGCACGGGTGGGTCAGGACTGCGCCGAGGCCAACCTCAAGCGCCCCAAACCGCGCCACCTCGAGGACAGGCCTGCGCTGTTGGCCGAGGTGGTGGCACGCTTGAAGCAGCGGCATAGTCCCGAGCAGATCGCGGGCCGGCTGCGGGAGGATTTTCCCGACGATCCGGAGATGTGGGTGTCACACGAGACGATCTATCAGGCCCTCTACGTCCAGCCGCGCGGGGAGTTGGCCCAGCTGGTCAAGACCGCGCTGCGTACCGGCCGTGCACAACGAAAACCGCAGGGCCGCAAGGAAACTGGCCGAGGTAAGCTCAAGGGGATGATCAACATCAGTGAACGTCCCGCCGAGGCCGATGACCGCGCGGTCCCCGGTCATTGGGAAGGAGATCTGATCATCGGCAGTACCGCCTCGGGCTCAGCGATCGGCACCCTGGTGGAGCGCACCACGGGATTCGTGGTGCTGCTGCACCTGCCCGGCGACCGCACCGCGCCCACGCTGGCCGACGCCATGTCGGCCAAGGTCCCCGAGATCCCCGAGATCCTGCGCCGCTCGCTGACCTGGGACCAAGGCAGCGAGATGGCACTACACACCAAGATCACCGAGGCCACCGGCCTGCCGATCTACTTCTGCGACCCGCACAGCCCCTGGCAGCGCGGCACCAACGAGAACACCAACGGACTGCTGCGCCAGTACTTCCCCAAAGGCACCGACCTGTCGTTCTACGGCCCCGGCTGGCTCGACCAGGTCGCCACCGAACTCAACGCCCGACCCAGAAAACGACTCGGCTGGCGCACCCCCGCCGAAGAACTCGACCGACTACTCTCAGACCCGTCCACATTCGTTGCAGCCACCGCTTGAATCCAAGCGGCGCGTCGCGTACGAAACCGCACACTCGGCGCAAAGGCGCAACATCACCCGCTGTATCGCCAAGTCCCGGTTCTGGCCTCCATGTAGAGGGCGATCGCCTCCGACCGGTTGATGGCCCCGATCTTGCGAAGGATTCTCTTCACGTGTGTCTTGACCGTTTCGACCGTGATGACAAGTTCGTCGGCGATCTCGGCGTTGGACGCTCCGACGACGAGCCTTTCGAACACTTGGCGTTCACGGTCCGATAGCGCGGCCGCCAACGCGGAATCCGGCGCGATGGTCGGGGGTTCTACGCGATTGTCGTATTCGACGTCGAGGCTGATGGCCGCTGCGGCGATGCGGTCGGCGTCCTCCGTGAGCCGCGCTGCCGCACGGGCAATCGAGGTGCGCTGTTGCTGCACCCGTTCGGTATTCAGCATCCGCTCATGAAGCAACGAATAGGCAGAGGCGAAGGTATCCAGCACATCGATATCACGGACAGAAAGGCCGCCTTCGCTACTGCGGCTGACGTGAAGGAGTGCGACCACTCGCGATTCGGCGATGACCGGAGCGACGAGATAGTCCACTGAGCCGAGTAGGTCTCCGTAGCCGGGCGCCGCGGGCACGTCATCCTCATTCGTGCGGATAGTGTCGCGCAAGCGGATGCAGAGCCCTTCGGCCACACATCCACGACGCCGGATCACGGTGGGGCCGCCGAGGCTGTGGTCGGATTCCTCGACGACCAATCCGTCGTCTTCGACGAACGACAGGAGTGCGCGGTCGAAGCCGAGCACGTCACAGAGTTCGGTGCAGGCTTGGCGGCCGAGCCCTTGCAGCGAGCCGGCCTTCTTCATGCGACGGATGCCCTCGGTCAATGACCGCACCACATTGCCGCTGTGGCCGTCTCTCATCACGCGCGCGTCGACCTGCGCCTGCAGGAATGCGATCAGTGGGCGCTGCGCGACCGACGGCGCGGTGTCGTCGCGGATGGCCCAGTCGCCGGTCAACAGTTGATCGGCGGTGGCGGCCGACATCGTGATGGCCTCGTCCAGGGTCGGCGCATCACCGGATCGTGTGATGCTGAACGCGTTACAAACGTGGTCGTCGAGTTCGTTGAGCCTGGCCAGCATGGCGCCGGTGTTCATCGCTGCCCTCCCGCCGCAGAGGTGGCGATGCCGGCATAGACGGCGACGGCCGCAGCCCTGCTCGACGTATTGAGCTTCCTGGCAATGTGTTTCAGATGGGACTTCACCGTCCCTTCAGAGATCACCAGGCACCGGGCAATCTGGCCGTTGGTGGCCCCCGTCGCCACATACGACATGATCTCTCGTTCACGAGCGGTCAACGTGGGCACGACGGGTTGGTCGCGGTGGTAGTGAGCATCGTGTCGTTGTCCCGGCGCGGCGCCTGACAACGACCACAACGCAGGTCGGGCTGACCGCCTGAGCAGCTCGTCGACGTTGGCGCACAGATTTTCGACTTCAACGTGTTGTTGGGCAGCCTTCTCTTCGAGCACCGCGCTCTCGAACGCCACGGCCAGACACTCGGCGAAGGCCTCCAGCTGGTCGAGATGGTCCATCGTCACCACTCCGTCGGGTTCGGGGCGGTCGGCGTGCAGCATCCCGATTGCCCTGCCGCCAACGGTGATCGGGGCAGCGATATACCCACAGCAGCCGGAGACATTGACGATCTCCTTGAACGTGCGTTTGTCGTCCCTCGGTGACGGCACAAAGGCGCCGCATCGCTTGCGGATGAGTTCTGTCTCCAGCGGAGCGTCCGCCAGTTGGATGTGGGCGCCCCCGTGGACGTAGTCGAGGAACGGTCGTGAGTAGGGATCGGCCCTTTCGTCTTCGATGTAAAGGTGCTGGGGCAGCCACACCGAACCCCGCACGGTGGAGATCATGGTCCGTGCGAACCCAAATTCACGGCTCAGCACCACCGGAGCGGCGAGGATCATCTCGCGCGGCGACAGGCCGCGTAGCTCGCCAAGTGCGTTACGAATCTCCGACAGGCATTTCACCCGTCGAGACAAATCGTGATCGAGCAGCTCGCACCGCACCCTCAGAATGGAGATCAACAGTTCGGCACTCGCTTCCGAATCGTCCGTCGGCTCGGCGGACAGTGCAATCCGCTGCTCGAGGCGGCGGCGCAGATCGTCCAACCGGCACCCCAACGAAGTGGGTGGCAGGTCGAGAGCCGGCAACGCAAGATGATCGGTGGCGGCCGCAATGACTGCCTCGGCACGCTCAAACACCGTTGACTCCTGCGTGACGGCGGCTATGGCGGTTAGCGAGACCATCCCCCACTCCTCTCCTCTGAAGAGTTCGGTCGACCCAAGCGATCGGTCATACCATTGGACCAAAGTATAGCGACTTGTTGCGCAGCTCACAACGGATTGGCAAAAGAGCGGACTATCACGCGCGCGTCAATAATTTGGGGACTGACCGGCCGACGGCTCCAACCTGACGTCCTTGCATGCAAACCCAGCTAATGGTCTAATGGTCAGGCCATAAAGGAGGGTGGGCATGCAGGCTGTGGTAATGCACGAGTTCGGCACCGCCGCGGTGCTGCGCCCCGGCGAATTTCCCGATCCGGCTGCACGCCCGGGTTGGGTCACCGTTGCGCTGCGAGCCAGCGCGCTGAATTGGCATGACGTCCTGGTGCGCCAGGGTCGGTACAGGTCGCCGCTGCCGCACATCATCGGTGCCGACGGCGCCGGCGTGCGCACCGACACCGGAGAGCACGTGGTGGTGCTGCCGTCGCTGAACTGGGGCGACCGCGACGACGCGCCGGGCAGCCAGTGGGAGATTCTGGGTGACCGCACTCCGGGCACATACGCCGAACTGGTCAGCGTGCCAGCCGACTGCCTGGCCGCCAAGCCCGCGCGGTTGTCATGGGCCGAGGCTGCGGCGCTGCCGCTGGTTGGGGTTACGACCTACCGGGCCCTCTTCGTCCGGGGACGACTCCGCTCGGGTGAGTCGATGCTTGTTGTCGGAGCCGGCGGCGGAATAGCCACCATGGCGATCTCCCTCGCGGTCGCAGCCGGAGCGGCCATTACGGTGACGTCCTCTTCGTCCGACACCATCGAGCGCGCGGTGTCCGCGGGAGCCCGCGGCGGCGTGCTGCACAGCGAGACGGAATGGCCCGAGCACGCCCGAGCCATGTCGCCGAATCACGCCGGGTTCGATCTAGTCCTGGACCCCGTCGGACGGTGGACCGAGTCCGTACGCACGCTGCGGCCCGGAGGCAGGCTTGTTGTGCTCGGCGCCAACGCCGCTGAGACCGCCCCGATGGACATCCGAAGCTTCTACTTCGGTCAATTCGATCTGCTCGGAACGACCATGGGCAGCAGCAGGGACTTCGCCGGCCTTCTCAACATGATCGATCGCTGCTCGGTCCGGCCGCCGGTAATCGACCGCGAGTTCCCGCTTGACCGGGCCGCCGAAGCACACCAACACCTCGAGCGTGGACGCACGTTCGGCAAATGCGTATTGACGCACGACTAGGAGGCAGACGGTGATCGAGTCACGCGAACTGGTTACCTACCGGCTCGAACCCGTCGGCCCGGACGGCGACACGGCGGCCGCCTACCTGACACTGAACGATCCCGAGCGACGCAACGCATTGTCCGACTCGCTGCTGGATCAGCTGAGCGAACTGCTGCAGCGCGCGGAATCCGACTCACGGGTCAGGGTCATCGTGCTGACGTCGTCACACCCGCGGATCTTCTCCTCCGGCGGAAACCTCGACGCGTTCGCCGACGACCGCGCAACCATCGTCAAATACGCTGGCCTGGCACGGTTTCCCAGCCTGTTTCGCACCCTCACCGGAATCGACAAGCCGGTCGTATGCGCCGCGAACGGCGACGTGCTGGCCGGTGCGCTGGGCATCGCGTTGGCCTGTGACCTCGTCATCGCCAAGGAGTCGACTCGGCTGGGCTGCCCGGAGATCAATGTCGGCGCATTTCCATTCATGATCTCGGCGTTGATATTCCGGGCCACCGGCCGGCTGATCGCCAACGAGCTGATGATGACCGGTCAGCTGATCAGCGCCGCCGAGGCGGCCGCTGCCGGATTGGTCAACAAGGTGGTGCCCGATGCAGAGTTCGACGACGCCGTGCGCCGGTGGGTCGCCGACATCGCCGGCAAATCGCCGCTGTTGCTCGGCATGGGCAAACGGGCGTTGGCGGCGACCCGAGACATGCCGCTGGATTCGGCGCTTGACTACTTGCAGGCCCAGCTCGCCTTGGCCTTCACCACCGACGACCTGGCCGAGGGTGTACTCGCCTTCAAAGAGAAGCGTTCGCCACGGTGGCGCAACGCATGAGGGGCCGGATTATCCCTCTTTCGAGTGATTACCCTTTCGGTCTGACCATTCTACGATTCGAGGCAGTGGTGCCCTCCGGAGTGAGTCCCGGACGGCGGATCCCGAGAACCGAGGAAGCGCGATGAAGCCCAACCCGTACACCGACCACTACAGCCAGCATGAGATCGACGACTACTACGGGGCCGGACTGTGGTCGACCGACACCTTCCACGACCTGCTGGTCCGGCGTGTCGAAAAGAACCCCGACAAGGTGTTCGCGACCGACGGAACCCGCTCGCTGACCTTCCGGCAGCTCTTCGATGGTGCGCAGCGGCTCGCCGTCGGTCTGCATCGGCAAGGCTGGCGGGCCGGCGACACCGCCGCCGTGCAGTTGCCGAGCTGGGTGGAGTTCGTGCAAGTGCTCGCCGCGTTGTCGCGGCTTGGCGTCGTCGCCGTGCCGATCATGCCGATCTACCGGCGCGAAGAAGTCGGCTATGTGGCGTCCAACGCCGAAATACGGGGAGTCTTCACGCCGGCGACCTTCAAGAATTTCAACTATCTCGACATGTATCTCGGTCTGCGCCAAGAACATCCGGACCTCACGATCATCGTCACCCGGCCCGACAGCGCCGCCGAGAGCATCATCGACGCCTACGACGGTGTGTTCAGCCTGCAGGGTCTGGAGGCTGACACCGACGATGACGGCGCCCGTGAGGAACTGGGCGACCCGCCGAGCCCCGACGAGCCGTTCGTCATCGTGTACACCTCCGGAACCACGTCGCGGTCGAAAGGGTGCGTGCACACCTTCAACACCTACTGTGCGGGCGCACGCGCACTGATTGCGCCGTTCGGCTACACCGAGTCCGATGTTCAGTTCGGGCCTTCCCCGGTCGCCCACACCACCGGGCTGGTCACCAGCGTGCTGGTGCCCATGCTGACCGGGGCGTCGACACATTTGATGGCCGAGTGGGAACCGGCGCGCGGCATCGACGAGATTCAGCGCTTCGGCTGCACCGCAGTGGTGACCGCCCCGACGTTCCTGCACGGGCTGTTGTCCGAGTACGACGCTGAGCGCCACGACCTGTCCACGTTGCGGGTGTGGGTATGTGCGGGCGCGCCCATCCCGGCCGCGGTCGTCGAGCGGGCCAGCGCCACGCTGCCCAACATCAAGGTGCTCAGCCTCTACGGGCGCAGCGAAAACCTGGTCACCACCACGTGTTCCGTCGACGACGACGCGTCTCGGGCCCTGACGTCGGACGGCTCGGCGGTGCCGGGTGCGGAGGTAAGGATCGTCGATGTCGAAGGGAAGGAAGTGCCCCGCGGCGCCGAGGGCGACATCGCCTACCGCGGACCGGCCCACATGATCGAATATCTCGCCAATCCCGAAGAGACCGCGGCCTTGTTCACGCCCGACGGCTTGTCGAAGTCGGGCGATCTCGGAGTGATGACCGACGACGGCTACGTGCGCGTGACAGGCAGAACCAAAGACATCGTCATTCGCGGCGGGATGAACATCAGCGTTCGCGAAATCGAGGACAACCTCGCCGACCATCCGGACCTGCAGGCCTCATCGTGTGTGGGCATGCCCGACGAGCGGCTCGGCGAGCGGGTGTGCTGCTACGTGGTCACCGCGCCGGGGCACTCGACGCCGAGTGTCGAAGACCTGCGCGCGTTTCTGCTGTCGCACGGCATGCCGATCCAGAAGACGCCCGAACGCGTCGTCGCCATCGATGCCTTGCCGATGACGGCGACCGGCAAGGTCCTCAAACATGAGTTGCGCAAGGACATCGAGCAACGCCTTGAGGCCGAGGCCGGCCGCGCACACGAAGTAGCGAGCCCGCGCTGATGGAGTTGAAGGACAGTCCCGCCGAGGCCGAATTCCGGGCGGAGGCCCGCGCCTGGCTGCAAGACACGTTGCCCCGGCTCGGCGGACCAGAACCCGCGCGCCTCGAGGACAAGCTCGACTATTGGCGCACCTGGCAGCGACTGCTTTACGACGCCGGGTATGCCGGCCTGTCCTGGCCCAAGGAGTATGGCGGGGGCGGCGCGGATGCCAAGCTGCGCGCCGTATTCAACGAGGAGCTCGATCGGGCAGGCGCGCCGGAGCGGCTCAACATCGTCGGCGAGGACTTCGCCGGTCCCACGATCATCGAGTTCGGCACCCCCGCCCAACACGAGCGCTACCTGCGACCGATCCTCACCGGCGACGAGCTCTGGTGCCAGTTGTTCTCCGAGCCGGAGGCGGGCTCCGACCTGGCCTCGCTGCGCACCACCGCCACCAAGGTGCCCGGGGGATGGCGTATCCAGGGCCAGAAGATCTGGACCAGCCGCGCCCAGCTGGCGGCGCACGCGATCCTGCTGGCCCGCACCGGCGGTGGGCCGCGGCACCGCGGGATCACGTATTTTCTGCTCGAGATGGACAGCCCGGGCGTCGAGGTCCGCCCATTGGCACACATGCTGGGCGAATCCGAATTCAACGAGGTGTTCCTCGACGACGTGTTCATTCCCGACGACGGCGTCCTCGGCGAGGTGGACGGCGGCTGGCGGGTCGCGATGGGAACTCTGGCTTTCGAGCGCGTCGCCATCGCCACCGGGCGGGTCAACACCACGGGGGCAGTCAACGATTTGATCCGCGAGATCGCGAGCCGCACCGCCGACGACGGCACGCCATTGGGCGCTGATCCCCTTGTGCGACAACGGATCGCCGACCTGTACGGGCGCGCTCTGGTGCACTATCTGATCGGACAGAGGGTCATCGCCGGCGCGGCCGGCGACGGGCCCCCGGGCCCGGTGACCTCGATCGGCAAGCTGTACTTCTGCCCTCTCGTCGAGGACATCGCCGATTTCGGGCTTGAGCTCGTCGACATGGGCGGCCAGTTCGCCTTGGCCGAGAAGGGTGCCGACTCGTCATCGACCGACGGACAGCGGTGGCTGCGGCTGGCGTATCAGGCCCGTGGCACTGCCATCGCCGGCGGATCGACGTTCATTCAGCGAAACATCGTCGCCGAGCGCATCCTCGGCATGCCCAAGGAGTGAGGTCGCGAGGCAACGTGACGAGCTATCAGTGGAATCCAACGGCCGACGTCATCGAACAGGCCAACGTCACGAGGCTGGCCCGGACGCACGGCCTGTCGGGCATCGACGAGCTCCGCGCGCGGTCGGTCGCCGACACGGCCTGGTACTGGGACGCCGCCGCAACGGACCTAGGTCTGCGGTTCCGCACGCCCTACAGCCGGGTGTTGGATCTGCACAACGGAATTGAACATCCCGACTGGTTCGTCGACGCCAAGATGAACATCGTCGATTCCTGCCTGCTGCGCTGGCGCGACGAAACACCGGACCGCGTAGCCGTGGTCCACGAAGACGAAGCCGGTCGCGTCCGTGAGATCTCGTTCGGCCAACTGGCCACCGACGTCGCCCGCGCCGCAAATGGGCTGCGCGAGCTAGGAATCGGCCCCGGCGACGCCGTCGCGATCTACCTTCCCATGATCCCCGAGGCGGTCGTCGCGTGCTACGCGGTGGCCGCACTCGGAGCGATCCTGGTGCCGCTGTTCTCTGGTTTCGCCTCGACGGCGATCGCGTCCCGGCTCGCCGATGCGGAGGCCAAGGCCGTCATCGTCGCCGACGTCACCACCCGGCGCGGACGCGCGCTACCGCTTCTGCCGCAGGTCGGTGCCGCGCTGGCGCACTGCCCGACGGTGCAGCACGTCGTTGTGGTGCCCAACGGTTCCGAAGAAGGACAAGCCGGCCCCCCCGAATACGTTGGCGCACAGATGGTTTTGTGGTCACAGCTGACCTACCGCGATGGCCCGTTGGCGCCCGTGGAAGTTGACGCCATGCACCCGCTGCTGCTGGCATACACATCGGGCACCACCGGCAAACCCAAGGGGGCGGTGCACACCCACGCGGGATTTCTGGTGAAGACGGCCAGCGAAGTCGCCTACTCGTTCGATGTCAAGCCCGGCGGAGTGTTCTGCTGGGTCACCGACATGGGCTGGATCATGGGCCCGCTGTCGGTGTTCGGCACCCACGCCAACGGGGCGACCCTCCTGTTGTACGAGGGGTCACCGGACAGACCCGACAACAGCCGCCTGTGGCAACTCGTCGAACGCCATCGGGTCACCATGCTGGGCGTATCGCCGACCCTGGTGCGAGCGTTGAAATCCACTGAGCTTGGCCATATCCGGAGCATCGACCTGTCATCGGTGCACGTGCTGGGCTCAACGGGTGAACCCTGGGACCCCGAATCCTACGAGTGGCTGGCCCGCGACGTGTTCGGCGGACGTGTGCCGGTGATCAACTTCTCCGGAGGCACCGAGGTCGGCGGATCGTTCCTGGCGCCGTATCCGGTCGAATCAATCCGCAGTTGCTCGTTGGGCGGACCGTCGCTCGGTATGGACGTCGACGTCGTCGACGACACCGGCCGGTCCGTTCGCGGCCAGGTCGGCGAGCTCGTGTGCCGCCAGCCGTGGCCGTCGATGACGCGAGGCATCTGGAAGGACGACGAGCGCTACCTTCAGGCGTACTGGTCGCGCTTCCCGGGCATCTGGACGCACGGTGACTTCGCGATGGTCGACAGTGACGGCCAGTGGTTCATCCGCGGGCGCTCCGACGATGTGATGAATGTGGCCGGCAAGCGGCTGGCGCCCGCCGAAGTGGAATCGGTGATGATCACGCACCCGCAGGTCGCGGAGGCGGCCGCAGTCGGTGTGCCCGACTCCGTCAAAGGCGAAGCGGTGTGGGCGTTTTGGGTCTCGCGATCCGACGATGGAACCGACGCAATCGACGACGACACCGCCGAGCAGGTCGGCGCTGAGCTGGCGGCTCTGGTCGGACGCGAACTGGGCAAACCCTTCACGCCGTCGCGGGTGTGGCGGGTCAACGCGCTACCCAAGACACGATCGGCCAAGATCATGCGGCGCGCGATCCGGGCCGCCGCCCTGGGCATCGACCCCGGGGACCTCTCCGGCGCCGAAAACCCCGATGCCGTCGGCGAGATTCGCCGCCTGGTCGCGGACCAGGCGTCACCGGTGGACGTCTAGGCCGAAGTTACGACGGTTTTCGGGCGTGATCTGATTCCTGAGCTGGATAGACGGCTCTGAACCGGCCTAGATGTGTAGTCAGAATATACGGCGTGTCGTCTTCGCGGGTGCGTTGGAATCGACTATGATTCCCTCTATGCCGCGTAAACAGGGCCGGGTTCACGTAGTCAGAGTTCGGAAGACGCACGTGGACAAGCAGGGCCAGCGCCGCGAGTACACGTCGGCCTACCTGCGGCGCACCTACCGCGACGGGCCCGCGGTGCGCAACGAGACCGTGGCGAACCTGTCGATGCTGCCGGCGGAGGCGGTCACCGCACTGGAGGCGACGCTGAAGGGCCAGACGCTGGTGCCGGCCGGTTCGGAGTTCGCGATTACCCGGTCGCTGCCGCACGGGCACGTGGCCGCGGTCGCGGCGATGGCGCGCCAGCTGGGCCTGCCCACGCTGCTGGGCCCGGCAGGCAGGAGACGCGATATTGTCCTCGCGCTGGTCATCTCGCGGGTTGTGCGGCCCAAGCCGAAGCTGTCCACGCTGGCCTGGTGGCCCGACACCACTCTGGGCACCGACCTGGGCGTGGCCGGCGCGTGCACCGACGAGATCTACGCCGCGATGGACTGGCTCGCCGGCCGCCAAGAGGCGATCGAAACCAAGCTCGCGGCCAAACACCTTGCCCCGGAGGTGAATCCGGGCCGGATGGCGTTGTTCGACCTGACCAGCGCGTGGGTGACCGGCCGGTGCTGCGCGCTGGCCGCGCGCGGCTACTCCCGCGACGGCAAGAAGGGCTGCGAGCAGATCGAGTACGGGGTGCTCACCGACCCGGCCGGGCGCCCGGTCGCGGTGCGGGTGTTTGCGGGCAACACCGCCGACCCGGACGCGTTCACCCAGATCATCCCCGTCATCCGCGACGAGCTGGGCATCCAGAAGTTGGTGCTGGTGGGCGATCGCGGCATGATCACCTCCGCGCGCATCGACGCGCTGCCCGAACTCAACGACAACCCGGACACCGCAACCGATTTCGGGTGGATCACCGCGCTGCGCGCGCCCGCGATCGCCAAACTCGCCCGCGACGACGGGCCGCTGCAGATGAGCCTGTTCGACACCCAGGACCTGGCCGAGATCCACCACCCCGACTACCCCGACGAACGGTTGATCGCCTGCCGCAACCCCGCACTGGCGGTCGAACGCACCCGCAAACGCCAGGACATGCTCCAAGCGACCGACAAACTGCTCGCCGGTGTCGCCGACCGGGTCACCCGCGGCACCCTGGCCGGCGCCGGCGAGATCGGCAAGGCGGTGGGCAAGGTGATCGACAAACACAAGATGGGCAAGCACTTCCACACCACCATCACCGACACCGCGTTCACCTACCGTCGCGACCAGGCCCGCATCGACGCCGAGGCCGAGCTGGACGGCATCTACGTGCTGCGCACCAGCGTCGACGCCGACACGCTCGACCCCGCCGGGATCGTCGAGGGCTACAAGAACCTCGCCAACGTCGAACGCGACTTCCGCATCATCAAGACCGACGACCTCGACCTGCGCCCGATCCACCACCGCCTCGACGAGCGGGTACGCGCGCACGTGCTGATCTGCCTGCTCGCCTGCTACCTGGTCTGGCACCTACGCAAGGCCTGGGCACCACTAACCTTCACCGACGAACACCCACCCCAGCGGGACAATCCCGTCGCGGCCGCGCAGCGTTCACCCCAAGCCGACGCCAAGGCCGCCCACAAACACGACGCCGACGGCAACCCGCTACGCAGCTTCCGCGGCCTGCTCGACCACCTGGCCACCCTCACCCGCAACGACATCCGCTACCACGGCGCCAGCACCGACGTGCCCATGCTCGCCGACCCCACCCCCGACCAACGCCGCGCTTTCGACCTCCTCGACACACCCATCCCGCTCACCACCGCCGCGTAGCCAGAACGACCACCCCACCAAACCAGTGAATCCCCAGGTCAGCCTGGGGATTCACTATTTCCAGCTGCCGGAACTTCGGTCTAGGGCGCTCAATCGTCGACGTTGATTGCCTCACGCTTGTCCATGGCCAGCGCGGCCTTGGCGTAGCTGTGCACATGGCGGCGCATTCGCCGGCTGGCCGCCTCGGCGTCGCGGCTACGGATAGCGGCCGTGATCGATCGGTGGGCGCGCTGGGTGACGCCTCGCACCGTGTCGTCGACGAACGCCGCGTTCTCGGTTCCGGTGTAGATGGCGTGCGACAACGCGGTCATGAATCCGATCAACAATTCGTTGTGACCGGCCATGGCCACGCCTACATGCCAGTCGAGATTGGCCTGCAGGAACGCCGGCAGGTCGGCGTCCGGGTCGGCGATGGCGTCGTTCGCCTTGTCGAGCACCGCCAGGTCGTCATCGGTGCGGTTGCGGGCGGCCAGCTCGGCGCAGAACGGTTCCAGCGCCTCGCGGGTCTCCATGAGATCAGCCAGCTTGATCCTCTGGCCGCGAATCAGCATGCTCACCGAGTTGGCCATCGACTTCGTCGTGGGGCGCTGGACGAAGGCACCGCCGGCCCGACCGGCCCTGACCCGAACCAGGTTCTGCACCTCCAGGATCCGTAAGGCCTCCCGCACAGTTGCGCGGCTCATCTGCGTCTGCTTGACGAGCTCGCGTTCCGCGGGAAGGGCTGTACCCTCGGTCAGCTCACCGCTGAGGATCCGTTCACGAAGCTCGCGGGCCAACACGTCGGACGCCTTGGGCACATCCACTGGTTTGAGCAAGACAGTCGAACGGTTTGGGGCCGAAGTGGACTCGACGGGTTCCATCGCTGCTCCTCCGATACATTTCGGCCTAAAGGTAAGACCCAATGTACCGGTCGAAGGTTTGCCGCGCCGTAGTCGCCACGCCCCGCCCGCGGCTCGCAGCCACGAGAGCGTTTAGGTGTCTCGCGCTAAGTCGCGTTCGACTTCGTGCTCGCCGAACAGCTCGTCACCCGCCGAGTGGCCCTCTTCATCAGGCTGGGGTGGACGCCGGCGCTCCAAACGCGCATCGATAAACAGCAAGAGCAGGCCTATCGCGCACAGGCCGACGCACGCCCACGCGATGAAGCTGCCATCAAGCCCGCTAACGCCAAATGTGCCGTGCCTGGGGTTACTAGGTGTAGGAGTACCGGTGAAGAGCGCGGCGAGCAACCCCACGATGCTCACTATTAGCAGGACTACGGCAGCGAAGCGCATCGTTCGCCCTCCCTCGTCACGGGCGGCTATGGAGCCATCAGAGGCCGAGTTTACGCTCGCACGACTCGCTACGAAGCGTAGTCAGAAGACCATCCGCGCGATGACCTCCGCTACCGCGGCCGGCTTGTCCGACCCGTCGAGCTCAATCGTCTGCCGGACAATCAGGTCAACCGTGGCGTCGTCGACCTTCCTGGCCTCGAGCAGGTGGGAGCGGAGCCGGACGCGGCTGCCTGCCGGGACCGGCGCGAGGAACCGCACTTTGTTGAGCCCATAGTTGATGCCCATCTTCGCGTTGTCGACTCGGTAGATGTCCTTGCTCAATCCTGGAATGAGCGACAGTGTCAGGAAGCCATGCGCGATGGTTGTGCGATAAGGACTTTCGGCCCGAGCCCGTTCGGCGTCGACGTGGATCCATTGTTGATCGCCGGTGGCATTGGCGAATGCATCGATTCGGTCCTGTTCGACGGCGATCCATTGGGAGACACCGAGTTCTTGACCGACGGCCTCAACGGCCTCGGCGATAGATGCAATGACTCGCACTGCCCAGCCTTTCTCGTACGCACGGACCAAGGCCAACGGATCAGGACAGAAGCGGACCCGACGAGGATCATGCCCACCACGACCATCGCCGTACTGTCGAGCACGAAACCTGCTGCCCCCGCGGACAATCCGGCATAGGTGTTCAGCACCGAGATGACGACGGGCGCCAGCGACACGCTGGACTCGTCGGTCGCCAACCCGCGCTGTTCGACGTTGAACATCGCGGCACCGGCTCAGTTGCCCCGGTAGGCGGCGAATTCGGGGGCTCGCTTGTCGTTGAAGGCGGCGACACCCTCCTGCGCCTCAGCAGTGTCGCCGAACAGCTTCAGACTCGAATACGCCATCTGGCCAACTGAAGCGAACTGTTCGGTGTCGGTGTTGAACGACTGCTTCAGAATCTTCAACGAGGTTGGCGACAGCTGCAGAATCTCATCCGCCCACGCCCGTACCTCGGACTTGAGTTGGTCGGCCGGGACCACCTTGTTGACCAGCCCCCACTCGGCTGCCTGCTCCGCCGAGTAGCGGCGGCACAAGAACCAGATCTCGCGGGCCCGCTTCTCTCCGACCACCCGCGCCAGGTAGCCGGTGCCGAAGCCCGCGTCGAACGACCCGACCCGCGGACCGTTCTGGCCGAACACCGCGGTGTCCGCGGCGATCGTCAGGTCGCACAGCACGTGCAGGACGTGACCGCCGCCAATGGCGAATCCGTTCACCGCCGCGATGACCGGCTTCGGCACGTCACGGATGACCCGATGCAGCGAATCCACTTCGAACAGACCGGTTTCGGAGGGCCCGTAGTCGCCGGTCTCGGCGCGCTGCTTCTGGTCCCCGCCGGTACAGAACGCCTTCTCTCCGGCCCCTGTCAGACAGATCACCCCGACGTCCGGGCTTCCCCACGCCAATTTGAACGCCCGGATCAGTTCGTCGAGGGTGCGGGCCCGAAACGCGTTGTACCGCTCGGGTCTGTTGATGGTGATCCAGGCCAGGCCGTTGTCGACCTCGTAGGAAATGTCGGTGAACTCGGTCATCAGTTGCCTCTCTTCGTTGAAAGCCACAATCGTCCACTGCCAAGTTATGGTCTAACCATATTACCAAACGATGGCGGCAGGGCAAACCAGCGATTGTCGTCTGACTCACACCGACACGGCGTCCCGACGCATCCGCGCCAGCTCACCGATCGACCGCTGCAGGTCGTCGAGCTCAGCGACGAGGGCCGCTCTGCGATCCGTTACGTCGTCCGCGTCGCCCTCGGCGTCGACCAGACCGCGGTGGCGCGCCAATTTCACAGCGGTGCTGAACATTTCGCCTGATACCGACTCCTCGGTGATGCGGTGCTGTAGCGACCATTGCCGGCCCAGGCGAAGACATCTCTTGAGCAGTTGCCGTTCGTCGACGCTGCGATCGGGGCCGAGGTTCACCAACTCCTCGGCCACCACCCGGTACGCGTCGACGAACGGTCTGAGCACCAGATGGGCCACCAGCAGGTCACTTTCATCCAGAACCCGCGCGGCCCCTTCGGTGTCGAGCGGTGCGTTCGGGTCGTGGCTGCGTCCGGTCATGATCGCGAACTCACGCCACAATTCGTCGGCGAACTCGTCCCGGCCCGCGAAGAAGAAATCGAACTTCAGCAGTTCGCGCACAGCGAGCGCCTTCTCCCACCCTGTGCGCTTGGTTGCTCCCGGTGTCTGCACGATCGCCAGCAGGGCCAGTTCGGCGATCGCTCTCATCACCAGGACGTGGATCGCGCTGTTGCGGTATACCGCAACGATCAGATGCTGGTCGTCGCCGATCCCCCACACGGTCGTCGGCCCCTCGGAGTAGCAGGTCAACACACCGGAGCCGACGAGGTCGTGCAGCGTCTGCGACACCGTGGCACGGTCGGTGAGGTCAGCGCCCCCGGCGACGGGCCAGCCCCGGGCGGCCAGGTAACGCGCAAGCGGAGCGACGGTGGCGCACACCTCGTCGAGGGTCAGTGCGCGGTCCTCGCCGAGCATCGCCACGCACACGGCGGCCGTCGCGGACACCGGGGTGGCCTGATTGAGGCGGTGACAGATGTCCAGCGCGACGCGTTCGACCACCTGCCGGTCGGTCAAGCCTTCGGCCCGCAACGCCGATAGCCGCTCATACAGCGGCACGGGTGAGCCGAAGTTGATGTAGATGCGTCCCAGGCGGTGCCGCAGGCCACGTGCGTAGCTGAACAGCCAGCGAACGTTCTCCGGCCTCTTGGGAAGTCCGCGCGACTCCTCGACCATCAGTTTGACTTCGTGCAGCGGCAACTGGTCGAAGAGGATCGAGACCGGGACCGCGACGGTCTGCTCTGAGTGGACCGACTCGACCGCGTCCGTCACATACCGAAGCAGGCCGTACCGCGGTGGCCGCAGTTTGCCGGTGCGTGTCCGGCCGCCCTCGATCGACCACACCAGATTGCGACCGCTGGACACCATTTGGCCCACGACGGCGCGCAGAGCCACCCGGTACGCGGGTATGTCCCCCGTCGCGCGCCGGACGGGGATGAACCCGTTACGCCGGGCCAAGGTGCCCAGCGGAAAGAAATTGAGGTTGGCGCCCGCCAGCCCGAACGTCGGCGCAATGCCACCCTGTGTGAGGCGTGGCGGAAAGGAGAATTGATCCAGGTAGGAGCGGTGCGAGATCAAGAAGATCAGGGCGTTGTCGCGGTCGAGTGCCCGCAGCTTGGCCAGATCGTCGTCGTCGATGACGACCTGGAATCCGCGGACCATCCACGCGGACATTGCCTGCCACGCGCGCACGACCGGGGGAACGTGAGATGCCGCCATCTCGCGGATATATACCGCGGCCTCGGCCTGCACGTCGGCCACATCGCGGCCCAGCTGTGAGGCCAATTGCGCTGTAGCGCTGCGAAACTCGCCGGAGTCCAGAAGGGCAGCGACCTCCGGGCGCTCGCCTGGCCGTGACAACAGCGCCGCTGCCCATGTCATGCCCGCGCCGCCGTCCCGGATGCCGCAGCGATCGCCGCCGACCACTTCTTTCCGGCCTCAATGCCCGGCCAGTCGTCGAGGGTGTCGATGTAGAGCTGGCGCATTCGCGGCACCCACTCGTCGAGGTCGGCCTTGGTCCAGTCCGCGGTCGGAACCGGTTCGTGGACAACGACTTCGATCGTGCCTTCCTGGGCCACCTTCGCGTTGCGCCACATGATTTCGCCGGCATTGCGGATGACGATCGGAACGATCGGAACCCCGGCGTCGCGGGCCAGGTGGAAGCCGCCTTTCTTGAACACGCCGATCCGCGGGCTCAGCGACCGGGTGCCTTCGGGCGAGATGGCGATCGAAATCCCCGCGCGCAGCTTGTCCACCGCAGGCTGCATCGCCGAGATGGCCTTCGAGGTGCTCGTCCGGTCCACGAAGGCGACGTCGGCCAGGGTGAGCAGCTGCCCGAGTACGGGTATTTGCTTTACCTCGGCCTTGGCCACCACGGTGAAGCCGCGCTGCACGACTCGTGAGGTCACCAGCGCGTCGATCAGCGTGCTCTGATGATTGATGAAGAACACCGCGGGTCGGTGCGTCGTGTGCTGCTCGCCGATGACGTCGAACGAGATATTGCCGAGTTGCCCTGCAAGGCGGCCGAATAGGGACGTCGCGAGGTCGACCCCGCCCCGGCTATCGTTCGTCAACAATCCGACGGCCGTGCCCGCGCCCACCGCCGCGGCAAAGCCGCCGAACAAGCCCGTCGTCCGGACCAGCGACATCGGATGGAATTGGCTTCGCTTGGTCTTGAAGCGGACGACCTGCCATCCGCGCTCAGCGGCGTGACGGGCCAGGTCCGGCCCCGGGTTTATCGGATGCGGGAAGCCGACCGCGTCGAGGAAGGACACATCCTCGTCGCCATTGGCGTACGCGTGGCAGTCCTTCAGTGGGATTTTCTCGCGTTTGGCGAATTCCGTGACCGCGGCTCGCTTGCCCTCTCCCCACGGCGGGCGTCCTGCTATGCCACCGGTGAGCACACCACCCTCGGTTTCCAGCTCCGTGCACAGGACATGCTCGATACCCAATTCGCTGGCCATGGGCTGCACCTGCATGCGAGTCGCGGATGTCGCGATGACAACCGTGTGGCCCCGGTTTTGGTGGGCGCGCACCAGCCGCCATGTCCCATGGAACAGCGCACCGGCGATTTCCTGGGCGAACAGTTGTTCCCCCAGCTCCAGCAGCTCGTCGTCGGTGCGCCCCACCCAGCCCCGGATTCCCTGCAGCATCAGGTCTTTGAACGCGGCTTCGTCGAGGGGGCCGCCGAGCGCGGCACGCATGGTGCGCACAAACTCGTCGGGTCCCAATTCGAAGTTTCGAGCGCGGTGGGTGATCAGGGCGTTGGCCGAATAGCCCTGGATCAGGGTTCCGTCGAAGTCGAAGAACGCTGCGATCTTGGGGCCGCCAGGGCCGGCCTTGACGCGCTCGATGAGCTCCTCGACCGAGATCACCGGCGGTGAGGGTGTCATCTCGCTTCGTCTCCCCTTTGTAGTGGGGCCATTACTTCTGGGGTAGGTCGGCAGGCCCGGACCCGACACCGCGCCGCATGCCTGGGTTGGGGCGGAGGCGCACGCGGTGCCGGGCGGGTAGCTTGCGGCCGTCACCTTGAGTTATGGCCATCCCACTATGAAGAGTTGATCTTGCGCAGCCAAGAGTGTTTGAGGCGAAATACCTCTGCTGCGGGGTGGAGAACCGCCCGATGTGGTGACGCGTGCGGTGTCGCCGGTCGGTCACACTCGCAGCACAGGGGTCGGCGGCGATGAGCCGCTCGCGCGAAGAGCAGAGCACGCAGCCGACCTCGACACCGGATTGTCGGGTCCGCCCGGAAAGCACCGCGGGCCAAACGCCAGAGAATAGAAAAGGGGCAGCAGATGCAAATCTCAGCCGCGGTGGTGCAAGAGGTGGGCGGTCCATTCACCCTCACCGAGGTCGAACTTCAAGAGCCGGCGCCCGATGAGGTGGTGGTGCAGATTGCCGGAGCCGGCATTTGCCACACCGACATCGCTGTCCAGCACGGGCACTTGCCGTTCCCGCTACCCGGCGTCCTGGGCCACGAGGGCAGCGGAACCGTGGTGTCGGTCGGTGCTGACGTGACGACGGTCGCTGTCGGTGATCAGGTCGCGATCAGCTTCCACAGCTGCGCCGCATGCCCCCAGTGCACGAAGGGTCAACCGGCGTACTGCCACGGCTTCCTCGAATACAACTTCAGCGGGGCACGCCCCGACGGATCATCCGGATTAGCCTCTGCCGGAACCAAATTGGGGAGCAACTTCTTCGGCCAGTCGTCGTTGGCGACGCACGCGCTAGCTCACGAACGCAACGTGGTCAAGCTGCCGCCGGGCGTCCCGGTCGAGCTCGTGGGGCCGCTCGGCTGCGGCATCCAGACCGGGGCCGGCGCGGTAATGAACTCACTCGACGTCCAGCCCGGATCGACGGTGGTCGTCGCCGGCGCGGGGGCGGTGGGGCTGTCCGCCGTCATGGCCGCCATAGTGCGCGAGGCCGCGTCGATCATCGCGGTCGACCTACACGAGAGCAGGCGGGCGCTGGCCACCGAGCTCGGTGCCACCCACGCCATCGACCCGCAGGCCGGCCCTCTGTCCGAGCAGATCCGCGAGATCGCACCGGCGGGCGCGGACTACGCCATCGACACCACCGCGGTGACTCCCGTCGTGGAGCAGCTGCTTGCCTCCCTTGGGGTTCGGGGCATGCTCGGCTTGATCGGCGTGCCCGCCGACCCGCAGGCCGTCTTTACGGTCGGGCTGTTCCAGCCGCCCCTTCTCGGGCTGACGATCCGGGGCATCGTGGAAGGCGACGCCGACCCGCAGACGTTCATCCCCTACCTGCTCGATCTGCATAGTCAGGGGAGGTTCCCGTTCGACAAGCTGATCACCACGATGCCGCTGGCTCAGATCAACGAGGCGGTGGAGGCCCAGCACCGCGGTGAGGTCCTCAAGGCCGTGCTGATCCCCTGAGACGACTTCGGACGACATTCAATGGCGAATAGCACCGCGCCGATGGACAACCACCGTGGCCACGGCGCTCCTGGCCGGCAGCGCCGTGGCCGCGGCGGCTACCCTCGCGCGGCGCCGTGCCGCCAAGCCACGTCCCCTCATCCCCTCTTTGGAGCTGACCCCGAGCCACCGTGCCGGAACGGGAACGCCCCTGCTGCTACTGCACGGGATCGGCGCGATCTGGCGGGCCTGGTCGCCCGTCCTCCCGTATCTGGAACCACACCACGAAGTGATCGTGCCGACGCTGCACGGGCACGCCGGTGGGCCGGACCTTGACCCGGAAATTGCGCCGTCGGTTCAGGCCCTGGCCGACGGAGTCGAAGAGGAGCTCGACCGGCTGGGCCTGAAAAAAGTGCATATCGCCGGAAACTCTCTGGGCGGGTGGATCGGCATCGAGCTTGCTCGCCGGGGACGAGCGCAATCGCTGGTGCTCCTCAGCCCGGCCGGGGCCTGGCGGTCGCCCCGCCGCATCCGAGTGACCACGCACGGCGTCAGGTTCTCCCTCGGTGCGCTAGCTCGATACTCGCACCGGGCCGAAGCGATCGCCGAGCGCCGGTTGCTGCGCTGGGCGCTGCTGGCCGGCCAGGTGGCACATCCCCACCGCGTGCCAAGGGAGTCGTTGGTGACCTACATCCATGCCAGCGGTCAGTCGCCGGTCGTCGATCCGCTGCTGCGCGTGCTTCATCTACGCCCGGTCGACCCCCTGCCCGCCGACCGGGATTACCCCGTCCGGTTGGTGTGGGCAGAGCGCGATCTTGTGTTGCCGTTCAAGCATTTCGGCTCGCCGATGCTCGAACGTCTACCCGGGGCGGAGTTGATCCGCCTCAGCGGCGTGGGGCACGTCCCGATGTCCGACGACCCGGCCCGGGTGGCCGAACTTATCCTCGAAGTAACCCGCGCCGTCGACGGCGCCGCGGTGTCGACATAGAGAGCTGATGGCAATGTCCAACAATGACGCTGACTCGCTTGCCGCATGGGGCGGCGGCCAAGACCTCAGCGCGTGGGAAGCGCTGATGTGGCGCACCGGGGGCGACCACCGCAGCCGTTCGACCGGCGTGATCGTCGAGTTGCTCGACCAAGAGCCGGATTGGGATCGGCTGGTGGCCGCTCACGATCGGTTTACCCAGCAGGTCCCGCGGCTGCGGGAACGCGTCGTCGAGCCACCACTGCCCCTCGTGCCGCCGGCGTGGTCCCCGGACCCACATTTCGACCTGGATTATCACCTGCAAAAGGTGCGGCTGCCGGGCGACGGATCGATGGCCGAGCTGCACGCCCTGGCGGCCCAGTTCGCCGCCCGCCCGCTGGATCCCGAGCGTCCCCCGTGGGAGGCCCTGCTGGTGCTCGGCGTCACCGGCGGCCAGGCCGCCTACCTGTTCAAGCCGCATCACAGTTTGAGTGACGGGATCGGTCTGCTGCAGTTGCTGGACCTGGCCCACGGGCACAGCCGGGAGCCCGGACCCGCCGACGACAGGCCGATGCCCAAGCCTCGACGCCAGGAGTCGCCGGAGGGGCTGCTGGTGAACCGGTTGGCCGGCAAGATCGTCGGCGCGCCCGGGAGCGCAGTGCGCGAAGCGCTCTCCGCCGCCGGCCGCTTCGCCGGCGATCCCGTCGGGACGACGACCGACGCCGTTAAATTCGCGATGTCGCTGCGGCGAGTGCTGATGCCGCCGGATACACCGCACTCCCCCGCGCTGACCGGGGGCGGATCCGGTTATCGGCTGGACACCTTCGACGTTCCGTTCGACGACCTGAAGGCGGCGGGAAAGGCCGCCGGGGGCTCGGTCAACGACGCATTCCTGGCCGGGGTGCTCGGCGGGGTCCGCCGCTACCACGAAAAGCTTTCCCTCACAGTCGATTCCATGCCGGTGGCGATACCCGTCAGCCTTCGCACCGACGCTGACCCGATGGGCGCCAACAAGTTCGCCGGAGCGCGGTTCGTGGCGCCGGTCGGTGAACCGGATCCCAAGACGCGCATCGCCGCCATCCACCGCTTCATCGCCGACGCGCGCATGGAGCCCGCGCTCGGATTCCTCGACCTTCTCGCACCGGTGCTGAGCCGCCTGCCAGAGATCGCGCTGACCCGCATCGCAGGTCAGATGACCGGCCTCTCCGACCTGCAGGCCTCCAACCTCGGCGCGATCGGCCGTCCGCTGTATCTGGCGGGTGCGCGGGTGACGCGCATCTACCCGATGGGTCCCCGACCCGGCATCCCGGCCATGGTGGCGATGTTGACCTACGACGGAACCTGTTGCATCGCCGTCAACTTCGACCCGGAGGCCATCACCGACCCTGCGGCGTTCTCGACCTGCCTGCGCGAGGGGTTCGACGAGGTGATCGCCCTGGCCGGCACCGACTGAAATGCCCTCGGCGAGAGTCACGGGGTATACGCCACCGGCGCTTTTACCCCCAAAGCGGGAGCGATGACCCCCCGTCATGGTGACGCGCGCACGAGCGCTCCCGCCGCTGAGACTTGAGTCACCAAACGCGCTCGTCCACGAACTCTCGTCGGCGAGGCATATAGGGGCACCAATACCGCAGAAAGAGGACGTCCATGACGACCGCCGAGCACACCGAAGCAGCCACTATTCCCGACGAGATCGCACGGCAGATCGTGCTCCCCGAGGGCCACGGCGACATCGCCGCGCTGCATGAGGCCTACAAGTGGGTGCGCAACAATGCGCCGCTGGCCAAGGCCGTCGTGGAGGGCTTCGACCCCCTGTGGCTGGTCAGCAAGCACGCCGACCTGCAGGAGGTCGAGAGCCAGCCGGAGATCTTCAGCGCAGGCGGCGGTCCAGAGCACCCCGGTGCGAATAACCCCATCTTGCAGAACCAGGCCGGCGACGAGTTCATGAAGAGCCTCCTCGGCGGCCACCTGCGCATCATGGATGCCCTGCCGTACATGGACCCGCCCGAGCACACCGAAATCAAGTTCATTACCAACGACTGGTTCCGGCCGACCCAGCTCCAGAAATGGACAGATCAGATCCGCGATCTTGCCAAGGCGTCCGTCGAGAAGCTCGAGAAGCTCTCCGCAAGCGGCGAGATCGACCTCCTCGACGACTGGGCCCTGGGCTTCCCGCTGCACGTGATGATGACGCTGTTCGGGGTGCCGCCGGAGGACGAGGCGAAGATGATGAAGCTCACCCAGGAGTTCTTCGGCACCGCCGATCCGGAACATCAGCGCGAAGACGTCGAGGCGGTAAGCCCGGAGGCGATGGCCCAACAGTTCGCGGCCACCTTCCAGGACTTCTGCGCCTACTTCGACGTGCTGGCCGAAGACCGCCGCGCCAATCCCCGCGACGACCTCGCCACCATCGTCGCCACCGCCAAGGGATCCGACGGCGAGTACCTACCGAAGTCCTACTCCTACGGCTATTACATGGCCATCGCCACCGCCGGGCACGACACCACCTCGGCAACCCTGGCCGGCACGCTTCAGCTGCTGTCCCAACACCCCGACGTGTTCGCCCGGGTCAAAGCGGATCCGAAGTTGATCCCCAACCTCATCCTGGAGGCATTGCGGATCGTCGCACCGGTCAAACACTTCACGCGCCGCGCGGAGCAGGACTACACGATGCGGGGGCAGACCATCAAGAAGGGTGACCGGCTGATGCTGCTGTTCCAATCGGGCAACCGCGACGAGGACGTCTTCGACCGCCCCTACGAGTTCGACATCGACCGCAAGCCCAACAAGCAGATCGCATTCGGCCACGGCCCTCACATGTGCATCGGCCAGCACCTGTCCAAGCTCGAACTGAAGGTGATGCTCGAGGAACTGCTGCCCCGCCTGGAGTCGATCGAGCTGCTCGGACCCGGGCAGTACACGCAGACCAATTTCGTCGGCGGCCTGAAGCACTTGCCCGCAAAGCTCAACTTCTCCTGAACGGCTGAGTATCCAATGACGACAATCGATTACCCCCAGCTCTACATCTCCGGCACGTGGACCGCGCCCGCCGGCCACGACACCATCGAGGTCCATTCGCCGGCCACCGAGGAGCGGATCGGTTCAGTGCCCAGGGGCACCGAGGCCGATATCGACGCCGCTGTCGCAGCGGCCAGGACGGCGTTCGACGCCGCCGACGGATGGGCGACCTGGGATCCGAAGGAGCGCGCTGACGTCCTCGAACGGTTCGCGGTGGAACTGGAAGCCCGCGGCGCCGAAACGGCGCGACGGGTGTCGATGCAGAACGGGATGCCGATCTGGCTCGCGCCAGCAGTTCGAGGCCGTTTTTCCGCCGCTGCTGGTGCGCTACTACAGCGACCTGATGACCAGTGCACCGGCCGAGGAATCGCGTCCCGGCATGTTCGGCGGCACGTCGCTGGTGTCCAAGCATCCCGTCGGCGTCGTCGGCGCGATCGTGCCCTGGAATGTCCCGCAATGGATTTCGTTCCTCAAACTCGCACCCGCGTTGGCCGCCGGCTGCACCGTTCGTCCTCAAACCGGCCGAGGAAACCGTGCTCGACGCGTTCCTGATGGCCGAGGCGGCCGCCGCAGCGGGCCTACCCGACGGTGTCCTCAACGTTGTTCCCGGCGGCCGTGAAGTGGGCGCCTATCTGGTCGAGCATCCCGGCGTCGACAAGGTCTCGTTCACCGGCTCCACCGCCGCGGGCCGCTGGATCGCCGAAGCGTGCGGGCGGCTGCTGCGGCCGGTCACCCTCGAACTCGGCGGCAAGTCTGCGGCGATCGTCCTCGACGACGCCGACCTGGCCGCCTCGATCGAGCAGTTCTTCGGGTGCACCCTGCTCAACAACGGTCAAATCTGTTGGCTCAACACCCGGGTGCTGGCACCCCGCAGCCGATACACCGAAATCGTCGACACCATTACCGATTTGGCGCGCTCGCTGAAGGTGGGCGATCCTCTCGATCCCGAGACCAAGGTCGGCCCGCTGGTATCGCAGCGCCAGCGCGAGCGCGTCGAAGGCTACATCGCCAAAGGCAAGAGTGAAGGCGCCCGAATGACCACCGGCGGTAAGCGGCCATTTGACCGAGGCTGGTTCCTCGAACCCACCATCTTCGCCGACTTGGACAACAACGCGACGGTGTCACGCGAAGAGATCTTCGGCCCAGTGCTGTCGCTGATCCCGTACTCCGACGAACAGGAAGCCGTCGCGATCGCCAACGACAGTGTCTACGGCCTGGGCGGGAGCGTGTGGTCATCGGATCCCGAACGAGCCGCCAACGTCGCCCGCCGCGTTCGCTCGGGGACCGTCGGGGTCAATCACTACGTCAACGATCCCGTCGCCCCGTTCGGCGGCATCAAGCAAAGCGGCATGGGCCGCGAACTCGGTCCGGAGGGACTGCACGCGTTCCAGGTCTACAAGACCATCTACCTGCCGCCCCCGCCGGCCAACTGATTTCGTGTCACCTCACGGATCGGAGCAAGTAACAATGTCTGCGCCCGCCATCACCATGCCCAGCGCCAACGTCCATGAATTCACGACCGACCTGGTCGTCCGGCGCCGCAGCACACCCGCAGAAGGTGTGGTGGTGCTGGACCTTGCCCATCCGGAGTCGCAAGACCTGCCACGCTGGGAACCGGGAGCCCATATCGACCTGATCCTCGGCGACGGCCTCACGCGCCAATACTCGCTGTGCGGTGATCCTCGCGATTCGGGTGTCTGGCGCGTCGGGGTCTTGCTCGATCCCAACAGTCGCGGTGGTTCGCGGTACGTTCACGAAAACCTCGAAGAGGGAGCCACTGTGCGAGTTCGTGGCCCCCGCAACCACTTTCCGCTCGTCGACGCGCCGCGCTACCGCTTCATCGCCGGGGGTATCGGCATCACCCCGATCGCCGCGATGATCGAGGCGGTGCAGCGGGCAGGCAACGACTGGACATTGCTTTACGGCGGACGGACCAGGGCGTCCATGGCCTTCGCCGACGAGCTTGCGGAGCGCTACCCCGAGCGCGTCACCGTGTGGCCGCAGGACGAACGGGGTCTTCTCGACCTCGAATCGCTTCTCAAGGAGCCCGAGGACAACACCTTGGTCTACTCCTGTGGGCCCGAGGGACTGCTGTCGGCGGTCGAGCAGCACTGCGCCCATTGGCCGGCGGGGATACTTCATATCGAACGGTTCGCCGCCAAGGCACCCACTGCAGAGCAGGCCGCTGAAGCGCTCGACAGCTTTGAGGTGGTGTGCCAACGCACGGGGGTGACGTTGGAGGTGACATCCGACAAGTCGATCCTGGAAATCCTTGAGGAAGCAGACATCCCGATCATGGCCAGCTGCTATGAAGGCGTCTGCGGTACCTGCGAAGCGAGGGTGTTGGAGGGAACCCCGGATCACCGCGACTCGATGCTCACCGAGCGCTGAAAAGGCTGCCGGCGAAGTGATGTTGGTCTGCGTGTCGCGCTCGCGCACCGAAAGGCTGGTGCTGGACCTATGACTAGCAACTACCCGAAGAAGTGCTGGTACGTCGCGGCCACCTGCGACGAGATCACCGAATCGCCGCTGGGGCGCCGCTTGCTCGGACAGGATGTCGTGCTGTGGCGCGGCGCAAGCGGAGGCGTGACCGCATTCGAAAACCGTTGCGCGCACCGGGCATTCCCGCTGTCGCATAGTCGCGTCGACGGAGACCGATTGGTCTGCGGTTACCACGGATGTACCTACGACACCGACGGCAAGTGCGTATACACGCCGGCCCAACCGCAAGTCCCGACAGGGATGAGGGTGCGCGTGTTTCCCGTCCTCGAGGAGCCACCGTTCGTCTGGATCTGGCTGGGACAGCCGGCCGCTGCCGCCGGCAGTCAGCCGCCACGCATGCCGTGGATCAACGACCCGGCGTGGTCGACATTCGCGAGTGCCTGGCACGTGAACGCCAACTACATGATGGTCCACGAACACTACCTGGACTTCAGCTACGCCCCCGTCGTTCATGCGACCGATCTGCCTCCGGGACTTGAGAGTATGGGGGCATTCAACGACGTCGAGGTGACCGAGACGACCGTGTCCTACACCCGAGTCTTGCCGGAACTTCCCCTCGCCGGCTGGCAGGCCGACGCCACCGGTCTCGACCGTGGCCACACGCTATAAGCATCGTGAGGGCGGCACATTCGTCTCGCCGGCGATGCACCGCCAGTATTGGGAGATCGAAGCTCCGGATGGCAAGGTGTACACCACCACTCGGACCCACGGCATCACGCCCGAGACGGAAACATCCACTCACGTGTTCATGCAGGGCTCGCGTAATTACGCACTCGATAGTGACGAGGTGACAACCGGTCTGAGGTCATTCCTGGCCGAGGTCGCCCGACGCGACACATCCATTCTGGAGATGGCGTCCAACCACTCGGGCTACGACGGATGGCGGGGCGGGGTGGAGTTTCAGGCGGACGCCGCCGCCCTGCGCGCTCGACGCATTGTCGGGGTGATGTTGGCCAAGGAAGCGGGCCGCTCCGCGATACGTCCGGGTCTTGCGCCCAACAGCAGGAGTGACGCGCTCAGCCCTCTTGAGCCCCTCGTACTCGGTGGCTAGCGACCCTTCGACGCTTTCGCGACGCCGAGACTGCTGAGAGATCGCGATCCTGCGTGAGATTGCGATCTCCCCGCAGTCTCGACGCGCTAGGAGGCCTTCTTGGCTACCGGTGGTGAGTAGTTAGGCTTGCCCAGCCCGAGGACGTACTGCGCGATCATGTTGCGGAACACTTCGAGCGTGCCGCCGTAAATGCCCACCAGCGGCGCGAAACGGTAGAGGTACTCGGCTGCACCGTCGTCGGTGGCACCGTCAGTCCCGATCGGTAGCGACGACGCGGTACCCAGGATGTCCATCAGATCCGGGGATACGTCGCGCATCGTCTGCGCGAGCGCAACCCTGCCGAAAATGCTTGGCGCCGAAAGCGCCGCCTCCATCCGTGCCACACTGCGACCCAAGCGATAAGCCACCGACCCGTCGTCCAACAATCGGCGGCCATTCGGATCGGATTGCGCGACCTTGCCAGCAGCCGTGTCGACAGCGTCGGCCATGAATCCGGCCTGATGCATCATGATCGACACATCCTGCAGGCCATCTGCGGCGCCCTCAACTGCGCCATGCTCGACGTTGAGCGGCTCGCGCAGCACCGTCCAGCCGCCGTTCACCTCGCCCAGCCGATACTTGTCGTCGACGCGGACATCGCTGTAGTAGACGATATTGGTGCGGTCCCCGTCGACGGTGCGGATGCCCTGGATCTCGATGCCCGGCGAATCCAGTGGGACGAGAAACATAGTGAGACTCTTGTGCTTTGGCGCGTCAGGGTCGGTGTTGGTGATGAGGAAGACGTACTGGCAGTTGTGCGCACCCGTCGTGAACATCTTTGAACCGTTGATGACCCACGCGTCACCATCGCGCACCGCGCGGGTCTTGCACGTCGCGACGTCCGAACCGCCCTCCGGCTCTGTGTAACCCAGACACAGCCGGACATGACCGCTGAAGACTCCCGGTAGCACCTCGTCTTTCAGCTCCTGCGATCCGAACGACGCCACCGACCGCGCAATCATGGCCGTAGTGCCCGAAGTAACCCATGGAACATGGGCCCGACGCTTCTCCAGCTCCCAGATCCGGCGCTGCACCCGGCTGAACCTGACTTCGGACTCCGGCTTCCAGTCACGCTCGAGGTAACCCGCCGCGCCCAGAGCCAGGTGCACACCCTCGTCGAAGTTGTCGCCGGTCTCGCGGTCACGGCGAAGCACCTCGTCGGTCACATGCGTGCGCAGGAAGCCTCTGACCTCCTCGAGGAACGCCTGGTCGTCCTCGGACAGCTCCACTCTTGAGAAATCCATCGTTGTCTACCCGCTTTCCCGTGCCGCCACGATCTCGGCGATGTACTTGGCGCTGGCACCGGGATCCCCACCGGCCAATGCCCACCCCCGCGCACGCACCAAGTAGGCGGGGGCGGCTGCTTCCGCCGACACACCAAGCCCGCCTTGGATATGCACCGCCATGGTGGCGGCCTTGGCCGCCTCCTCGGCCATGAACACGAACACCGACGGCGCCAACTCCGGCCGCTCGTCAGGTTCGTTGCCGAGGAACCACGCGGCGCGTCGGGCCAGATTGCGTCCGCCCTGCACCACGATCGCCATGTTGGCCAGCGGATGCGAGATCGCCTGCAAAGTCGAGATGGGCACACCCAGGGTGTACCGGGTCTTGGCGAACTCCGCGGCAATGGTCATGGTTTCCTCGACGAGGCCCACCAGTGCCGCACCGGTCAACAGCCGCCACTCATCCAGCGCCCGTTGGTATTCGGCGAGTGCCTCGGCGCCACTCGCGATCACCGTTCGGCTGTCGCCCCCGGATGGATCGACCCACGCCATCGGCAGCCGGCCGATATTGTCGACCTTGGTCGGCCGGGTAGCAAAGGTCAGCCGCACGACGTCGTCGCCGTCACGGACGACGATGTGGTCGGCGATCGAACCCGTGGGGATCAGCCTCACTCCCGAAACGCTGTCGTGTTGCGGATCCAGGGCAACGAGCTGTTTGCCATTGACGACATCGGAATCCACCGAGCCGAGTCGGGCCAGCAGTCGAGCGGCGCAGACGTGGTCGATCCACGGAACCGGAGCCAGCGAGCGGCCGATCTCCTCGGCCACCAACGTCAGGTCGACCAGCGTCGCCCCGTCGCCGCCAACGGATTCCGGTAGCGCCATCGTCGTCGCGCCCATCGCGCACAACCGCTCCCAGAGGCTCTTGTCGAACCCGGACGCCTCGGCGGCCCGAACGGTCTCGATCGAACAATGCGTCTTGAAGAACTGCTTGTACGCCTCCTGGACGGCCTCGTGATCCTCCGAGAGGCTGTAGTCCAATCTGCGCAGCTCGTACCGGTCCATCGTCAGTTCTCCTGTTCCTGGCCGCCGAAGAAAAATTCGTGTGCGTTGTTGTAGAGGTAGTTATCGAGCACGTCGGCCTGTAGATCCAGCGAACGTGCTTCGGGAACGACGCGGCGCATTCGCAGCACCGGCCAGTCCGACGCGTAGATCACCTTGTCGGGTCCTCGCGTCCGCATGTAGTGCAACAGGCTTTCGGGCAGCCGCTTAGGCGACCAGGCCGATGTCATGAGGCGCAGGTTCTTGTACTTGATCATCAGCCGGATAGCGATGTCCCACCACGGGTCGGCGCCGTGGATCATGCACAGCTTGAGTTCGGGGAACCGAACGCAGACCCGGTCGAGATGGATCGGGTTCTGCACCTCGCCGGGGACCGGCGGTCCCGGAATGCCCGTGTTGATGCACAGCGGCAGTTCCAGCTCGGCGCACTTGGTGTAGAGCGGGTAGTAGACGGCGTCGCTGGGCGGATACTCGCCGTCGCCCCAAAAGCTCGGCCCGACAACGGCATAAGCCACTGGCAGGTCCTTCACGATGGCGTTGAGTTCGCGCAGCGACGGAATTGGTCGCAGCAGGTTGACGCCGCCCATCGCCAACGCGAACCGTTCCGGCTTGGCCTCCACGAACTTGCGTGCGGTGACCGAGGGCTTCGTCAGGTTGTCCATCAGGATGGCCTTGCGGACGCCTTGCTCGTCCATTTCATCGACTAGCTCCGCTAGATCGACCGGCGCGAACATGGATTCCGGGCCCTTGAAGTAGTCGTCACGAACCTTGAGCATCCACGTGGGCTGCTTTTCGGCTTCACCGAAGTGCACGTTGACGAGGCCATCAATGGCCCGGCTCGCCTTTCCACTCATGTCAGAGACTCCTGTTGCACCGCAGTCCTTTTCGCCCAGCGGTAGTCCGCCTTATCGTTGCCCAGGCGATGAATGTTGTCGACGAAGATGTACTCCTTGGGCGCTTTGAACCGCGCCAACTGTGATGTGGTGTGGTCGTGGAGCGGCTCGCGGTCGACTTCTGCTCCATCGCGCAACGCGACCAGCGCGACAAGTTCTTCGCCCCAGCGTTCGCTCGGCCGTCCCACCACCAACGCGTCGGCGATCGCCGGATGCGCGCGCAGGACTTCCTCGACCTCTTCGACGAACACCTTTTCTCCACCGGTGTTGACCACCAGGGAATCGCGGCCGAAAAGCCGCAAAGTGCCGTCCTGCTCGATGCTGGCCCGGTCGCCGGATATCACCACGCGCCGGCCCTGCACCACAGGAAACGTCCTAAGGGTGGCGTCGGGATCGTTGAAGTAGCCCAGCGGGATCCGGCCCGACCGGGCGACCCACCCGACTTCGTCCTCACCGGGCTTGAGGAATCGGCTGTAGTCCTGCGAGAGCACCAGTCCGCCTTCTCTGAGAGTGAAGGTGTCGGTCTGGTTCCCGCGCTGACTGTGACCGAAGCCCATGTTGCCGGTCTCCGACGAGCCGTAGTCGTTGATGAGGGTGATGTGCGGCAGGGATTCCAGCAGCGCGCGTTGGTATTTCGGGTTGGTCGCGGCGCCTCCGGTGCCGATGGCGTACAGCGACGACAAGTCGTATTGTCCCCGCTCCAGTTCCTCGACCAGCGGCGCGGCGTACGCGTCGCCCACCATCGTCATGAGGCCGACCTTCTCGCGCTCCGCGGTCTCCCACACCGATTATGCCGAGGTTTGCGTTAAACCGAGGATTTGTGGAGATGGCCTGTGCTCGTGGGAGTCACTGGTGGATTTCTCGGCTTAACGTTTCGGGTGGTGGTTAGCGTCCGTCGTATCTCTACGTCTGTGGAAGGAGACGGTTATGGATATGACGGTCGCTGGGATCGGCACGGTTGTGGTGGCGGAGTTGCGCGCGGCCGGCTATATGGAATCGACGGTTGGTCAGTACGCGAAGACGATCAAGGCGCTCACTGAGTTCGCTTCGGGGCGTGAGTATTCCGCCGGTTTAGGTGCGAAGTTCGCCTCGATGACGACCAGCGTGCGCACTGGCCGGTTCAGCCCGCAGCGCCGGTTCGATTACCGGCGTCTTGTCGCGGTATTCGACTCGTATGTCCAAACGGGCCGAGTGGACCTGTCGGTGCGTGGACGCGGCGGTGGGGGTCCACGGCCCGAGCGGAGCGGCTTCGTTGCGCTGGACGCCGCCTGGGAGGCCGAAATGGACCGGCGCGGTCTGGCGCCGGCCACCCGCGAGGCCTACGGGAGGGCGGCACGCAGCTATCTGGTGTTCCTGGAAGGGCGCGGGATCACCGTGCTTGACGGGGCCGATGGCGGCACTGTGCTGGCGTTTTTGGAGTCCCTGCTGGGCCGGTGGGCCAAGTCGTCGCTGTTTTGGGTGGTGTCGAACTTTCGCCCGTTCCTGAAATTCACCGGCCGCACCGATCTGGTCAATGCGCTGAATCTGGCTGGCGTCAAACGCTTTCACACGATGCTCCCCGTCTTGGATGATGGCGACGAGGAGTGGGTTGTCCGGGCCTGTGCGTCAGGGGTGGTCAGCGCGCGAGACGCGGCGATCACTCTGCTTGCGCTGTCGACGGGCCTGCGGGCCTGCGACATCGTGGCGCTGCGGCTGGGCGATGTCGACTGGCGTGGGCGCACGATCGGCATCGTGCAGTGCAAGACGGGTAACCCGCTGACGTTGCCACTGCCGGCGCTGCTGCTGAGCAAGCTGGTCTCCTATGTGCTCGACGAACGGCCCCGCTGCGGCGATGATCACCTGTTCCTGCGTTCGGTTGCCCCGCACACCCGGCTCAACGATCACGCGACGGTGCACCGGGTGACCGTTGAGACGTTCCGGAAAGCGGGAGTGAGCGAGGTGAAGGCGGGAACCCGGTTGCTGCGCCACAATGCCGCATCCCGGCTGCTGGCCGCAGCCGTCCCGCTGCCGACGATCTCGGCAGTGCTCGGCCACGCCAGCCCGGAATCGACGAACCACTACATGAGTGTCGACCGGCAGCGTCTGCTCGACTGCGTCCTGCCGGTCCCCGAAAGCGTGCAGTGATGGGCGGCCACGGCTTCACCAGCGCGTTCGCCACCGAGCTGGACGCGTATCTGGCGTTCAAGGCGAATATGGGATTCTTCGGCGCCTCCCGCATTTGGTATCTGAAGAAGTTCGACGCCTACTGCGCCGAGCACGACCGCACGGTATTCGACAAGGAAACTGTTGAAGGGTGGGTCAACGTCCAGCTGCAACGTTCGGGCCGCTACCGGTCGTGGATGTCGTATATCCGTGACGTCGGCCGCTGGATGATGATGAACGGGATCCCTGAGGCTTATGTGCTCTCTGATCGGTGGAAAGCCTCTATCGTTGCCGCTCGTCCGTATCTGTTGTCCCGGCGTGAGATCGAGTTGTTCTTCGCTGCCGCAGCACAGATTCAGACGCCATGCCCGTGGCGATGGCAGGCAGTCGCGTTCTTCACCCTGATGCACTCGTGCGGGCTGCGGACCGGCGAAACCCGCGCCCTGCAGACCGGACAGGTCGACCTCGATACCGGGCACATCGACATCATCTGGTCCAAAGGCAATCGCAGCCGCAGGCTGCCGTTGACTGATCAGGTCGTCGAGATCCTCGACACGTGCGACCGGATATCGCGAGCGCAGTTCGCCTCGCGCCGGACGTTTTTCGTCTCCGCTACCGGCAACCAGGTCAGCGCGGCAACAGTCGGGAAGGTATTCGGCCGTATCTGGGACCAGGCCGCACTGCCCCGGCCGGTGGCCGGCCAACAGCCGCGGCCCTACGATTTCCGGCACCATTTCGCCTACGCCAATATCCACCGATGGATGATGGCGGGCGACGACGTCGCGGCGATGCTGCCCTACCTGTCTCGTTACATGGGTCACGCGACCTTTGAGAGCACGTACTACTACGTGCACACCTCGCCCGATTTCATGGCCGCCTACGCCGACATCACCCGGCAACGCCAGTCCCTGCTACCGGAGGCTGGATTCTGATGAGACGTGACCCGCACACGGGCGCACCGGACTTCTTCAGGTTCGCCCGTGATTTCTTGCACGCCTATATGCCCAAAACCAGAGGACTGTCACCGAAAACGATTGAGGCATACCGGATCAGCCTGGAATGCTTCCTGGACTACCTCGCCGAGACTGAGCACATCGGACGTGACCGCGTCAATTTCGATCACTTCGAACGCCAGCACCTGAAAGGATGGCTGACCTGGATGACCGATCAGCGGCACTACACGCCCAAGACCGTCACGTTGCGGCTCAGCTCCGTCAAGGCGTTCCTGGCTTACGCGTCCTACGAAGACCTCACGCTCGTCGCGCTCAGCCAATCAGCCAAAGCACTCAAAGCGCCGGCTCACCCCCGCAGGCCCATCGAGTACCTTTCCGAACCTCAAACGCGGGCGATCCTTGCCGCGTTCACCGGGCAGACAACGAAGTCGCGCAGGAACCGTATGCTGTTGATCCTGCTCTACGACACCGCTGCACGCGTGGGTGAGATCACCGGCCTGACCCTGCACGATCTCTGCCTGACCGAGCCCGGGCACATCCTGCTCACCGGCAAGGGCAACAAGACTCGCGTCGTGCCGCTCACCGAGAAGACCGTCGAGCACCTGCACGTCTACCTCGACGAGTTCCACCCGAACATCACGAAACTTCCTGCGACACGACCACTGTTCTACAGTCTGCACCGCGGGCGACCTACCGAACTGTCCGCCGACACGGTCGCCGCGCTGCTCAAGCAAGCCGCCGAATCCGCACGTGCTCAATGCCCTTCGATCCCGGCGAACATCCACTGCCACCTGCTGCGCAAAACCAAAGCCATGGACCTCTACCAGCAGGGTATTCCGCTGCCGATCATCATGCGTCTCCTCGGCCACGAAAACGCCTCCACCACAGCAGCATTTTATGCCTTTGCGACCCTGGACATGATGCGGCAAGCGGTCAACGCCGCCACCCCCGCAATCAACGCACCGGCCACCGAGCCACTCAACGAAGACCAACTCCAAACGCTCTACAGTCTGCGATAGCCGCGAAACGTTAAGCCGAGAAATCCACCAGTGACTCCCACGAGCACAGGCCATCTCCACAAATCCTCGGTTTAACGCAAACCTCGGCATAATCGCTGTTAAGCCGAATCCGGCTTAATTCCGATCGGGGATCGAGCTTCTTGCCGGTGTCGTACAGGACTACCGTCGTGCCGTTCATGACCGCGGAAAACGCAGTCCACATGCCGGCGGCGTGCATCAGCGGCGAAACCGCGAACCACGGTGCGCCCGGCTCGCGCACGCTGTCGTGGATCTCCTGTGCGGACTCATGGTCGCGCCCCACCATCGACGACACATAGATGTCGGGCTGGCGCCACAACACGGCCTTGGGCCTGCCCGTGGTGCCGCCCGTACAGATCATCAACAGGTCGTCGGGCGACGGGGTCAGATCGTGGTGGGTATCCCCTTGCGCCAGAACGTCATCCAGTGACACGGCGCCGGGCAGTTCCGGAGCCGCGCGGCCGTCGTCGATCGAAATCAACAGGTCGGCGCTGAGCGGCGGCAACACATCGGCGAACTTCGCGCCAAGTGACCGGTGATAGATGACCGCTCGCGGTTGTATATAGGAGAGCAGCTCATGGATCTCGCGCGGCGTGTAGTAGTAGTTGACGTTGACCGGGACGGCCCGCGCTTTGAGGCACCCGATCACCATGTCGGGATAGAGATCGTTGTGCATGATGAGCGCAACCCGATCCTGGCCGCATTCCCAGTTCTCGAGCTCATTGCGCTCACGGTGAGCACCGAACCCGTTGCCCGCCAGGAAGTTGGCGAGCCGCCGCGTCCGGTCAGAGGTCTCACCAAAGGTGCTTCGGCGTTCGCCGCAGACCGTCATAAGCCGGTCGGGAACGCTCTCGGCGATGGCGTCGAGCACCGCCCCTATGGTCCACTCGCCCATGGCGTGGCCGGCTACGCCGGCACCTTGACGCCCAGCAGCTCCAGAGCGTTGTCCCGCATGACCTTCCGGGTGTCTTCGGCGCTGAACTCGGGAAACTGAGGGATGTCGGCGGTAAAGTCCATCGGATCCGCGAGCCCTTCGCCGTGCGGCCAGTCCGATCCGAACAGGATCTTGTCCACGCCGATCGTGTCGGCGAGCAGCTTCACGTCATCCTCGTAGTACGGGGCGATCCAAACGTTGTTCCTGAGCTGCTCCACCGGATCCGCTTTGAAGTGGTACGGCGCGGTATTGGCGGCCTTCTTGAGTCGCTTGATCAAGCGGTACACGAAGTAGGAGCCGTTCTCGATGCTGGCGACCTTCAACTTCGGATGGCGGGTGAAGACCTGGTGCACAATCATCGAGGCCATCGTGTCGTGGATCGCCCGGTCGTCGAGCAGGACCTGGTCGAGCGGATCCTTCTTGCCGAACCCCTCGAACGTCGCCTTGCCGCCCCACAACGCTGCGATCGCCAAATAGCCGCTGTCGCTGAGGTGGAAGCCCACCGGAACACCGGCTTCGGCCAGCCGCGCCCACACCGGGTCGTGCAGCGGATCGCCCAGTGACCGCGGCTTGACCACGCCGGGCACCGGCGCCGGCCGCACCAGCACCATCTTGGCTCCGCGCTCCAGCACGAACTCGACTTCCTCGACGGCCTTGTCCACATCGGCCAGAGAAATGATCGGCGCCGCAATGATCCGATGATCCGGCCGGTCGAAACCCCAGTCCTCGTCGAGCCACAGGTTGAACGCGTGCACCGATGCCATCGTCGCGTCGATGTCGTGCTTGAGCGCTTCTTCGACCCCGCAGGCGAACGTCGGCAGCATGAACACCGTCTCGAGGTTCTGACGGTCGAGGACCTTCACCCGGTCGTCGCGGTTCTGGTACTCGGGATGGTTCTCCAGGCGGTCGACCTTCATCAGCGACGCCGGGTCGACGCCCTCGGGGATCTCACCACGGAACAGCAGATCCAGGCAGCCCGGCTCGATGATCGGGTCGAAGGTGGGGTTCGGAATGAAGTGGTTGACCCGTTCGCCCATCACGGCCCACGTGCGCTTGCCGTCCTTGACCATCTGCACGCCGCGGCGCTTGAACTCCTTGGGCAGGTACCGGGTGCAGGAGTCGATCGGCTCGTAGTAGTGGTTGTCGACGTCGATCGCCTTGTAGTCCAGTGTCACTGTTCCTGTCCTTTCAACGGCGGGAAGTTGGGCGGACGCTTCTCGAAGAAGCTCGTGATGCCCTCGATGAAGTCGGGCCGGAGCATCGATTCGTGCATCAGCTTCTCGGCCACCGCGCTCGCCTCGAACACATCGCGCATGGTGTCTGCGTACACCTGTCGCTTGATCACGGCTAGAGAACTGGGCGCGCAGTTCGCGGCGATGTCCTCGGCGAAGGCGATCGCCCGGGGCAGAAGCTGATCCGGCGGCACGACTTCCTTGACGAGGCCGAGCTCGGCCGCCTCGTCGGCGTAGAAAACCCGGCCGCTCAGCAGCAGGTCGAGCGCGGCGCCCCAGCCGACCACGCGCGGCAGGATCCAGGAGATGCCGTACTCGGCGATCAGCCCGCGCCGCGCGAACGACGTGGTGAACTTGGCCCCCTCGGCGGCGAACCGGACATCGCATACCAGCGCCAGCGTCAGCCCCATGCCCGCGCAGCCACCGTTGATCGCTGCGATGACAGGCTTGCGCAGCGTCGTCACGAAGTGCGGATGGCGCGCGCCGACCAGCTTGCTGACGTCCGTCCCTTCGCCGGCGTCGCCGGTGGAATTGCTGATCGTGTTCAGGTCCCCCATGTCCGCGCCGGCGCAGAAGGCACGGCCGCTGCCGGTCACCACGATGGCCCGGATGTCGGGATCGGCCTCCGCGTCGTCGAGACGTGAGTAGAACGTCGTGGCGAGGCCACCGCTCCAGCCGTTCATCCGCTCGGGCCGATTGAGCGTCAACACCGCAACGCCACTGTCGCGGACCTCGTAGAGCACCGGGTCGGACGCGACTACGTGCTCGGCGACGCGGTCAGGGACGCTCACCCGGCGGACCTCCTGAGTCGTGGGCTCAAGCTCGTTGTATTCCCATACTGTACACCTATCGGTAGTGCCTTCCGCAATGGGTCGGACACCGCGTCGCAGCACTATTCCTCGATCAATCCGAAGCACTGATAGGCCGTGCGTATCTGTGCTCGTCCTTCGTCGGGCACCTCCGCCTGCGGGGGCCGGGAATGCGGATAGGCCCCGATCGGCAGGCCAAGCACCGACGCCGCGTATTGAACGCGCCACCCCAGTGGGTGAAGTAATCCCGCCGCCCCGGATAGCACGTGAACACCGAACCCATATCGACGTCGAACTGGTCCATCCCGGACTTCTCGGCGTAGTCCATCGCCTCGATCAGCCTGTCGTTCCAGATCAGGTCCCAGTATTCGGAAAGGATTGGGTGTTGCGGGGTTTCGTACAGGTAGCCGGCGGTGCCGAGCTGGGCCGGTCCGACGATCCCGGCACGCAGCCAGCCGGCGCGGTAGACGGTCGTATCGCACTCCCAGATCACCAGTTCGGGGGCGAGCTCGTGCAGCATCCGGCTGCCGGCAGGCCGGAACGCCCCCTCCTTGGTCGCGCAGACCGCCGGGATTTCGTCGTAAATGCGTGCACTTTCGGCGGAAGTCAGCACGTATCCGGACGACGGCAAGTTGAACATGCCCAATGCAATATCGGTGCGGTCGGCGATGTAACGGAAGAACTTCAGCACGCCCTCGCCGCCGTGCGCCTCCATCATCGGCGTCTGGATGTAGACGATGTCGTCGCCGCAGAACGGCGTGTAGAGGCTGTTGCCGATTCCGCGCAGCGTTGAATGTGCCCAAGCGCGAGCTTCCTTGGCATTCGCCACAATTCACTCCTCAGGTGAAATCACTGCCGCCGTCGACATTGATGTTGGCGCCGGTCATATACGAATTGCGCCGCGACGCGAGAAACGCGACGACGGGGCCGATTTCATCGGGCAGGCCCGCGCGGGGCATGTGCGCCGGATGCCCGAAGTGCTTGTCGATCGCGGCCATCAGCGCATACGGGTCGCCGCCGTCGACACCGACCGACGTCGCCCAGCTGACCAGCGCCTCCGACGCGATGCTCCCCGGCGAGACGATGTTGACCATGATTTCGTCCTTGGCCAGCAGCAACGACAAGTTCTTCGAGATGCTGGTCAGCGCCGCCTTGGCGGCCGTATACGCGGGCAGGATGACGGTCTGGCGTTGCGTGGAGTGAGCGGAGAAATTGACTATGCGCGCCCACTGTGCGTTACGTAGCAGGGGCAGTGCCGAGCGGACGCAGTGCACCATGCCCATGACGCCGTCGTCGAAGGCCTGCCGCCACTGGTCGTCGGTGAGATCTTCGAAGGTCCCCTGAGTGCTCGGCCCGACAGCGTTGATCAGCGCATTGAGCTCGCCGTTCCACCGCTCGGCGAGTTCGTCGAACACGCGCTGAACCTGTTCAGCGTCCGTGGTGTCTGCCACCAGTCCGAGCCCGTCTGGACTACCGCGCCCAGTCAGCTCCTCGGCCGCACGGTCAAGAACATCCTTCGTCCGGCCGACGACGGCCACCCGCGCACCGTCCTCCGCCAGGCACCGGGCCGCAGCCAATCCCATGCCGCGACCGCCGCCGACCACCACGGCGCTCGCGTCGGAGAATCCGAGATCCATTGGGCGTCAGGTGCCCGTCCAGTTGGGCGCGCGCTTCTCGGCGAACGCGATCGCACCCACTTTGGCGTCGTTGGAGGAGAAGACGGGAATGATGAGTTCGAGCTGCTTCTTCCACATCTCGTCTTCACTCCAACTCGCCGACTTGACCAGAATCTCCTTCGTCACCGCCACCGCCAACGGCCCGTTGGCCGTGATGCGCTCCGCAAGTTCGATTGCTCCGGCCAGCGCCTCGCCGGGTTCGGTCACCGCGTTGACGAAGCCCCATGCCGCGCCCTGCTCGGCGGTGAAACTCTCTCCGGTAAGCGCGAGTTCGAGCGCCTTCTGGTACGGGATTCGGCGCGGCAGCCGCAGCAGCCCACCGCCTGCGGCCACCAAACCGCGCTTGACTTCGGGGATGCCGAATTTCGCCGCCTTCGACGCCACGACCAAGTCGGTCGCCAGCACCACTTCGGTGCCCCCGGCCAATGCGTATCCCTCGACGGCCGAGATGATCGGCTTCCTCGGGGGGCGTTCGGTGAAGCCGATGCCGCGACCCGGAATCGCCACCACCTCACCCGCGGCGAACGCCTTCAAGTCCATGCCCGTACAGAAGTTGCCGCCCGCGCCGGTGATCACCGCCACCGACAGGTCGGGGTTGTCGTCGAGCTCATCCACGGCATCGGCCAGGCCCTGGCTGACTGCCAGGTTGACAGCGTTTCGTGATTCCGGCCGATTGATCGTGATGACGAGAATGCGCCCTTGACGCTCTCGCAGAATTTCCTCCGACACCCTTTACCCTTCGCTTCTCGCCCTATTTCGCTAGAAAAGCTTACTATAGGTCTTACAGTAGAAGAGCGAAACGGTGGTGGGACCCATCGATCGGATGGTTCCCGGTAAGGTTGACAGTAACGGCCGAGGGGCGACACGCATGCGAAGACGCAGTTCAGACGGTAGCTGCCGGTAGATTCAAGTCGGCCAACCCCGTACGCGGGGGCTGCGTGCGCAGCATTGATTTTGATGGAGGTGCCCTTCGTGGCGAAACAAGCAACCGCGGAGAAGCGTCAGCGACGCGAGCGCGGGTCCATCAATCCCGACGACATCATCAACGGCGCGTTCGAGCTCGCCGAGCAAGTCGGCATTGACAACCTGAGCATGCCGTTACTCGGCAAGCATCTCGGCGTCGGAGTGACCAGCATCTACTGGTACTTCCGGAAGAAGGACGACCTTCTCAACGCGATGACCGACCGCGCCCTGCGCCAGTACGTGTGGGCGACGCCTTATGTTGAAGCCAAGGACTGGCGAGAGACGTTGCGAAACCACGCGCGCACCATGCGAAAGACCTTCAACGGCAACCCGATTCTGTGCGATCTCATCCTGATTCGGTCGGCCCTGTCCCCGAGGGCGGCGCGTCTGGGTGTTCAAGCGGTGGAGAAAGCGATCGAGAACCTGGTGGAGGCGGGCCTGTCACCGCAGGACGCCTTCGACACGTATTCCGCGGTGTCCGTCCATGTCCGCGGATCGGTGGTACTGCGGAGGCTCTTCGAAAAGAACCGCGCGGCGGACGAAGGCGCAGGCGACATCGAGGACACGATGACGATCGATCCCGAGACTGCACCGCTGCTTGCTGAAGTGACGGAGAAGGGTCATCACATCGCGGCGGCCGACGAGAACAATTTCGAATTCGGCCTCGAGTGCATCCTCGACCATGCCGCGCGGCTTATCGACGAGGGCAAGAAGCCGGCCAAGTCGACACGCAAGGCCGCGAAGGCCTCCGGTCCGCGAACTCGGAGCAAGGCCACGGCGCGCTAGACCTCTGCAGTCTCGCCTGACCGACGCGGTCACCAGGTGCAGGACGCCGAGTGTGGGCTTATGTCACGCTGACGCGACTCAGACTCAAGTGGTCGCTGCAACACCTGATTCGAAAGGTGTTGCTTCATGGGTTACGAGACCGGGTTTCGTCGGCGGGGTCTGCCGCCGGGTGGCAGGTTGCCGGGGTCGGTGCGGGAGCGGTTCTTGGAGGCGGTGAATTCGGGGCTGTCGCCGACAGCGGCGGCGACGGTGGCCGGGGTGCACGGCGCTACGGGCCGGGCCTGGGCCAAGGCGGCGGGTTATCACACCAATCCCAAGCACTACGGCATCCGGTATTCGCAGGCCACCCAGGATGTGTTTTGGGAGGCGATGCACTCGGGGGCCACGGTGACCGAGGCCGCGGTGGCCGCGGGCGTGTCGGAGCACACCGGCCGGCGCTGGGTAGACCAGGCTGGTTATGTGCCGAGAACCCCTGCGCCGCTTGCCGATACCGAGCCCGATCCGTCGCCGCCGAAGGGGCCGATGTCGTTCATCGAGCGCTGCCGGTTGGAGGACCTGCTCGAAAGCAAGTGCACGCCGGCGCGGGCCGCGGTCGTGTTGGGGCGGCATCGGGACACGATTCGCCGCGAGAGGGACCGTGGAGAGACCGTTTCGGGATACCGGGCACGGGTGGGTCAGGACTGCGCCGAGGCCAACCTCCAGCGCCCCAAACCGCGCCACCTCGAGGACAGGCCTGCGCTGTTGGCCGAGGTGGTGGCACGCTTGAAGCAGCGGCATAGTCCCGAGCAGATCGCGGGCCGGCTGCGGGAGGATTTCCCCGACGATCCGGAGATGTGGGTGTCACACGAGACGATCTATCAGGCCCTCTACGTCCAGCCGCGCGGGGAGTTGGCCCAGCTGGTCAAGACCGCGCTGCGTACCGGCCGTGCTCAGCGAAAACCGCAGGGCCGCAAGGAAACTGGCCGAGGTAAGCTCAAGGGGATGATCAACATCAGCGAACGTCCCGCCGAGGCCGATGACCGCGCGGTCCCCGGTCATTGGGAAGGAGATCTGATCATCGGCAGTACCGCCTCGGGCTCAGCGATCGGCACCCTGGTGGAGCGCACCACCGGATTCGTGGTGCTGCTGCACCTGCCCGGCGACCGCACCGCGCCCACGCTGGCCGACGCAATGTCGGCCAAGGTCCCCGAGATCCCCGAGATCCTGCGCCGCTCGCTGACCTGGGACCAAGGCAGCGAGATGGCACTACACACCAAGATCACCGAGGCCACCGGCCTGCCGATCTACTTCTGCGACCCGCACAGCCCCTGGCAGCGCGGCACCAACGAGAACACCAACGGACTGCTGCGCCAGTACTTCCCCAAAGGCACCGACCTGTCGTTCTACGGCCCCGGCTGGCTCGACCAGGTCGCCACCGAACTCAACGCCCGACCCAGAAAACGACTCGGCTGGCGCACCCCCGCCGAAGAACTCGACCGACTACTCTCAGACCCGTCCACATTCGTTGCAGCCACCGCTTGAATCCAAGCGATCAGAGCGTGCACTAAGCCAACACTCGCCAGCCAACGCCTCGCTAGACCTCGATAACGACGGCGCCGCCCTGGCCGCCGCCGGCGCACATCGCGGCGACTCCGATGCCGCCACCACGGCGCTGCAGCTCGTAGACGAGCGTGGTCACCATCCGCGCGCCCGACGCCGCGATGGGATGGCCGAGGCTGCAACCACTTCCGGAGAAGTTCACCAGCTCTTCGTCGAGGCCGTACTCGCGGCACGCCGCGATCGGCACGGACGCGAACGCCTCGTTGATCTCCCACAGCGCCACGTCGGACGGCTTCAGACCGGCGCGCTGCAGCACCTTGCCGATCACCTTCACCGCTCCCAGCCCAGTATCGCGAGGCGCGACACCGGCGGACGCCCAGGCCTTCACGGTGGCCATCTTCGTCAGCTTCTCCGCGTCGGCGTAGTCACTGTCGACGAGCGCCACCGCCGCGGCGGCGTCGTTGGTATCGCTGCTGTTGCCCGCGGTGATCGAGAATCCTTCGATCTCCGGATGCAATACCTTGAGGCCGGCCAGCTTCTCGACCGTCGTGTCGCGGCGCGGATGCTCGTCCACGCTGAAGTCCACCACCGATCCGTCGAACTGCTGCACCTTCAGCGGAATGATCTCGTCGAGGAACTTGCCCGCGTCCATCGCGGCGATCGCGCGCTGATGCGACCGCGCCGCCCACGCGTCCATCTCCTCGCGGGTGATGCCGACCGCCTGCGCAGTGTTCCACCCGACGGTGATCGACATGTCCTTCGTGGGGGCGTCCGGGGTCTCGACGTGGGTCGGCGGCATCCACCGCTCTTCGAACTTCAGCTCGGGGCCGGGGATCCGCCAGTTCGTCAGCGGCGTCATCGACAGCGACTGCACACCACCCGCGATCAGCGCACGCTCCATACCCGAACCGATCTGGGCGGCCGCGTTGCCGATCGCCGTCAGGCTTCCCGCACAGTGGCGGTTGACCGACTGGCCGGGAACATTCTGCATACCGGTGGCGTCGGCCGCGTAGCGGGCGAGATCGCCACCCCCGTAATGCGATTCGGCGAAGATGATGTCGTCGATCGCGCTCGGGTCGATGCCGGACCGGCGAACCACCTCGGGCAGCACCGTGGTGATGAGCGTCTCGGGCGGGGTGTTGACCAGCGTGCCCTTGAAGGAGCGGCCGATCGCTGTCCTGGTGGCACCGACAATGACGGGTGTGGGCATGTTTCTCGACCTCGGCTTTCGGTGTTAACGACTTTACAAAAGTAGCAGATACTGTATCGCTATCAGTAGGTGAGGGCCGTCACTCCGGCTCCGGGACGTGGAAGTGCTCGTCGCGCAGCCGGAACGCCTCCTTGGTTCCGTGCTGGGCCCGCGTCTTGACGAAGTTGAATTCACCCGGCGCGAACTGCAGGTTCGTGCCGTATGCGTGGAACAGGTAACTGGCCACTTCCTCGCCCTGGTAGGCCTGGCTCTGCTCGACGAGACGGAACGCCTCCTTGGCGATGACGACCCCGTCGGCCGGCATCTTCGCGGCCTTCTCCGCCCAGTACCGTGCACGCGCCGGCACGGAGTCGGCGTCGCATGTATCGGTGAAGACGCCGAGGTGCTCGATCGCGCCGGCCTCGATGATGTCGCCGGTCAGCAGCAGCCGCCGCGCCAGCGCCGGGCCCAAGCGGTGGAAGAACATGTGCAGGCTGCCCAGTGCCGGTCCGAGGAAACGCGTCGCAGGCATGCCGATCTTGGTGTTGCGGGCGATGACCGAGATGTCGGTCATCAACGCCATCTCGAACCCGCCGCCGAGGGCATAGCCGCTGATCTCTCCTACGGTGACCTTCGGGAAGCCCATCAGGTTGTGATAGAAGCCAAACGACTTGCGGTCCACCGTGAGGCGCCGCCGCTGACTGGGTCGGCTCTTGTTCGGCGGCTTATCCCCGCCCTCGCCGTACCAGCCGTACGCGTTGTTCATGTCCGCCCCGGTGCTGAACACTCCCTCCGCGCCGCGCAGGAGCACCACCGTCAGGTCGTCGTCTTCGGCCACCTGGTCCAGATGGCGCGCAAGAGCCTCGCGCATCGACGCGTCGTAGGAGTTCCGCTGCCCCGGATTGTTCAACGTGATAGTCGCGATTCGCTTCTCGCGATCGACGTCGAAAAGTACGCGGTCGTCGGCGGTGGTCGTCATCGTGGGGCCCTTCGGTGCTCAGTGCTCGGCATTTGAAATCAGCTTTGCCTCAATGGTTTTGTCCGTACCGACCGCGAGGGTGTTGCGTCTCGCTGCGGCCAGGTGGTCCTGCGCCAGCCGCATCGCGCGCGCCGCGTTGCCGTCGCGGATGGCGTCCAGGAGCCGTTGGTGATCACGCAGGGCGGCCCGCATGGTCTTGTGCTCCATCGGGTCCCCCTCGTCGCTCCACACGGACGACTCGTGGGCCGACCAGATCAGCTCCAGCGACCCGATGAGCAGGATCATCGGCTCGTTGCCGCACCGGGAGACGATGGCTTCGTGAAACCGCCGGGCGTTCGGTACGTACCGCGACAGGTTGTCGAATTGTTCCGTCTGCGTTTTGATCTCGGCTTCGAGGTACGGCACCACTTCGGTCATGCGGTCTTCGCGAGCGGCGCACATGCCCGCGCAGATCGGTTCCAGATGCATCAGCGCGCCGCTGACGTCGGCGGGTGTGGCGGCCCGCGTCTGCAACACCATGCTGATCATGTGCGCGGTGCGCTCCGCGGAGGGCAGGTGGACGACCGCGCCCCCGACGTTTCCGCGTCGAACCGAGATCAGTCCGTCCGTCTCCAGAATGTGAATGGCTTCGCGCAGGGCCGGCGGGCTCACGCCGAATTCGGAGAGCAGGCTGTCCTGGGACGGCAGCACGTCGCCTTCCTTGAGCCGGCCCGACAGGATGTCGTCGCGTAGCCGCGCCGCCAGGATCTCGGCCACCCGCGGTTGACGAATGCGCTGCACGCTGGTCATTGGCTCTTGACTCGCCGCTTGCCGAACTGAAAGCCGACGAGTTTGTCCGGCGATGAAGCCACCGTGTTGAACTCGCCGATGCAGAGCACCTCGTCGTCGAGAAGCAGCCGCGCCGTCGACGTGACCCGTCCTTCGGTTTCCGAGCGGACGACGTCGAAGCGAAGCTCGGTGAGGATCGGTGTCGGTCGGCGGAAGGTCACCGTGAGCGAACGCGTCTTGCCCGTCAGCTTGGCCGCGCAGCTCTGATGCTGAGTGACACAGTCGAAGAAGACGGCCAGAAAGCCCCCGTTCACCAAGCCAGGAGGCCCCTCGAACACGACCGGGAACGTGACGCGGCCTGTGGCCGTCTCGACATCGAGATGGTCGAACGTGTACTCGGGGAAGCACGGGTTGTATTCGCCGACGTCAAAGGCGTGGTCCAGATACACGCGCATCGACGCGTCGCCGTCCGCACCGATCCGCGGCGCGGGGTCGGGTGAAGCCGCGGTGCCGAGCTCCTTCTCCCACTCGGCGAACTGCGCCAGCATGGCATCCACCGTGGGGTGGTGGTGCTCCAACGAGAGGAGCAGTCCGGACAGCCGCCGGATGGCCCCGGCAGCGGCGACGGTCTGCGGGAGCGGCCGCTCGCCGTACTGAGGGGTGTCTTCCGCCATGGGCCCTTTCCTTGCTAACTTCTACAAGATAGCAATACTGTATGGCTAACCGTATAGCTAGGGATTGGCGGATTCAACGGTGACTGACGACGGCGCGGTGACGACGTCCCGGGACGGCGACGTCCTGCGCGTCACGCTCGATCGCCCATCGCGGCGCAATTCGCTCAGCCAGCCGATGATCGACGCGTTCGTCGATGCGCTGACCGACGCCGCGACCGACGATTCACTTCGCGCCATCCACATCCGGGGCGCCGGAACCGATTTCTGCGCGGGCGCGGACTGGGTGGCCACGAACAGTGGGGAACGGCCCCGCACGGGCGACCTCGTTCGCCGCATTCCCCACGGCGCCCATCGCGTGGTCGAACTGGTCCACACGATCCATCTGCCCGTCGTCTGCAGCGTGCGCGGCTGGGCCGCCGGACTGGGCTGCAATCTGGCGCTGGCCGCCGATTTCACGCTGGCCACCACGGACGCCGTCTTCTGGGAACCGTTCCTTGCCCGCGGCTTCAGCCCGGATTCGGGCTCGACCTGGCTGCTGCCCCGGTTGGTCGGCCTGGCACGGGCGAAGAGCATGCTGCTGCTCGGCGAGAAGGTCAGCGGAACGGATGCCGCGGACTGGGGTTTGATCCATCGCTGCGTGGAAGAGTCCGAACTCGACGACACCGTCGCTGAACTGCTGACACGACTGGCCTCCGGCCCCACCGTCGCGATCGGCCTTGCCAAGCAGGCCATCCACTACGGCCAGCACGCGACGCTGCCCCAGTCGATGACGCAGGAGCTGTTCAACCTGGAACTCTCCTGCCGGACAAAGGATTTCAAGGAAGGCCTCGCGGCGTTCCGCGAGAAGCGCACACCGGAATTCGGTGGCCGATGACCCAGAAGGATAAGGGGCGCACTCATGGCGACTAGATCGTTCGACGACATCAAGTACGAGGTCGACGGGCACAAGGCCACGATCACGCTGAACCGGCCCAATGCGCTCAATGCGCTGAGCCCTCACATGATCACCGAACTGCGCACCGCCTACGACGAGGCAGAGAACGACGACAACATCTGGATCCTGATCGTGACCGGCACGGGCCGCGCGTTCTGTACCGGCGCCGACGTTTCGGAGATCCCCGAGGACGGCAGGGTGCTCTACGAACGGCCGTACCTGTCGACCTACGACCAGTGGGAGGCGCCGCAGGAGGGCACGCCGCCGTTTCGCCGGATGGCCAAGCCGGTCCTGGCTGCCATCAACGGGTTGTGCTGCGGCGCCGGGCTGGACTGGATCACCACCGGCGACATCGCCATCGCCTCGGACAAGGCCACCTTCTTCGACCCGCACGTCAGCATCGGGCTGGTGGCCGGCCGTGAGATGGTTCGGCTGGCCCGGGTGCTGCCCCGCAACATCGCGTTGCGCATGTCGCTGATGGGCAAGCACGAACGGATGAGCGCCGAGCGGGCCTACGAACTGGGGATGATCAGCGAGGTCGTCGAGCACGACCGGCTCCTCGAACGCGCCCACGAGATCGCCGACATCGTGAACTCCAATGCGCCGCTGGCGGTTCGGGGCACGCGACTGGCCATCCACAAGACGCTGGACCTGCCGCTGCACGAGGCCGAGATCCTCGCCGAGACGTTCCGCGAACGCGTGGTCCGCACCGAGGATGCGCTCGAGGGACCGAAGGCGTTCATGGAGAAGCGTGCCCCGAACTGGCAGTGCCGATGACGTTCGAGACGATCCTGCTCGACGTCGACGCCTCCGACCACGTCGCGACCATCACGCTGAACCGGCCGGAGTCGCTCAACGCGTTCAACCGGACGATGTGTGAGGAGATGGCCGAAGCGTGGCGCATCGTCAAGCTCGACGACTCGGTGAACGCGGTGGTGCTGCGCGCGGCCGGCAGCCGGGCGTTCAGCGCCGGTCTGGACATCAAGACGCCGTACGGCCAGCCGGACAACGTGTGGAATCACGAAGATCCCGGCGAGGCGCTCAGCCCGAAGTGGCAGAAGATGTGGAAGCCCGTGGTGTGCGCGGTGCAGGGCATGTGCACGGCTGGGGCGTTCTACTTCGTCAACGAATCCGATGTGGTCATCTGCTCGGACGACGCAACGTTCTTCGACTCCCATGTCAGCGCGGGCCTGGTCTGTGCGCTGGAGCCGATCGGGCTGATGCGCCGCATCGGTCTGGGTGAGACATTGCGAATCGCGTTGATGGGCAACGACGAACGCGTCAGCGCGGACACCGCGCTGCGGATTGGGTTGGTATCGGAGGTGGTCTCCCCCGATCGGCTCTGGGCGCGCGCCCACGAAATCGCGTCGACGATCGCGGCCAAACCACCGTCGGCGACCCAGGGCACCGTGAAGGCGATCTGGGAGTCGCTGGACAAGCCGTACCGCGCGGCGCTCGAGCAGAACTTGATCTACACCAGGCTCGGAAATCCGCTCGGCCAGGCCGAACTCGCCGCCCGGGCCAACGGCGACGCTGCCAAACCGAGGATCCGCTGATGCCCGACCACGCGCTCAGCCGCCGCATCGCCGACGTTCTGGGCCTGCAACCGGATGCGCCAGCGATCGAGTATGACGGGCCAATGGTTTTCGTGGGATCAGGTCGCCGGCCTCGCGCGCCGCATCGCGTCGCTCGACGTTCGGCAGCGTCAGGTCGGAATCCTGTTGCGCAACCGGCCGGCCCACGTGGCGACCTTCCTCGGCGTGTTGCAGGGCGGGGGAACCGTCGTCGTCATCAACCCGTCCCGGGGCGACGACCGCATCCGGGCCGACATCGCGGCGCTAGCAGCTGCCGATGGTCATCGGCGAGCGGGACGATCTGACGACGCTGGTGACGCCGTCAGCCCACACGACGACCGTGTCGATCTCGGGCCTCACCGACCCACCGCAGGTAAGCGCCGCCGCCGAGCCGGTCCACGACAATGGGCGAGCGGGCGTCGCGGTGCGGATGCTGACCAGCGGAACGACCGGCCCGCCCAAGCGAATTGACCTCACCTACGACATGCTGGCGCGCAGCGTGATAGGGCCCGAATTCGACATCTCACCGTCGCCGACGGAACTGCGGCGCGGGGTTGCGATCGTCAACGCACCGCTGGTGCACATCGGCGGTGTGTTCCGGGTCCTGCAATGTGTCTGCGAAGCGCGGTCGTTCGCGCTGCTGGACCGCTTCGAGCTGAGCCGGTGGGCCGACGCGGTGCGCAGGCATCGGCCAAAGGCGGTGTCGTTGGTGCCTGCCGCGCTACGCACCGTGCTGCACTCCGATCTGACTCGAGACGATCTGGAGAGCATCCGCGCCGTCACATCGGGCACCGCGCCACTGTCCGCCGAGGACGCCGACGCGTTCACCGAGAAGTTCGGCATACCTGTCCTGACGTCGTACGCCGCAACGGAATTCGGTGGCGGTGTCGCCGGCTGGACGCTGGCCGACTATCAGAAGTACTGGCACGTCAAGCGCGGCAGCGTGGGCCGGGCCAGCCTCGGGGCGCAACTGCGGGTCGTCGACGACGACGGCACCCCGCTGGGCCCGGACCAGGCCGGGCTTCTGGAGGTCAAACCCGGCCAGCTGGGACCGTCCGCGGACTGGATGCGCACCACCGACATGGCGCGCATCGACGCGGACGGATTCCTGTGGATCCTGGGGCGCGCCGATCAGGCGATCATCCGCGGCGGGTTCAAGGTGATGCCCGACGATGTGCGCACCGCGCTGGAGAGCCACCCGGCGGTGCACGGCGCGGCGGTCGTCGGCCGCCCCGATGACCGCCTCGGCGAGACACCGGTCGCCATGGTGGAACTGCGCGAGGCCGTCGAGGTCGCGACGCTCGTGGACCACCTGCGAACGCGGTTGGCGCGCTACGAGATTCCCACCGACATCGCGATCGTCGAGCAGATCCCGAGAACTCCCTCCGGCAAGGCCGGACCTGAGCGCCGTCCGCCGATTCTTCAGCGGTGCCGTCGAGCATGCCTGACACGCACCGTCGCCGAGATGCTGCGGCGACAGGCGCAATCCCGGGGCGAGCACCCGCTGCTGGTGTGCGACGCCGAACGTCTCAGCTACGCCGAGGCCGATCGCCGTTCGGCCGCACCTGGCCCGCGGGCTGATCGCGCTCGGCGCGGGCAAGGGCACCCACGTCGGCGTGCTGTACCCGAACGGGTCCGGCGTTCGTCGTCGCGATGCTGGCCGCGGCGCGCATCGGCGCCATGGTCATCCCCTTTTCGACGTTCGCCACTGCTCCGGAGATGGCCGCGCAACTCGCCCACGCCGACGTCGAGATCCTGCTCGCCACCGCGTGCTACCGCGGCCACGACTACCGCAAGCGGCTGGCCGACATCGACGCAGCGCCATCCCCCTGCTGCGCCATGTCCTGATCGACTCCGAACCCGCCGGCACCGTCGACGCGGCGCTGCTCGAGGCGATGGAAGACGACGTCGACGCCTCGGATCCGCTGGCGATCATCTACACGTCGGGTTCGACGAGCACCCCGAAGGGCGTGGTGCACACCCATGCGTCGCTGCTCGAACACCAGAAGATCCTCAACGAGATCCGCGGACTGACCGCGCAGGACAAGCTGTTCTGCAATTCGCCGTTCTTCTGGATCGGCGGGATCGCGTTCTCGATACTGGCCACCCTGCTCGCCGGCTCGACGCTGGTGTGCTCCAACGCCGTCGACGCCGGCGAGACGCTCGATCTGCTCGAGGCCGAAAAACCCACTGTGACCAATGGTTTCGCCGCGGGCATCGCCCAACTGGCGCGTCACCCCAGCTTCCCCGAGCGGGATCTGTCCTCGATGCGCCGCGGCAACCTGTACTCCATCATGGCGCCCGACGTGCGGCCGGCCGATCCGGAGTTGCGGCACAACATGCTCGGCATGACCGAGGCCGGCAGCGTCGTGCGATCAGTGAGCGACGAATCCGACCAACCGGAACACCGGCGCGGGTCGTTCGGCAAGCCGGCGCCCGGGTTCGAAACCAAGATCGTCGACCCCGACATCGGCGTCGAAGTCGGGAGTGGCGAACTGTGCATCCGCGGGCCGTATCTGATGCAGCGGTACTACAAGCGCAGCCGCGAGGAGTGCGTTCGACGCCGACGGCTGGTTTCACACCGGAGATCTCGTCCGCACCGACGCGACGGGTTCGTGTACTTCATCGGCCGCCGCGGCGCGATGATCAAGACTTCGGGCGCCAACGTCGCGCCCGCCGAGGTGGAGAAGGCGATCGCCAAGGTCACCGGCGGGCACGGTGGCGCACGTTGTCGGCTTACCCGATGCGGAGCGCGGGCAGCTGGTCGCGGCGGTCATCGCCCTGGAGGACGGCGCCGAGTTCGACGAAGCGGCAGCTGCGCGAGCGGCCTCAAGGCCGAGCTGTCGTCGTACAAGATCCCCAGACGCTTTGCCGCACTGCCGCTTCGGACATTCCACTGCTGTCCAGCGGCAAGGTCGACATTCAGCTTCTGACGAAGGTGTTCGATGCCTGACACCATCGACCAGCTGGTGAGGCTCCGCGCGGCGCACGACGGGACCAAACCGATGGTGATCGACCCCGACCATCGGATCACCTACGCCGAGCTCGACACGACCACCCGCGAATTGGCAGCGGCGTTCATCGAGGCGGGTGTCGGCAAGGGCACCCGAGTCGGCCTGATCATGCCGAATTGCGTGCAGTGGGTGCAGATCGCGGTGGCGCTGACGCGCATCGGCGCCGTGCTGGTGCCGTTGAGCACCCTGCTGCAGGCCTCGGAGCTCGTCGCGCAACTCCGCGTCGCCTCCGTGCAGTTCCTGGTGACGGTGGAGGAGTTCCGTGGCCACCGCTATCTCGACGACCTTCGGCCGGAACTGAAGAACCTGCCGGCGCTGCGCGAGGTGTGGACACCTGATCGACTCGCACGGGTCCACGGCGGCGCGATGGTCGACCCAGTGGCCGAAATCGTCACGGCAAGCGACACGCTCGCGATCATATTCACGTCGGGAAGCAGCGGGCCACCGAAGGGTGTCATCCACTCCCACGGCAACGCGCTGGGTGCGGTGCGGTCCGGACTCGCCGCCCGCTGCATCGACGCCGACACCCGCCTGTACCTTCCGATGCCGTTCTTCTGGGTGGGCGGCTTCGGCAGCGGTGTGCTGTCCGCACTGCTGGCCGGCGCGACCCTGGTCACCGAGGAAATCCCGCGGCCCGAGACGACACTGCGCCTGCTGGAACGGGAGCGGGTCACGCTGTTCCGGGGCTGGCCCGACCAGGCAGAAGCCCTGGCACGCCAATCCGCCTCTGTCGGAGCCGATTTGTCGGCGTTGCGTCCGGGAAGCCTGGAAGCGCTGCTGCCGCCCGAGCAACGCGCCGAACCCGGTGCGCGGGCGAAGTTGTTCGGAATGACCGAGGCGTTCGGCCCCTATTGCGGCTATCCGGCCGACACCGACATGCCGCGCTCGGCGTGGGGCAGCTGCGGAAAACCGTTCGACGGCATGGAGGTCCGGATCGTCGATCCCGACACCGGCGAACCCGTCCCTGCGGGCACCGTGGGGATGATCCAGATCCGCGGGACCGCACATCATGCGTGGCATGTGCCGGCGCAGCCGGGAAGAGCTGTTCACTTCCGACGGCTACTACCCCACCGGTGACCTCGGCCACCTCGACGACGACGGCTTCATGTTCTATCACGGCCGATCCGACGACATGTTCAAGGTCAGCGGCGCCACCGTCTACCCGAGCGAGGTCGAGCAGGCGCTGCGCACCATCGCGGGTGTCGACAATGCGTTCGTCACCAATGTGCCCGGGCCGCAGGGTGAGCGGGTGGGCGCCGTGGTGGTCTGCGACAGCGCCCTCGCCGCCGAGGGGCTACGGGAGTCCGCGCGAAAGCTGTTGAGCTCCTTCAAGGTGCCAACGGTCTGGCTGCTGCTGGACTCCGACGACGCCATTCCGCGCGGCACGACCGGCAAGGTCGACGTCCGCAGCTGCGGGAGATGCTGACCGAAACCTAGCCGAGCAGCTGCCAGGGTAGCTGCGCTCCGCTGTGGAGGATGAAATTTGAGCCGAGTGTGCGGTTTCGTACGCGACACGGCGGGGCGTACGAAACCGCACATTCGCGATTGCCTCTAGTCGGCGGGACCGCCGACCAGGGCATTTGGCCAATTTTCGAGTGAGCAGAATCGCACTTTTCGCGGTGCGATTCTCCGTCTGCTCGATTCACCCGCCACGCCGGGTCACAGCTCCCGTGATAACTTCTCGCGGATTCAGGGCCTTGGTGCAGCTGGTGCGCGCATGCCGCGATGCTCCCAGTCGCCGCCGAGTGCCGTGGAGCGCACCTCTTCGGACTCGGTCGGCTGCGCGCCAACGTCATCGCGGATCGGTGTGGGTCCGCCGACGATGTGGTTACGCAGCGTACCCAGCCCCTCGACCTCGACTTCGACAACATCGCCCGGGAAGACGGTGCGGGAGTGAGCCGGTGTGCCCGACAGCAGGACGTCGTTGGGACAGAGAGTGATGGTTCGTGCGATGTCGGCGACGAGATAGTGCATGTCCCACTCCATCTCATCGGTGTTGCCGTCCTGTTTAGTCTCGCCATTAACCCGCAGCTGAATCCGCTTGCCGTGGAAATCCCAGTCGTCGACCAGGCCCGGTCCCAACGGGCACAGCGTGTCAGATCCCTTGACCCGCAACATGGATCCGGCATCCGTGTCGCGGAAGTCGTGCAAGCCGTAGTCGTTGGCCACCGTGTAGCCGCGAATGTACTCGCCGGCTTGAGCCGCCGAAATGTTGCGGCACGTCTTACCGATGACGATCGCGATCTCACCTTCGTAGTTGAGCCAGCTGCAGCGCTCTGGCCGCACCACCGCGCCGTCGTGTGCGTTCAGAGCTGACGTCGGTTTCTGGAAGTAGGTGGGCGCCTTCGGCAGTGTGGTCTGGAACTCCTGCACGCGGCTGTGGTAGTTGAGGTGTACCGCGATGATCTTGCCGGGTATCACCGGAGGCAGATGGGTCGCATCGGCGATCGCGATGACCCGCCCGTCGCCGGCGATTAAGTTGTCGCCGTCACGTGTGACCTCAACAGCGTTGCCGTCGAGGAGGATTCGTCGATACTCGGTCATGATCCTGCGACTCCTGCATCGTGGAGGGAGGGCTGTTCGGCGGTCAGCGGTTGCAGATGGGTCCGTCGTGGGCGCGGGAAGCCGCCCGCGGGCCGGTCAAACCACAGGTGGACCTGCCCGGTTCCGACGGAGTTCTCGTACTGCCCGTACTGGCGTGAGGTGGCGGTGCAGTCGCCTTCGCCAATCGCGCCGATCATCATCAGGTAATGCCCGAAGCGGGCCTCGGGCTTGAAGCGGTAGAACTCCGGCATCGTCTCTAGCACGCGGGCGTGGTCGCCGTTGGCGAACCACTCCAGCCTCTGCAAATCAGCGTGGTAGGCCTCCGGTGTGAAGATGTGCTTCGGGTCGGCGGCTTCGTGGTCACGCAACTGACGCAGCGGCCAGAAGGTGTGGCTCAGCGCACCAGACGCGATGAGCACCACGTTGCGGTCGGACTCGGCAATGGCGTCGCCGAGCGCCCGGCCGAGGCGCAGATTGTCTTCTGTGTCGGCGGTCTGGCAGACACCGATGGTGATCCACTTCTTGCCCGACAGGCCTTGACCGAGGAATTCCCACAGGTTGGTGGTCGCGTAGAAAATCGGCAGGTGATCATCGTCAATGGCGGTGATCCATGTGCCGTGGTCGTCGGCCTTGCTGGCGATCAGCCGCGCCAGCTCCGGATCGCCCTGGAAGTCGTAGGGCCGCTGCGACATTCCGCGGGGCAGCTCTTCAGAGGTGAACAGGCCCGCGCGCCGCTTCTGTGCGGTCACCACGAATTCGACGGTGGTGGCCCAATGTGAGTCCAACACAACCACTGTGTCGTAATCGAGCGTGTCGAACACTTCATTACGCAGTTGCTGCAGGCCGGCCACCAGCGTGGTGTCCTGGCCGTGGTTGATTGCTCGCCGATCCTCTTCCGGGAGCACGATGGTCGGTACGTGGGCCAGCAGACCGGCGCCGACGACTTCACCCATGGTGGCGTCCTTTCTTGACCTGCTCGTCGCGCCAACCGTTGGGCGAGAACACGGAGTTCTTGATGTCGGAGTAGAAGTCAAACGACCAGGTCCCGCCTTCGCGGCCGATGCCGGATTGGCCGTTGCCGCCGAACGGGGCGCCCAGATCGCGGACGAAGAAGCAGTTGACCCAAACGGTGCCGGCGTTCAACGCTGCCGAGACCCGTTCCGCGCGTTCCGGATCACCGGTCACCAAGGTGGCGGCCAGTCCGAAGCGGGTGTCGTTGGCCATCTCGATAGCCTGCTCTTCGGAGGTGAAGGTCTGCACGGTCAACACCGGCCCGAAAACTTCCTCCTGCACGATCTCGCTGTCCTGGGCGACATCAGTGAGGATGGTCGGCGCGAAGTACAGGCCGCCGAGCTCGGTGTTGGGTTCGCCGCCCAGCAGGACTCGGGCGCCGTCTGCAATGGCACGTTCCACGAACCCGCTGACCCGCTCGAAGTGCGCGCGTGACACCATCGCGGAGACATCGCTGTCTTCGTCTCGGGGATCACCCTGCTTGATCGTTTTCGCCTTGTCCAGCACGGCGGCGACGAACTCGTCACGCAGGGTGTCCTGCACCAGGATTCGAAACGCCCCCAGGCACACCTGGCCGGCGTTGTCGAACTGGTCGACCGCGATGCTGACGGCGAGGTCGAAGTCCGCGTCGTCGAACACCACTAGAGGCGACTTGCCACCGAGCTCGAACGACAGCGGCACGATGTTGGGCGCGGCGGCCGCGGCGATCTTGCCGGCCGTGGGCACCGACCCGGTGAACGACAGCCGCCGGATACCCGGATGAGCGGACAGCGGCGCGCCGGCTTCGGCGCCCAATCCCTGCACCACGTTGAACACTCCCGGAGGCAACCCGGCGGCCGCGGTGATGTCGGCCAGCAGCGACGCGGTCAGAGGCGCCCACTCCGGCGGCTTGTAGACGACGGTATTGCCGGACGCCAGTGCCGGGCCGATGCGCCACGTCGCCAGCATGAGCGGCGCGTTCCACGGGGTGATGACGGCGGTGACACCGGACGGGTCGAAGGTGATGCGTTCGCGGTGGCCGCGCACCTCCATGTCGTCATGGGCCAGCGTTCGCAGGTGCTGGGCGAAGAAGCGAAAGTTGTTGCCCACCCGCGGCATCACGCTGCGCCGGTGCGAGCGCAGCAGCGACCCGTTGTCGCGCGTCTCGACCCGGGCCAACTCCTCGGCACGGGCGTCGATGCCGTCGGCGATCCGTTCCAAGATGCCCGCGCGCTCGGCGGCCGGCAGGGCTTTCCAGCCGGGGAAGGCCTTGCGGGCAGCGGCAACGGCCTGGCCGATTTCGGCGGCGCCGCCGCGTGCGATCTCACCGAGGACTGTTTCGTCGATCGGTGAAATGTCGGCGAAGGTGTCCGGTGAGGCGACACGCACGCCGTCGATCCAGTGTCTGGTGTCGACGGTGACGCCTTCGACCTCGATGGTGGCCGGCTGTGTGGTGGTGTCGGTGCTCATCGCGATCACCTGGCCGCAATCGTCGGTGCGGCAACGGTGTTGGAGTGGATGACAGTGCCGCCGTTCCACTCGACGCCGACCTGCTGATAGTACGCGCCGATGAACTCCTGAGGCGCGATCAGATGCAGCTCCTCGGTCGGGGACTCGTAGACGTTGAACATGTCGATGGTGGCCTTCCACGGGGTGCCGCCCTCGGCGGACGCCGAGCCGGTGGCGATGATTTCGTCGAGGCTGGACTCGCCGGGGCGGTCGATGGCGTTGACGTAGCGGCTGTGCGCCATGGGATGTGCGTTGACGAATCCGTTCCTTTCGGCGGGTTCGGTCAGCGTGACGCGGGCCTCGGCCAGGCGGCGATCCGCCGCCGCCAGGGAGGCGCCGAACCGGCCTCCCGCGGCCACGCGGGGCGCCGGCCCGTACGGGTGGGGGCGGGTCTGGTAGATCGACCCGAACTTCTTCGGGTAGCCCTGGTGGATGCCGCGCGCGATCGCGAAATCGGTGTCGACCCAGATGAACACGCAGCGGCTGAAGATCCGATCCCCCAGCTTGCACCGCACTACGACGAAGGCTTCCTTGTACTGGCCGAGCACCGGGTCGAGCAGTTGGGCACCGTCGGTGGCGGTGGACTGCCAGTCGGCCCAGATGAACGCCACCGCCCCAGGATCATCGTCGACGAGTTCGAGCGGTTCGGGCAGCAGATCCGCCACCCGCGCCGGGTCGGTGCGGTATTCGATGGTGAGCAGATCACCGGAGTAGAGCCACGGCGGGCTGGGCAGCAACGACGCCCGCCCGGTGGCGGTCTTGGGGTGAAAGAAGCCTTTCAGCGGCGGCATGTCGGTGGACCTCCTGGCTTGAGTGTGGTGATCAGTGGGTGAGGGCGTGGCGTTCGCGTAGCCGTTCCGGGGCCGGCCGGCCGGACTCCTCGTTGACCAGCGCGCGAAGGATGCGCCGCACATGCAGCGCGGCGATGTCGGCGCTGACATCAACGTCGATGCCCGGCCCGTCGGTCTCGACGCAGCGTTGCATCGCCTCACACGCCGCGGCGACCCGCGGGTAGTAGCCGGCGAACGCCGCGATCAACGAATCGGTGGCGGCGCGGTCGGTCAGGTTGAAGTTGCGGCTCACCCGCCACGTCAGCCGGCTTGACCGTTCGTCGATGGGGGTGACGGACTGCACGAAACGCAAGCTGTATCTTGTGTTTTCGTCTTGGACTTCCCAGTCGTCGGTCCACACCGACGGCGAGGCCAGGGTGCCGAATTCGTTGTGCGGGTAAGCAGAGCCAGGCGGGAGACCGATAGCCACACGGTGCCAGTCAGGCAGTTCCGCGGCGGGATAGCGGCGGATGAACGACACCGATGTTTCGGAGACCTCCACCTCCAACGGACGCGTCGGCCCGCTGGACAGCACCGGCGGATCGACGAACGGAACCTGGGTGACGTCGGCGAACATCTCCAAGAGGAACATGTGGTTTGCCGCGACGACGAGCTCGCCGCCGTCGGTGGTCCAGCCTGGATCGCGCAGCCAGCCCAGGGCCGGCGGACCCTGGCGCTCCGCCATTCTCGGTGCCCCCGGCCATATCCAGACGAAGACACCGTCGTCGACGGTGGGGTACGTCCGCACTTGCGCGTCCACCGGGATCAGCGTCTGCGACGGCACGTGCACGCACTGACCGTCAAGGGTGTAGACCCACCCGTCGAGCCCGGACACAATGCGGTCGTCTTCGAGTCGGCCCAGACTTAGGGGGTGGGGACGATGGGCGCCCCGGTCGGCAAGGGCTGCGACGGAGCCGTCGGAGGCGCGGACGACCACCACGGAGTGACCGGCGATGCGCAGCGGGCGCAGGACGTCGGTGATCTGATCGGTGCGCCCGGCCAGATACCAGCAGTTCCACGGGTAGCTGCGGGATCCGGCCGGCTGGCGATCCAGGCTGGGTGTGGTCACGGGTTTACCTTTCGGAAGACATCGACGAGCGCCATCTCGGGCTTACAGATCAAGCGTCAATCGCTTTGATTTGCAACGTGATACGCAGATCATCATGAGGTCGTTCGCCTCGCGTTCTACCTCGTTGAGGATGGAGTCGCGATGGTCGACCTCGCCGTCGAGGACGCCCGTTTCGCACGTGCCGCAGACGCCCTCGAAGCAGGAACCGAGCACGCTGACGCCGGCATCGCGGCACACGTCGAAGATCGACCTGTCCGGGGTCACTGACAGCGTCATCCCGGAACGGGCCAGCACCACCTCGAACGTTGAACCGCGTGCGGCCGGAGCCTGCTCCTTGGCGGCGAACCGTTCATAGTGCAACGAGCCGGCGGGCCAGGTTTGGCACACCTGCTCCACCGCGTCGAGCAGGCCGGACGGTCCGCAGCAGTAGACGGCCGTGTCCGGGCGGGGCGCACGGAGCACGGCGGCCAGGTCCAGCCGCCCGGCCTCGTCCTCGGGCACGATCGTCACCCGGCTCCCATGCGTGCTGAGTTCATCGAGAAATGCCATCGAACTGCGACTGCGTCCGCCGTACAGCAGGTTCCAGTCCGTACCCGCGGCGTCCGCTTCGGCGATCATCGGCAAGATCGGGGTGATGCCGATACCCCCGGCGATGAACTGGTACCGGGCCGCACCTGTCATCGGGAAGTGGTTGCGGGGGCCGCGGACGTGCACCGTCGCGCCGGCGGTGAGCTCGTGCACGGCGACGGAGCCTCCGCGGCCCTGCGCGTCCTTGAGGACCGCGAACCGGTACGACTTGGTGTCCGAATTAGGCCCGCATAGGGAGTACTGACGCGTCAGTTGGTCGTTAAGGATCAGATCGATGTGCGCGCCCGGTGTCCACCCCGGCAGGTCGGCGCCGTCAGGATCGACCAGAGTCAGCGCGACAACACCGTCGGCGATCGGGACCGACTCCTCGACCACCAGCGCGGCCTCGTGTTCACGAACCACGGTGCCGGCCTCGACGGTCGCAGCCGTCACGGCGCTCTCCTCAATAATCACCAGCGGTGGGTCTCGACGACGCGAGACCCGATGCTGTAGAGACGTTTTCGGTCTCCGAACCAAACTCTGGATCAATCGTTCGGTACCAAATGATTTTAGCTGGGTGAAGCTCCGGCGGTCAACCCCCAGACGCGTACATCCTCGTGGCGGTCGCAGACAACCTAGGCCGGCGTAACCCGCACGGGGAACTTCTTGATGCCGTTGACAAAGTTGCTGCGCACCCGGGTGACGTCAGCGGCGAGTTCGATGGACTTGATGCGGGGCAGCAGCGCCTCGAACATCAGCGTGATCTCCATCCGTGCCAGGGCGCTTCCCAGGCAGAAGTGGGGCCCGCCCTTGCCGAAGGTGACGTGCTCGTTGGGGACGCGCGTCAGGTCAAGGGTGTAGGGATCGTCGAACACCGACTCGTCGCGGTTTCCGGAGGCGAACCACATGACCACCTTGTCGCCCTCACGGATCTGCGCTCCGCCGAGCTCGACCACATGGCCGCCTGGAGTAGTGCCATACACCGATCGGCAGAACGCCAGTCCCCCACCGACAGTTCTGGCGAACCGATTGACCAGGAGGTCGCGGCCGCGCTCGCTGCCGATGATGTCGGAGTACGAGATCCGCACCACGTCCATGTGCTGATCCACCAGCGAGGCCGCGGCCTCCTCCAGCGCTTCGGAGTTTATGTGCTGCACGATTAGCCTCTCAGATCATTTGGTACCGAACCATAGGCTCCTACCTGAGCGAACGCAAGAGAATCAACGAAATTCGGCGAATATTTTTCTCCCTCTTTACAGCTCATTCGGTACCGAATAGTCTGCGGGTGAACTGCTACGAAGAAGGCGACATGACGGTACCGTTCGGCGGCTACAAACAAAGCGGCAACGGTCGCGACAGGTCCGAGCACGCCCTGGACAAGTACACCGAACTCAAGACCACCTGGATCGCGCTGTGAGGCGCCCGCTCATCGCGATTCCGGCCAGGTTCTCCGAATCCGCGTCAGCGCTGCGGTTTCGGGCAGAGGTCAATGCCCGCAAGCTCATCGAAGCGGTGTACGCGGCCGGCGGCGAACCGTTGACCATCCACCCGACCGCCGACACATCCTCCGCGGACATCGACGAACGACTCCGTTTCATCGACGGCGTCCTGCTGCCCGGCGGCGGTGACGTCAGCCCGGCGCTCTACGGAGGCGCCCACCACGACGACCTCTACGACGTCGACGCCGCACAGGATGCATTCGACGTCGCCGTCGCCGCCTGGGCGCAGCGACACAGGCTCCCGCTGTTGGCCATCTGCCGCGGCCTGCAAATCGTCAATGTCGCCCGCGGCGGCACGCTGATCTCCCACCTCGACCAGCCGCACAAGCACGTGACCTCACACCTGACGTTCGCGGCCGACACCCACCTCGCGGCGGTCACCGGCCGAAACAGCATGACCATCAGCTGCTTTCACCACCAGGCCATCGATCGGCTCGGGGAGGGTCTGTACCCGACCGCCTGGTCGGACGACGGAGTGATGGAAGCCGTTGAAACCGACACCGCAGACCGGCAATGGTTCCTCGGCGTGCAGTGGCACCCCGAGGACACCGCCGAGACCGATCCCACGCAGCACGCCATCTTCGCCGGACTGGTCAACGCGGCATCGAACGTAGCGAGCGCGCGATGAGGACATCAGCCATGCTCGCCAGCGGCGATCGCCGCCCTGCGCCGCTCACCCTCGGTGTCGAGATGGCCCGCGATCGAGCGCAACGCGCCGGCAAGCCGCCGCATCGCGTCCTCGCTGAGCGTGGACACGACAAACGACTCCTCGGCGTTGAACCGAGGAAACAATTCGTCCATCAGCGCCTTGCCCTTGGCCGTGTTGCTCACCAGCACCAGCCGGCCCTCCGTCTCGTGGGCACGCCGCGCAATAAGACCCCGGCGTTCCAACGTGTTGAGCACACCGGACAGCGTGCTGCGCGTGATGCCGACCTCCTCGGCGAGGTACCGGGTCTGCGTCTCGCCCCACACCCACAGCACCCACAGCGTCACAAACGAGGTCCACGTCAGCTCCCGCTCGCGCAACACACCCTGCTCGAAGTGATTGCGAATCCGGGTGGCCACGCGATGAATGTTCGACACCGTTGCCATCGCCTCCAGATCCAACGACATTCCAGCGACATGCCGCTCGGCCAGCAACTCCGCCATCGTCTTCTCGCCATCAGGGTCCACGACGCCGCCAAACGGCGGCGCGCTGGTGGCCCGACGCGGTGCTCCATCACCCATACGTCCGATCCTACATGGATCAGTCGGTACCGAACGATCCTGTGACGGGGATGACTGTACTGACGCCCTTCGCCAATCCAGCATCGCGCCGTCCGGCCGCATAAGAACCTAAAACCCCTATCAGCCAACAGAACCGGAGAATACGGAGAACATCATGGCCGTCGAAAACCCCCACACCTCAGCGGGCAGGCCGGTCCGTCAGGAACATCAACTGCGGCGCGGGACATTGGGCACGCTCGGCGTGGCGTTCTTCGTCATATCCGCGGCCGCCCCGCTGACCGCGATGGCCGGCGGCGCTCCGGTGGCCATGCTGCTGGGCAATGGCAGCGGCCTGCCAGGCGCCTACATCATCACCGCACTGGTCCTGCTGATCTTCGCTGTCGGCTACACCACCATGTCCCGCCACCACATCAGCACCGGCGCCTTCTACTCGTACATCGCCCGCGGGCTGCGCCAACACCTCGGTGGGGCGGCCGCGTTCCTCGCACTTCTCGGCTACAACGCCATGCAGATCGGGCTGTGGGGGCTGTTCGGAGCGGCCGCGTCGGCATTCCTCGCCGACGAGATCGGCTGGAACGTCCAATGGTGGATCTGCGCGCTGATCGGCGTGGCGACCTCGCCATCGTCGCCGCCGCTGATGATCTTCCCCGCCTGGAGGATGTCCTGGCACGGCACCTGGAAAGATTCGGCGACCGCGATGAGCTGTGCGTCACCTGGACACGCGACAACGTCGACCAGACCACGGTCGAGTCGGAAACCTCAGCTGGTAGGGCCCCGACAGGAGCCCGGGCGGCCGCCGTCGACCACGCCGCGCTCGATGAGGTGGTCGATCAGCGGAGCGGCGCCGGCGGCGAGGTGCTCTGACATCGCTGTCCGAGCGAGGTTTTCGTCGCGTTTCTCCAGTGCGGCCAATACCCGCCGGTGGTCCTTCATCGACCGGGCCGGCCAGCCCGCAATAGTCGGGAACACCGATTCGGGTGCGTAGCGGGTGATCTGCGACATCAGCTGGGCGAGCTTGGGCGAATCGGCGGCGACGTTGATCGCCCGATGAAACTCGTGGTTGAGCCGGACCGCCTGTTCGTCGTCATCGCTGGCGTACGCATCTTCCAGCTCGGTTTGGATCTTCTCCAGCTCCCGCAACCGCTCGGCGCTGATGTTGACCGCCGCCCGCGCGGCGAGTTCGCCACCGATGTGGGCCTGCACGTTGGACACGTCCGTGAGGTCCCGGCCCGTCACCGGCAAGACCACGAATCCGCGACGCGGTTGCTGCGCGAGCAGTCCTTCGGCCCGTAGCTCAAAGAGTGCTTCACGCACCGGGGTGACGCTGATGCCCAACTCCGCGGCCAATTGATCGAGGCGAACGTACATTCCCGCGGCATAGGTGCCGTCGAAGATTCGCTTACGGACGAAGCGCGCAACGTCCTCGGCCAACTGCGGCCGTGCGGCGAATTCGGGAACGGTCATGGTCAGATCCGATAGTCGGCGAGCAGTCGCTTGCTGATGATGTTCTTCTGGATCTCGCTGGTGCCCTCGCCGATGAGCAGGAACGGGGCGTCGCGCATCAGCCGCTCGATCTCGTACTCCTTGGAATAGCCGTATCCGCCGTGGATCCGGAAACTCTGCTGGGTCACTTCCGAGCAGAACTCACTTGCCAGGTACTTGGCCATCCCGGCCGCGACGTCGTTGCGTTCACCGGAGTCCTTCAGCCGGGCCGCGTTGACCATCATCAGGTGTGCCGCCTCGACTTTGGTCGCCATTTCGGCGAGCTGGAACGCAATCGCTTGATGTTCAGCGATCGGCTTGCCAAACGTATGCCGTTGCTGCGCATACCGCACGGCCAATTCGAAGGCGCGGATACCCACTCCGCAGGCCCTGGCCGCCACGTTGACCCGCCCCACCTCGACGCCATCCATCATCTGGAAGAACCCTTGGCCGGGCGTCCCACCGAGGATGTCGTCGGCGCTTGCCACGTACCCGTCGAAAATCAGCTCGGTCGTGTCGATTCCCTTGTAACCCAGCTTGTCGAGCTTGCCCGGGATGACAAGGCCCGGCGCGACTTCCCCGAAGCCGACCGGCTTTTCGACGAGGAACGCCGTCAGGTTGCGGTGCGGTTTGTCGGCTCCTTCGTCGGTGCGCACAAGTGCGGCCACCAATGTCGAACTGCCGCCGTTGGTCAGCCACATCTTCTGACCGTCGATGGTGTAGGTGTCGTCGGCGTTGCGTTTGGCCCGGGTGCGGATCGCGGCGACATCGGATCCGAGTTCGGGCTCGGACATCGAGAACGCACCGCGCGCCTCACCGGTGGCCATCCGCGGCAGGAACCGCTGCTTCTGCGCGTCGGTACCGTGCTGGCGCAACATGTACGCGACGATGAAGTGGGTGTTGATCACCCCGGAGACGCTCATCCAGCCGCGGGCGAGCTCCTCGACGCACAGCGCATAGGTGAGAAGCGACTCACCCAGACCGCCGTACTCCTCCGGAATCATCAGACCGAACAGCCCCATCTCGCGCATCTGGTCGACGATGTCCTGGGGGTAGGTGTCGGTGCGCTCGAGTTCCTGCGCGCTCGGGATGACCTCCTTGTCGACGAATTGGCGTACCGTGGCGACGATTTCGGTCTGGAACTCGGTGAGGCCCAGGGTTTGGGCGAGCCTGGTCATGCGCCGACCCTTTCGAATACGGCTGCAAGACCTTGTCCCCCGCCGATGCACATGGTTTCCAGGCCATAGCGGGCGCCGCGCCGATTCAGCTCGCGTGCCAGCGTGGCGAGCATCCGCGCGCCGGTGGCGCCGACCGGGTGGCCGAGCGAGATGCCCGACCCGTGCACGTTCGTCCGATCGCGGTCGGCCGCGCTGAATTTCCACTCCCGCATCACGGCGAGCGCTTGCGCGGCGAACGCCTCGTTGAGTTCGATCACGTCGATGTCACTCAGCTGCAGACCCGCCTTCGCCAGCGCGGCCTCGGTCGCGGGCACCGGACCGATGCCCATCACGTTCGGTGCCACCCCTGCCGAACCCCACGAAACCAGCCGGACCAACGGGGCGAGGCCCAGCTCGTCGGCCTTCTGCGGCGTCGTCACAACACACATGGAAGCCGCGTCGTTCTGCCCGCTGGCGTTGCCGGCGGTGACGGTCGCCTCCGGATCATCCGCCAGCAGAACGGGTTTCAGCTTAGACAGCGACTCCACCGACGTGTCGGCGCGCGGATGCTCGTCGGTGTCGATCAACTCCTCGCCCTGACGGGTCCGCACCGCAACGGGAATGATCTCCTCGGCGAGAATGCCGTCCTTCTGCGCCGCCACCGCACGCTGATGGGAGGTCACCGCGAGCTCGTCCTGTTCCTGACGGGAGATGCCGTACTGGCGCCGCAGGTTCTCCGCGGTCTCCAACATCCCTCCCGGCACCGGATAGTGACGCCCGCCCGCGGTGGTGCGCCCCCGGGCAAGCCCGTCGTGCACCTTCACACCACCCCGAGCGCCGCCCCATCGCATGTCTGTCGAATAGAACGTCACGTTGCTCATGCTTTCGGCGCCGCCGGCAACCACAACGTCGTTGTCGCCGTTGGCAACCTGCAAGCATGCCTGGATGACGGCCTGCAGACCCGATCCGCAACGCCGGTCGACCTGCATGCCGGGAACCGTGACCGGCAGACCGGCGTCCAGCGCCACCACGCGCCCGATCGCCGGCGCCTCGCTGCTGGGATAGCAGTGCCCGAGAATGACGTCTTGCACTGCGCCGGGGTCGATTCCGGCCCGGTCGAGCAGGCCCTTCAGCGCCGCGACGCCGAGGTCGACGGCCGTCAACGATCTGAACATGCCGCCATAGCGGCCGATCGGTGTCCGAACAGGTTCGCAGATCACAGCTTCGCGCATTACATGAACCTTCCGCCGGTGACCTCCATGACCGTGCCGGTCATGTACGACGACAGATCGGAGGCCAGGAACAGGGCAACCTTTGTGACCTCGTCAGGCTCTCCGGCCCTGCCCATCGGGACCTCGGCGACCTTCTGGTCCCAAATGTGTCGGGGCATGGCCTCGGTCATCGCCGAGCGGATCAGCCCGGGCGCAATGGCATTGACCCGCACCCCCAGGTGGGCGAGCTCCTTGGCGGCGGCCTTGGTCATGCCGACGATCCCGGCCTTCGCCGCCGAATAGTTCGTCTGTCCGACAAGGCCGACCTTGCCGGACAGCGACGACATGTTCACGATGGCGCCGCTGTTGTTCTCGCGCATGATCGCCGCCGCCTTGCGGATGCCGTTCCACGTGCCCTTCAGGTGCACGGCGATGACCTGATCGAACTGCTCCTCGGTCATCTTGCGCATCGTCGCGTCGCGGGTGATCCCGGCATTGTTGACCATCACGTCCAGGCCGCCGAAGCGCTCCACCGCGGCGGAGACCAGCGCGTCCACCTCATCGGCCTGAGTCACGTCGCAGCGCACCGCGAGCGCGACATCGGGTCCCAACTGCTTGGCCGCCGCCTGGGTCGCGGCAAGATCCAGATCGCCGAGCACCACCCGGGCACCCTCGGCGACGAACCTCTCCGCGATCGCAAAGCCGAGACCCTGCGCACCGCCAGTGACAACGGCCGTCTGACCGGTCAACAACGCCACCTGATCACCCCATCCTCGTCGTTCCGGGCCGTCGAGGGCCCCGTCAATCGAACATCAACATCATATTTCATATATGATTTCTGCGGCAATGGGGCCACCACTCGCCGAAAAGGAGCATCAGTCGATGACCACTGCCGACGTCAGCGACGACGATTTCCAGGAGATCCTGGCCCAGACTCGTCACTTCGTTCGCACCGCGGTCGTACCGCGGGAGCAGGAGATTCTGGCCGACGACAAAGTGCCCGACGACCTGCGCGAGCAGGCCAAGAAGATGGGGCTGTTCGGCTATGCGATCCCCCAGGATTGGGGCGGCCTGGGACTGAACCTCGCCCAAGACGTCGAGCTCGCGATGGAGTTGGGTTACACCTCGCTGGCACTGCGGTCGATGTTCGGCACCAACAACGGCATCGCCGGACAGGTCCTCGTCGGGTTCGGCACTGATGACCAAAAGGCGCGATGGCTCGAGCCGATGGCGACCGGCGACGTCGTCGCCTCCTTTGCGCTGACCGAGCCCGGCGCCGGATCGAACCCGTCCGGGCTGCGCACGAAGGCCGTTCGCGACGGCGCAGACTGGATCATCAACGGCCAAAAGCGCTTCATCACCAACGCGCCGACCGCCAACCTGTTCATCGTCTTCGCGCGCACCCGCCCCGCCGACGACGACGGCGCCGGCATCGCGGTCTTCCTGGTGCCGGCCGACACGGCAGGTGTCCAGGTCGGCGCCAAGGACGCCAAGATGGGCCAGGAAGGCGCATGGACCGCCGACGTCAGCTTCGATGACGTCCGCGTCCCCGCCGGCGCACTCATCGGCGGCAGCGAGGACATCGGATACCGGGCCGCGATGATCTCGTTGGCGCGCGGCCGCGTCCACATCGCCGCGCTGGCCGTCGGCACCGCGCAGCGCGCCCTCGACGAATCCGTCGCGTACGCCGCAACCGCGACGCAGGGCGGCACTCCGATCGGCAACTTCCAGTTGGTCCAGGCCATGATCGCCGACCAGCAGACCGGCGTTCTGGCCGGCAGGGCGCTGGTCCGCGACGCCGCGCGGCTGTGGGTCAGCGGTGAGGACCGCAGGATCGCCCCGTCCGCGGCGAAACTCTACTGCACCGAAATGGCCGGCAACGTGGCCGATCTCGCCGTACAGATTCACGGCGGCAGCGGCTACATGCGCGGCGTGCCCGTCGAGCGGATCTACCGCGACGTTCGACTGCTGCGGCTGTACGAGGGCACAAGCGAGATACAGCGGCTCATCATCGGGTCGAATCTCGTGAAGGCGGTTCAGAAATGAGCGGAAGGCTCACGGGCAGAGTAGCTTTCATCACCGGAGCGGCGCGGGGCCAGGGCCGTGCACATGCCGTCCGGATGGCCAAAGAGGGCGCCGACATCATCGCCATCGACGTGGCCGGCAAGCTGCCGTCATGCGTTCCCTACGATCCGGCGACGCGAAAAACGTTACGGCTGCCGGGATCTCGGTCGATCAGGGCATGACGCAGTACTGACGAGCAGACGCAAATTCGCGCTGTCACGCCGTGTGTGCGGGCGACTTTGCGTCTACTCACCGAGAAAGCGTCAGCCGATGAATCGGGCGATCGACTCGACGACCGCGGCGGGTTTGTCCGACCCATCGATTTCGACGGTGGTGGCCACTGTTGCCTGCACGGCGCCGTCAAGCTGGGCGACGCTGGCGATCTCAGCGCGTGCGCGGATCTTCGCGCCCACCCGCACCGGGGTGATGAAGCGCACCTTGTTGTAGCCGTAGTTGATCGCCAGCGCGATGTTGTCGACGGTGTACAGCTGGTGGATGAACTGCGGCACCAGTGACAGCGTCAGCAGACCGTGCGCGATCGTCCCGCCGAATGGGCCCGTCGCCGCCCGCTCGGGGTCGACGTGAATCCATTGATGATCATCGGTGGCGTCGGCGAACAGGTTGACGCGGTCCTGGGTGATCTCCAGCCAATCGGTGGGACCGAGCTGGGTGCCTTCCGCCGCGGCGAACTCATCCAGCCCGTTGAACCTCTTCACGACTTCTCCTCACCCCGGTCCGCTCTAGAAAACGACCGTCTGGTTGCCGTATCGGATGATGCGGTCCTCACAGTGCCACAGCACCGCCCGCGACAGGACCAGGCGCTCGACGTCGGCGCCGAGCCGCACCAGATCCTCGACGCCATGCCGGTGATCCACTCGCACCACGTCCTGTTCGATGATCGGCCCGTCGTCGAGGTCCTCGGTTACATAGTGGGCGGTGGCGCCGACCAGCTTGACGCCCCGTTCCTTGGCCCGCCGATAAGGCGCGGCACCTATGAAGGCCGGCAGAAACGAATGATGGATGTTGATCAACGGACAGCCGACCTCGGCGAGGAATTTCGGAGTGAGGATCTGCATATAGCGGGCCAGCACGACCAGATCCGCGTTTCCACGCAACAAGTCGAGCTGACGTTGCTCCGCTTCGGCCCTGTTTTCCTTACTCGCCGGCACGTGCAGGAACGGCACCGAAAAGGCGCGCACCTGATCGGCGAGATCGGGGTGGTTGGAAATCACCATCACCACGGACATATCGAGTTCACCGCGACGGTTGCGCCACAACAGATCGAGTAAGCAATGGTCTTCCTTGGACGCCATGATCGCGACGCGCTTCGGTTTCGACGCTTCGGTGAGCCGGAAGTCCATATCGAACTGCGAGGCCACCTGGTCGGAGAAATCACGCTCGAGCGCGTCCCTGGCGGCCGACAACCCGGGCAGGTGGAAGATCGTGCGCTGCATGAAGGTGCCGCCGGACTGCTCGGTGGAGTGCTGATCCAGCGACACGATGTTGGCGCCCGCCCCTGCCAGAAAACCGCTCACCGCCGCGACCAACCCCGGTCGGTCGGCGCAGCGCAGCAGCAGTCGGCCCACATCTTTCACCCGAAATCCCCCGCGACCTGCCCTTGGGTACTCGTCCTCCACCTGCTTCAGGGTGTCACACTCGACTGCGTTTTCGGCTGCAAAATCTGCACATCTCGCTCCGGGGTTGCGACCGTCACGGCGGCGTTGACCGATTCAATCATCGGCCGCCGCTGCTCGTATGCACGCGGGCGAGGCATCGTGTCGACGCGAATCAACTGTGCTGCAAGCTCGTTGGCCGTCACTGCGAGCAATGCGGCGGATGTTCACCAGACCGCCGCCGCGGTCGGCCATGGGATCGACGACGTTCCCGTCGCCGGCGCGAGTTCCAGTCGGCTCCCACCGGATAGGACACCCGACAACATCCAAAATTTCGCTGGCTCATTCGACACATAGCGAAAGGCTGCGGGAACCCTGACGGCATCGTCAACCGAATTCATGACATTGACTGTCAACTTCGCCGAGATATCGACTAGAGCGTGATTACCAGTAACAATCCGCATAGACCTGATTTGCCAGAATGCCGCCGGTGCACGGACCAGCCGCATGATATTCGCGGGCCGAGGCGGAAATTCCGGGAAAGATTTTCTGGCTAGCTGGAATCCAAGCGGCCCGCGGCGAGATACTCGTGATTGCGTGTACATAATCCAGGGTGGCGTACACCGTAGCCAGCAGCGACCATTCCGTTGGCCAGCTGCCCGACGAAGGACAAGTATGACCGTTCCCGAGCTTGAGGCCGCCGGCCGCACCTTACCCAGCCTGCAGAGGAGTCCCAGTTGTTGGGATCCCGACAGCGAGTCCACCATCGTATTCGCGCAACCGGCGATCGAGCGGGATCTGTGGAAGGACTACGTTCGCGGTGCATGTCACAGCTACCGCAAGCACGGAGTCGAAAGAGCGCTCGACATGGATGCGCTCCACCGTGGCCACGACACGATCCTATTCGCAGCCTGCTTAAACGACGCGGGAAGGGTCGTCGGCGGTCTGCGTGCAAAGGGCCCGTATCAGTCCGCCGATGAGTGCCACGCGGTTCTCGAATGGAGTGGGCAGCCCGGTCTCAGTGCGGTGCGGAAAATGGTTACCGATCGACTGCCATTCGGCGTCGTGGAACTGAAAACCGCTTGGGTGACCGACGATCCCGAGCGTAATCGGCAACTCACGAGCGCGATCTCACGCACGCCCCTACATATAATGAACCTGCTCGATATTCAGTTCACCGTGGCGACGGCGGCTTCGTATGTACTCAAACGCTGGCTCTCGTCGGGTGGAGTGTTGGCGGCGAGAATTCCCGCGACTCCCTATCCCGACCACCGCTACCAGACGAAGCTCGCGTGGTGGGACCGCCGCACATTCGCAAATCACGCTGATCCGAAACAGCTTTCAACGTTCTTCGCCGAGCAGAAACGGCTGGCATCACGACTTGACGAGGTGTGCGACATCGTGGCCACCGCCGGAACTATGCGATGACATCAGGTATCCATGATGCAGAGCAGTGCAACGGAATAGTCCTCAACACCGACGATCCCGTCGATAACGTTCTCCTCCACGAACTGCGAGCCGACGCACGGATCCAGTTCATCGACAATGCATCCCAACAGCAGGCCGGACTGCAGCGGCTTCGACCGTCTCCCCAGCCTGACGTGATCGCCTAGCCAATTCGGTGGGCATACTATCCCTGGCGCCGCACGGTGGTCAGTGTTCTGGGTCCGCGCGCATTTCGACTGTTGCGACTGGACCGAAACAGAAATCAGATCACCGCCGCCGAGCTTGAACACCTTGGTTGTCTTCGCATCGGCGTCGTCGGCCTCAGTGTGGGACATGCCATTGCCTACACCCTTGCCGCACAAGGCTTGTGCGGTGAGTTGCGGCTTGCGGACTTCGATGACCTGGAACTGTCCAATCTGAATCGTGTGCCCGCGACGGTCTTCGACCTTGGCGTGAACAAGGCAGTGGTGTGTGCCAGGAGAATCGCCGAGCTCGACCCATATCTTCCGGTGGCGATCGTGCCGACCGGCATCACTCCCCAGTCTGTTGGCGAGTTCCTGGACGGCCTCGACATCGTCATCGAGGAATGCGACTCGCTGGACGCGAAAGTGCTTGTCCGCGAGGCCGCGCGGAAACGACGTCTGCCGGTACTAATGGCAACCAGCGACCGGGGTCTACTGGATGTGGAGAGGTTCGACATCGACCCTTCCCGCCCGATCATGCACGGTCTGCTGGGCGATGTTGATACCGCCCGACTCACCGATCTGAGCAACGAGGACAAACTGCCGCTCGCCCTTCGAATGGTCGATGCGGCACAGGTGTCCTCGCGGATGGCGGCATCGCTGATCGAAGTGGGCAATACCTTGTCGACCTGGCCACAGCTCTCGTCCGAGGTTGCACTCAACGCGACTCAGCACATCAGCAGAGGTTGACAGGGCTGCAGCGATCCTGGCCGCGGCCGACCGCATCCGCTATCTGACGCCGCGGCTGCACGCGGAGATGTTCGCGGAGCTTCGCTCGCCCGGCGACCCCACGCCGGAGTCGGGTATCGACGTCCGTAGCCTGGAACTCGATCCGGCGCACCTGGTGATGCTCGATATTTTGCGACGATCGGAAGTGATGGCAAACCTGGCAGCATGGGACGCTGGAACCGCGCTTGGCGACGACACCTATGAGCGGGTGACCGCGAGCGCCGCCGTCGGCGTGATATCCGTGCGGGGCCACCGTGTGACCGACTATGCACGTGGCGGATCGGCCGTCGAATCGGTGTGGATCAGAGCGCAACAGCACGGCCTTGCCGTCCAAACCGTTTCACCGGCGTTCTTGTATGCACACAACGATGAGGACCTCCGCGAGCTCTCGCCTCCCTTCGCCGGGGACCTCGGGGATCTGCAATACAATTTCCGTAAGCTGGCCGGCACCGAACCGGCTGAGTCACAGGTGTTAGTACTCAGGTTTTGTCGCGCACCGCGACCATCGGTGCGTAGCCGGCGGCGCGAATTACACCGAGTTTCGTCACCACAGGGCTGACGCCGATACGGAGGATCAGGTGCATAGCAGCCTGGAGCTGGTCGTAACGTCAGTCGCTACCCGACTGATGGGGGTCAACGCAGCCACCTCGGTCGAGGTGAGTCAACGGGTGCTCGCCGACCTCGTCGAGTACTTCGACGTCGACGTCAGCTTCCTGCGCCATAACGATCACCGCATTCACGCCTCGATACTGGTTGCCGAGTGGCCCGTCCGTCCTGGAATCCCGGACCCCGACCCGCTCGCCGTCGTCTACTTCGCCGACGCTGATCCGGTCTTCGCGCTCGCCGAGCATTCGAAGGAGCCCGTCATCTTCCGCCCGGAACCGGCCACGGACGACTACCAACGCACCATCAACGAGGGCAGGAGCATCCCGGTTACATCCACGGCGTGCGTGCCGCTGTTGTCCGGCGACGTCACCACCGGCGTGCTCGGATTCGTCAAGTTCGGCGACCGCGACTGGTTGCCCGAGGAACTCAACGCGCTTAAGGCGATCGCCTCGCTGTTCGCCCAGCTACAGGCCCGCGTGCTCGCCGAAGAACAACTCCGTTACCTCGCCGAGCACGACGACCTAACCGGGCTGCACAATCGTCGTGCGCTGCTGGCGCACCTTGACGCGAGACTGGCCGCGGGACAACCGGGCCCGGTCTCGGTCTTGTTCTTCGACCTGGACCGTCTGAAGGCGATCAACGACTACCTCGGCCACACGGCAGGCGACTGGTTCATCCGGGTCCTGGCCGAACGGCTGCGGGAAGGTGCCGAGGGTCCGAACCTGATCGCTCGCCTCGGCGGCGACGAGTTCGTCGTCGTCCCGGCATCGCCGATGGATGCCGATTCCGCGGAGGCGCAGGCCTACCGGCTTCAATCGACGTTGTGTGAGCGGGTGGCAATCGACGGCGAGATGCTGACCCGCACGGTGAGCATCGGGGTGGCACTGGGCGTTCCGGGCCGTGACACGACGTCAGATCTCCTTCGCCGCGCCGACCAGGCCGTTCTGACCGCCAAGAGCTCCGGCGGCAACAAGGTCGCGGTCTTCTCCGACGACATGGCCCTGGAGAGCGAGTTCCGCAACGACATCGAGCTGCATCTGCAGAGCGTGATCGAGAACGGCTCCCTGGTGCTGCAATACCTGCCCGAGGTCGACATGCGAACGGGCGAGATCCTGGCGGCCGAGGCGCTGGTTCGCTGGCAGCACCCGACGCGCGGAATGCTCTCCCCCGACTCGTTCATCGGCGTGGCCGAATCAATCAACCTTGCCGGGGAATTAGGGCGGTGGGTGATGCGCTCGGCCTGCGCCGAATTCGCCCGATGGCGCTCCAACGGCGTGGGACGCGACGCGGTGCTGCGCATCAACGTGTCGCCGGTTCAGCTGGTCACCGCCGGATTTGTGGAATCGGTCGCCGGCATCATCGATGAATTCGGCCTCGATGGCGGCTCGGTGTGCCTAGAGATCACTGAAAGCGTTGTGGTCCAAGACATCGAGACCACCCGGATAACACTGGCCGGGTTGAAGGAGGTCGGCGTCCAGGTCGCCATCGACGACTTCGGCACCGGTTACAGCGTGTTGTCTCACCTGAAGTCTCTGCCGGTCGACACGCTCAAGATCGACCGGGGTTTCGTGCGTGAACTGGGTGCGAACCCAGGAGATCTCGCGATCGTGCGGGCCATCATTGCGCTCGCGGAGGCCTTCGGTCTGCAGCTGGTCGCCGAGGGAGTCGAGACCGAGGTGGCGGCACTGACGTTGCTACGACACGGGTGTCACCGGGCTCAGGGTTTCCTGCTGTCGCGCCCGATCGCGGGCGACGAGATGGAGTCGCTACTGTCCAAGGGGCGGATAGCCATGCACTTTTCCGCAGCGCCACGTGTGTGAGTCGGTCTGCGTCTCGTGCAGGCTGACGTGCAGTGGACGATTCACCGCACGGCAAGTGGGGGGCGCGCTCTGTGCGAGCGCCTCCGAGGTCAACAGCTCGACGCGACCGAACCGACTGGCGGTCTGACTGACCAAACACACGCGCAGGGCGGCATCGCCGGCGAGTTGGTGCCGCGCGGCGGTGCTGAGCTGCGGGCCGCCCGTCGCCACGATCACGCCGTGTCGGGCGCGAACTGCCAACGGCCCATCGGGTGTCGTGAACACAGCCCCGACGACGGCGCCTTCTTCGAACACCATGCGCTGCAGCGAGCTACCTGGCCGCACCTCGATACGCCGATCGCGGGCCTGCGTGGTGAGCCAGTCGAAAACCGAGGCGCCGACATCGTCGGGAGCGGGTGTCATCGAGCCGATCTCCGCGACTTCGATCACCTCGCCGTCGCTGCTGTGCATCGTGGTCGACCGCAAATCGGACACGCGGGTGTAGAGGTATCCGTACGGTGATGACAGGCAGCGCGCAGCCCAATCCCTGAGTCGGGAACCGATGAACGGCGCGACGGTGCCGCGTGAATCCACCGACACCGGTTCACGCACCACCCGGATCGGAACATCGACGTCCCACGCGGACCGGCTCAGCGGGCCAAGGTCGGATGACAGGGCGGCGAAGTACTCATTGGTTTCCGAATCTCCGACGTCGACGCCAAGCCACGGGTGCAGACGGTCGGACCGCGGTCGGACACGCGCGCTGCTTGCAGCGAGGTCACCACGCGAACCGGCAACGAACACCTCACCGCCAATGTCGACGACCGAAATCGCGCTCGCGAGCCCGGCTACTCCGGAGCCGGTGCACACCACGTCGACTACTTCGTCCCACTCCACCGTTAACTACCTCGGTATTGCTGACAGGTCCGATGCCGATACCAACAACTCGGGCTTCCCGGCCAACTGGTGGGGGAAGCAGTCAAAGCCGGCGTGTGGCGGACGTGCATGTCTTTGAGCCGGTTCGGGCGAACTCGATCGGCTCGCCCGGCACTTTGCATCGGCCTCTCACCTGAGGTTGCCACAGCCCGCGCAGGGATTCGAGGGGGTTTGCCAACGCGGACTATGGCAACGGCATCAAATCTACACCGAGTATCTCGCGGAGGTAGTGGACTCTGTCGTGACGCGGCCACGCTGGCCTCGGCATCAACCGCAGCCAGCGCCCCATTCAGCGCCAAACCAAGAGTCATCACACTCAATACCTTACATACCTTTCGGCTGAAAACCCGCGTAAGACATGACTTAGAGTATTGCGCATCTGCTTGCGCTTTGCGTCGGATTCGCAGCTCATCAAGAAGGGCCGTTGAAGGTTTTCGCTCTGGGAGCGGCGCGCCGGGCGATCGCGCCTGCCGTAGGCGGCCGGCGGGTGAAAGAATCGTGTCATTGAGGAACTTACGGGTAACGCGAATTCCCGCCGACCGGCGCTACTGTCCAGACTTCGAGGCCTCGCAGTGACCGAACAACTCGACCGACGAGCCGACACCACGCGGCTTCAAATCCTGCGGGCGGCCGCGCACCAGTTCGCGCATAAGTCGTACAGCTTGGTCAGCCTCGACGACATCCTCGCCGACGCGGAAGTCACCAAGGGCGCGATGTACTTTCACTTCCGGTCCAAGCATGCGCTGGCATCGGCAATCGTCGAGTATCGTGCCGCCCTGGCCCGCGATACGGTCGACGAACTGGTGGCCCGGAAGCTCTCCGGGCTGGAGAACCTTATCGATATCTCCTATCTGATCGCCGTCGACGATATCGGCGATGAGTCGGCACGGGCCGGCTTGAATCTCCTCGAATCGATTGGCCGCACCGACGGGCTGCAGGAGACTGTTCTGCGGGAATGGGTGATGGCCTTCGCCGTGTTCGCCCGAAAGGCCGTCGACGAAGGCGACATAGTCGAGAATCGCGACCCTGAAAGCATCGCCCGGCTGCTGGTGTCGATGTATCTCGGACTTCGGCAGACAAGCGATCTGAGTGAGCCAGACCTATTCCTACATGACCTCGAAAAGGTGTGGGCGCTCGTGTTGCCCGGTTTCGCAAAACTCGACCGGATCAACTACCTCACCCAGTTCGTCAAGCGGCGCACCGCCGTAGCGCTGAAGAAAGCGACGCCGCTTGGAGCGAATGAATTATGATCCCGGTCCAGGCCATCACCACCCGGTAGGCCGACGGAAGCTCCGGAGGTATTCGGACAATGGTGCGCCAGGCGCGATCCGAGGCCACCCGCCGAAGAATCATCGCATCGGCGGTCGAGCTCATCAATGAGATCGGTTACCCGGCTACGGGATTGGGCGACATCATCGAGCGCGGGGAGATGACCAAGGGTGCGCTCTATTACCACTTTGATTCGAAAGAAGCATTGGCGACCGCGATCATCGAGGAAGGTAGTAGGCACCTGGCCGATGCATTCCGAAGCATCACCGATTCATCCGCGCCGGCGCTCGAAAATATCATTCACGGCGTATTCGTAGTCACAGACCTACTCAGCACCGACGAAGTCGCCCGGAGCGGAACCCAACTCCTGCGCGCGTTCGGTGAATTCAACGACGCCGCCGCCCGCGTGTACGGCGGCTGGCTCGAGGAAATGATCGACCGTGTGCGTCAGGCGATCGACGAGGGTGATCTTCGCGCGGACATCGATCCGCAGGCAGTCGGCGACACGATCGTCGCGGCGATGCTCGGCGCCGAATTGCTCTCGAACGCGACGTCTGCCGGAGCCGACGTTCTGGCGCGCGTCGCCCGAACCTGGGAGGTTTTGCTGCCGGGCATCGTCAGCGACGAGTCGCTCTCCTATTTTCGCGAGTTCCTGGCGCGCGAGTCGATGAGACATTCCGCTCCGCCGTCGACCGAGTAAGGGCCCGAGACTACAGTTCCTCGACCCACAGCTTTTCGGTCAGGTCCTGAAAGGTCGCCAGCGCCACCGGGTCATCGCCGCGCAGCAGGGCCGATTTGCTCATCCTGGCCCGGACGATCGAGGTGTCCTGATGCACCAGCTCGACGATCAGGTCCGCGTGGGCGCGTACGACCGAAACGGCGGACTCGTCCGCAGGCAGGGTGTGGAAGATCTGTCGAAACTTCAGCGACCTGACCGCTTCGGCGGTGTGGCCGAGCATCTCGGCGAATGCCCCGTTGGCGAACAGGATGGTGCCGTCCTCCGCAATGGCCAGCACAGGTACGGGGAAGCGTTCCAGCACCACCAACGCCGGCAGCTCCTTGAGGAGTGCCATCGGTGATTGGCGGGCCTGGCCGTCTCGTCGCCGCTCCACGTCCCCGATTATTGCCCGATCATGCGGTGAGTTACCACATGCGTTCGCAACGGATGGTGACCCGCCGCCCGCCACTTAACTAACTAGGTTTAATGTCTCTGTAGCGCTCCGCAGACGAGGGGACTTCGATGGACCTGCAGTGGTCGGCGACCGACTTGGCGTTCCGCGACGAGGTGCGTGGGTTTCTCGACGAGAAGCTGACGGCGGACCTGCGGCGGGCGGGCCGCCTCATGACCAGTGTTTACGCCGACCACAAGGCGAGCATGGAATGGCAGCGGATCCTGCACGAACGCGGCTGGGCGGCGCCGGCGTGGCCGGTGTCCTACGGCGGCTGCGACTGGAGTTTGACCCAGCACTACATCTTCAGCCGGGAGTCGACGCTGGCGGGCGCCCCGTCGTTGTCGCCGATGGGGATCCGGATGGTCGCCCACGCGATCATTGCCTACGGCACCGAGGCCCAGAAGGAGTACTTCCTGCCGCGGATCCTGACCGGCGAGGTGTTCTTCTGCCAGGGCTATTCCGAACCCGAGGCGGGTTCGGATCTGGCGGCGCTGTCGATGGCAGCCGTCGACGACGGCGACGACCTGGTTTGCACCGGCGGCAAGATCTGGACGACGCACGCCCGAGAGGCGAACTGGATGTTCGGCCTGGTGCGCACCTCGCGGACGCAGAAGAAACAGCAGGGCATCACGTTCGTGCTCATCGACATGACGTCGCCGGGCATCCAGATCCGACCTCTGGTGATGACGTCGGGTGAGGAGATCCAGAACCAGGTCTTCTTCGACGAGGTCCGCGTTCCGAAGGCGAACGTGCTCGGCAAGATCGACGACGGTTGGACCGTCGCGAAGTATCTGCTTGGGTTCGAGCGCGGCGGCGCGGCCGCGCCGGCGTTGCAGGTGATGGCCGAGGAGATCGCCACTGTCGCAGCTGACCAACCAGGGCCCGGGGGCGGCCGCTTGCTCGACGATCCGGCGTTCGCCCGCAAGCTCGCCGACGCCCGGATCCGCACGCAGGTGCTCGAGATCCTCGAATACCGGGTGTTGGCCGCGGTGGCCTCCGGCAAGAATCCGGGGGTGGCGGCGTCGATGCTCAAGATTCTCGCGACCGAGTTGAGCCAGGCGCTCACCGAACTCGCGATGGAAGCGGCCGGACCGCGCGGGCGGCTATATCAACCGCACGCGACGTGTCCCGGAGGCCCGGTGTCCGATTTCGAGCCGCCACCGGACGGACACGTCAGCGGCGACCCGTGGCAAGCGGTCGCACCACTGCGCTACTTCAACGACCGGGCCGGCTCGATCTACGCCGGCAGCAATGAGATTCAGCGCAACATCCTCGCCAAGGCTGCATTGGGGCTGTAGATGGACTTCAACCTGAGCAAGGAGCAGGAACTTCTGCGCGACGGCCTCGGCAGGTTCCTGTCGACGCGATACAACCTCGAGAAGAGTCGGTCCGCCGCGAAGACCGGAGCAGGTTGGCAGCCGGAAATCTGGCGCGGCTTCGCCGACGAACTCGGCATCTTGGGCGCCGCGCTGCCCGAAGAGGTGGGCGGAATCGGTGGCGGCCCAGTCGAGATCATGGTCATCGCCGAGGCCTTGGGCCATGCGCTGGTGGTGGAGCCCTACGTCGACACGGTCGTGGTGGCGGGCGGACTGCTGCACAGAGCGGGCGGTTCCGTGGCGGCATCGGTGCTGGAGAAGATCGTGACGGGCACGGCTGTCGTGGCGTTGGCGGCGGCGGAGCCGGGGTCCGGGGAGCACTGGCAGGACGTGTCGACGATCGCCGAACGCGACGGCGACGAGTGGGTGCTGCGTGGAACAAAGATCGTTGTGCTGGGCGCACCGCTTGCCACGCACCTGCTGATCACAGCGCGTACGTCGGGCGGGATCTCGCTGTTTCTCGTCGAGGCCGACTCGGATGGCATCGAGGCGCACAACTATCGGACCGTCGACGATCGGCGTGCCGCCGACCTGGTTCTCGACGGTCTGCGGGTGCCGGCTGCTGCGCTGCTTGGCGACGAGGGCCAGGCGTGGCCGTCCATCGCCCAAGCACGCGACGAGGGCGCAGCCGCCATTTGCTCGGAGGCGGTGGGCTGCATGCGAAAGGTGTTGGCCGACACCGTCGAATACTGCAAGCAACGACAGCAGTTCGGCCAGCCGATCGGCAGCTTTCAGGTGTTGCAGCACCGAATGGTCGACATGTACATGGAACTCGAGCAGGCCGTTGCCGCGGTGTATCTCGCGGTCCTCAACCTCGAGGCGGAACCGGCGCTGCGCGCTCGTGCGGTGTCGGCGGCGAAGGCGACGATCGGCCGAGCCGCCCGATTCATCGGCCAGCAGGCGGTGCAGCTGCACGGCGGGATGGGCATGACCGAGGAACTGGCCATCGGTCACTACTTCAAGCGGCTGACCGCCATCCAGTACGAGTTCGGCTCAACCGACTATCACGTCGGGCGGTACGCGGAGCTGACCAGGCAGTAGCGGCGCGCCGCGGTCGGCGGCAGTCCCCCGCGTCGAGACGAACCTTTTGCAGAAGAAGTTCGAGTGACGTCCTGCAAAACGTGCGTTTCGACGGCCGTTGCGTTCGGTGCATCAACGACGGCGCCCGGATCCTCAGCGCAGACTGATTCAATGCTGAATTTGCGGATCCTGGCGCCACACCGGTTGACCGACGACGTGGTTCAGACCCTTGAAGAGGACCCGTGTGTGAGTGGCCTCGCTGTGGTCAAGGACGCTGCCATCCGGCCGGCCGGTGACCTTGTGTTGGCCGACGTCGCCCGAGAGGCCGCGAACGACGTGATAACGCGGTTGCGGGCATTGGGCGTGCATCGCGAGGGCACGATCGAGATCCAACCGGTCAGCACTTGGCTATCGAGTAGCGGGTTTGACTGCGAAATGAATGCTCCGGGAAGCAGCGCGGACGCGGTTGTGTGGGCCGAAGTCGCGCAGCGCTCCTACGAGGAGACCGAACTCAACTGGACCTACTTGAGCTTCCTGACGCTCGCCACGGTGATCGCGGCTATCGCCATCGTCCTGGATTCGCAGATCCTGGTGATCGGCGCGATGGTGCTGGGACCCGAGTTCGGCGCCGTCGCCGCTCTTGGCGTCGCCCTGGTCCGACACAGGTTCGCCCTGCTCGGGCTCGCCGCGCGCACGCTGGTGCTGGGCTTCCTGGTGGCGATCGCTGTCACAACCGTCCTCGCGCTGGTGGGCCGGGCGTTGGGATGGGTCACCCTCGACGACGTTGTCGGGCCCCGCCCGGCTACCGCCTTCATCTACACCCCGGACAAGTGGTCGTTCATCGTCGCCGTCATCGCCGCGACGGCCGGAGTCCTGTCCCTGACCTCCAGGAAGGCGAGCGGCCTCAGCGGCGTGTTCATCTCGGTCACCACCGTGCCGGCCGCGGGAAACATCGCGCTGGGTATCGCATTCGGCGTCGGCGACGCGATCTGGGGCAGCACCCTGCAGCTGCTGGTGAACGTGTCCGGCATGGCGGTGGCCGGTTGGGCCGCGCTCGCGTTCCAGCAGGCGGTGTGGTCCAGGGTGTCGGTTCGCCGCGCAAAGGCGATGGTCCGGCCCAAGCGAATGCTGTGACGCATACGTCCATTCACAATGTCGATTGTCGGTGTCGGGTGTTGACGGCGTGGCCCCCCGGGGACGGCGTGTCAGCGGTCGCTCATATGGTGTGAATGTGAGCTCGCGTGGATGGATCTTGTTCCTCGCGATGAGCATCATCTGGGGCATCCCCTACCTGATGATCAAGATCGCGGTCGAAGGTGTATCGGTTCCCGTGCTGGTCCTCGCCCGCGTCGCGGTCGGCGCGGCGGTACTGCTGCCGCTCGCGCTGTCGCGTCAGACCTTGGCGATCATCCGAAAGCACTGGAAGGCCCTGTTGGGTTTCGCGTTCTTCGAGATCATCGCCGCGTGGTGGCTGCTGTCGGACGCCGAACGCCACCTGACGAGTTCGATGACCGGTCTGCTCATCGCCGCCTCGCCAATCATCGCCGCGGTCCTGGACCGCTTCACCGGGGGTGAGCGGCTGGGCTACAAACGCATCATTGGCCTCGCGATCGGCATCGCCGGGGTGGCGGTGCTCGCTGGCCCGCACCTCGGAGGGAGTACATGGCCGATCATCGAGGTGCTGTTGGTCGCGTTGTGTTACGCCATCGCACCACTGATCGCCGCTCGTTATCTCGCCGATGTCCCGACGCTGCCGATGACGGCGATATGCCTCGGCTTCGCCGCGCTGGTGTATGCCGCCCCGGCAGCGGCGACATGGCCGGACGAAATGCCTTCGACCCGTGTGCTTTTGGCGCTGGGCGGGCTGGCAGTGATCTGCACCGCGCTGGCGTTCATCGTGTTCTTCGCGCTGATCCGCGAGGTCGGTGCCGCTCGCGCGCTGGTCTTCACCTACATCAACCCCGCAGTGGCGTTGGCGGCCGGAGTGATCGTGTTGGGTGAGCCGCTGACCGCGTGGAATGTCGGCGCACTTGCGCTAATCCTGGCCGGCTGCGTACTGGCGACCCGGCGCCACGAGGAACAGCCTTCAGATCTCGAAACGGGGCCGACGCGGGTAGCGCCGCGGTAACGCATGCCGTGATCTGCGGGCCGACCTCCTGCTAGCGGAACGACAGGACGTCGTCGATCGGCCGACGCGGAGTAGGCGGTGGCAACTGTTCCAGGACTGGTGCGACGCCGACCCGGATGAGCACCTGCGGCCACGCAGTTCGCCCAATGAGCGTGCTGATGACGTGCCGACTGGCGGCAACTTCCGTCAAGTGAGTCAACGTGCAGGTCGCCATGCCCGCCAGGGTGCAGTCCAGCAGCACCCGTGACAACATCTCGCCACATCCCAACGCGTCCTCGCGAGTATCGCCCTCGGTGGAGAGCACCAACACCACGGAGCGGTCCTCGTGGATGCTGGCTCGCCGCTCGCTGTGCGAGGTGACCGGAAACGTGCGGCCCACGTCGACTCGTTCGCTTTCTGCAGCCGAGACCAACGAACTGTGCGGAATGCCGTCGATTGTCTCGAAAGGTGCTGTCCACCAATTGAGTTCGGCGTGATACGACGTATCGTAAAGGCGCAGTGATTCGGTCAGCATCGACGCCTCAGCCAACTGCGGCCGGTCGTCGTCTCCGATCACATCCAAATGCGCGACGTCGTCGTCCACCACGGCGCGCAGAACTCGCTCGAGCGATTCCCAGTCAGGCGGCGCGGCCATGGGAAGCCGGTCCGTCCGTCGCAACAGAACCGCGTCGGCGCGGCGACGGTGTGCGTCGGCGACGTAATCCATGGGGGCGAAATCGATTGATGCCACATGGTCGCGGTGGTTCGGATCCGGGAACCGGTCGACGTTGGTTCTCCAGCCCGCCGCGGCCATCGTGACACGCAGATGATCGAGCACGGCACCACAGCTGATGATCGCCTCTCGCCCCGAGCGATCGGTGGAATACATCGCGCGGCTTGTGTCGACGAACAGGTGCAGTCCGCTGCCATCGGCCACCCATCGCCAAGGCTGGCTGTTGTGCAGTGACGGAGCTCGGCACGCCAATCGCACGGCGTCCTTGATGACTTCGGTGTCGACCATGGTGTCGGGCATACGGTCAGCGTCGCCGACGCCGTCGCACGCTTTTAGAGTCATTGGTCCCAAACTCGGTGCCAGAGGGCCCCTCCTTCCAAAGGCCCTCGACTCAGGGACTTACGGAGCTTCTGCGATCCACCCAGCGGGCGGACATCGAGGTTATTGAGCACCGTTTGGACGCGGGGACCGTGCTTTCGTTCGTACCGGATTGATCGACGGCGGCATCGCCATCAGTTGTGATAGTGGGCCATGATGAGCATGTTGGATACCGATGCAGCGGTCTGCACGACGGGCCTGTTACAACGGCCGGAAGGACTGGAAATGGTTAAGGTCTTCCTCGTCGATGACCACGAAGTAGTTCGCCGTGGACTCGTTGACCTGCTCGCATCCGATCCCGAACTTGAGGTTGTCGGCGAAGCGGGCTCGATCGGCGAGGCGATGGTGAAGATACCCGCCCTTCAACCTGACGTGGCAGTCCTTGATGTTCGCCTTCCCGACGGCAACGGGATCGAATTGTGCCGCGACCTGCTGTCCGATCTGCCGGATCTGCGCTGCCTGATGTTGACTTCCTACACGTCTGATGAAGCGATGCTCGATGCGATTCTGGCCGGGGCGAGCGGATATGTCGTCAAGGACATCAAGGGAATGGAACTCGCGCAGGCGATCAAGGACGTGGGCGCCGGCAAATCGCTCCTGGATAATCGGGCTGCGGCCTCGTTGATGGCTAAGCTTCGTGGCGCGGCCGAGCGCAAAGATCCACTCTCCGGGTTGACCGACCAGGAGCGAACGCTGCTCGGGTTGCTCGGCGAGGGCTTGACGAACAAGCAGATCGCGGCACGGATGTTCCTTGCCGAGAAAACGGTGAAGAACTACGTGTCGCGGCTGCTGGCCAAGCTGGGGATGGAGCGCCGCACGCAGGCGGCGGTGTTCGCCACCAAACTGGATCGAACGAACCGCCCGGTCGATTAGTCGCGTGGAAACGTCGCCCACCGACCATGCGGGTGCCACGATGATGCCGTGACTGACACGGTCAGCCCAGGTGAGCAGCACGGCGCGCGTCCGCTGCGCGAAACCCTGTCCCAGCTACGGCTCCGCGAGCTGTTGGCGGAGGTCCAAGCTCGAGTCGAGCAAATCGTTGAGGGCCGCGACCGGCTTGATGGGCTTGTCGATGCCATGCTGGTCGTCACGTCAGGCCTCGAACTGGACGCCACACTGCGCACCATCGTGCACACCGCCATCGGACTGGTGGATGCCCGGTACGGGGCACTCGGGGTGCGTGGAGACGGTCACGAGTTGGTCGAGTTCGTGTACGAAGGCATCGACGAAAAGACTCGCGAACTAATCGGGCACCTGCCCGAAGGGCGTGGCGTTCTCGGCGCACTGATCGATGAACCCAAACCGATTCGGCTCGATGACATCCGGCATCACCCATCATCGGTCGGATTCCCGCCGAATCACCCTCCAATGCGCACCTTCCTGGGCGTTCCGGTCCGAATTCGCGACAAAGTCTTCGGCAATCTCTACCTCACCGAAAGGGCCAGCGGCCAACCGTTCAGCGAGGACGACGAGGTGCTCGTTCAAGCCCTCGCCGCCGCGGCCGGGATCGCCATTGAGAACGCGCGCCTCTACGAGCAATCGCGGACCCGCCAGTCGTGGATTGAAGCAACCCGAGACATCGGAACAGAGATGTTGTCGGGCGCCGATCCCAAAACGGTGTTTCGGCTGATCGCCGACGAAGCGCTCAAGTTGACGGGCGCGGACGGCACGTTGGTGGCGGTTCCGTTCGACATCGACGTATCCGCCTCCGACGCCGTTGAACTGATGGTGACGGCAACAGCCGGCGCGGTGCCCGATGCGGTCGGCGAAGCGCCGATACCGCTAACCGGGACGCTGATCGGGAAAGTGTTCACAGACCGCACTCCGCGCAAAGTCGACAGCGTCGACTTGGTCTCCCGAACGAGCACCGGCCCCGCGCTGGTGCTACCCCTTCGGGCCACCGACACCGTTGCTGGCGTCCTGGTTGCCTTCCGGCATCCCGATGCATATCCCTTCACCGCCGAGCAGCTCGACATGATGGCGGCTTTCGCAGACCAGGCCACGCTCGCTTGGCAACTCGCGACTTCACAACGCCGGATGCGCGAACTCGATGTTCTCACTGACCGTGACCGGATCGCCCGAGACCTTCACGATCACGTCATCCAACGCCTCTTTGCGGTCGGACTCGCGTTGCAGGGAACGATCCCACGTGCACGCTCGGCGGAAGTGCAACAACGGCTTTCCGGCTGCGTCGACGATCTGCAAGAAGTCATCCAGGAGATCCGCACCGCCATCTTCGACCTGCATAGCGCCCCTTCGGGCATGACGCGGCTGCGCCAACGGCTCGATGAGGCGATCGCCCAATTCTCGAGTCCCGAGCTGCGTACCACGGTGCAATTCGTCGGGCCCCTATCGGTTGTTGACGCCGTACTGGCCGACCACGCGGAAGCGGTTGTGCGAGAGGCGGTCAGCAACACGGTTCGGCATGCCCGCGCCACCACGTTGACCGTCAGCGTCAAGGTCGAAGACGACCTGTGCATCGAAGTCGTCGACAACGGCCAAGGCATCCCAGAGCACGTCACCGGCAGCGGCCTTGCCAATCTGCGTCAACGCGCGCACGCAGTCGGTGGTGAGTTCGCGTTCGAGAATGTGCCCACCGGCGGGACATCACTGCGGTGGTCGGCGCCGCTCTCATAGGAACTATTCGAATGGTGTTCCGTCCAACCGCGTAACGACATCGGCGAGCGGACGGCGCGGAGTGGATGGAAGCGGGTCCGTATTCACCGGCGCCCAGCCGACGCGCAACAACATCTGGGGATACCCGCTGACACCAAAGACCTCGGTTCGTACGGATTCTCGTGTTTCGGCGATCTCCAGCGGTTCGGTGACCGGGCAGCTCGACAACCCCAGCGCGGTAGCGGTGAGCAGCACCAGGCTCGTGGCCTCACCGGCGCGCAAGCGCGCCAGCCTGCTGTCGTCCTTGGTGCCGAGCGCCAACACTACGGCGGCGTCGTCGACTGCTTCGGTCTCGGGCGGTTGAGCCAACGTCGCCCCGGCGAACAAACGACCCGGTATTGGCGATGTCGGATCGGACTTCGGTGTGTTGCGAGCCGGAACACCCGCCACGGATGCGAACCGCCCACTCCACGCGGTCAACTCGGTGAGGTAATCGTGATCCGTCGCGTGCTGCCAGACCGCTTGCGCCACAATCTGTTGCAGCGTCGGGAGTAACGCGACCTGTCGCAACATAACGCCGGCGCGGGCAGCGCGCGCGCCCATCAGCTTGATGTCGGCGTCGGGCACCGCCCACCAGCTGTAGTGCCGCCGGTCGGTGCGCCGCCTCGGTATCGCCGCGGCCAGGGTGACGTCAAGCTCAGTGGTCGGCTGACGGTATACCTCGATCGCGGCCAGGTGGTTGGGTTCCAATGGGTTCGGGAACCGGTTCACCTTTGCCTGCCAACCCAGCGCCGCCAACGCGACTACGGCGTGGTGTAGCGAGGCCCCACAACTCAGCAGCAGATCCCGGCTGTCTGGATCGGTGTTCGGCAGCTGCCTATCCGGATCGGCATACAGGTGAAGACTCTCCTTCCCGACCTTCCACCGCCACGGCTGGGAATTGTGAATCGACGGTGCCCGGGTAGCGAGCGACAAGGCTGTGTGGATCGTCTGACGATCCGGGAAGCGAGCGTTCATTTCAGCACTGCTCTCTGTCGTAGATCCTTGCTGCTTCCACAGTCGCGCTGTACGGACCCGCTCGACTAGAGACCAAAGTCCTCGTCGCCTGGGCAAATGGCCCTGCCGCTGGCGGTCACCGATCGGCTATCGTGGCGGCACGCGTAGCGGTGCAGTGCGATGCGCGAGGAGCATAACCATGGCCAAACTTAGACCGACCAACGAGGGCAGCCTCGCAGCTGACCTGCGCGCCATGCACGAACTGTTCGTCTCCGGCGGCGTGGACACCTCGTTCCTGAAATCGGCGCCGCTGCGACCGGTGGTGGCGCAAAGCTGGTTGCGTAGCCTCGATGGTGGCATTGACCCGGATTGCGTTGCTATACAAGCTGCTTCGGACGATCTCGTCAACATTCGAAAGGCTCACCCCCTGGCGTCGGCGCTTCCGGTGATCCGCCGACTCCTCGTGGAGGATGCGTCAGGTTCTGGTGTGATCGTGGCGGTTACCGGGGCGGATGGAACGCTGCTGTGGGTCGAGGGCGACAGCAACGCGTGCCGACGTGCCGAGGCGATGAATTTCGTGCCCGGTGCGGATTGGAGTGAGCGGGGCGCCGGAACCAACGCGCCGGGCACCGCGATCGCCCTCGACAGCGAGCTGCAGATCCGTGGGTCGGAACACTTTTCCCGGGTCGTCCAACCTTGGAACTGCACCGCGGTACCCGTGCACGATCCCACCACCGGGGCGCTGATCGGCGCGATCGACCTGACCGGTGGATCCCAGGTGGCGTCCCAGCAGACGTTGGCGCTGGTGAGGGCCACCGCCGTCGCGGTCGAGAACCACCTGGCCCTGATGCGGCTGACCCAGCCGACGGCGGCCGACCCGACAGCCGCCGCGCGGTTTACCGTGCTGGGCGCCGACCGGCCCCGCTGGCAGGTTATCGATGAGGACGGCCAGGTCCGCGCCAGCACCTTGACGGGCCGGCACGCCGACATCGTGGTGCTGTTGAGCCGCCATCCTGAAGGCCTTAGCGCCGATCACCTCGCGATGTTGCTCGACGACAAGGACCTCGACGTGGTGACAATCCGCGCAGAAATGTCCCGGCTTCGCCGCGTCATCGGAACCGACTTCGTCGCATCGCGGCCGTACCGGCTGCTCAAGCCGATCAGCAGCGACATCGGCGATACGTTCGCTGCACTGGACGCGGGCGACGTCGAGACCGCGCTGTCGCAATACCGCGGACCGCTGCTCCCGCAGTCGGTGTCACCGGCGATCGCCCGCCTGCGAACCGAGTTGAGCGCGAGTCTGCGCGGCGCGGTGCTGTCGACGGGAAACCTTGCGCTGCTTCGCCGTTGGCTCGACCTACCGGAAGGCCGCGACGACCGGCACGGCTGGCGGAAGCTGCACGACCACGCCCAGGCGGGTTCGGTGGCACGCGCTCAGGCCCGGGGGCATCTCGCCGGCCTGGACTTCGATCTGGCCTAGCCCGTCACGGTTGCAACTCTGTGCAACCGTGCTGCAACCCCCCGCTACCTACCTTGAGTGACGACCGACACATTTTGGTCGGCTGAAGGCAGGAGAAACACCATGACTGTTTACGCGCGGCCGGGTGCTGAGGGCTCGTTGATGACCTTTTCGCCCCGGTATGACAACTACATCGGCGGCGAGTGGGTCGCTCCCGCGGCCGGCCGATACTTCGAAAACCTGACCCCGTGACCGGGCAGCCGTTCTGTGAGGTGGCCCGCTCCGATGAGACCGATATCGAGAAGGCACTGGACGCGGCGCATGCCGCCGCGCCGGCCTGGGGGAAGACGTCCCCGGCCGAGCGGGCGGTGATCCTCAACATGATCGCCGACCGCATCGAGGAGAACCTCGAGTCGATCGCCGTCGCCGAGTCCTGGGACAACGGCAAACCGGTGCGTGAGACCCTGAATGCCGATATCCCGTTGGCGGTGGATCATTTCCGGTATTTCGCCGGGGTGATCCGGGCCCAGGAGGGCTCGCTGTCCCAGATCGACGAGGACACCGTGGCCTATCACTTCCATGAGCCGCTCGGCGTGGTGGGGCAGATCATTCCGTGGAACTTCCCGATCCTGATGGCCACCTGGAAACTCGCCCCCGCCATTGCGGCCGGGAATGCGGTGGTCTTGAAGCCCGCCGAGCAGACCCCGGCGTCGATTCTCTACCTGTTCTCGCTGATCGGTGACCTGCTGCCGCCCGGCGTGGTGAACATCGTCAACGGCTTCGGCGTGGAGGCCGGCAAGCCGTTGGCGTCGAGCAACCGGATCGCCAAGATCGCCTTCACCGGCGAGACCACCACCGGCCGGCTGATCATGCAATACGCCAGCCAGAACCTGATCCCAGTCACCCTGGAGCTGGGCGGCAAGAGCCCCAACATCTTCTTCTCCGATGTTCTGGCCGCCGCCGACGATTATCAGGACAAGGCGCTGGAGGGCTTCACCATGTTCGCCCTCAACCAGGGCGAAGTCTGCACCTGCCCGTCCCGGTCGCTGGTTCAGGCCGACATCTACGACGAGTTCCTGGCGTTGGCGGCCATCCGCACCAAGGCCGTGCGCCAGGGCGACCCGCTGGACACCGAGACGATGATCGGTGCGCAGGCGTCCAACGACCAGCTGGAGAAAATTCTGTCCTACATCGAGATCGGCAAATCTGAGGGCGCCAAGGTCATCACCGGCGGGGAGCGCGCCGAGCTGGGCGGCGACCTCAACGGCGGCTACTACGTGCAGCCGACGATCTTCACCGGCAACAACTCCATGCGGATCTTCCAGGAGGAGATCTTCGGACCGGTCGTGGCGGTGACGTCGTTCACCGATTACGACGACGCAATCGGCATCGCCAACGACACCCTCTACGGGCTTGGTGCCGGGGTGTGGTCGCGCGACGGCAACGCCGCCTACCGCGCCGGGCGTGACATCAAGGCCGGCCGGGTGTGGACCAACTGTTACCACCAATACCCCGCACACGCGGCGTTCGGCGGCTACAAGCAGTCCGGCATCGGCCGGGAGAACCACGCGATGATGCTCGACCACTATCAGCAGACCAAGAACCTGCTGGTGTCCTACTCAGACAAGGCCCTTGGGTTCTTCTGATCGAGGACCAAAGCCACTTCACCCGAATTACTTTCACGATTGGAATGAACCCCATGACTCACACCCTCAATGCCCCAGCCCCCGCCGACGCGTCGACAGACACCATGCGCGCGGCCGTCGTCACCGAATTCGGCGCACCATTGACGGTCGAAGAGCTCGACCTGCCCATGCCCGGCTACGGCGAGGCCCTGGTGAAGCTGGAGACCTCGGGCGTCTGCCACACCGATCTGCATGCCGCACACGGTGATTGGCCGGTCAAGCCGCAACCCCCGTTCATCCCGGGCCACGAGGGCTACGGCACCGTCGTCGCGCTCGGCGAGGGCGTCGACGACCTCAAGGTCGGCGACAAGGTCGGCAACGCCTGGCTGTGGTCGGCGTGCGGCACCTGTGAGTACTGCCGCACCGGCTGGGAAACGCTGTGCGAGAGCCAGAAGAACGGCGGCTACAGCGTCAACGGCAGCTTCGGCACCTACATGCTGGTCAACGCCGCCTACGCGGCGCGGATCCCGGATAACGTCGACCCGCTGGAGGTCGCGCCCATCCTGTGCGCCGGCGTCACCGTCTACAAGGGCCTCAAGGTGACCGACACCCGGCCCGGCCAGTGGGTGGCGATCTCCGGCATCGGCGGACTGGGCCACATCGCCGTGCAGTACGCCCGCGCCATGGGGCTGCGGGTGGTGGCCATCGACATCGACGACTCCAAGCTCGCGCTGGCCACCCGCCTGGGCGCCGAGGTCGCCGTCAACGCCCGCACCGCCGACGTCGTCGCCGAGGTGCAGAAGGCCACCGGCGGCGCGCACGGCGTGCTGGTCACCGCCGTCCACCCGCAGGCGTTCGGACAGGCCATCGGTCTGGCGCGCCGCGGCGGCACCATCGTGTTCAACGGGCTACCGCCCGGCGACTTCCCGGCGCCGATCTTCGACATCGTGCTCAAGGGTCTGACGATCCGCGGCTCGATCGTCGGAACCCGCCAGGACATGGCCGAGGCGCTGGACTTCTACGCCCGCGGCCTGATCCACCCAACGGTGGCCAGCGCCAGCCTCGACGACATCAACGAGGTGTTCGGCCGGATGGAGCGCGGACAGATCGACGGCCGCATCGTCATCGACTACCGAAACCCGTAGCAGTTCACTTCGTATCGACTTCGGCCTGGTACTTCTTCGTCATGTGGTCGATGGCCTGTAACTGGGTCTGGGCGAGGTCGTCCCGCACTTCAGTGGCCCGTGCCGCCGCGTCGAGCGTCGGCGCGGCCTGGCCTTGGAAATGGGGCATGACTTCGGCGGCGAACAGTTCCGCGGACCGCTTGGTCGCCGCGGGGTTCGCCCATTCATGCCCCATCTGCAACATGCAACCGAACCCGCCGGACTGATCCCACAGCCGCTGCACCTGGGCCCTCGCCCGCTCCGGTGTGCCGACAACACCGGCTCCGGCATCGTTGATGATGTCGATCATCTCGTCGAGCTGTTCCCCCGGGATCGTCATCTGCGGGAACGCGGCCACTTTTTGGAAGTACCGGAACCAGGGCTCGATCCCGAACTTGACGTCGGCGCGGGCCTGCTCGTCGGTCTCGGCGATATGGAAGGGTCCAACTAGCGTCCAGTTCTTGCGGTCGACCTGGGTGCCGAACGCGGTCGCGCGCTCTTCGGCGATGCCCCAGTGGTAGGCAAGGGCGTCGAAGCCTTCAGCGATCAGCGTCGCGCCGATGGACAGCAGTCCGATGCCGTGCTTGCCGGCCAGGCGCGCACCCGTCGGCGAAGCGACCGCGGCCACGGCCAGTGGGATCCCGTCCTCTGAGTACGGCGCGAGTTGCAAGCGGGCGTCGAGCAATTCGTGGGTGGCGTTTTTCGCCGTTACCCTCTCCCCGGCCAACAACCGCACGACGATATCGAGGTTGGTCTCGAGAAGCTCGCGCGTGTCGGTGGGAGTCAGCCCGATCATTGCGGAATCGGTGGGTAGGGAGCCAGGTCCCATTCCACCGATTACGCGGCCATGGGTGAGGTGGTCTAGCAGCATCAAGCGGTCGGCGACCCAGAGCGGGTTGTGATACGCCAGCGAGATGACGCCGGTGCCGAACCGGATCCGGCGAGCGCGTTCCGCGGCCGCGGCGATGAAGATTTCGGGTGAGCTGATGATTTCGCTGCCCGCGGAGTGGTGCTCGCCGAACCACACTTCGTCGAAGCCGAGCGCGTCGAGATGTTCGACGAATTCGAGATCCCGTTGCAGTGCGAGCGTCGGGTTGGTTCCTGCCCGGTGGAACGGCGCGATGAAGTATCCGAACCTCAGCCTGGCCACTGGCGCCTCCTTGCGCTCGAGATACCTCGGACCTTAGCCAGTGCGGCGTCTCCGCGTACTTGAAAAACTCCGACGTCCTGATCAACGCGCGGTTGGTTATGCGGCTACAGATCGGAGAGGGGTTGCCCGTTCCAAAGGAGGTTGATGGGTAGAGCCATCATCCGGTCGCCGAACGGCAACGCCCGTGTGCCGGTGTAGAAGACGACGCCGGTGACGAACTGGTCTCCGAGTCGGTCGCGCGCGAATGACAGGTGCCTGAAGTCATGGACGTTAACTGTTGCCGAGGCTTTGACCTCGACACCGACGACGCGACCATCTGGTGTCTGGAGGATGCAGTCGATCTTACGTCCGTCTCGGTCGCGGAAGTGATACAGGTCAACCTCGAGATCGGCTGCCGCGCGCAGCTTCATCAGCTCGTTGATCACGAACGTTTCCAGGATCGGGCCCGCGCCCTCCGCGGTTGGCCTGGCCAGAGAGTCGGCGCTTTGCCCACGCAACCAGGCCGCGAAACCACTGTCGACGACAAGGATCTTGGAACGCTTCTTGATCTTCGCGGTCAGATTCTGCGACCAGGCCGGCAGCCGATGGACCAGGTAGACCGTCTCGAACAACGCGAGATCCGAGCGGATCGTCCCCGCATCGACCCCCATGACCCGCGCCGCTTCGGCAATGTTCAGCTCCTGCGCGGTGATGGCTGCCAGGTAGCGCATGAACCGTGGCAGCCGCTCCATCTGCTCGATCTGCTTCAGCGCAAGCACGTCGCGCTGTGTCACCGTGCGCAGATAGTCCGAGAACCATCGGCTGCGAGGGCGACCCGCTGGCCGCTGCACAACCTCCGGAAAACCACCCGTACAGGCCACTTGAAGATATTCATGGCGCGTGACAGGCACGGTCTCGATGCCCAAGTCGGCTTGAGGCTCGGTGAGCAGTTGCACAATAATCTCCGGCCGGACCCCTGCTCGCTCGGCGACAGACAGCGGCCACAGGTCGAGGATCGCGACCCGTCCGGCCAGTGACTCGGAGATCGTCGGCACTGTCAGGAATCGCGTCGACCCCGACAGGAAGAACTGTCCGGGCCGGCGGTCACGTTCTGTCGACGGCACGGGGTCAGCGTTCACGTGCAGCCAAGTTGATGCATTAACATCTGATGCATGCGCACCACCATTTCGATTGATGACGACGTCCTGCTGGCCGTGAAAGAACGTGCCCGCAGGGAGAACCGCACGGCGGGCGCGGTCCTGTCCGACCTGGCCCGCCAAGCGTTGACCACAGAGGGCGGCCAGCCCGGGACGGGCGAAGCTGACGCGTTCTATGGTTTCGAGCCCCTGCCGCATCGCGGCCCACCCGTCACGAATGCCCTAATCGATCGACTTCGAGATGAAGAGAACGTCTGATCGATGCGAGCCCTACTGGATGTGAATGTTCTGCTGGCTTTGCTCGACAGCGACCACGTTCACCATCACCGCGCACGGGCATGGATCGCGGCTGAGATCGAGCAGGGCTGGGCATCGTGCGCGATTACCCAGAACGGCTTCGTCCGGATCATCAGTCAGCCGCGGTATCCCAGACCAGTCTCATCCAGCCGAGCCATCGAGTTGCTGGATCGCGCGACGCAGACGCAGTATCACGAGTTCTGGCCGTGCGCGGTAAGCATTCTCGACGCGAAGGTCGTCGATCGTTCCCGCGTACACAGTCCTAAGCAGGTCACCGACACGTACCTGCTCGCACTCGCTGTCGCGAACGGCGGCAGATTTGTCACGTTCGACCAGTCCATCACGCTGAGCGCCGTTCCCGGTGCGGGGACGCACCACGTGGCGACCCTGTAACCGGAGCCCGCCGCGGCGACGGAGGCCAACATGTGTTCAGTCGCTGCGTTCGCAAAGGTCGACGCTTCCAAGCCCGACGTAGGCCGGCCGCAGTAGCTCGGCCAGCGGCCGATCGCGCACAGCGATCGTGACATCAGGGAGCTGCTCGAGTAGCGCCGTGGGTGACGTGACCGGCGGGCTCGGCGAGGGCATGTCGGCCTGCCGGACGAAGTAGGAGTCAAGACAGTCGGTGAGTGGCCGGCCCGTCGGCTCGGCCCTGTCGGCGGCTGGTGGACCGTCCGAACGCGCGGCCTGCAGGTTGTCCAGCAGGTCCTCGCGCTCGCGCCCGCGCCAGGCAAGGATGGCGAACGGATCCTCGTCGAAGGACTCGGCGAGCAGGTAGAACGTGGCGGCGAGGTGCTTGCATGGCACCGCCCGGTCCGGGCAGGAGCAGTCCAGCGACAGTTCGCGCGCGGCCGCCGGAAATAGCGAAAGCCCAAGCCCGCCAAAGACATCCTCGATGTCCTCGGGCATCTCGCCGGCAAGCAGCGTCGCCGTGTACCAGGCGTTACCAGCCAGGACGCGTTCGGCCTGCGCCCACTGCGTCTTGTCGAACGCGGCGATCCCGATCCGAACCCGGTAGGGCCGCGGCCTGCTGCCCTGAACCTGCGCGGTGACCGAGCCCGGGCCCACGTCCATCGAGATCACCTGTCCCTTGCGGGCGTAGCTCTTGCCGCGTTGGAGCCGGTTGCCGATCCCGATGACTTCGAGAACTTCGATGAACCGCTCGGACCACCAGGTCTGGGCGATCGCCCCACGTGCGCTTCTGGCTTTCAGGCCGCCCTCGACGGGGCGTGGCCGGGTCGGCGGCGGGAACCAGTTAGTCACCGACTGCTCCCTCGGACAGCGCGAACACCTTGCGCAGATCACCGGTGGACAGCTCGGTCAGCCACCCCTCGCCGTCGCTGACCACGAGATCGGCCAGCGCCTTCTTCTCTTCGATCATGTCGTCGATCTTTTCCTCGAGGGTGCCCGTACAAATGAACTTGCGCACCTGCACCGTGCGCCGCTGCCCGATCCGGAACGCGCGGTCGGTGGCTTGGTTCTCGACGGCCGGATTCCACCACCGGTCCAGGTGCACCACATGGTTGGCCGCCGTGAGGTTGAGCCCGGTGCCGCCGGCCTTCAACGACAGCAGGAAGATTGACGGACCGTCACCGGACTGGAAGCGCGCCACCATCTCGTCGCGCCGTTTCTTCGGCGTACCACCGTGCAGATACAGCACGTCCTGACCAAAGCGGGCGGCCAGGTGCGGCACCAGCATCTCGGCGAACTCGGTGAACTGGGTGAAGCACAGCACCCGGTCACCCTCGGCCAGGATCTCCTCCAGGATCTCCTCTAGCCGGATCACCTTCCCGGACCGCGTGCCGATCGGCGATCGGTCGTGGAGCAGTTGCGCGGGATGGTTGCACACCTGCTTGAGCTTTGCCATCGCGGCGAGCACGTTGCCGCGCCGCTCGATTCCCTTGGTGTTCTCGATCTTCTCCAGCATGTCGTCGACGATGGACTGATACAGCGAGGCCTGTTCGGTGGTGAGCTGGCAGTACTGCTTGATCTCGATCTTCTCGGGCAGGTCGTCGATGATCGTCGGGTCGGACTTGAGTCGGCGCAGAACATATGGGCGGGTGATCGCGCGCAGCCGCTCTGCCGGCTCGGTCTGTCCGTGCCTTTCGACCGGGATCGCGTACCTGGTGCGGAACAGCTCGGACGAGCCGAGCAATCCGGGATTGAGGAAGTCCATGATGGACCACAGCTCGGCGAGGCGGTTCTCCACCGGGGTCCCGGTGAGTGCCACCCGGTGCCCGGCCTCCAGCCTCCGCACTGCCTTGGCCCCTTGGGACAGGCTGTTTTTCACCGCCTGGGCCTCGTCGAGCACTACTCGGTTCCACTCGTATCCAGCGAGTTCGTCGATGTCGCGGGTGGCGGTGGCGTACGTGGAAACCACAAGGTCGGTGTCCTCGAGGTGCTCGTGCAGCGCGTCGCCCCGCAACCGAGCGCCGCCGTGGTGTGCGTAGACCCGCACGCCGGGCGCGAACCTGGCCGCCTCCCGCTGCCAGTTGCCGACCAGCGACATGGGGCAGAGCAAAAGCGTGGGTCCGGTGTCGGGATCCCGGTGGCGCTGCAGCGATTCCATGGCGAGCAACTGCACCGTCTTGCCCAGTCCCATGTCGTCGGCCAGGCAGCTGCCCAGCCCGAGCGACGCCAGGAACGCCAGCCACGACACCCCCCGTTGCTGGTACGGACGCAGTGTCGCGGTGAACCCGGGCGGGGGTTCCACGGGTTGCAGCGACTCGACGACGGCGCCGCTGAGCAGGTCGCCGAGCCAGCCGTCAGCCCGCACAGTGGTGACCGCCAGCGGGGTGTCGGCGTCGTCGGGGTGACGGGCTGCCAGCGCGAGGATTTCGGCCGCCGTCGCCTGCCCCGTGGGTTCGCGCGCCAAGAATTCCAGGCCCCGCCGCAGTTGCTCCGGATCCACCGCCACCCACTGGCCGCGCAACCGGATCAGCGGGGCCTTGGTCTCGGCGAGCGCGGCGATCTCGTCCTCGGTGAGGGTGTCGTCACCGACCGCGAGCTCCCACCGGAACTCGACCAGCTGATCGCGACCGAACTTGCTCTTCTTCTTGCCGACCACACCGTCGATCGGGGTGTGCGCCGACAGGGCGAGCCCGAGCTTGCGGCGTCGGTCCCACCAGGACGGCAGCAGGACGCCGAAACCCGCCTCGTCGAGCAGCGGCGCGGCGGTGGACAGGAAGTGATAGGCGCCATCGGTGTCCAGGCAAAGCTCGGACGGGCAGGCCGTACGCAGCGCGGACGCCAGCTCGGGATAGATCCGGGCGGCACGACCGAGCTCAGCCAGCAAGAGTTCCTGCGGCCGGTCCAGCCAGCGGCGCAGGCTACCGTCGTCGTGCCAGGTCTGCTCGGCGGGAACGAGCAGGCTGGGGTCCGTCATGGACTGCAGGAGGAACTCCAGGCGCCAGCCCGGCGCCTCCTCCGCTTCGGTCTCCGTCTCATCCTCGGTGAGCCGGAACGTCGCCCTGGCCGGGCCCGGCGTATCGAGTCCGATCTCGTCCCACGGCCGCAGTGCCTCGACCAGCGTGTCGAGCTCGCCGGGATCCGCCTCGAACCGCCCGTCCGGTGCCGGTCAACGCCGCCAACCACGCTTCGTCGGCCCGCAGCCGTTTGGAGCGACGGCCACGCCGCGCCGGTAGCAGATCGATGCCCGCCGGCAACGCCGCACGCGTCACCGCGTCCACCAAAGCGTGCAGCGCCGACGTGACGAGCTCGTGCGCGTCGTGCGCGCCCGGCTCGGCCCGGCACACCGGCGGCATCGCGGCGATCAGCGAATTCATCGCGACGATGTCCGAGCCCTGCACAACCGGACGCCACAACGCGACGGGCCCGTGCTCGTCCCGGCCGCATGCGGGCAGGACCCGACCGCGCTCGGCCAGCTCCCGCGCGAACACGGCCAGGTCGGCGAGGTACGCCACGGACGCGCCGTAGCGCACGTCGGCGGCGGGCTCGTCGAGAGCGGTGATCGCGGACGCGGCGTCGATCGATACCACCGGAACCGTCCACGGCAGCAGAGTCGGTTCCGCTCGTGGTGCCGGGCGCGGCGTGACCCGGAACAGCTCCGGCGAGTCCAGCGGCGCCATCCGCAACGACGGCAACAGCAGAGCCGCAGTGCCCGGCTTGCCCACGTGGATCCCGGCGATGACGTCGGCGGGCGCGGCGAACGGATGCGGCCGAGCGGCGCGCAACGCCTGGCTTGGACTCTTCACCGTGAGATCGGAATCCTCCGCCCACAAGCACAGACCGTTTGAGGTGGACCAGAACCCGTGCACGACCAGCATTCAGTTCCTCTTTCGTGGCGCGTGGCGCCAGGCTAACGGGCGACGGAGGGCCGGCCGCGGAGCCACGCCGCCGCCTACGGCGAGTCCTCGACCTCGTCTTCGTAGCAGCCGAACGCTGCGCCGCCGGGCGTGTGGCCCACGACGAACATTCGCCGGTCACCCGCCCAAATCCAGTCAGGTTCAGCGTCATCGAACTCATCGATGCGCCCGGGACGTTTGCGCGAAAACGCGGGCGGTCGCCGCGCCCAATTCGCCGCGTTGGCCGGCAGCGGAAACCCAATTGCGGTGAGCTCGTCGTACGCCGTGTAACGGTCGACGCCATAGCGCTTGGCATACGCCTGCACGCTGACCCGAGCACCGGAGCGAATCCAAGCCCGCGCGGAGTCGCGTCGGGCCTGCTTATGCATTCGATGACGCGGCGGCTGCATGCGATTGTGCTACCACACGCCAAGCGCCGCGCGCAGGCGGCAGCGGTTGATGGCGGCGCACGATTTGTCGTCGAGTGTGGGATTGAGGCACGCTCGCGTACGCCGAAGCGTGCCTTAATCTCCACGGGCTGGGGGGTGTGTGTGGGCGTGTGGTGGTCGGTCCACGCGGTGCCGTCGAAGTATCGCTGGCCGGGAGCCCCGCTCGGGTCTGGGTACCAGCCGGGGGAGGGTAAGGTGCGGTCACGCGCCGGAGATTAGCAAAACTGACGCTGGCGTCGGCGGCGTGGTGGATGGCCCGCCCAAAGCGTGGAAGCACTTCGACAACGATATAGCGCCCCTCAGCCAACACTCGCAAAGCCATGACTAGGCTATGCGGCCGGCCCCAAACATGTTCAGAGGTTCTCTTCAACGCCCTGGCCGCCAGGCGCAAGAGACGTCACAACGCGAAGCCTGGGCTTAATAGCGAAAGCAAACCGGCGTTTGGAAGAAGCTGCCGACACCCCGACCGCCCAAGCGCCATCTACGCCGGGGTAGACCAGCAAGCGCTCAGGCGGCAATCCAATCGATGATGGCCGCCGACCGTGCCGCGGGCTCTATCGTTGGTGCACGATAGAGCTCCGCTCCCCTCCGCAAAGCTGCGCGTCGCTGATGGTCGGAGGCGGTGCCTGCCAAGGAGGATTGGTATGGATCGCCTTCCCAGAGTCACCGCTTTCGCACTGGCCACCGTGCTCGCCATCGTTGGCACCCTCGCCGTCGGCCCTGCGCCGAAAGCCACGGCGTCGCCGGCGGCACCGGGGGACTTTTCGGGTCTGGTCGATATTGGCGGTCGATCGCTCTACCTGGAGTGCCGCGGCCAGGGCAGCCCCACGGTGATCCTGGAATCCGGCGCCGGCGGCCGGGCCGACGTCTGGAGCCGGGATCTGGAGAAGCCCGAGGGCACGCGAACGATGGTCCTACCCGGCGTTGCGGCGTTCACCCGCGTCTGTGCCTATGACCGTCCGGGCACGCTCACTGAGCCCAATCCCTCCCTCGATCCGCATGGGCCGCTCTTCTACCCTAGCCGCAGCGACCCGGTGCCTCAGCCGCGCACCACGCAAGACAGGGTCAACGACCTGCACGCGCTGCTGGGTGCCGCTGGTATCCCCGGTCCCTACGTCTTGGTCGGCCACTCCGCGGGCGGTCTGGTGGTGCGGCTTTATGCCAGCGAGTACCCGGACGAGGTTGTCGGCATGGTGCTGCTGGATTCCACCCACGAGGATGTGTGGCTGCGTTTCCAGGAGGCCCTGCCGCCGGACCAGTGGGCGGAGTTCGAAGCGCTCACAGTCACCAACCAAGACCTCCTCGATGCCTATCCGGTGGCGGAGCGGTTCTTCACCGCCCCGCTGGGGGACGACGCCACCACCGGCCAGGTACGCCAGGCGCGCAAGGATGCGCCCCTGCGCCCGATGCCGCTGGTCGTGCTGGCCCATGGCATCCCGTTTGGCGACCCGTTTCCAGGCTGGCCGAGTGACAAGATGGAAGGGATCATGTTCGCGCTGCAGCAGGATCTCGCCCAGCTCGTCCCGGACGCTCGCCTGATCATCGCCACCGAGAGCGGGCATAACATCCACCAGGATCAGCCGGAGCTGGTGATCGACGCCATCCAGCAGGTGGTCGCGGCCGTACGCGACCCGCGCACATGGGCCGCCCCGGCGGCGTCGCCGGGTGGGTAGCCAGCGTCACACCAATCGCCTCGGCGTGGCGCCAGACGTCGATTGCGACGGACTCGGCTGTTTCGTCGCTGGGCCATGGCCGCATGCTAGCCCCGCCTGGCCGGTGCGGGCGCTTATGTAGCTACGCTATGTATTTTAGTTGGACGAGCCGAAATCGACTTCGCCCCAACACGTTTCACTACGGCTAAAAGTCGGGCCTCAGCCAACACTCGCAAAGCCATGACTAGGCTATGCGGGGCACGGGGCGCAGGTCGGCGGCGGCCTAACTTACTGCGTCGGTGATCTTCTTGACCACCGGGTTATCCAACTTCCAACACTGCCAATACAGCGGCACATCAAGATGCACATCGACGATCCGAACGAACGAGCCGTTCCTCACCGACGGAGCGGCCAATTGCTTCGGGATACATGCCCCATCCGAACCCCCTTTTACGGCGCCGCCGAACCCTTCTGCAGTTGGCACAAAGTGCACACGCCTGGCGATATCGCGACGGAAGAGCATGCGCACCAGCATGTCTTGCAAGGCGTCGTCGCGATTCCACGCTAGCGACGGCGCTGCGACCACCGCATATGCGATGAACCCGAAGGGCAGATACCGCTCGACGTAGACGGGCTTGCCACCGGCACATAACGCATCACGCCCAACGGATGCGCCCGACTCCGTACTCGAACACATGGAAACCAGCGTCGGTCTGGAACCGCTGCGGGCCCTTCAATCCCTCGACCGTCGCGGCCCGAGCATGGTGGGCGAACTCGGCGACGACCTCGGCCTGGTGCCCTCCACCGCGAGCCGGCTCAGCGACCGCCTCGCCGAGGCCGGCCTGATCACCCGCCGCCCCGCACCGAGCAACCGGCGATCCACCCTGCTGGAACTCACCCACGCCGGCCGCGCCATTCTCGACGAACTGGTCGCGCTACGCATCCGCGCGTTCGGCGAGGTCGCCGACCAGATGAGCAACCAAGACCGCGCCGCGCTCATTCAGGGCGCCCACGCATTCACCGCCGCGCAGCAACGATTGTCCGACAAGAGCACCAAGCAGCGCGCCGAGTCCCGCCGAGCCAGCGACAAGCCCTGAACGTCGACCCCAACGAGGGCATCGTGCATGCGGACGGCTAGCCGATCACGGCCGACGGGTGCCCAACCGGCTCGTAGCCTGCCTACTGCCGATCGGGGTGATCCGCCGTCAGGTTTTGCGACGCGACCACCGCATCTACGGAAACCGGGGCACAATTAATCGTGACGGCGATCGTCAAGGAGTACTGGCGATGCACGACTTAATTCGCGGGATGGCCACCCTAGGGCATCACCATGTCGACGACTCGCTGCGGAACACCTTCACCGAGGCGTCGATTACCACGCGGGTGATCGCGGAGCTGTTCGCGACCCGGTTCGACAAGCAACTCGCGGCCGGCGTGGCACCCGAGCCCGGCAGCGTCCTCGCTGCGCACGTGTCACGATTGGCGTCGGCGTGCGAGCGACGCAAGCTCGCAGAAGCGCTGCACCACAGCCTCTGCGAGGCCCACTCGCGCCATACGCGGATGTCGGCAACAATCCCCGTCGACCGGTCAGCCGTCGCAGCCGCGGTGGGTCTGATCGACCAAGTCGTGCAGCGCCTGACCGGTCCGCGCCCGGTGAGCGCGCGCGGTGTCGCGCGGCTGCGCCTGCTGCTGTCCGACGGTGCCGGGCCGATGTACTGGCCCGGAGGTGGCGACCTGAGCGCCGAACTGCGCGCTGTGCTCGCCCAGCTGTGACGACACCGATCGCAACATTGCTGGTCTAGATGCCTCGCGACGGGGGCAGCGACCGGTGATGCCAGCGGTTGAGCAGCGCGGGGATTTCGCTGAGGAGGAAAGCGTAAAAGTCGCGCATCTGGGTGAGGCGCTGATGATGCGGCCGTCGCGGCGATAGTACGTCGCGATCCGATTGATCCGTGTCGAGTAGGGCACGAGGAATCCGACGGCGAACTTCACCAGCCCCTGCACACAGAACGCGATCAGCACGATGGTTAGCACGATCGACATTGGGGACGCCTTCCTAGCCCCACACGAAGTAGCGCAGCCAGAGATAGATCGCGGCGAGCGCGATCGACATCGCTGTGACGACCGCACCCTTGCGGGCGAACTCCCAGAACGAGATGGGATTGTCTGCGCGGCGGGCGATTCCGAGCATGACGACGTTGGCGCTGGCCCCGACGGCGGTCAGGTTGCCACCGAAGTCGGCGCCGAGCGCAAGCGCCCACCACAGCACGGAAGGGTGGGCCAGATCGGGCATGTTCGCGGCCAGCTCGCTGACGATGGGTGTCATCGTCGCGACGTAGGGGATGTTGTCGATGATGCCGGACACCGGCGCCGACACACCCAGGATGAGCATCACAGTCAGCAGCGCGTTCCCGCCGGTGACGTCGGTCGCTGACCGGGCCAGCTGGTCGATGACCCCGGTCTTGACCAGGGCGCCGACCATGATGAACAGTCCGGCGAAGAACAGCAGCGTCTCCCACTCGACGCTGGACAGATAGTCGGATCTTTCAAGCCGGGAGATCAGGACCAGGATGCCGGCGCCGAGCAACGCCACCATCGAGGGCGCGATGTGCAGCACCGAGTGGGCGATGAAGGCGGAGAAGACCCCGACGAGGACGACGCCACACTTGACGAGCAGCCGCGGATCGCGGATGGCCTCGCGCTCGTTCAGCGGCATCACGTCGGCCACTCGCTCGGCATCGACGTCGAACGATCCGCGAAATAGGCGCGGCAACATGGCGACGAAGACGACCATGACGACGATCACGATCGGCGCCATGTGCACGAGAAAGTCGTTGAACGACAGTCCCGCTCGGCTGGCGATGATGATGTTCGGCGGATCGCCGACCAAGGTTGCCGCGCCGCCGATGTTGGAGGCGAATACCTCGGCCATCAGGAACGGAATCGGGTTGATCGCGAGCCGGTCGCAGACCAGCAGGGTGACCGGCGCGATCAACAAGACGGTGGTGACGTTGTCCAGCAGCGCCGAGGCGACGGCCGTGACCAGCACCAGCAGAATCATGATCCGCAGCGGGGAACCCTTGGCGCGTTTAGCCGACCAGATCGCGATGTATTCGAAGACACCGGTCTGCCGCAGCACGCCGACGATAATCATCATCCCCAGCAGCAGAAAGATGACGTCCCAATCGATTCCGGTGTCGTGGGAGTAGAACACGTCGGCGGAGCCGACCACCCCTACGGCAACCACGATCGCCGCCCCGCTGAGCGCGACGACGGTCTTGTTGATGCGGTCGCTTGCGATCAACGCGTAGGCGACCACGAACACGGTGACCGCAAGAACAGCCATCGGATCAGTGCCCCAGCGCCGCGGACAACAGCCGCGATGCGGTGATCACCCCGTGCAACTTTCCGTTCTTCAGCACCGCAATCAGCGGACTTCTTAGCCGCGCCATGAGGGCTGCCACTTCGATGATGGTGTCATCCGCGTTGGCCGCGGGCACATCCACAAGGTGTTCGGGCAGCACATCACGAACCGTCTTGCCGCCCAACTTCTGCGCGGCACGGTCAGCCGCCGAGTCGTTGAGCACCCCGGCCAGGGAAGGATCGTCCTGCACGTAGCGCGGCACGATGAACCGCACCACCTGCGAGGCGGGCAGTACCGCAAACGGCTTGCCCGCGGAGTCGGTGACCACGATGCCAGGCAGACGATGCTCGGCAAGCAAGCGCGCAGCGTCAAGAGCGCCGGAGTCGATGCTGACCACCGGGAAGTCCTCAGCGATGTCCTCGGCATGCATGTCAGCACCATCCGAGCGCGACGAAAGGATCAAACCGTTCGGTCACGCGATCGATACGGAAAGCGAAATCAGACGCCGTGCGCGACGGCAACGCTGATGAAGCGGACACCGGAAGCCTTTCACGAGTCGGGCAATTGACTGCCGACCCGACTTCCCGGCGCACCAACACGGAATGTACTCCACCACTGCTGTTACACCTAGACCCTGCCAGCAAGGACCAGCGAGATATCGTCGAGACCTGTGGATCGAAGCCAGCGATGGACTCACATGCCGAAGTGCGTGCGACGCACCGCCGCAACGGCCTCCGGTATCCGCTCACCTCGACTTGAGCTGCATCCTGGCGCCCAAAGACGTATAGCAGGAGTTCGCCCGGCGCACCGCTGAGTCCAGCCGTCTGCTCGCCTGGCCGAACCGTCACCCGCTGGTCGGTTCCGGCCCACTCAATCTCGAGCCCGCAAGCCTCGAGCCGCCGACTCAGGTAGTGGCTGCCGCGCCGAACGTTTCGCCACAAGGCCGCATCCATTGCAGGCGTGAGGCTACGGGGCCCAAGCCAATTCGCTCTGCGAACGTCCTCGTGGTGAACAAAGAACTCGTTGAGATTCGCCACGGAGCGGACCCATCCAATGCGGAAGAATCCGATGGGCGGGCCGGAGCGGATCCGTGCGACGAGCCACGCGAAGTCCTTACTCTCGGCCAACCTGGCCCTACGCCGCTCGGCGAACCGTCCGAAGGGACCAGGTAGAACGAGGCAAGGGCCGGCAACGAGATCGCGTTCGCGCAACACGAGGTGGGCGGCGAGATCGTGAGCAGTCCAGCCCTCAAGCAATGTGGGAACGCAAGGACCGAGATCGTCGAGGAGATCACACAGCTCATGGCGCTCGTGCGTGTCGAGCGGAACATCCGCCATGCCGCCGGAGTCTACGGGTGCCTGAAGCGGCTATTTTGAACGTCGGCGAGCCTCGCGGATGGGGATGTGCGGGCGAAGGCGGATGACAAGGTGGCCGCGCTCGGTCGAGTTGAGTCATCGCCTACCGGGCAGGCCACGATGAGCACCGCTTAGTGTCAAGAAGTCGCACCCACATACAAGGACGCCGCCACACCAGGCATGACCTCACCGTTTCTCGGCGATGTCGACGGATGGTGCCTCCCTACCGGTCGATCAATCGGGTATACAACTTGTGCCTACGGATTCCGTCGCGCACGGCGACCAGACGCCGCTTCTCGCCCTGCTCGGCGCTCCTTCCTGACGCGGAAGACACAGTCCCGCAGCGGTCCAACAAATTTCTGTGAAGGGCGGCGATGGTGTGCGAAATCCGTAGTAGCCTCAACCGTGGTTGAGCTAACAGCCAGGTCGCGGCCGACCAGGCTTTTCCACCAGCAGAGCCATCCGCCGTGACCCACACCTTGGCACCACAGGGGGTTCGCGATGCCTGCTCACACCGTCCGGTTGTACCGTGCACAGCCGTCCTCGGCCGACGAGTCAGAACGCTGCGGACGTGCCGCTTTCGCCGTGCGGCACCTAAGCGAGATGCGACTGCTCATCACCGCGACCGGCGACCTCGACGCCACCAACGCCCGCGCCCTTGGCCGCTTCGTCGAGCGCTACACCGGCGTGTCCAAACAGCTCGTGCTGGATCTGAGCGACGTCGAGTTCTTCGGCACCGAGGGATTTGCCGCCTTGCACTACGTCAGCGTGCACTGCGCCCACCACGACGTGGACTGGCTGTTCATCGGCGGCCCGACCGTGCGCCGCATCATGGCAATGGGCGATCCGGACGCAGAGCTTCCGCTTGCCGACGGCCTGGCCGCCGCGCTGGCCCGCCTCGATCACCTAGAGCGCTGCCAGCATTCTGTCCAGTCCGCCGGGTAGGAGACCACTGTTGGGAAATGGGCCCGGCCGTCGTCAGCCCGACCGCAGCAGCCCGATGCCGGGGATGAACCTGCCTGCCTGTGAGGCGTAGTTGGCATATCCGGGGGCGTGTAGCTGGCGCAGATGTGGTTCCTCGACTAGCCGCACTTGTGGTTGCCAATGAGCGTGATGACGAAGCCACTGACGGCGATGAGATTGGGCACCATCAGTGTCAGGCCGAGGAATGTGAGTTGCATGGCGCTGAGGACGGGGTTTGCGGACGAGCCGGAACGGGCCGCTGGTGACCAGGGTGGTCTTTTCGGTGGTGTCCACGCCGATGCGCCAGGAGGCGCCCATCGCCAATTGGGCCGCGAAGGTTGCGAGGATTCCGAGCGCGGTTAGGATCACGCCGAGTCCGCGTGTGACGGGGTGGTCGAGAAACCCGAGGGGCGCCAGGCCGATCAGCTCGGCGGTGGGTGCCGCCACTCCTGTTGTCAGGCCGCCGATTCCGGCGCTGTAGTGCGCCCGCCATTGCATGGTGTCGGGGCGTGCGGAGAACTGCCGGATCCCGGCGTCGCCGGTTTGGCGTAGCTGAAGGATCGGGCGCGCACCGCCGGCGAGCACGATGAATACCCCGCAGAGGATGAGCGCGGCGATCGCCATCACCGATCACGCCTGGTTGGACTTGAGTCCGGTGCCGTCTCGAGCAGGCAACCGCCTCGAGGGTAGAACCTTCCCTGGCTGTCGATCGCACAGCGCCGAAACGGCTTTCATGACGACGCGACTTTGTCGGTTGTTTGGGTGCAATCGCATTCGGAGACGTCTGCGGTGCGGTGTGGGGTGGGTTCTGTTCGCGCCCAGCGCCATAGCCTTCGCAGCGCGGCAGCTGCGGCAGCGACGATGACTGCGGCCAACACCCACCCGCCGGCGTCGGTGTCTAGCCACCGTTGCACCATCTGGCCGAACCCGGCGATCGCGGTGATGAGGGGGTCGCGGCTACGAGTTTCCACCGAGGTGAACAGCACCGCGGTCCAGTAGTAGCTGAGGTAGCCGCCGGCCAACAGCAGCAGCGCACCGTTGACCCAGCGCATGACAGAGTGCGCGCGGCCCAACAGGCGGATCACACTGTCGCGGATGGCGGCCATTGCGATCGCCAACGTGATCAGCGCGACCGCCATGCCCGCGGCGTAGGCGACCACCACCGCCACGGCAGCGAATCGGCCACCGGCGGCGACCGCGGCGCCGACCGCGGCGCCGACCGCGGCGAGGAACAATGGCAGGCCACAGCCCAGCGAGGTGACGCCGTACCCGGCGCCGACCAGAAACGCGCCGCCCTGGCCCTGTTTCCCAGCTGCGCGAAACACGCGGCCGGGCACGGTAATCCGCTTGCCCGCCAACACGAGCGCAGCGAGCACAGCCATCGCGACGCCGAGGGTGAACCCGACCCATGGAATCGCCGCGGCGACCAACTGCGCACCCAAGGCGATCGGCACCGCGACAACACCGAAGACGCCGACCGCCCCGGCGGTGAGTATCAGCCCCACGCGGGCGTCGCGAGCGGTCGGTCGCCGAGTGGGTCCGGTGTCGGCGGATGCGGGTGATAGCGATACCAGCCCGGGCAGCAGCGCGATACCGCACGGGTTCAGCACGGCCACGAAGCCGGCGAACACCGCGAAGACGGTCGCGGTCACGTGTGTGCTCGCTGGCGCAGCAGGTTCAAGTAGGCGTCGTCGACCAGGCTGGTGGTCGTGTCGATGATCGTCGCGTGCTCATCGAGCAGGAACTTGGTCTCCGGCATCCGCACCCCGGCCGCCGCCGATACTGCACCGTCTCGATCTGGGGTGATCAACCAGTCCGGGCGCCCGAATGCGGCACGCCACCCGGCCAGCCGCGAGCTCGGAGCCCGTTGATCGAGCAACACCATCACGACCCGAAGGGCGTGGCCGCCAGTTTCGTCGTCGAACCCGGCAACGCGGCGCAAGCCGTTGACATCGGGGCACGACGAGTCGCTGAACCACACCAGACTCGGCTTGCCAGTCAGCGACGCGGTGGAGATGGTCGCGCCATCGGCGTCCTCGATCGTCACGTCGGGAAACGCAGCACCCGAGGCGACCCCTGGTTCACCGTTGGCGGCGGGGAACCCGTTGCCCCGCAGCACGATCACGGCCGTAACGGCGGTGGCGACGACGACTATTGTGGCGAGGCAGGCCAGCACGGTGCGGCGTCGACGAACCCTCGCCACTCGGGCGGGTCAGCGCGCATCGCCGTTGTCGTGCTCGGATCGGCTGGTGGCGGGGTCGTGGGCCAACTCGGCGAACGGCAGCGGACACTGCGGGGTGGCGGCGCACGTGATCAGGTCCTCGCAGCCGGCCTCCAGCGCGGCCTGCAGTGTCTCCCGGATGATCGCCAGGTCGGCGATGCGGTTGTCGACCTCGGCCAGTTTGTGCCGGGCTCGGGCTTGCAGACCCTCGTACCGTCGGCCGTGCCGGTGGGTGCCGACGTCGATCAGATCGGCCACCTCCTGCAGCGAGAAGCCCAGTCGCTGCGCGGCTTTGATGACCCGCAGCACCGTTACCGTCTCGGCCGGATACAGCCGGTGCCCACCGAGGGTGCGGTCCGGTTCGGCGAGCAGGCCCCGCCGCTCGTAGTAGCGCAACGTTTGCAGGTTCACTCCGGCCGCCTCGGCGACCTGCCCGCTACGTAGCCCGGTCATGCCCGCGCCTCGGCGACCCGTGCCGCCAACCCGTCCAGCACGTGCGCGTGGCTGTCGGGAACCGGAACCGCCAATTCCAGTGCGCCGCCGGTCGCGGTGAGGGTGAAGGTGAAAAACGAGCAGCACGCTGTCTCCCGCACCACCAGTCCGGCTGCCTGCGCGGCCCTCTCGGCGGTCGGTTCGAGATCCAGCCGCAGCCGGGTGCGTGACGGATGTTCCGCCGCGCGCACCGCGTCGGTGAAGAACCGATCGAACTCGGCGACCCGCACCGGTTTCTCGGTGGTGGGCAACGTGCAGGACGGCGCCACCCACGATTCGGAGACATCAACCTCGGAGCTACACATGATTCCACGGTAAACCTGTACCCCGGTACCGGTTGCAACCCCGAACCGCCGACCTTGCGCTATCCAGTGGCCGCCGGCCGCACGGCGGCGCGCCGCATCAACAGCCCGGCGGCGGCAACAGTCACGACACGCGCAGCGTCAAGATCAGGCCGGCCATCGCGGCCAGGCCATCGCGGTCGGCCGATAGGTGACGGATCAGCTCGATCAGATCGAACACCCCTGCTAACGCGGCCACCACCGCCACCGTCGCGGCGACGAGCCGGGTGGGTCGCCACCAGATCAGCGCGGCCAACCCAACCGACAAGACCGCCAGTGCGGCCAAAGCGGCCGGTGACTCTCCGGCTTTGAGCAGTGCCGATTCCCCGGCCTCCGAGGACTCCATTGACTCGGGATCTGCGGGCTCGTCGTGCGCTGCGGGCGGCTCCTGCCCGTGCTCGCCTGCCCGCTCGGGGTGGCCGGTTGCGGCGTGTTCGGCGGTTTCCCCGCTATGTGTGGGTTTCGCCGCCGCGCTCGAGCGACACACCGGCAATGACCAGCGCCGCGCACACGATGAGCAGCAGTCCCGCCAGTGCCGCCAGGTAGCGGCGCCCGTCGGCTATTGCGCTCATCGCGGCACCTGACTCGTGGATTCACGCCCAGTTTCTGCGGCGGGCAGGCCCAACTCGACGGGCCGCCCTGCCACGGTGCCCGCCGCCGCCGACGCGCTTCGCCGTCGTCGCAGCAGCAGGGCACCACTGTAATGACGGCGAGCAGGGCGAGCACGATCAGCGCGGGCACGAACGCCGCGCCCACCGCCGCCGCGGCGCCGATACCGCCGAGCGCAGCGATGATCGGCCCGGCACAGCATGCAGCACAACCCGCCGCCACGACACCGGCGGGAAGCAGCCATCGTCGCCGACCGCGTCTCGGTGTCATCGTGCCGCTCTCGACAACGGATCCGCCGGCGGCGCTATCAGTTCCACCGGCACCGGGCCGGCGGACTCCGCGGGCACGCAGCCGCATCCCGGCCCGCATCGCCCCGACGGCGCCGCGCCGCCGAGTTCGGCATGCACGGTCTCCAAATGACCTGCGAACGCGGTCAATTCGGCGATGCGCTGCTGCGCGTCGGCCAGCCGCGCGGCCACCAGCGGGCGCAACGTTGCCCGAACATGGACGCACTCGCCGTCCTGCCACACCGCGAGCAGTTCGCGGATCTCCTCCAGCGGCAGACCCAGCAGCTTGGCCGCGGCGACGAATTCCAGCCGGCGCACCGCATGCTCGTCATAGATGCGGTAACCCGAGGTGGTGCGCGCCGCCGGTAGCAAGCCGGCCTGCTCGTAGAACCGCAGTGTGCTGGCCGGCACACCGGTGCGGCGCGCCAACTCGGAGATCCGATAGGTGCTCACCCAGCGACGGTAAACCTTCGACCCGACTCGAAGGTCAAGGCCAGCGATCCCGTCACATGCAACACGACAAGGTGCTCAGATCTTTGTCGAAACTCACCACCGCCAGGCGCAGGCCCTCACCGAAGGTGAGATAGGGCACCAGGGTGCTGGTGAGGTCATCGATAGTGAGGCCGAACTTCACCGCCAGCGTGGCGGCCTGGATCACTTCACCGGCTTCACCCGACACCACGTGGGCTCCGAGCAGCGTGCCGGTGGACGCGTCGACCACCAGCTTGATCAGCCCGCACAGATCATGGGCGACCTGGGCGCGGGCGAGGTATTCCATGCCGATCACACTGGTGCGCACCGCATGCCCGGCCGCATGAGCCTGCTGCTCGGTCATCCCCACGGTGGCGATCTGGGGCTCGGTGAAGATCACCCCGGGCACCACCGACAGATCCAGCGCCGTCGGCGCGTCGTCAAACGCGTTGTAGGCCACCAGCGTTCCGGCCGCGGCCGCTACATACACGTACTCCGGCAACTCGGTCACATCCCCGACCGCATAGATCGCCGGGTTGGTGGTCTGCAGATACTCGTTCACCATGACCGCGCCGCTGGCGGTTAGTTCAACCCCGACCTCGTCCAGACCGAGCCCGCGCGTGTTGGCCTGCCTCCCCAATGCGAGCAGGATCTGATCGGCGCGAAACTCCCGATCACGGCCCAGCACCCGGGTACGCACCACCCGCTCGTCTCCGTCACGGCCCAACCCGACGATCTGGATACCCGTGACAATGTTGAGCCCGTCTTCGGCCAAGTACTCTGCGATCGCCCGCCCAACTTCAGGCTCGTGATCGGGCACCAGCCGGCCGCTGCGCTGCAGGATCGTCACCTCGACCCCGAAGCGGGCCATCATCTGCCCCAACTCCAACGCCACCGCACGCCCACCCAGCACTATCAGCGACCTCGGCAGCTTCGCCAGCTCCATCAGCGTCGTGCTGGTCAACGGCGCCGCCTCCTCCACTCCGGGTAACGCCGGCACCCGGGGTTCGGCGCCCGTCGCGACGACGTACCGGTCCGCCCGATACGAGTGCTCGCCCACCCGCACCGAACCGTCCGACTCGAACGCGCCGGTTCCCTCGATCACCGTGATCTCCGGATGCGCGGCCACCACGTCGACATATCGAGCTCGTCGCAGGTCACCGATCAGCCGGTCCTTCTGCGCTTGAATCTCGGCCCAGTCCAAGCCGATCTGCGCGGTGCCCACCCCGGCGAACGGATGCTTCGCCGCGCGCGACCACACCTCGGCGGCCCGAATCAGCGACTTAGACGGGATACATCCGCGATTGGTGCATGTCCCGCCCAACGGGCCGGCATTCACCACCGCGACGCGGCGGCCCGCCTCGGCCGCCGTGATCGCGGCAGCGAAGCCACCCGAACCACCGCCCACCACAAGCAGATCGAACTCCGCCGCACTCCGGGCCGCCGTCATATCGGTCACGGTTTCGAAGGTAAACCCGTACCCCGGTACCGAGTGCAACCACGGCAGCCGCTCGCGATGGTCTCGTAGAGTCGCGCCATGACCGTGCTGCGTTCAATCCTGCTTTTCGTCCTGGCCGCCGTTGCGGAAATCGGCGGAGCGTGGCTGGTGTGGCAAGGGGTGCGCGAACACCGCGGCTGGATCTGGATCGGCGCCGGCGTCATCGGTCTGGGTCTCTACGGCTTTGTCGCCACTCTGCAACCCGATGCACACTTCGGTCGCATCCTCGCCGCCTACGGCGGCGTTTTCGTCGCCGGCTCACTCGCATGGGGCATGGCGCTGGACGGGTTTCGGCCCGATCGCTGGGACATCACCGGGGCCTTGATCTGCCTGATCGGAGTCGCCGTCATCATGTACGCCCCACGCAGCGTGTAACTGACCACTCGCGCCGAGCGCCGAGATCAACCCTGGATGTGGTCAGCCGCGGCACCTGCCACACGATGGAAATGATGAACGGTCCCAACGGAATTAGAAAATAAGGGCCACCCCTCGCTCGACCAGCCGCTCACGCACGCCGACATCGCTCTCGACCAGGGTGTCAGGCATAGCGTAGTACTCCTCAAGGACGGCGCGGGCAAGGTCGTTGTCGGTCACCGCGGCCTCCCACAGCACCTCGTCACCCTCGGTGGTGACGGCAAACGCGAAGAACGCACAGCAGGCCCTGTCCTTCGCGGCCAGCGCCCGCACCCACGCCTCCAGACCGAGCTCGGCGCGGAACCGGAACCGGATCCCGGCCTCGGTGCGTTCCCGGGCCGATCAAGGCCTGCCCGAACAGCCGCCGATATTCGGCTAGGCGCTCAACACCGGTGTCGGGCGCATCGCTCATGTCGCACACGATCGGGGTGGAAGCGTCGGGGATCTCCATGGTCGGGTCCTTGTCGTTGATCTTGCCTGACGTTTGACCCGACCCTAGAGTCTGGACCTAAGTCCAGAGTCAAGAGGTGACACGTGCAGATCGGACAGGTCGCCCAACAAGCCGGTGTCAGCGTCGACACGGTCCGCTTCTACGAAAAGCGCGGTGTGCTGCCCACCGCAGAGCGAAGACCATCCGGATACCGAATGTTCAGCGAGGCCGCAGTAGACCGAATCCGCCTAGCTAAAGCCTTACAGGGCATGGGCTTAACGCTGGACGAGGTCATCGACGCCCTGCACGCCCACGACACCGGCGGCGCCACCTGCGACAGCGAACGCTGGCGCCTGGAGGCCGTGGCCGAGCGGATCGACGCCAAGATCGCCGATCTGCGACGAGCCCGACGCCACGCCCACGCGATTCTGCAAGACTGCCGAACCGGCCAATGTCGACTCACGCCCAGTCAACACACTCAACCATGACCCTTATGCCAACCGACATTTCGCGCGCTCACTTGCCGTCATTCCCATGGCATCTTGTGATTCTCGTAATTTGATGCGGTGACACGGTTTGAGATTTCAGCCAGTTGGTGACATCTAGGTGCCATCAGAATTGAGACGGTGCCATCAGCTTTGTCAAACAACGTGTAGATTCTCGCCGTCCATGACTTCGGCACCACCCTCTGACTTGGGCTTTCGCGACAGTCTCACGGCGATTCCGATCCGGTTTGTCTCACGGAGCGCTTCATTTCCTTACACATTGGCGACGCGCGGCCTCCGACGCCTCCATGGTGTCTCTCGGTCCGAGATGATGGGCCGCGCGAAAGGTGGGTTCCTCCATCTGCATGCCGAGCGCGGCGTTCGCGGCGCCGGCGCGCAACTACGTGCGTGCGCTCACCACCGAGCGTGACACACCTGGTGTGGATGTCAGAGATCTTGTCGTGCATCATGATCTGTTCCAGGGCGTGCGCACCGAGCGGTTGTCTCGGTGCGGTGGACACGAGCGGATGCCCCGGCGGTTCGTTGGACGGGCAGATATCGGACGCTGGATAGGTGGAAGTCAACGCCGCTCCTCTACTGCTGAGCTCTTCCACCGAAGTTAAGATCTGCGGCCATCTCAGTCAAACTCGCTGTGGCCTCTTCCAAGCTGACACGTCTTCGCGAATCGGTCACGAAAATATCCATTTTTGCGATGAATCGGCGTTCACAATGGACCGAAGCGCCGCTGAAACAAGTGGAATACAGCGGTCACAATCCGCCGTCGTACCCACCGCGCGCGAGAGTGCAGACTCCCCCGGCGCGAAAGTCAAAGTGATGTGACCACTGCGTTGCGCTGGGCGGAAGCCCGAAGAAGCGCCATCCACAGCGGTGTGGGTCACTGTGCATGTGCGACACTCCGAACTTCACCATTCGCGCGTCGGGACGTTGCCAAGTGGGAGATGCAGCTTGACCATGGGCAGGTGCGGGATGCCGTCGTCGAGGAATTCCGCACCGTCGCGGATGAATCCGTGACAGCCGTACATCTCTTCCAGATACGTCTGCGCGTTGATGTGGCACGGATAGTTGCCGACATCGGCGAGCGCGGCCTGCAGCAGCCGATTGGTGTGCCCGTGGCGGCGGGCACTCTTCTTGGTGCAGACGCGGCCGATCCTGAACACCTTCTCACCACCAGGGTGCTCCTCCATCAGGCGAAGCGTCGAAATCACTTCGCCGTCAGGGCTTTCGAGCCAGAAGTGGCGGGTTTCGGCGAGCAGATCGCGTCCGTCCAGCTCCGGATACGGGATGGCCTGCTCCACCACGAAAACCTCGACCCGCAGCTTGAGCAGTTCGTAGAGCGTCGCCGCGTCGAGGTCCTTGGCCCAGCTGCGGCGCAGTGCGATCGTCATTCGTCGGACACCGCCAGCCGCTCGGCGTCGCTATGCACATCGGGAGTCGGCCGGCGCGGGTGGCATGCCGTTGGCGGGCTTATCCAATTCGAGCACATTCGTCCCCCACGACCACACCTGTTCGAACAGTGCCGATTCACTGGACAGTTCGGTGCCCAGCGACGGCACCATCTCCTTGAGTTTGGGCAACCACGACTCGTACCGGTCGGAAAAACAGCGTTCCATCACGTCGAGCATTGCAGGTACCGCGGTCGAGGCGCGTCGTAGGTGGCGTTCACAACGCGACCCCGTGCCGGGGCATCGGCAACAGGCCCCGTTGCTCGGCCGCCGTGTAAAGCGGGCCGTAATACGGGAACACGTCGAGCAGTCGTGAAACGTCCGGGGCAACGCCGTCTCCCAGCGATCGGCCTGCGGCCAGACTGACCATGACGTCGAACGCGTCGGCCCCCAGTGGGCGGCCGTTGATGGTCTCGGTGGTGAACATCGCCGCCGATCCCAGCGTGTAGGGCAGCACCGTCGGGATCAGTTGCGCGGCAACCCCGGCGGCGTAGGGCTCACTAATGCGCCCCAGTCCCGCGAGCGCGGAGAACTCGGCGACAAAGCGGCGAACGGGTTCGGCGAACAGTTCGATGTCGCGCTGGGGGCCGACCTGGTTGTAGCGCTCGATGAGGGGTTGATGCCACGACGACAAAAACAGGTGGGTGAAAAGCGGTATCCCGAAACGAGATACCTGCGCTTTGGCGGCGTGTCCGTACAGGCTGATCGACGACCACATCGCTACCTGTCCCTCGCCGATTAACGCGTTCGGCACTTCCAACACGATTGCCATCGCGTTGCGGCCGGCGAAAAAGTTGCGCCGATTGGCGTATGCGGCGTCTTCGAAGCGCCGGTCGGCGTAGAACGCATTCAGCATCGTCGACACGGCGACCGCGTCGGCGGCCCACATGTCGCCGACCAGGCCGGCGAAGCCGTCGACCGCCCCGACCCGGCTGGGGGTGTTCAGCTCTGCGGAGAACACCGGTTTTCCGGCGACGCGTTGGGCGGGGTCGACGCCGGTCACGTAGTGCACCGTGAACTCTTGGCGCGGGCCCTGTTCGGCGGGCTGGATCGGGTCGGTGAAGCGCAGCTGAAAACCGGTGTCGTCGCGGCCATTCCCGGTGGTGTCGAATCGGAACTCGTAAAGTGCGGCTGGATGAAATGCCGCCGGAGCCGACAGTGCCGCGTCGGCGCTGCAGGTCATCACCATCACCGTGCGGTCAGGTGCGGCATCGAACAGATACGCGTCGGCGACGTTGAGCCGCGGGTCGCGGGTGGCGAGCTGGGTATCGAAGTGATGAGACATTGAACGGGCTGCACCCCCTCCCGCGGGTGATGGACGACGCGGAGCGCCGTGCGCGAATCCAGCCATTAAAGGACCAAATCGTCCGTTTCGTCAAGGTGCGGATTCTCACCTGTAGCACGCGGCAACAAAAGGGCGGGATGCGGGGCGGGTCAGTATCGGCGCACGCCCGCGGTGGGTTCGGGATAGTCCAGATCGGTTGCGGTGAGTCGGTAGATTTGCAGCGTGAGGTCGTAGTAGTTGTCGGTCTCGCCGACCCACTCCATTCCGACGCGGCGTGCGGTCGCGACACCGCGGGTGTTGCCCAGGCGCACGACGGCGAACACCTCCGATACTCCGTTGGCGAAAGCCTGATCCGCCACCGCGTGGCCGGCCTCGGCGCCATAACCGTGCCCCCAGGCCGCGGGGGTGATTTGCCAGCCGATTTCGAGGTCGGTGTAGCCGGGTGGCAACGGCAGCAGGGAGACCGCTCCGATGACGAGGTCGCTGTCACGGATCTCGATCGCCCAGTGGCCCAGTGGCCGCCAGGCTTCATCGCGTTCGGTGATCCACCGGGCCAGCAGTTGCCGCATTTCGTCGCGATCGGCCACGCGCGGCATCGCCGGGGTGAGCCAGCGCGCGACTTTCCGCTGGCCGAAGATCGCCAGTGCGGCGTCGGCGTCGTCACCCGTCCACGGGCGCAACCGCAGGCGCTTGGTGATCAGCTCGTCGGTACCCGCCACCACGTGGACGTGGGCGCCCTCGCACATCGATTACTCCTTGTCACCAACCCGGCCGCCGGTATCGACACCGGTCTCACCAAATCACACCACAAAGGGACTGGATGGTCCACTTGCAGTGTTATGCTCACTGTCAGGCGCCCAAACAGTCCGCCCCAGACAGGGGTATCAGCTTCCGGACTCGCTGGCCGTCGTCATCCTTAACGGCCTGGGCATGGTCGGATTGTTCACCGTCTCGAACATGCGGTGACCGTGACAAGACGATCAGCCTCCGCGCCATCGTGGAGTAGGCGCGGGCCCTTCATCACCGCAGCGGCGGATCGCTCGACCGGCCCGAAAGCGTCATGGCTGTGAACCTCTCAGCGGGGGATCAGTTCCGCGTCGGCCTCTCACCCGGGTGAAATACGCAGCCGGATGAAGACGATTCACCCCATACGCAGAGATAGTGGTCGGTGATCCGAGCCCCAGCGGGCAACACCTGGACCACCTCAACCTTCTGCGCCAAGGAGACAGTGAATGTTCGGCAGGGCCACAGCGGCGCAATGAGATACGAACGGAGAAGGGTTTGAGAATGAAAGATATGCCAACACGAGAGGTCGCTACGTTTGAGGCGGTGACTGAGCAGATCATCGGCATCGTCGAAGCTGAAGTGGGGGCTAAGGATCTCAGCGCTGATTCGACGCTGCAGAGTGGGGGGCTGGATTCGCTGAAGGTCGTGTCAGTCATCTTCAAGATCGAGGCGCGCTACGACATCTGCCTTGACGACGAGGACGCGGACGATGTTCGCACCGTTGGCGATCTGGCAGCTGTGGTGGTCCGCCGCATTGAGGAGCAACTGTGAGAGGTGCTCCCGCAATCCATCCGAAGTACGACACCCTGAATGAGATGCTCGCCGTGGCCGCGCAGAGTGGCGCGAGCCTGTTCTTCGTAAACCGCAAAGAACAGGACCACGAAGTCCCGATGGTTCGGATTCGGGAGCGCGCGCGGTTGATCGCTGCGGATCTACGGGGTCGGGGGGTGCGCAAGGGCGATCGGATCGCGCTGGTGTTGCCGACCTGCCCGGAGTTTGTGGAGTGCTTCTTTGGTGTGCTGTACGCGGGCGCGGTCCCGGTTCCGCTGTATCCGCCGGTGCGGCTGGGACGACTCGACGAGTATCACCGCAAGACCGCGGCCATGCTGGCAGCGGTGGATGCCGCCCTGGTCGTGACCGACGAACGGATCAGGCGGTTCCTTGGTGTGGCCGTTGATATCTCAGCTCCCCGGCTCGGCTGTGTGACCGCATCCAGCCTGGGCGGCACGACCTCGGTCGAGATGGAAGTCGCCGACGACGACGTGGCATTGATCCAATTCTCGTCGGGCACCACCAACGATCCCAAGCCGGTGGCCCTGACCCATGCCAATCTGCTGTCCAATCTGGCCGCCATCGAGCGCTACCTCGCCGATGAGGGAGCGCCCAACCCGGTCGGCGTCACGTGGCTGCCGCTCTACCACGACATGGGATTGATCGGCAATCTGCTGTCGGCGTTCTACATGCCTGCCCCGCTGGTCCTGCTTCCACCCGAGCTGTTCGTCGCGGTACCGGCGGCGTGGCTGCGCGCCATCTCCCGACACCGGGGCACGGTCACCGCGGCGCCGAACTTCGCGTTCGGCCTGTGCCTCAAACGGATCCGCGACGAGGAACTTGAGGGCGTGGACCTGTCCTCCTGGCGAGTCTCGCTCAACGGAGCCGAGGCGGTCACCGCCGCAGTGCAGCGGCGATTCGATGAGCGATTCGGGCGCTGGGGCCTGCGCGCGTCGTCCCTGACGCCGTGCTACGGGATGGCCGAGGCCTCTTTGGGCGTGACATTCAAACCGGCGGGAACGTGCTATCGCACCCTAGGGGTGGATGCCGAGAAATTGGCGGTCGACGGCGTCGTCGAGCTGGGAAGCAAAGAGCTGGTGAGCGTGGGGCGTCCGCTGCCCGGTGTGAAAGTCGAGATTCGCGATGACCACGGGGTGGTGCTGCCCCCGGGCCGCGTCGGTCACGTCGTCGTGCGCGGGGCCAGTGTCATGGTCGGCTACTTCGGCCGCACCGACCTGACCGATCAGGTGCTGCAGAACGGGTGGCTGGATACGGGCGACTTGGGGTTCGCACACGACGGCGAGCTGTTTTTGTGCGGCCGGCACAAGGACATCATCATTGTGCGCGGCGCCAACCACGCCCCCGAGGAGTTCGAGGCCGCGCTGGATGCGCTCGACGGTGTCCGCACCGGATGCGCCGTCGCCGTGGGATTCATTCCCACCGGTGAGGATGACGAGGCGCTGGCCATGCTGGTCGAGACAGCTTCCGACGCCGCCCCCACGCTGGCGCACGATGTCGCGTCGCGGGTCGAGGAACGCACCCGCATCCGGCCGGCGCATGTGGAGTTGCTGGCACCGGGCACGCTGCCGCGCACCAGCAGCGGAAAGCTGCGACGTCGAGAAGCCCGCACCCAGTGGCTGGCCGGGACGCTGGCCCCTCCCAACAAGGTCTCCGCCGTGCGGCTACTGGTCGAGGCGGCCCACGGAGAACTGCGCCACGCGCGCGCAACATTGACACGGCGCACGGCGGCCAAGACACCGTCGGTCAGCTAAGGGGATACGAATGTACCGGGCAAACACCATTATCGACGCACCCTCGGGGGGCGCGCCCTCGCCGGGGCACACGGCGCCCAAGGCTGTACGCCTGCGGCCCACGCTGCTGGGCATCTCGTCGGCGCACCCGCCCTTTGAGGTCACCATGGACGAGAGCTGGGAGCGCCTCTTTCAGCACATGTCCCCGCCGGTTCCGTTCGCGCAGCGCATCATTCAGTCGACAGCCGTACACAAGCGCCACATCATGTGGGACCCCGATACGTTGCCGCAAGTCTGCGCCATGCGCACCGGTGACCGGATGGCCGCGCATGCCGAGGCGGTCCTCGACGTGGCGTCCCGGTCGGTCAACCAGGCGATCGAGGGTTTTGACACGGCCCGCGTCGGCAGCTTGGTCATGGCCTGCTCGACGGGTTACGTCAATCCGGGGCCCGATCTGCTGATCGCCAAAGAGCTTGGGCTGCGCTCGGATCTGCGACGCACGTTCATCGGCCACATGGGTTGCTATGCGGCGCTCAACGTGATCAAGGTCGCGATGGACAGTGTGGCCGCCAGACCCGACGAGCTGGTCATCGGCAACTGCACCGAACTCAGCTCCGCTCACGTGCGCAACAGCCCGATGCCCGACGAGGACCCGATGGAATCGCTGATCACCCAGGCGCTGTTTGGCGATGCCAGCGTGTCGATGCTGATGGGATCGGCACCCGAGGGCGCCGGCATCCAGTTTCTGCACACGCACACAGAGCAACTCTATGACCAGCACACGATGATGAGTTTGAACATCGGCAACCAGTCGTTCTGGATGACGCTGGCCGCCGGTGTACCAGCGGCGCTGCAAGACAACATCGAGGGCTTCCTCGTCAAACTCCTCCAACCGCTAGGCCTGTCCAACCGCGATATCGGTCACTGGGGGATTCATCCGGGCGGCCCGAAAATCCTGCGAGTGCTAGGCAAACGGCTGGGATTGGAGCCGGAGCGCTTACGCGCCAGCTGGGATGTCCTGGCCAACGCTGGGAACTGCGCCTCAGCCACCGTGCTGCTCGTGCTCGAAAACATTCTGGGGGTCGATCGACCCCGCCCGGGCGAGTACGGGGTCCTAGTGACATTCGGGCCCGGACTCACCATCGAAGGCGCGGTCCTTCGCTTTTGAGCCAGATCGATGCCCAGGTCCCGGCCGGGTCGGGGGAAACGTGTTAGCCGGTCTTGCTCGGCTTGCTATTCGTGCGCCGCGGCGGATCATCGCCATAGCGCTGCTGGTCATGGTCGGCACGGGCCTGTTCGGCGTCCCGGTGGCCAACAACCTGTCCGCGGCCGGCTTCCAGGATCCGACCGCGGACTCCGCGCACGCGGAGAACCTGCTGGTCGACAAGTTCCATCAGGGTGACATGCAGATGCTGATCACGGTCAGCTCCAACGACGGCGCACAGGGCGGTGCCGCCCGGGCTGTCGGCACCGACATCGTGCGTCAGCTTCAGGGCTCGCCCTTTGTGGCGCAGGTGACCTCAGCTTGGACCGCGCCGCCGTCGGCGTCGCGGTCGTTGGTCAGCAAGGACGGCAAAACCGGGTTGATCGTCGCGGGCATCACCGGCGGGCAGAACGGCGCACAGAAGCACGCCAAGACGCTGAGCGACGAATTAGTGCACGACCGTGACGGCGTGACCGTGCGCGCCGGCGGTGAGGCGATGATCGCCAACCAGATCAACCTGCAGACCGAAAAAGATCTGAAGCTCATGGAATCCATCGCGATCCCGCTCAGCTTCCTGGTGCTGGTGTGGGTGTTCGGCGGCCTGGTGGCGGCGGCGCTGCCGTTGGCGGTCGGTGGGTTCGCGATCTTGGGTTCGATGGCGGTGCTGCGCGCGATCACGTTCGCCACCGACGTGTCGATCTTCGCGCTGAATCTGTCGGTCGCGATGGGGCTGGCGTTGGCGATCGACAACACGCTGCTGATCGTCAGCCGGTACCGCGACGAGCTGGCCAACGGCGCCGGGCGGAACGAGGCCCTGGTGCGCACGATGACCACCGCCGGGCGCACCGTGCTGTTCTCGGCGGTGACGCTCGCGCTGTCGATGTCGACGACGGTGCTGTTTCCGATGTACTTCCTGAAGTCATTCGCCTACGCCGGCGCCGCGGTGGTGGCGTTCGCGGCGGTCGCGGCCATCGTGGTGACCCCGGCAGCCATTGCGCTGCTCGGCGAACGACTGGACTCCGGTGATGTTCGCCGACTGGTGCGGCGGCTGCGGCGACGGCCGGAACCCGTCCCACGCCCGGTCGAGCAGACATTCTTTTACCGCCTAGCCAAATTCGTGATGCGCCGGGCCATCCCGATCGGGCTCGCGGTCGTCGCGCTGCTGGTCACGCTGGGCATCCCGTTCCTCGGGGCCAAGTGGGGCCTGCCGGATGATCGCGTGTTACCGACATCGACCTCGGCGCGCCAGGTCGGTGATCAGCTCCGCACCGAGTTCGCTGACGACCTGGCGACGAACGTGACGGTTGTCATCCCGGATGCTGCCGCTGTCACGGCCGCCGAACTGGCTGGCTACGCAGCACAGCTCTCCCAGGTGCCCGAGGTGTCGTCGGTGTCCGCACCGGGTGGCACGTTCGTCGCCGGCGCGCTTGTCGGGCCACCCGCGGCGGCAACCGCAGCCCGCGACGGCAGTGCCTTTCTGACCGTGGCCAGCAGCGCACCGCTGTACTCGCAGGCCTCCAACACCCAGCTCGACCGGCTGCACGCCGTGCCCGGTCCCGGCGGCCGGCAGGCACTGCTGACCGGGACAGCACCGATCAACCGCGACACCGCCCACGCGGTCACCTCGCGGCTGCCCACCGTGATCGTAGTGATCGCCGCGATCACGTTCGTGTTGTTGTTCCTGCTCACCGGCAGCGTGGCGTTGCCGCTAAAGGCCCTGGCGCTCAACGTCTTATCGCTGACCGCCGCCTTCGGCGCACTGGTGTGGATCTTCCAGGACGGGCATCTCGGGGCATTTGGTACCACCGTCACCGGCACGCTCGTCGTCACCATCCCCGCGCTGTTGTTCTGCATCGCGTTCGGCCTATCGATGGACTACGAGGTAATGCTGGTATCGCGGATCCGGGAGCACTGGCTAGCCTCGAACCGCACCCCGGCCGACAACGACGAAAACGTGGCGCTCGGGCTGGCCCACACCGGCCGGGTGATCACCGCCGCCGCACTGATCATGTCCATCTCCTTCGCCGCGATGATCGCCGCCCAGGTGTCGTTCATGCGCATGTTCGGTGTCGGGTTGACGCTGGCGGTGCTGGGGGACGCCACGCTGGTGCGCATACTGCTCGTCCCGGCATTCATGCACGTGATGGGCCGATTCAATTGGTGGGCACCCAAACCGCTTGCGCGGCTGCATGAGCGGCTCGGAATCAGTGAATCCGCCCGTGCATCAGCGCCCCGGCAGAGGATATGTGGCCGACGGCCTCGGCGACTAGAGGACAGCGGCGCCTTGAAAGGAGCCCGACCAGATGGCGACCTACACAGTGACTTAGGACAGATGAACAAGCAGCGAATACAATCCGCCCAGACCCATCCGTCCCCATCGCGCTCGATGTAGCTATTAGATTGACCCGCTACTTCCCGAATCGGTTGAAGCTGGCCGATGTCGCTATCGGGGCGTCCGGATGCCCAGCCTAAACGATCGCGGACTACATGGTCCACCTAAGGTACCCGTCGGGTGCGGTCGAGCCTCGGCACTCGACGCGCTCGGCGACCCATTCAGGCCCTACCGCAGCGTCGTCGCCTACTACACCTGGAAAGTCTCGGTCGACCCGGATCTGCTCGCGACCAGCTCGGGTGAGGGCGGTCAGGTGAGGTCCCGCCTACAGCGAAGATTCAACCGCCGCACTTACAGGGACTAAATCGCCCATTACGGTGTTAGTGTCCGGTGCCGGACGCATGACGTCAGAACGTAGCCGTGATGGGCTCCACTGGAAGGACAACTCGAGGTGGCAACTGTAGCTATCGTCGCGCATTCGCGAGCGGGACACACCTGGCGCCTGGCCGAGGCGGTCTGCGACGGCGCGCGCATCGCTGACGCGCAAGTGCATCTGATCCGCATCCAAGGTGTTCACGAAGCTCGGCATCAGATCACGCCGACAACTCCGTGGCACCACCTCGGCTCCCGCACTCCCGGCGTCCTTCTAGTGCGTGGCGGGGGTCGACCACCGGTAGGACTACTGACTTTCAGGGGTTCGATCGGCGGCGGAAGGCACGAAACTGAAGTAACCAGTCAAACGCAACTCTGAAAGATTCATCATGAAGATCGTAGTCATTGGCGGTCGTGGGCTTATCGGCTCGAAAGTAGCGACCAAGCTCAGCGCGCAGGGACACGACGTGATCACCGCCTCACGCCGATCAGGTGTCGATTCACTCACCGGTGAAGGTCTCGCCAACGCCGTCGCCGGCACGGATGTCCTGGTCGACGCCGCCGATTCACCATTGTTCGACGATGAACCTGTGATGCACTTCTTCACAACCACGACCACGAATCTTCTCTCTGCTGAACAGGAAGCGGGAGTCAAACACCATGTCGCGTTGTCCGTAGTGGGCGCGCAGACCATGCCAGATAGCGGCTACAACACCGCGAAAGCAGCTCAGGAAAACCTGATCAAGGATTCGGGCCGGCCTTACTCGATCGTGCGAGCAACCCCGTTCTACGAATTCGCGGTTGGCTTGGCCGATTCCGCGACAGACGGAGACATTGTCAGATTGCCCCACGCGTTGTTCCGTCCTATCGCCGCCGACGATGTCGCCACCGCCGTGGCCCGCGCGGCTGTCGGGCGCCCTATCAACGGAGTAACGGAGATCGCTGGACCCGAAGCAATGGGGATGGACGACTTTGTCCGCACGGGCCTTGCCGCCAATGGTGATCAACGTCGGGTCGTTACTGACGCCCAGGCGCCATACTTCGGTGCGGTGATCGACGATCACACCCTCGCACCCGACGAGAACGCCACCATCTTCACTACTCGATACTCCGACTGGATCGACGCACACTCCAGCCGCCGCATTTACGGAAATTGAATGGGAACTCGAGTGATCCCAATCGCACCAGCCTGCACTTGCTTGCACAACAGGCAGGTTCCCGAGTTTCCATTGTCCACTCCGAGCGTTAGCTTGCTTCGCTCCGATCCGGCGTGGTCGCCTTACTAGCGAACCTCGGTCGCTAGCGAACCTCGGTCGCTAGCGAACCTCGGTCGCTAGTGGTCCGTCTGTGAATTGATGTGGTTGAGCGTTTCTCGTCCTCGCCTGACTTTGGTGATGATGTCTTCGGCGGTGGCTTTCCAGATGAATGGTGTGGGATTGGCGTTCCAGTGCGTGGCCCAGGTGGTGATCGCATCGGAGAGGTCGGCGACGCTGGTGAACACGCCGCGGCGCAAGCGTTTATCGGTGAGTTCCTTGAACCATCGTTCGACGAGGTTGAGCCAGGAACTCGACGTCGGGGTGGGGTGTAAGTGCCAGCGACGACGGTCCTTGTGCGCCAGCCACTTCTTTATTTCTGGTGTGGAGTGCGCCGAGAGGTTGTCCAGCACGACATGCACGGCCAAGCCGCGCGGCACGGTGGCGTCGATCTGCTTGAAGAAGCGCAACACATCGATGCCGGTGTGGCCCTTGCGCAGGTCGGTGAGCACCTCACCGGTGGCGAGGTTCATCGCCGCGAACAAATCGATGGTGCCGTGGCGCTTGTAGTCATGGGTCATCGTCCCGGCGCGGCCGGGTTTCATCGGCAGCGACGGTTGGGTGCGGTCCAGGGCCTGGCATTGGGTCTTCTCGTCGAAGGAGAACACCACCGCTCGCGCCGGCGGATTGAGGTACAAGCCAACGACATCGACGATTTTCTCTTCGAACCGCGCGTCGTTGCTGACTTTGAACGTGTCGACTTTCCACGGTTTGAGGTTGTGATCAGACCAGATCTTGGCCACCGAGTCCTTCCCGATCCCGACCCGGGCGGCCATGGTGCGCTTCGTCGTCACGATGTTGTGCGTGTCCGGGCAACCGATGCTCGAACGGGTTACCGAAAAGGAGCTTGAGCAGCGAAAGGGACTGCGCGTCACCAGTTGACTGGCTCGGGCACTCTAAGCATTCGGACGGATCTTTGGTGCTTGCATCGAGCTTCTGTTCGAAGTCGCCTCGCGAGTACGCGTGACCTGCGTAGCGCTCCAAGCTGCGAAGGCCGTGTGCTCTCGTGGTCGCCCAGGCCGTTGATTTGGGTAACCGCTGCTCATGTGCTGTGTCCGTGCTGGCTCTTTTCACCAGCACCAATCGGGGCCGCGCCGCGGCACCGCGGCGCTCACCGTCGGACCGCCGCGGCCGCCGCCGACCAAGCCGCCCGCGACGAACCGATCGCCCACGCGCGACGCGGCGCCGCCGCCGAAACTGGATGAAGACGGACATGAGTGAGACGGCCGAGAAGAGCCGCGCGAAATTGACGACGCTGGCCGGAGCGGGGTGGCTGACCTTCACCGTCGTGCCGGCGTTGCTCACGCTCTACTTTGTCGGCCTCCATCAAGGGCCACCGTCGGTATCTGGCTCCAACACCGCGATACACGAGTTCATGCACGACGCCCGGCACTTGCTGGGATTCCCCTGCCACTAGCCGGTCCGGTCGGTCAGAGCGAGGCGGCGACAGCCCAGAGTTCTTCGGCCACGGCGGCGTCCGCCCAGGCCAGCGCGCTCAGCACCACATCAGTCGCACCCGCATCCAGATAGCTCTGAAGCTGACGCCTGACCGATTCCGCTGAACCCACCGCGGCAAGGTCTACCGCGCTAGCGACCCCCTCTCGCGCAATCACCTTCCGATACGACGGCATGGCCTCGAAGAAGCTCAACTGCTCGGCCACGAAATTCTTTGCCGCATCAACGTCGTCGGACACGAGTGCGGGCACCTGCGCGATGATCCTGGGTTTCCGCCGTCCAGCGTCGGCGGCCGACTTCGCGATGGCCGGTTCGATGAACTCAGCGATGGTCCGCGGACCCGCGAGGAACGGCAGGGTGCCGTCGGCCAGCTCGCCGGTGACCTGCAACGCCTTTGGGCCCATCGCGGCCACGTACACCGGTACCGGTGTGCCCCCCGCGACCCGCACCGGCCATCCGGGCTGTGCGCTGATCTCGTTGCCGCTGAAGTCCACCGCTCCGGTATCGAAGATGGACCTCAGCACCGTCAGGTGCTCCCGAAGGCGTGTGATCGTGTTGGGCCACGACATCCCGAAGGCCAGCCGCTCCGGCTCGTGCCCGCCCAATCCGAGGCCGAGACTGAAGTTGCCGTGCGACGCGGCCTGCGCCGTCTGCGCTAGCGACGCGACGATCAGCGGGTGACGCGGGTTGATCGGCACCACCGCCGTGCCGACGCCGAGCCCCGGTACGGCCGCGCCGACCACAGCGGCCAGGGCGATCGCGTCGTGATCGTTTTGCTGGCCCAGCCAGACCTGGCGGACGCCGAGGTCGTACGCACGGCTGGCCTGCGCCACCACGTCATCGACGACATTGATTCCTTGCGGGTTGGGAAACAACAAGATTCCAGTCGGCATAGTCCATCAAACCACAGGCCGAACTCGCCTATTCCGATCTATTCGGATTGATCGGAAGCCTTGCCCCGCAGTATTCGCTGTCGCAGGCCCTCATTCGCCGCATCGATGACCGTCGTGCCCGCCCGCTTGATGAAGTAGTCCGGAATGAGTGAATCGGGCTCGACGGTGACGTCGACCGTGACGGTGGTAGACGTGCCGATGTGATCAGGTCGCAGCCTGTACTCGACGTGCTGGGCGTACTGCTGCTTGGTCCGCTCCGCATCCCGGACCAACTAGTTTGGGCCCCAACGGAATTCGAGGATCTCCTCATCGAGCCTGCCGAGCACCCTGACCGCAAAGCCGCACGCGGTGCGGGCGTCCGTCGTCATACCTGTCGAGTACCTCGACGGCCGGTATGCCGGCGTGTACGACAGCAGGGCCTCCACGTCGGCGAGCGCATCCAGCATGGCTTCCGGCGGCGCCGACGACTTCTACCGCCGCGACCTGTGGCGATGACTCACTGAAGACGGCCGCAGCGGGCACACCGACGATTCGGCAGTGCCGCCCGGACCGCACGAGGCAACGGGCAAACTGGCGGCGTCCGCGATAGAACTGTTCGTCCCACTGCAGGAGTCAAACTTGGTCGCAGTCATGGCTACAAATGTAGGGCTTGGCCGATCGAAGACGCGCCCGGAAGCAGGGCGGACCGCTTCATGATCGCAGATTGGTGTTGCGGTGGGTTTTGACGGGCCTGATTCATAGAACCCGTCCGCGCAGTGGGAACCGGGACCCGGCCCACGAAAACCGCCAAGCCACGCACGACGGCCACGTCTTCACGCCGTGCCAGCGCCATCCAGCCGCGCCGCAAGACCGCCGCCACACGCTAAACCCGCGCCGACACTCATCGGGCGCCGACCTCCAATCCCGGGCATAACACGGACCATTTGGTCCGTTAAGGTTACCGTGTGGAGCACAGCGCGCCACACAGATCCGAAGGAAAGGCAGCTAAAAAATGGCCCTAAAAATACTGTTCGCCGCACTGACTGTTGCGGTGATGCTCGCGCCTGCGGCCCACGCCGAGCCGGCGCCACAGAATGGTCAAAACCCGGTTGTCCGCACAGTTTTCGATCAAATTACCAACGTTCCGGGCAAATCACTGGAAACAGTGACCGTCAGCTATCCGCCAGGAGCTAAAAGCGCAGCTCACCACCACGCGAACTCGGCGTTCATCATGGCCTACGTGATCTCCGGAGCGATCCGCAGCCAACTCGAAGGTGAGCCTGCACGTGTCTATCACGCCGGTGAGACGTGGAGTGAAGCCCCCGGCGCGCACCACACGGTCAGTGAAAATGCCAGCGCCACCGAACCCGCTGAATTACTCGCAGTCTTCCTGGTCGATACCGGAGACGGCCCGCTCACCACGGACGACACCGCCGAAAAATGAGCCGCCCCGTTAGCGATGCAAAACGTTCGCACCGTTCGACATCAACAATTTGAAGACATTATCCATTTCCGCAATACGACACAGCAGGAGGAGTCCATGCACAGGCCTGATCCGATCCGGGTTGTCCGGATCGCACTACGTGAACCCCCCGACTCTAGCCCTGAACGGACTATATCGTCCATATTTGTGGAGCCCCTACATGGCCGCACCGACACCCGCCCTCGTCGACGCTCCCGCGCACACCACCCTTGTAGCATGGTGTCAGCGCGTATTTCCTCGTGCGGGGTGGTCATCGCCGGGCATTGCCGCCCGTACGCCTGGCGCGCAAGCGATGCCGACGAATAGTGGTCTATATGGTCCGCGATAGGCTTCGCTTCCACAAAGCGGACGCGCCAACGGAAAGGGCCGATCCATGCGGTATGACGTCGTAGTGCTCGGCGCGGGTTCGGGGAGCTACGTGGCCGCCATCCGCGCCGCGCGGCTGGGTTTGTCGGTGGCCATCGTCGAAGCCCACTACTGGGGCGGGGTGTGTCTGAACGTTGGATGCATCCCGTCTAAAGCGCTGCTGCGCAACGCCGAGATCGCCCACCTTCTGCGGGCCGACGCCGACACGTTCGGCATCGAAGGCGCCACCACCATGCGCTATGACGCGGCGTTCGAACGCTCCCGCCAGGTCGCCGTGGAACGGGTGCGCGGGCTGCGATTCCTCACGCGCAAGAACAACATCGACGAATACGAAGGCCAGGGAATCTTCGTCGACCGCCACACCGTGCGCATCAAGAGCGAGGACATCGACACCCAGATCAGCTTCGATTCGATGATCATCGCCACCGGCGCCACCCCGCGGCTGCTGCCCGGCACCAGCCGCGGGCCCAGGGTGCGCACCTACGAGGAACAAATCATGTCCCGCGAGCTGCCGTCGTCGATCGCCATCATCGGAGCCGGCCCGATCGGCATCGAATTCGCCTATCTGCTAGCCAATTACGGCGTCGCGGTGACCGTGATCGAAAGCCTGCAACGGGTGCTGCCCAACGAAGACGTCGATGTCTCCAAAGAGATCGCCAAGGCCTACGGCAGCCTCGGCGTCACCATGTTGGTCGGTGCGCGCATCGAGGGGCTGACCGAAACCGCCGACGCCGTCACCCTCACCTACCGCGGGCCCGGCGCCGCCGACGCGGACACCCTCACCGTCGATGTCGTGTTGCAGGCCATCGGATTCGTCCCCAACACCAAGGGCTACGGGCTCGAGAGGGTGGGCGTGGCGACCGACCCCCGCACCGGCGGCATCGTCATCAACGACGTCATGGAAACCACCGTGCCGGGCGTGTACGCCGTCGGCGACGTCACCGCGGAGCTGATGCTCGCCCATGTGGCCGAGGCCCAGGGCATCACCGCCGCCGAAACCATCGCCGGCGCACCAACGCTGGGGGTGACCGACTACACGATGATGCCGCGCGTGACGTTCTGCCAACCCCAAGTCGCCAGTTTCGGCCTGACCGAAGCCCAGGCCCGCGCTGATGCCGCTGCGCGTGGTAGCGACATCGCGGTGGCCAAATTCCCCTTCCGCGCAAACGGAAAAGCCCACGGCTACGGCGATCCCACCGGGTTCGCCAAAGTCATCGCCGATCGCGCGCACGGGGAGCTGCTCGGCGCGCACGTGGTCGGCGCCGACGTCGCCGAGCTGCTGCCCGAGCTCACCTTGGCCCAACGCTGGGATCTGACCGTCGAGGAACTGGTCCGCAACGTCCACACCCACCCGACATTGTCTGAAGCGCTGCAGGAAACATTTCACGGCCTGGCCGGAAAGATGATCAACTTCTAGACCACTCGCGGCCGACTCTCACGGCTAGCGCCGGACGCGCCGCACAACTGCGGACCTGATCGTCCACCCGCAGGGGTATCCTGAACCGAACAGACGCGTCGTGGGCGCACCGCACCTCAGGGGTGTCGGCGCCGACCGTGGGCTAGGGCAGGAAGCTGTGACAACCGCAACGAGCACCAAACGTTCAACCCCCAACGGTCGGGCGCCGGGTCCTAGACACCCCAGCGCGGCCGCCCGAGCATCGACGACGACCCCGGCTCAGCCGGTAGTGTGGCGCCGGTGACCAGCGGTGAGCGTCCGACGCGGCGGCGAATAACCGCACGCGGGGAAGCGACCCGGGCCCGGATGATCTCGTCGGCCGCCGATCTGATGTATGTCCGGGGCGTCAACGCCGTCACTCTCGACGACGTGCGGGCCGGGACCGGCACCAGCAAGTCCCAACTCTACAAACATTTCCCGGACGGTAAGCCCGAACTGGTGCGTGCGGTGGTGGCGTTGCGCGCCGAACAGGTCCTGGCGCGTGAAGAGCAGCGCCTGGCGCGGTTGAAGTCCATGAGCGGTCTGCGGCGCTGGCGTGACGCCCTGGTTCAGGGTGCCGCCCTGCAGGGCGGCGCCTACGGCTGCGCGCTGGGCAACTTGGTGGTGGAGCTGTCCGATCAAGACGAACAGGCACGCACCTCGCTGTCGGGGCACTTCGCGACCTGGGAAGGGCTGCTGGCAGCCGGATTTCGGCGCATGCACGACGACGGGATCCTTCCCGCCAGGGCCGACCCCGACGCGTTGGCCACCGGGCTGATGGCCGCACTGCAGGGCGGCTACCTGCTGGCGCAGGCCGATCATGATGTCACCCCGATGGCCACCGCACTCGACATGGCGCTGGCCCACATCGAAAGCCTGACCAGCACCCCGTCACGGCCCAAAGCAGTGCGGGAACGTGACACCCGGCCCACGAAAACCACCAAGCCACGCACGACGGCCACGTCCTCACGCCGTGCGAGCGCCACGCAGCCGCGCCGCAAAACCGCCGCCAAACGCTAAACCCGCGCCGACACTCATTCGGCGCCGACCTCCAATCCCGGGCATAAAACGGACCATTTGGTCCGTTAAGGTTACCGTGTGGAGCACACCGCGCCACACGGATGGAGGTCCGAGGTGCACCAGGCGCATCGAGCAATGATCAGAACCTGTGGATGAGCCTCGGCGAGGCGGCGCAGGTGGGCGCACCTTCCCGAGGATGATCTGAAGTCCGAATTGTCTGATCAAGGACCGGCGTTGACGCGCTGGTTCGGGAAGGTACGCCCATGCTCACGGTAGTTCATGATGAGGAGTCGTCCAACGACGATGCTGGTGCGGGTCGGTCGTTGTTGGATGAGATTGTCCGCGACGGCGCTCGGCGGATGCTGGAGGCGGCGTTGCAGGCCGAGGTCGCAGCGTATGTGGAACAGTTCGTTGATCAGGTCGACGAGGACGGCCGACGGCTTGTGGTGCGCAACGGCTATCACCAGCAGCGTGACGTGCTGACCGCCGCGGGTGCGGTGGCGGTAAAGGCGCCGCGGGTCAATGACAAACGTGTCGACCCTGATTCCGGTGAGCGGCAGCGGTTTTCGTCGGCGATCCTGCCGGCGTGGGCACGTAAGACGCCGAGATACATCCTCTTTCGCCCAGCGACTTCGACCCCGGATCGCTGGATGCGGACTTGCGCCTGCGGTTCGGGGGCGGGGCTCTCGGCGTCGGCGATCACCCGGCTCACCGCGCAGTGGCAAGACGAGGCCCACGCCTTCGGGCAGCGTGATTTGTCCGGCACCGATTACGTCTTTATCTATGGGTCGACGGGATCCATCTCAAAGTGCGCCTCGAACAGCAGAAACTGTGCCTGTTGGTGATGATCGGGGTGCGTGCTGATGGCCGCAAGGAACTTGTCGCCCTGGCCGACGGCTACCGCGAATCCACAGAGTCGTGGGCTGATCTGCTGCGCGATTGCCGCCGACGCGGCATGACCGCGCCGGTGCTGGCGGTCGGGGACGGCGCGCTGGGGTTCTGGAAAGCGGTGCGCGAGGTGTTCCCGGCCACCCGGGAGCAACGGTGCTGGTGGCACAAGCAGGCCAATGTGTTGGCTGCACTGCCGAAGTCGGCGCATCCCGGTGCGCTCGCGGCGATGCGGGAGATTTATAACGCCGAGGATATCGACAAGGCCCAGGTCGCGATCAAGGCCTTCGAGCTCGACTATGGCGCCAAGTACCCCAAGGCGGTGGCATTCGACCACGCCCCCGATCACGTCCCGGCCGGCATGCGTACTCCGGCACGATTTATCCGAGGCTGGCGAGAGACAGGGTGAACCAGTCTGCTGAAGCAGTGCCGGTGCGTCTTGGCTTGGACTCCGCGGCCCGTCATGATCGCGCCCACCGACCCAATCATTTACAGGTCGACGAGCTGCATATCCTGAGTTTGCGCCGGCGTGTCAGCAGCACCGCGTCGGTGCGGGCGGCCGTGCGGTCATGACATGGAGTCGCGTGTAGAGATCCGACATCTTCGGGCATTCGTCGCAGTGGTTGAGGCCGGGAGCTTTCTCAGCTGGAGCTCGTCGTCTGAACGTCAGTCAACCGGCACTGTCACAGAACGTTGCGATGCTAGAGCAATCGCTCGATAGGCACCTACTTGAACGTGGCCCTGGCGGGGTTTCACCAACTCCGGCGGGGACCGCATTGTTCAGTGAAGCGCGAAGTTTGATTAGACGGTTCGAGCAAGCCCTAGCCGTGATGGCTAGCTTCTCACCCGAAGCTAGCGCCGTATTACGGATTGCGGTCCCCGCTGAGATGACGGTTCAGCCGCTGGCCGACGCGTTGTCCAAGCTGGCCACATCACCCTTTCGCACCACAGGTGTTCAGATCTCACAACTCTCGTGTCCTGCACAATTGGCAGCGCTGAAGAAGGGCGCGTTGGATCTGGCGCTGATAAGAGAACGCCCCGTCGAGGAGGGGCTCGATGTGGCGCTCGTAGCGGAGGAACCGTTGGGCGCTCTGGTGGCCGCTGAGCAAGCACACAGTCTAAATCTGGGCACCGCAGACTTACGGCTGGATGACTTGGCAAGTTTAGAATGGCTGGGCTTCCCCAGATCAGATAGCCCAGCATGGCATGACCATGTTGTCGCGGTACTTCGAAACCACGGCATAAAGATCAGTGCAGAGACCTCGGAGGCAACGGAACTAGCGCCAGAAGTCAAACTCGCTCAGCTGAGCATGGGCAGACGGTTCGCGCTCGCTCCGCGTGCGTGTTTGCAGGAGTTCCCTGAAACACTGCTCTGGCTACCACTAGTCGGCGAACCGCTGGTGCGACGGACATGGACTGTGTGGCCAGCCTGGTCAAGGCGTCGAGACTTGGCCCTACTGGTCGCCGCAATGGAGACAAATTCCACTCGATAACAGCAGGTGCCCCGATCGTGACGCCCTCCTGTTTGAACCGCGTACGCCAGGTTGTCTAGCGACTGCCGCATCGTGCCGTAGCGCAGCGCGACCTCACCGATCGGTGAGCCGCCCAACACCTCGCATACCGCCCGGTACCGGTACTCCACCAACGTCTCTTGATCCACAACCCGCCCGCTCCGACACCGACAAAGCCCGACGGAACAAGATCATGAGCAGGGCCGAAACGTCAAGCGTCTCTTGAGAACAGACCGTCAAGCATCTCTTGATCCGAAACAAGCGGCTACTTGGAGACCTCGCTTCTACCCGGTCGGTCGTTCACTTCACCCGCGGACTTCAACGAACAACTAGCCACGTGGTTAGTAGTCGCCAACGCGAGAACCCATCGCAGTCTGGGATGCCGACCCGCCGATCGGTGGGCCGCCGACGCTGCAGCGATGATGGCGCTGCCACCCACGCCGCCGGCGGTGGGCTGGGCCACCACGGTGCGGCTACGCCGGGACCACTACGTGCGTCTAGACGCCAACGACAACTCGGTACACCGATCAGTAGATCGGCCGCAAAGTCACCGTCACCGCCGACCTGCACACCGTGTGAATCCATTGCGACACAACCAATGCCATGAAGGCTGTTGCCGCAACGGCGCACCTTGCTGCGAACGCGCACACAGCTGGAACGAGTTTGTGTAGTGAGTCAGTATTTTGTCCCGGACGAGGGCGGCGATAGTCAATCATTATTTTGCGTAGATGTGCCAGTCATGAGTGTTAACGGAGGCACGCTGGCCCGATGCGCGGGTCTCTGCCGCCAACAGCTTCCGCCTTGTCCTTGGAAGCGCCATCGATGATGGCCGGGTCCTCACCGTGTTATGCCAGCGTGCGTGCGATGGTGGCATCGATGGCGCGGCCGCCGCTGGTGTCGCGAGCGACATTTCCGGTGAGGGACGCGATGACCAAACTCCTGGGCTAGACGAATTCCAGGACATCGGCCACCGGACGGGCTGGCTTCTGTGGCCAGTTGTTTGGAAGCTTGGCCCCGATGCACAGCAGCATGACTGGCACTTCGTCCTCGGCTAGTGCGAACTCGCCGGCCACGTCTTCGGCATCGAAACCGATTATCGGCGTCGACCCCAGGCCCAGTGCGTTGGCCGCGTAGATCATCGCCGCCGCGCCGATGGCGCCGCTGCGCACTGCCTCGTCGCGCTGGGTTTGCGGCTGCTCGAAATACAGGCGGCGTACAGCGCTTTCCCACTCCGGCACCATCTCTGCGGGCATGATGCCCGCTTCCACCACGGGTGCCAGGCGCTGGGGCAGTACGCGGTGATCGGGCAACTGGCCGCAGATGATGAAAGTCACGGCCGCGGCCGTGATCTTGGGCTGATCCCAGGCGATCGGCCGCAGCCGAGCCTTGGCTTCAGGCGTGCGTACGGCGATGAAGCGCCAGTTCTGTATGTGGAAGGATGTCGGCGCGGTGGTGGCGATTCGCACCAGCTCATGGATTTGGTCGTCGGTCAAGGTGACGGAGGGATCGTAATGACTGGTGGCACTGCGGCTCAGGAGACTTTCGATGACGGCGTTGGTCATGGTGATTCCGTTGGTCATGGTGATTCCTATGAGTGAAGGGACAGATCGAGGTTCACGGGTGCTTTCGCCCTATGCTGACTTGCTTTCATTCAAGGTGTTGGGTGGGGTTTTCTCCTCTGCTTCTGGTGGCTGCTGCACGGATGAGTCTCTTGCAGTTGGCCCGCCGTACTTCGGCAAGCCCGGATCGGTGCATACCCCGGTGTCTCAGGTGAGCGCGCATGCACCTGGGTGGAGCCGATGCTGGCCGCGCACCACGGCAGGACCCGCCTCCGGACGACATATGGGGCGGGTTCTGCTTGTCGCGCGGGTGGCGGCCTGTCAATCGGTTACAGTGTGACGACAGGCCAGTCGTTGTCGACGTGAGCCATAACGTTGAAGTAGTTGGTCATGGTGTTGAGCGCGAGGTTGGCCACGAGTTCGCCGATCTCTTCTTCGGTTACGCCTGCCTGACGTGCGGCCCTGATGTCGGCTTCGTCGACGTCGCCGGCGTTTTGGGCGATGGTATTCGAGAGTTTCAGCAGAGCGTCCACATGGGGGTCGTTGGATTCGCCCTTACGGGCTTTCTCGAGCTCGGCCGCTTCGACCTTGGTGATGTTGGCACCGATGTAGGTGTGTGACGACAGGCAGTACTCGCAACCGTTGAGTTGTGCGGTGGCGATGGCCAGACGCGCGCGGACTGCTGCGGGAATCGTGCCGGTGGCCACTGCGGAGAATAAGGCGAGATAGCTCTTCAGCAGCGTGGGGCTGTTGGCCATGACTTTCGTCATGTTCGGGGTCGAGCCCAGCGTTTTCTGCGCTTGTGCTAGTAGGTCGGCGGCTTCGCCGGAGGCTGTGTCGGGTTCGATAGGGGTGAAGTAGGTCATTGTGGTTACTCTCTCAAGGATCGACGTCTAACGGGTTTGATGTGCAAGGCGATTGGCTTGCGTGCTCTTCTGTGCTTCGCGTCTTCCGGTCTTTAGTGGGGTGGGCAAGTTCGGATTCTTGGGCGAGCAGTGGATCCCAGACCTGGTTGACCGTTGGGTGTGGTGCGACGGCATGGCGTAGGAGGCTGGTGGGGACTTTGGCGACGATGGCCAGGGTGGCTGCTTGAACCAGTTCGGAGAACTCCGGTCCGACGAATGTCGCTCCGAGCAGTGTGTTGGTCGCGGCGTCAATGACCAATTTCGCCCATCCCTCGAAGCCATCCCTGAAGAGGGCGAGCTGCCCGACTGTGTCGGGGTAACGGGCGGTTCGCGTTCTTACCACGAACCCTTCTGCTCGGGCCTGACTTTCTGTGCGCCCCACCTCGACTACTTGAGGGTCGGTGAAGATCACCTGGGCAAGACTGCCAGCATCACGGGCGGCCAGTTCGTTATCGCGTAGTTCTTGGCCCGCGGTCCGGGCGGCGATGATGTCGGCCACGACGCGGGCGTGGTACTGGGAGATGTGCGACAGCAGAGCACGCCCGGTGGTATCGCCTAGGGCGTAGAGCCAGTCGCCGGTGACGCCGAGTGCCTGGAGATGGTCGTTGACAGAAACGAACCCGCCGCCTGGCAGGCCAACAGTTTCTAATCCGATGTTGTCAGTGTTGGCGCGCCGTCCGGCGGCTACGACGATCTCGTCTACCTCGATGGTCTGGTCGTGGAAAGTTGCAGTCACTGGCCCGCCCGCCACCCGGCGGGCTACTTTCGACAACTCTGTCTGAAAGTGAATCTTGACGCCTTTGCTTTGCAGTGACTGCTCGACCAGCTCGCCGGCTTCGGGTTCGCAGTTGCGAAGCAGACTGTTCCCACGTACCAGAAGTGTTACCGCCGAGCCCAAGCCAGCCAGGATGGTGGCGAACTCGACGCCGACCACGCCGCCGCCCACCACCAGCGCGCGAGGTGGTAGTTGTGTCATGGTCGCCAAGTCCCGATTGGTCCACGGGCGTGCTTGTGCCAACCCATTTATCTCCGGCACCACAGGACGAGTACCGGTGGCCAGTACGACCGCGTGGCGGGCAGTCAAGACGTCTGCGGTGTCATCGGCATACGCCACGCGCACTGTTCGTTGGCCGCTCAACTGGCCCAAGCCATGAAACACTGCTATACCGGCTTGCCGCAATGCTGCTACCACGTCTTGATCCGAGAGGTGATCGATGATCGCGTCGCGTTTCGCGAAGACGGCCGGCACGTCCGGTCCGTCGCCCGAAATAGCTTCTCGCACACCAGGAACCGCCTTCGCGAGATTGAACACCTCGATCGGGCGAAGCAGTGTCTTGGTCGGGATGCAGGCCCAGTAATGGCATTCCCCGCCGATCAGACGATCCTCAACCAGCGCGACCGCAAGGCCCGCCGACGCGAGGTTCCGCGCGGCGGTCATACCACCCGGACCGCCGCCTACCACCACCACGTCGAACTCTGTATCAGTCATATCTACCCTCACTTCCGATGATCGGTACCTACCGTCGTGTTTGGATGCGGCTCACCCATTACAACGAGCCAGCTCCCTCGCATCATTAAGTGGCCTGCAAGCGGTCCACAACGAATTCAGCAGCCTGATCTGGCAGGCCGGATTCGACGTAGAGACTGTGTGCGCTGACATCATTACCGCCAGAGCAGACGGGATCAGCACCATTGCACAGGTCGATAGTCTTGGCGCCGTAGACAGGGCTCCAGGCCGTCAAGGGCCGACCGAACCGATTCAATGGATTGCCGAACACTGTGACTGCGGCTACATGATCGGCAACGTTGGCCGGCAGCGGTCGGGCGAAACCGAACGAGCCGTCTTCGGGTCCAGTGATCAGATCGATGACCGCAGCACCTTGTGAGTAGCCGCCGAGAAGTACCTTTGTGCTGGGACAGCTGGCTGCAGTAGCTTCTACCCGCGCGCGAGCGTCCATCGCCCCATCCACGGCCCTCATAAAATCCCGTGTGGCCGGGTAATCGACTGCATACACACCGACCTGCTCGCCGCCTAGCCGAGTACGCAGTGAATCAACGAGAGCCTGCCCCACACGACCTATCCCGGGCGGTTCGTCGGTGCCCCGCGCAAACACAACCTCAGCACCAGGGCATGAAGTCAGCGCAGAGGCGGGGGCGGCAGAACAAACGATAATCGGTGCGCCGACCGCTATCACGGCACTCAAACACATCAAACGTCGAGGCGCGCTTCGCCCGGACGGAGCTATCCAAACATCTGTAGCCATCACATGGACCGTTCAGTCTCGTAGGAAGACGCAATTGCGCCGCGGTGTAGTGCGGCTCGAGCAGGGGGATGGCGTCCGCGTACAGGAACGACCAAGTCGGGATCGCGTGCAGGAGCAGGACCGGCTCGCCGGCGCCGGCATCGGTGTACGCCATCCGCAGCGACAGCGGGCCCAGCCCGTCGAGCTCGATCGTCTGCTGGCCCTGAGGGCCTCGTGTGGCGCGGTCACGTGTCCTCCAGAATTCGCGTTAGCTCGCGGTCGATGAACGCCACGTCGCCGCCACCGACACCTGTTCAATAAGCGCCGAAGACCATTCGCGGTGCGTCACGGTGAGTATCGGCTGGTGATCTGTTGCGATTGGCATGCATGACTGGGGCGACCGAAACCGTCGCCGTCCGTGATGCAGCTGCGACATCGCTGGTCCTGCACTACTTTTCCGGTGCTCACTGATCCAGGTGTTGTGCAGGATCCGCAACAACCACGCCGCTTGGTTTGTGCCGTCGCGGAACGAGTGGAAGCCCGGGTACACGCATTACAATCACGGGAGGCTCCCCTTTTTAGTCTTGTGCTACGCGCAGGATCGTCTTGCCAGGGATGCGCTTGTCGGGAGCGAATGCGGCGGCAGCTTCAGCGAGTGGCAACACGGCGCCCACCACCGGTTTGAGGCGTCCATCCCGTACCCGCGCGGCGAGGTCGGCGAGCCGGGCGCGATCGGGTTCGACAAGGAAGTAAAGTGCCCGCCCGTCGCGCGGCTGGGTCTGCGGCGGCTCGGCGATGGTGACGAGCGTGCCGCCAGCCCGCACCAGAGCCGCCGAGCGGGCGAGGACCTCCCCGCCAATCACATCGAACACCACGTCGACTTCCCCTGCGTCCTCCAGCTTTTCGGTCTCCAGGTCGAGGAAGGTATGAACGCCGAGCTCGACCGCCCGGTCTCGATCTGCGGTCCGGCCGGTACCGATGACGCGCGCACCGACCTCACGCGCCAGCTGCACCGCGATCGACCCAACCCCACCCGCGACACCGTGAATCAGAACCGTTTGTCCAGCGGCCAGGCGGCCGTGGTCGAACAGACCCTGCCAGGCGGACAATCCCGAGATCGGCAGTGCCGCGGCCACAGTGTGGTCGATGTCGATTGGCAGCGGTGCGAGATTACGGGTTTCCACCGCGGTGTACTCCGCCAGCGAACCGTTGCGGGCCCAGTCGGCGAGCCCGAACACCCGCTGACCGACACTCAAACCGGTTGTGCCGTACCCCAACTCAACCACGACCCCGGACAGCTCGTGACCGGGCACGCTCGGTGTGCGGTCACGGCCCGCGCGATCGGTCCAGGTGTCTGGCCAGTCAAGCTCCCCGGGTGTGAAACCCGCGGCATGCACCCGCACGACGACATCGTTCTCGGACGCCACGGGGTGGGGCAGATCCGTCAGCGACAGGCCAGCGACACCGGCCTCACGATCTGAAACAGTGATGGCTTGCATTACAGGTCCTTCCTGATGTGGGTTGTTGTTGAGCCTGACCGCCCGGTCGTCTCCATTCGCGGCAGCTGCGGCGTTCGCATTGCTCACGCTGCCGCGGCACCCGTGATCACCCCGGGTGCCCGATGTTCAGTGTTTCCGGGGCGTCTCGACGAGCCGTAGCAGCGCTGAGAACGCCGCAGGTCTACTGCTTTGCCGGGGCCCTCTTACGGAATCCCGATCACGCATGTGACGACCGGCGTATATCCATCGTGCGGCTGTGTCATTTCGGTGACTCTCCGTATGCTTTCGTCGGCGCTGCGCGGCACGCGATCGCCCTCATGGCGTCAGCGAGCGTCAATATCGACACCCCCAATAAGACAATGTCCTTGATGAGAAACTGGCCGGTCATGGACAAAAGCGGAAACCCGCCGGCCGACGCCTCTCCCACACCCGGTGTCGTGATCACGAATGTCAATGTGCTCACGAAAAGCAATATCGCCAACACACTCCCCAACAGTGAAACCGTCGGATACCACGGTTTTACTACCAACAGGAGGGCAGTGACCACTTCCACAACGCCAAGCATCAGCGAGAAAGTCTCAACGCTAAACAAACTGTAGAGCCACCCCATGAAGGGACTATGGGACACCAGGGGTTGGATGTTGTGAGCCTCGTAGGGGTAGAACTTGAAAATTCCAATCCATCCAATAACGAGCGCCAACCCATAGCGGGCAACAATATTTCCAACCGATCTCACTACCGGCTCAGCATTCAGAATTGCGGCAGGAAAAGCGTTACTTTTCACGGCCATAGAAAGCACCTTTCCACGAAACGTTCTTAGACGGCAAGCCCTCATATAGGGATTGCCCGAAAGGGCGGTAACAGATTCGGATGAAAATGCCACCTGCCCCTCGCTCCACAGAGAAACATACACCGGAGCGGTAGACGTCGCGACCACGCAACAGCCAATGTCAAAAGAGCTTCTTATATCAAGCTCGTCAATTTGATTATATGCCCACTTCATACCGCATACTGCGTGATCACGACGGGGCCAACGGGTCGACCGCAAACCAAGGTTGGCCACACCTACATCCATTCAGCGGGCAACGCGTACCCGACACCACCAAGAGAGCCCCGACGCGGCGCGCGATTACATAGTCAGCACGTCGCCCGCGCCCATCCTGACCAGAACTACGGTTGGTCATCGACAACTACGCCGCCCACACGAAGCAGGAAGTCCGCGACTGGCTGGATGAAAACCCGCGCATCCGAGCGCATTTCACCCCGACCTCGTGCATCGTGGATGAACATGGTAGCGATCTGGTTCGGCATCATCGAACGCCAAGCCATCCACCGCGGCACCTTCGGCAACGTCCGCGAACTCACCACCGCGATCCGCACCTACATCACCGGCTGGCTGCAACAACCGGGCCCACCCCTTCGTCTGGACCGAGACCCCCGAGGAAATCCTCAAGAAAGCCAACCGTCGCCAAACTTCAAACGCGGACCACCAGCGTCGATTGAAATGGCGAAGTATTCTATTAACATCCGAACGTACGGGTAGTATCGTAGTATTGCCCAGCGCAGGAAATCATCCAGCTGTGGCGCGCCGTTATCGTGCCTCGCGAGCTGAACCTAATCGACTTCATAAACGACAAGCGCTGCGACGAATGAATTCGTCGTGACTGCCCCAGGTGGAATGGTGATCCTCCCGGCACTGAGATGTCTGACAGGGACTAACGTTTCGCACCTCAAGGCGCACCGCGCAAACCTGGGGCGCGCCGCCAAAACGAACGAAGGAGACAAAGCATGGCGGACGTAACGCATACAAACCTAACCCGGATGTCACAAAACCAATAGCGCTGCAAAATATACCAGCGTGTTCTCCGGTATCCCCACAACGTACTCGCCATCAGTCCCTCGGCTTGGGACGGGACTGGATAAGGCGCCAGGGGTGCGTGGTTTCAGTGGTGTATGGCGGCGATGTTGTGCGATGTTGTGCCAAGTGTCGCGTAGGCCGCGGCTGCGCTTGCTGCGGAGAAGACACTGTAACTAAGCGGTGATTCCATACCGAGGGATACAGCCATCGCGGTTCCAAATACTATGAGCACCAAACAAGTCGCCGCGCCAACGAGTTTTGGCCGCCAGCCGGTCAGGAGCAAGACTCCCAGGGTCGCTTCGGTGCCGGTGGCAGCCCACACAATGACGGTCAATAGCCATCCAGAAGCAAACGGAACAAGCTGGTGGGCATAGTCGGCGAAGGCACCCATGCTCCCCCAGCTACCCTGCCCAAACGGCTCCCACCAGCCGAATCGGTCGGCGACAGCGGACAGAAAGGCCGCCGCGAGCGACAAGCGTAGTGCGATCCGGACAACCCGGATCGGATCAGGCGTGTGCATGGACTCCTCCTGCTGTGTCGTATTGCGGACATAGATAATGTCTTCAAATTGCTGATGTCGAACGGTGCCAACATTTCGCATCGCTAACGCGGCGGCTCATTTTTCGGCGGTGTCGTCCGTGGTGAGCGGGCCGTCTCCGGTATCGACCAGGAAGACTGCGAGTAATTCAGCGGGTTCGGTGGCGCTGGCATTTTCACTGACCGTGTGGTGCGCGCCGGGGGCTTCACTCCACGTCTCACCGGCGTGATAGACACGTGCAGGCTCACCTTCGAGTTGGCTGCGGATCGCTCCGGAGATCACGTAGGCCATGATGAACGCCGAGTTCGCGTGGTGGTGAGCTGCGCTTTTAGCTCCTGGCGGATAGCTGACGGTCACTGTTTCCAGTGATTTGCCCGGAACATTGGTAGGTTGATCGAAAACTGTGCGGACAACCGGGTTTTGACCATTCTGTGGCGCCGGCTCGGCGTGGGCCGCAGGCGCGAGCATCACCGCAACAGTCAGTGCGGCGAGTGGTATTTTTAGGGCCATTTTTTAGCTGCCTTTCCTTCGGATCTGTGTGGCGCGCTGTGCTCCACACGGTAACCTTAACGGACCAAATGGTCCGTTTTATGCCCGGGATTGGAGGTCGGCGCCCGAATGAGTGTCGGCGCCGGTTTAGCGTGTGGTGGCGGTCTTGCGGCGCGGCTGGATGGCGCTGGCACGGCGTGAAGACGTGGCCGTCTCGTGCCCAAGCATTTCCCGGTGCTCCTTGATGCCTTGGCAGCTCATGCGGCTCAGTCTCTTAAGATCGTAGAGCCGCGGTACCTCCTCAACGAGAACTGGAAGGCGTCTGCGGCAACATCCCAGACACCGGCGTGGTCACGCAGTAGCCGTAGGAGGGTGCTCATGTCCGTTCGTGGGTGGTTCGCAACAGGTTTCGTAATCGTTGGCGCCCTCGGTGCAGGCGTGACATGACGGTGCCTTCGCAGCACGCCATGATCTCGGCGATCTCTCGGTACCGGAGTCCTGCGATATCGCGGTAGTAAACAGCCAGCCGGAATTGCACTGGCAGTGTCGCCAACGCGTCGGCGAGTTCGAGGTCGGGCAACGCATCCAGTGCATCGAGTTCGGCCGATCGTGGCCCTTGCGAGGAGTGTCGATCCTTGGCGGCTAGTTGCCGGTCGGTGATGTTGTCGCTGAGGTACTCGCGTGGGCGGTGTTGCGCGCGGCGCAGACCGTTGATGTAGGTGTTGGTCATGATGCGGAACAGCCACGCCCGAATGTTGGTTCCCTCGGAGAAGGTGTTGAAGCCGGCGTAAGCCCTTAGCATCGTTTCCTGCACGAGATCTTCGGCGTCCACGGCGTTGCGGGTCATTCGGCGCGCTCTGTCGTGGAGTTGGTTCAGATACGGGAGCGCTTCGTTGACGAACCGCGCGGTCAGCTCTGGGTCGCGCGAAGCCAGCAGCGAGTCGCTGTCTGCTGGGTGATCAACTGTTGTTGCCATGGGCCTACCCTGTCTAAGGTCGGGGTGAGTTGTCATCGTCCGGGTCGCTGATTCACCCGGGTGATTCTGTCGCAATGGCTTTCGGGTCCGACCGTACCGATGCCCAGCTTCCCGCTCAGCAGCCCCAACGATGACACGAGGCGCTGTGGAAGCGCATCGAAGGGTGCGCGCAAGATTGCATCTGGTCGCGTTGCCGCTCGCGGGCCGACCGGCAACCATGCGCTCATGACCGCATTCACCGGCGACATTGAGAACATTGAGCACATCGTCGGCTACTCGATTCGCGGAGGTGTTCGACGGTCAAGATGCTGGCCGCGGTGCCTTCCTGTGGGTGCGTCGGTGTTGACGCGGCTGGATGCTCTGATAGTCGGCGTGGCGGCACGGTCAGGATGAGTGGCGAATGTCAGAACGTTTGGTGGTGATCATTGTCTGTCTGCGGGCCGCGTCAGTTGCGTCCGTGAGCAGCCATGGCGATAGGCCGAGAAGCGCGATGTCTTTATCAAGAACTGTCCGTTGGCGGATAATACGGGAAAGCCACCGGCAGATGCTTCACCGATGCCGGGGGTAGTGGTCATGAAGCTGAGGGTGCTCAAGAAGAACAGCGAGGCGAGTAGGCCACCGAGGATGGATGCCTTCGGGAACCACGGCTTGAGGGCGAGCAGCGCTGCTGTTAGCAGTTCGGCGAGTCCGAGGAGTCGACCAAACGCGCTGATGGACATGGTGTTGTAAATCCAACTCATGAAGGGACGTTGGCGATCAGTGGTGAAATACCGTGTGACTCATAGTAAATGAACTTCATCGCGCCGAACCAAGCGATGACTATGACCAGAGCAAAGCGGGCGACGAGCACCGCGATGGCGGTCGTTCGGGAGCTTCTCGGCTCATCGGCCATCATGGCTGTGACTGGCGATCGATGCCTCCAACCCAGCCAGAACCGACACACCCGCCACGACGCGCGCCAGGCGAGCAGCATCCAAGTTTTCCATCATGACGTCTCCAATCGATTGAGGCAGTCGCCGCCCGGTTCTGTGCTGGACGACAACTTGCATTGCCCGATGCTGACCGGGGCGTCTTCACGGCCGACTCAGCGCAGCGGCGCGGGCGAAAGCCTTTGGTGGCGGAGGTTCATTGGTGTTCCCGTCGTCGCAATGGTCACGTTGGCTGACTCGGCTCGTTCTGTGTTTATGAGCGCCGGGTGGAAATCACATTTCACGGATCTCAGCACCTGCTCGGGGTTGTACTGCCATGTCAACACCCAGAACGGAGATGGCCCCTTTGGCTTCGAGGATGGCCAGATGAATACCGTCGGCGTTGGGGTGCCCGTGCTCGCGCAGCACCGCCTCTAAATCCGCGGCGGTTAGGCCGCAACGGCGCAGGTTGCGTCGGTTCACTTCTCCGTCGCTGATCAGGACCATCAACGGCGGATCGATGAACCGGCACAAGGCGGGAATTAAGCGCAGTCGCGCGAGGACTGCGTGGGCGGCCAGAAGGCACAGCAGCGCGGTGGTCGCCGCCAGCCACGCAGTGTCGCTAGCGGTGGCCGCCCGACCGACGATGGCGCCGGCGGCGACGGCGGCGATCCAGTCGAACGGCGCGAATTCCGCCAGGGTGCGCCGTTCGGTGAAGCGGAACAGGATCGCCGCGGTCAAAAATAGTGCCGAGGTTTTGATCGCCACGTCCCCGACGGTGGGCAGATCGCCGATGAGGACATGCACGATACGGTTCACGTGGGCGCCGCCGATCTGCGCTGCGCCGTGGGGGTGGACGCGTCTTGGCGGTCGGATTGCCCGTCGGTGCCGTCCAACAGGTGTCGCGCGGCGCTGTCGATACTCGCCGCGTCGATTGCGGCAGCCGCGAGCAGCTCAGTAGGTGTTCCCGAGCCTGGCATGATGCGAACTGCTGGGTGCGCCAACCGAAATGGGGGCATTTCGTTACCGGCGAGGGCTTCGAGCACGGCCGAGCCGAGTCCTCCCTCGGGGTGGTGGTCCTCGGCGATGACCAGCCGTCCACGGGTATCGCGCACGGCGTCGACCAGCGTGTCCCGGTCAAGCGGTTTGATGGAGTACACGTCGATGACGCGGGCAGAGATTCCGTCGCGGTGCAGCGATTCGGCCGCGGCCAGGCATTGGTGAACGGTGACACCGGCACCGATCAGCGTGACTTGGTCGTCGTCGCTGGATCGCAGCGTGTGGGAGCCGCCGACGGTGAACGTCGCGGTCGGCTCGTAGAGGACGGGGTAGGCGCCGCGCGTGGTCCTCAGGTAACGGATGCCCTCAGCGCCGGCCATGAGGTCGACCAGCGCGGCGGCGCTCGTCGCGTCGCTGGGGTAGAGCACGGTCGCTCCGTGGATGGACCGCATCATCGCCAGGTCCTCCAACGCCATCTGGGAGGGCCCGTCGGCGCCGATCTCGACGCCGGCGTGCGACCCGACCAGGCAGATATTCGCCTGGGAGACGGCGGCCATGCGGATGAAGTCGTGGGCGCGGGTCAAGAACGCGGCGAAGGTCGACGCGAACGGAATGAACTGCCGCACACTGAGTCCGACGGCGGAGGCGACGAGTTGCTGCTCGGCGATGAACATTTCGAAGTAGCGGTCGGGGTAGTGGTGGGCGAATTCTGCGGCGCCGGTGGAGTTGCTGACTTCGCCGTCCAGCGCCACGACCCGGGGATTGGCTGCGCCCAGCGCAACCAACGCGGCGCCGTAGGCGGCTCGAGTGGCGACCCTGTCCCCCAACACGTAGCGCGGTCGACGTGGCGCACTGGTTTCCCGGCTGCGCGTGGTGGTGTGCGGCACTGGCGCGGTGCCGGTTCGGGCCCGGTGGCGGTCAGCTCTGCGATGTCGTCGAGTTCAGCCAGGGCGCGTTGCGCCATCTCGGGTGGGAGGGCCCTGCCGTGCCAGCCTTCTTGATCTTCGATCTCGCTGAATCCGCGTCCCTTGAGGGTTTTCGCGAGGATTACCGTGGGCGCCCTCGTCTCCCGCGCCGCGGTGAGTGCGCGGTCGATGTTCTCGAGGTTGTGCCCGTCGTTGGTGATGGCCCGCGCGCCGAAGGCTTCAGCGCGTCGCGCGTAGGTCTCCAGGTCCCAGCCCAGTTCGGTGGGTCCGCGTTGCCCGAGCCGGTTGACGTCGACGATGACGGTGAAGTTCGCTAATGCGTAGTGGCCGGCCTTGTCCAGTGCCTCCCAGACCGACCCTTCGGCGGTTTCGCTGTCACCGCATAACACCCACACATGAAACGGGGACCTGTCGAGGAACTTCCCGGCGAGTGCGACGCCGACACCGTTGCCGATCCCCTGACCCAGCGAGCCGCTGGCGACGTCGACCCACGGCAGCACCGGTGTCGGGTGCCCCTGCAGGCGCGAGCCGAACCGACGGTAGCCTTCCATCAGTTCGGTGTCGGTGATGACGCCGACCGCCTTGAACGCGGCGTACAGCAGCGGGGACGCGTGTCCCTTGGACAAGATGAAATGGTCGTTGTCCGGGTGGTCCGGCCGGTCCCAGTCGTAACGCAGGTGGCGTGCGAGCAGAACGGCCATCAGGTCGGCGGCCGACATGCTGGAGGTGGGGTGCCCGGAGCCGGCGGCGGTGCTGGCGCGGATTGCGTCGGCGCGCAGCTGGGTGGCCAGCTGCCCGCGATCGACCCGGACGCGACGATGATGGCCCGGGGCGACTCCGCGTTCGGCACGAAGAAGGTGATCGGCGCCTGCCTGGACGAGCAGGTCGAGTTCTCGCTGACCCTGAGCCGCAACCGCCGGGTCACCAAGGCGATCGAGGCCATCGACGACGACGCGTTTACCCCGGTGCACTACCCGGGCGCGGTGCTCGACCCGGACACCGGCGCGCTGATCTCCGACGCCGAGGTCGCCGAAACCACCCACACCCTGAGCGTGCGGGGGGATGGCCGCGTCACCGCCCGGCTGGTGGTGCGTCGGGTTCGCGACGCCCGCTACCCCGACGCGTTGTTCCCGGTGTGGCGGTATCACCCGTTTTTCACCAACACGACCCTGCCCACCGCCGAGGCCGACCTCACCCACCGCAAACACGCGATCGTGGAGACCATCTTCGCCGACCTCATTGATGGGCCGCTGGCGCATATCCCGTCTGTTATCTCTAGCTGAATCGCCATCGTCTACGACGTGCACGAGGTAGGCCGGAAATCCCTGGGATCGCGTGGTGGACGGGATTACCTTCCGTTGTCCATCACGGAACGGGAGGTAGGGATGCGGGTGCAGCGCGTGTTGATGCCGGGTGCGGGGTTCGAGTCTTGGACTGTGCTCGGTGAGGACCACATGCCGGTGGAGCCGGTCGAGCGGTTCCTGTCGTTTCTGGCGTCGATCGAGAAGTCGCCGAACACGATCAAGGCGTATGCCCATGATCTGAAGGACTGGCTGACCTACCTGGAGCGGCACGGCGTCGACTGGCGGGCAGCGAGGCTGGAGGACGTGGCCGGGTTCGTCGCGTGGCTGCGGTTGCCGCCGCAGGCCCGCGACGGACTGGTGTCGGTGCTGCCCACAGTGGAACCGTTCTGCTCGGCGGGCAGCGTGAATCGGAAGCTGTCGGCGGTGACGTCGTTTTGCGGGTTCCATGCCCGCCACGGGGTCGAGTTGTCGGGGTTGCTGATCACACTGCAGCCGACGACTGGGCGCGGTCGTGCTGCGGCGACATCGTATCGGCCGTTTCTGCACCATGTGTCCAAACGCGGGGGTGAGCGGCGCCGGACAATCAAGTTGAAGGCACCGCAGACTATGCCGAGAGTCCTTACCGTCCAAGATGTTCAGGCGATCCTGGATGCCTGCGAGCACCTGCGGGACCGACTACTTTTTGCCCTGATGCTCGATACCGGTCCGGGTGGGCGAGGCACTTGGGCTGCGCCACGAAGACATCGCCATCGCAGAGAAGACGATCACCATCACCGCGCGCGACAACGACAACCGGGCCCGCGCGAAGACGGGGTCGCGGATGATCCCGGCCAGCCCGGAGTTGATGCGCCTGTATGCCGATTACCTCAACCGGGAGTACGGGGCACTGGATTCGGACTACGTCTTCGTCAACCTGTGGTCGGCGCCGGTGGGTCGGCCGTGGTCGTATTCGGCGGTCTACGACCTGGTCAAGCGGCTGCGAATGCGGACCGGAATCGAGTTCGGACCCCATCTTTTTCGTCACACCTACGCCACCTGGCTGCTGCGGCGTGGTGCCGGCATGGAGTCGGTGAAGGGGTTGTTGGGGCACGCCTCGGTCGCCACGACGATCGACACGTACGGTCACCTCACCGTTGAGGACGCGAGAACTACTCTCGCGGCAGCAGGCTGGTTTACTGGCCGGGAGGTGCGCTGGTGACCGCACCGGGCCTGCGACGGTCGGCCGGGCGCAGCGGGCTGCTCGAGAAGCTGATCGCCGTGGTGCGGCCCGAGTTCCGGGTCGAGGTCTATCTTGCCGATGCCGACGATCCGGTACTGGGCCGACAACGGTGCGCGGTCGCTGACTGCGACCGTTCCCGATCGGAGAACGGCTTGTGCTCCGGCCACGGTCAACGCTGGCGCGACCGAGACCGGCCGGCGATGGCGGTGTTCCTTGCTGACCCCGGCCCCGCGCTAAACGGCCGCCGGGATCTGACCGTCTGTTCTGTGATCAGATGTCGTTACGGCACTAGCGGTTTCGGGTTGTGCACACGGCATCGGGCAGCGTGGATCCGTGACGGGCAGCCGGATCCGGGCATCTGGTCGGCCCAGGCAGACCTGCTCGGTCCAGCGGATCCGAGGCAATGTTTGCTGCCGTTCTGCACTGTGTGGACCGAGAACGCCCGGAATCTGTATTGCAAGTCCCACACGACACGGTGGGCTCAGCTGGGCCGCCCCGACAGCGCGGAATACATCGCGCACTGCCAGCAGCGCGGCACGGCGCGCATCGACTTCCGCGGGTTGTCTCCCCAGCTGAAACTCGAATTGCAGTACGCGGTTCAGAGCCGCCACGACCAGGCCACGATCATCGCCGCGCCGCCGGTCATTGCCTGGACCATCCGCATCGGGAAAAACGCCGCGGTGACCTCGTTGCTCGATCTGTCCGCCGAGCAATGGCGTGAGCTAGCGGGTTCGAAAGAGGGGACTTACCAACGGTTCCTGATCTTCGCGCGAGACACCGTCGAGACCCTGCATGACGGCAACGGCTGGGACGTGGAGTATCCCCGGGACATCTGGCGGCTGCATCGGCTGCCCGGCCTGACCCTCAGCCCCGGCAAACCCCCGCACGCCCGCACGCATCTGCGGTTCGACCGGCTGACCCAGCCGTGGCTGAGAACCCTGGCCAAACGCTGGGCCCGGCTGCGACTGAGTGCGGGACTGAGCCTGGGCACCGTGCAAAATGATCTGCTGGGCCTCACGCGGTTCAGCACATTCTTGGCCGAGTCCGCTCCAGAGGTCCACGCGCTCAGCAATATTGACCGCGCCCTGCTCGAACGCTACCTGGCATGGCTGGCCACCCAACCCATCGGCCGCGGCGCGAAGGAGGATGCCGTCACCGCGCCCGGGGTCTTCTTCCAGGCGATCCGCCAGCACGACTGGGACCCGAGCCTGCCGACCACCGCGGTGTTCTTCCCCGGCGACCTGCCCGCTCGCCCGCCCAGACTCACCCGTCACGTTGCCGAGCACATTATGGCCCAGGTCGAAGCACCGGCCAACCTCGACAGGTGGCCCAACCCCGAGGGCCGGCTGATCACGATCATCTTGATCCGGTGCGGGCTGCGCGCCACCGACGCCTGCACACTGCCCTTTGATTGCCTGCTCTATGACGGGCAGCAAGCCGCCTACCTGCGCTACTTCAACAACAAGATGCGCCGTGAGGCCGCCGTCCCGATCGATGAAAACCTCGAAATCGAAATCCGCGCCCAACAGCAGCGGGTGTCGGCCCGCTGGCCGGGCCACCATCCACACCTGTTCCCCGCCGTCACCCGCAACGCCGGTGGCCGAAACCCCATGACCTACTACAGCTACCGCAACATGCTCAACTCCTGGCTGACCACCTGCGAGGTCCACGACGAGCACGGCCAGCCGGCGCACCTCACGCCGCACCAATGGCGCCATACCTTTGCCTGCCGCCTGATTAACCGGGACGTTCCCCAAGAGGTCATCCGGGTTCTGCTCGATCACGAATCGACCCAGATGACCGCCCACTACGCCCGGATCACCGACCAAACCGTCCGGCGTCGCTGGGAGGCAGCGACCAAGGTCAACATCAAAGGTGAAAGAGTCGCAATCGATCCGGAAGGTCCACTGGCACAAGCACAATGGGCAAAGACCCGTTACGGCATGGCCACCCAGACGCTGCCCAACGGCTACTGCGGGCTGCCGCTGCAGCGGACCTGTCCGCACGCCAACGCCTGTCTGACCTGCCCAGTTTTCCTGACCGGACCGGAGTTTCTGCCCGAACTGCGCGAACAGCAGCAGCGCACTCTCACGCTGATCGACGTGTCCGAACGCGGCGGGCAGGCCCGCATGGTCGAAATGAACCAGCAGATTCTGACCAACCTCGACCGGATGATCAGCGAGGTCGAGAAGACCGCAACGGAGAGCATGGACACTACGCATGCGAGCTGACAACTCCCACCACATCGTCTCAGCGGCCCGACGCCGAGCCACCGCCACACGGCGCCGAGCCATCGCGGCACTTCGCCGGATGGACAATGCGGGACAAGCGATTTCGTTCGACGCGGTGGCACGGGAAGGGAAGGTCTCCCGGTCCTGGCTCTACAATCAACCCGATCTACGCGCCGAGATCGAACGACTCCGTGCCAGGCGGGATCCAACACCCGCCCGGCAACGCCTTCCCGACCGGCAACGCGCATCCGACGCATCGTTGCGGCGGCGACTCGAGGTCATGGCCGAACGAAATCGCCAACTGGACACCGAGAATCGGCAACTACGCGAGGCGCTCGCGGTCGCCCTCGGCGAACAGCGCACCGCATCGATCGTCGGCCGCCCAGGCGACACGCCGAGAAAGAAATCGCAGCCAGTCATCGGACCCTGTTGACGACCACGTCGGCGACACTGACCACGACGTATCCGAGCAGGTCAACGCGACGGGCAACCACAGAGCTGAAGATAACGTCCGGGCTGTTCGCCGCCAACTGCGCCTGGCTGGCCTGTGCGGTGATCGCGCACAACCTGCTGCGCGCCGCCGGGACGCTCGCCGGCGGCGAGCACGCCGTCGCGCGCGGTGCCACCCTGCGCCGCCACCTGGTCACCGTGCCCGCCCGCTTCGCCGCACCGGCACGCCAGCCGACGCTGCACCTGCCCGCGCACTGGCCGTGGCAGATCGGGTGGAAAACCCTGTGGGACAACATCATCGGCTACAGTCCGGCGATCCCACGAGCAGGATGAACGCCACCTCCCCTGCCCACCCGCCATCCCAGGCCCGACCCCGGAGACACGTGGAAAGCTGGTGCAGGCCAGCGGATCACTCATGCCCACACCATTTCCCAACCGCCCCAATCGTGCAGAAATCAGCCCCGCGACGCCACGACATCACCGATCCACGGATTCAGGCTAAGAGGGTCAACCAGTACCGGTACAGCAAGAAAAACAGCGCCAGCCAGTTGAACTGTCGGTCGAAGACATCGAGGAGCACCAACTGGCCGCTCACGCGGCCGTACCTCCACAGGACTGCGCTCGACGGAAGTCGCCGTACTTGAATCCTTGCCCGACAAGGAAATATAGGAAGCGCTGCAGTCACCGAAGAAATTCGGATGGTCGTCTACTACGTCGACGTAGACGACTTCTCACACAAGGAGATCGCCGACATCATGAATATTCCCGTCGGCACGGTGGTTTCGCGGCTGCACCGCGGACGACAACGGCTACGGATCCCACTATGCGCGCTCGCCACCCAACGCGGATTAGTAGCTACCTGGGCGTGCGGCGCCAGTTCGCCGTCACGAGCCGCCACGCTACGTGCGCGGATTTTGCGCACACGGTGTCGTTCCTATGAGCGGGCTGTGCATCGAAAAGCTCAGCAGCTCAATGGAATAGGTGTGGCGTGCCCCACAACGAAGGAGGGGCACCCTTGTGGGGTGCCCCTCCGGTGGGGGTGGGCTACTTGACGTCGACGTAGACGGTCTTGCCAGTGGCGCGGGTCACGACGCCGTCGGTCCGCGAGTACGTCTGGCCTTCCCGGATCGCTACGACGGCGGCCTGATCCAGCGGGGCCGAGCCGAGGCGGTTGACGATGACGTGGTAGCCCTGCGCCTCGAGCCGGCTGATGGTCTGCTCCACGTTGCCGGGTCCGCTGGGGGCGGCTTGCGCCGGGGTGGCGAGGCCGAGGATGGCGGCGGTCAGCCCGCCGGCGACGACGGCGGCAAATCCGAACTTCTTCATTGTGGTGTCTTTCTTTGGTGCGGTGGTGTGGTTCGAGCCGTGGCGGTGGGTGCCCCTCTTCGTGTGGGGTGTGGTCAACGCTGCACACTCGGGTTTGCGCGCACGCTCGTGTCGACTTGCGGGACGTTCACGTGCGGGCCGATCTGATCGAGCCAGACATGATGGTCGATCCCGGTTGGGATGTGGGTCGCCGAAGCCAAGACGCGCGGCGCATCGGCGGCCGCGACGGCTTGGGCGGGGGCGGCGAGGCCGAGGAGCGCGGCAACGAGCCCGCTTGCGACGACGGTGGCAAATCCGAACTTCTTCATTGTGGTGTCTCTTCTTTCATTCTTCTTGTCGGTGTGCGGCTGATGAAACAATCGGTGACCGCCGCGCAGGTCTGTTCGGAAGTCAAGCCTGGCCCGCTCCGGGGTGAGCTGTCTTCACCCCGCAGCGCCAATCACCCGGGTGAGGACAGACCGAGGCCGTGACCGCGGTATCGCACTGCCCCGGCCCGCTGCAACGCCGGTTGCTGTCCTCGATCTGAGGTGATGTGACCTCGCCGGGGGCGCGATTGAGAGCAAGTATCCCCTCAGCTGCGGTGCAATTGCGCCGCGCCAAAGGGGCACGCCGAAGCGGCTGCACCACAGAATGACGCTGCTGATTCGCGCGGTGTCGGAGTCGCCGGGTACGGCGTAGTTGGTGTTACCGTGGTTGGCGCGCAGAGGCCCGAGACCTATGCGCGGGCTGCGGCCAAACCGTCGAAACCGGTTGCCGTCATTCGTTACTCGTGCATCACTGAGCCATACGCGCAGTTGCGGTCCCTGCGTGGCATGGAGATTCTCGATCCGCAGAATTCGTCGGCCGTCGAGCAGGGTCACGAGCCGAACAGTGCCGCTGGTTCGATGGATGTGACTGGTGAACTGTCCTAACCTGGCAGTCTGCGCGCCTGCTTCTTCGCCGCTGCAGGCCTGTGCGAGCCACCGTCATGGCGGCGAATGCAACCACATCGGGTGACAACGTGGCGATCCGTCAGGGGCTTGACGATGACACCGCAGCGTAGGTCAGATGATGAGGTCATAGGAGTCTCCATCGTTGGCTGGCGAGGGTGTCGTCTTCGGCGGTGATATGCATGGCCGCTTCCTCAGCCGAGGCAGCGCCGCCGTCGATCCCCACGTCGTGGGCACGGTAATCGGTAGTGGGATCTGTCGGGTCGACGCCGAAGGCGACGAGCCGACCTGCGCGGCTGTCGCCGACCTGATCGTCGATGGGCTCGCCATCGCTGTCGGCGCTGTCACCGATCCCGTCACCATCCCACCGGACGGTCACGTCGGGCACCTCTCGGGCCAGCCGGCGCGCCAGACTTTCATGGGTGCGCGCTTCACTGGCGGTCAGCCCCCAGCCCCCCAGTTCTCGCGGGCTTTCCGGGGGTGAATAGCCTTCGTCCAGGTCGATACCAGTCTCTTCTGAGTCCAGGCTTTCTTCTGGTTCAAGCAGATGGGCTGCCACGTCATCGAACTCAGAATTCCCCATCAGTGCGGTCTCCATTCCCTATCTCGGTCACGCCGCGCGCGGTCCGCTGCCCTGTTGGGACACCTGGAGACCGCCGCGCCGGCTCCCGGCAATGAGCATGCCGCGCAGTGGGGCGAGCTGTCCTCGCCCCACTGCGTCATTCACCCGGGTGAGAGGCCGGCGTGGCGTGGGAATGTCGCCCTTCTTGTGGGGCCGCTCGGGAGATACGCCGACGGGAAGCGGGGCTTGTGTTGAGTCTGGCGCGAACGCATCTGCGAAGGGTTTCAGAGATAGTCGCTGAGTTCGCTGAGGAGGGCGGACTTTCCGCGCGCGCCCACGATGCGCGCGACCGGTTCGCCACCCTTGAACACGATCAGGGTAGGGGTGGACACCACCTGGTACTGCTCAACGGTCAGGGGGTTGGCGTCAACGTCGAGCTTGGCCACGGTGAGGCGCTCGACGTTTTCGGCGGCGATTTGTTCGAGCACTGGTGCCACGGCGCGGCAGGGGCCACACCATTGCGCCCAGAAGTCCACCAGTACGGGCGTGGTGCTCTCGAGGACGTCGGCCATAAATGAGGCATCGGTGACAGTGATCGGACGGGACTGGGTCATTTTTGGGCATTGTCCTTCCTGATGGTGACATTGGTTGTGGCAGTGTGTGACTGGGTGAGCCAGCGCTGCGCGTCGAGTGCGGCTTGGCAGCCGCTGGCGGCGGCGGTGACCCGTTGGCGGTACCGGCGGTCGATCAGGTCGCCGGCGGCGAAAACCCCATCGACACAGGTATGGGTGCCCTCGTCGCGGGTCACGACATAGCCGCGGGCGTCGAGGTCAACCAGTCCCACCAGCAGATCAGAGCGAGGAGTCTGACCGATGGCCACGAACACCGCGGCGAGGTCAATGTCGTACTCGGCGGCGGTGTGCGCCCTGCGTACGCGCAGCCCGGTGACGCGGTGTCGGCCTTGCACGGCAAGCACTTCGGTGCAGTCCAGGACAACAACATTGGGCTGAGCGCGCAGCCGGGCAACCATGGCAGTCGATGCGCGCAGTCGGGGCCGGTGGTGGATGACGGTCACGCGGCGGGCCAGCGGCGCAAGAAACAGGGCCTCCTCGGTGGCGGCGTCGCCGCCGCCGACGACGGCCGGCGAACTGTTCACCGTCGCGTTTGGCGCTGGCGCTGACTCCATAGCCGCGCAGCTCACGATCCCCGGTGGCCGGCGGGACCTGACCCGACGATGACGACGTCACGAACCCGGCCTGCGCCCTGCATCAACGCGTGACGCTGAGTCGGGTGGGTTGCCGGCCGGCGACGCGCGGCATGCGGTTGGCCGGCGGCACAACGCGTTTCGCTCGCACAGAGCCGCTTACTGTCGACGCGATAGATTGATGGCGTGGGATGCGCTCTTGGAGCGCGGCGCCCAGCGTGGGGGTGGATGTGCACGTTGCGCGCGGCTGGGAATTGCGGGTGTGCGCGATGGCGGGCCGCGTCGGCGTGCAGCGGTTCCCGGGTCATACGTGCCTTCGTCGCGCGACGCTAACGCTGCACGCAGGCGCAGCGGCGCCCCGTACATCGCCACACTGCGCCTGTTGGGTGCGCAATGGAACCGGCTGCAACTGCTGTGCCCGAATCTCAGCAAGCATTGTGCGCAGTCGCGGCTCTTCTGGGCTGCCGACGTACCCGTCTAGCCAGCGGGTCAGCCTATCGAATATCGCCACCGGCAACGTCATTCTGCTTGACATGACCGCGTTGAGGATCCGCTCGATCGCGAGATGGTTTTCCCCGCAGCCCAATTCGACAAATGTCATGGTACGTTCATGACCCGTCAGACACACATCTGCCGCAATGGCCAGCAACCACGCCATGTTCGCGTCCGGGGTCATCGACAAGTCAACCGTGCTCGGCGCCGGCGATGATGAACCGGCCGATCTCTCGGTGTCGCGGATGGCGCCAATGTAGCCAGTCATCTCAGACTGCACTGTGTGCTTGGCGGACGTTTCGAGGCTGCCGGCGACGGTTTCTGCCATCAGCGGAGTTCTGTTTGATATTCGATCCGGTGCGGGGCATCCGGTCTTGACGTCTGAACGCATGTCCTGGTTCCCTTCCCGGACTTGGTGAATGGCGGCGGCGGCCGTTGCTTTCATCGTTTTGTCCTCGATCCGGTCGTCGCGATGTGCGGCGGCCAGGCCTTCGTTGTGCCGGTGTGGTCATGACTGGCCGAAGGCTGCTCTCCATGAGGTTTCCGCCGGGCGGGGTGAATAGTCATCACCCGTACCGCCTGTTCACCCGGGTGATTACTGCGGGATTGTTCGCCCCCGCGACGATGTGGGATCGGCCTGGATCGGGCGGGTGTCGCTGGGCGGGTTAGAGCAGGCCGAGCTCGCGGGCGCGGGCGACCGCCGCAGTGCGGTTCTCGACGCCCAGTTTGCGGTACAGGGCGCGTTGGTGGGTTTTCACGGTGTTCAGTGAGACGTAGAGCCGCTGGCCAATCTCACGGCGCGACAACCGGGTGGCGAGCAGCCCAAGGACCTCCTGTTCTTTGGAGGTGAGCTCTTCGGCGACCGTGTCCCCCTGCCTACGGACACTCACCGCGACGCCCGTACCGCGCTGTGCGGCGGTGAGCAGCCTCGCGGCGATGCCGGCATCAGTGCAGCGCCGCAGCAGCTTGGCCGCCTCGTTGCGGCTGGTCTGGCCTTGCGGGTGTTCGCCGAGGTGTCCGAGGATCTCGGCTCGGGCCAGCAGCGCGTTGGCCACCTCGAGGATTCCTGCGCCGCGCCGGGCCAACCCGACAGCCATGTCGGCGGCTTCCGCGGCTGCGGCCGCATCGCCGCGCATATCGAGGATGATGGCCGTGGCAAGAGACACCATCATGTCCACGAAGTGCTCCTCGTCGGCCAGGTCCCTGCTGCTGCCGGTCGCGCGGCGGATCAGTTCCTCGGCGGCGGCCAGCTGACCTTGGTGGGCCGAGATCATCGCCAGATAGCCCAACGCGTAGCGGCGGGCGAGGTGACTGCCGACTTTCTCGGCCAGCGGCACGGCCGCCCGGAAGGCGTCTTGGGCGTAGTCGGTGTTGCCCGAGAAGTACAGCGCAGATCCATAGACACAGTAAGCGGCCGGCCCGCCCAGCGGCGCGTCGCCGAGGTCAAGACTGATCGTCCGCCGCGCCGTATCGAGGGCCGCAGCGAGGTCGCCGGACTTGAAACGGTGCACCGCGCGCAGCACGACGACCTGCGCGCCGATGTTGTCAACATCTGTGGTGTGGCCCGCGCGCGTGGCCTGCACCGTTTCGATCCAGCCGCCGGCGTCGTCGAGGTGGCCCGAGTCCAGCGCGACCCACGCCCGGGCCAGGCTCAACCGCGGGTCACCTGACACGGTCTCGGGTGGCAGCACATCCAGCCAGCCCGAGACTGTCGACAACCGGCCCCGGTTGAACGCGGTGGCCCAGCTGGCGGCGATCAGCTCTGCCGCGCCTTGCATGTCACCGGCGGCCACCAGGTGGTGTATGGCCTCGTCGATGAGGCCTTTGCCGGCAAACCAGGCCGAGGCCCGTTGGTGCAGACTTGGGATCAGATCTGGCTCGCTACGGTGCAATTCGGTGCGCAGCAAGTCCGCGAATAGCTGGTGATATCGATACCAGCGCCGGGAAACATCCAAGGGCAGCAGAAACAGGTTGTCCCGCTCGATGGTCTCCAGTACTGACGCCGAGCCGCTCGTTTGCAGCACCGCGTCGCACAGCGCCCCGCTCAACCTGCCCAGCAGCGAGGTCCGCAGCAGAAAGCTGCGGATGTGCGGCGGCTGACCGTCGAGCACCTCGGCGATCAAGTAGTCGACGATGTGACGGTTGTCGCCGGCGAAGGTCTGGATAAACGCTGCCGCGTCGGTGCGACCGGCCAACGACAGCCCGGCGAGATACAGGCCGGCGGCCCACCCCTCCGTGCGGCGAAACAGCAGTTGGACTTGCGCGTCGGTCAACTTCAAGCCGAGCACGCCGTCAAGCAGGTGCGCGGCTTCGCCGGCCTGAAAGCGCAGCTCCTCGGTGCGCAGCTCCAGCAGCTCGCCGCGGGCCCGCAGCCGCGCCAACGGCAGCACGGGGTCCGAGCGGGTGGCGATGACCAGCCGGAAAGTCTGCGGCATCCGTTCGACGACGAAACCCACCTGCTCGTGCACGGTCCGATTTTCAACAAGGTGATAGTCGTCGAGGATCAACGCGATCTGATAGTCGACGGCGGCCAACTCGTTGAGCAGGGTGGGCAAAACCACCTGTCGAGGGTCGGCGCCCATCTTGATGAGCTCGAACGCACGTGGCGCCACCCCCGGGCTGGCCTTGCGCAGCGCCGCGATCGCGCAGGCCCAAAATCGCGCCGGATCATTGTCGGAAGCATCAAGGGACAGCCAGCCGCGCCGACGGCGGTCATCGGCGTGGCTCACCCATTGCGCCAAAAGCGTCGTCTTGCCCCAGCCCGCCGGCGCACTGAGCAACGTGAGCTTGCGAGAGGGTTCCGCCGAAAGGATCTCTATCAGAGCCGCCCGTTCGATGAGCTGAGCGCGGATGGCCGGAGGCGCCGACTTGGCGGCAAGCAGCACCGCCGGCTCCCCGGCTTCTGCGACGCCGGGCGCCGTGTGGTGATTGCTCTCATCCGCTGGTGACGATTGGACCGGCCGCTGGGTGTCGCTCGCCAACGTCCTCCTTATCCGCGGCCTCGATCGAAATCGGGGTTCCGGTAGCTGCGCATCGTGCTCAAACCTAGTCGGCAAATCACACGGGTGAATCAGTTCGTCGGGTGATGACCGCTGACCCCGCGTCCGTGGATGGTGGGTCAGCAGACGGAGTGCGGAGGATTAATTAGAGCCGACGATATACCAGATCTGTGTTCGGGGCCGCTTGACCCAGCGGCTGGCGGCGGCACTCGAAGGGATGACCCTGCACGCCGGCGCCGTCAACACCGTGTTCACCGGCGAAGTCAAAGACCAGTCACACCTTTACGGACTCCTCGACCGGCTGCTCGATCTCGGCCTCGAGCTCATCAGCGTGCAGCCGCAGACCGAGGCCGGTCGGGCAACCGACGGGGACCCAGACCGCGAGATGACCTAACACATCCTTCACAGTGAAGGAGGTGTCGATGCCGTTTATCCGCGTCAATTGCCCCAAGGGAGCGCTCAGCTCTGAACAGAAGGCCACACTCGCGCCCCGGCTGGTGCAGGCCTTGATCCGTCAGGAGATCGATCCGGTCACCGAAATCGGCACGGCGGCAACCGGTTTCTTCTTCAACGGACTCGATGTCGAAAACTGCTTCCCGGGCGGGGTTCCGCTATCCGAGCATCCTGACAAGGTGTTCTGGACCGTCGAGGCCTTTGTAGCCGCATCCCATTTCAGCGAGCCCCGCCGCGATGAGATGCAGCGCGAAATCGCCGACACGTTCATCGACATACTCGGTGACGACGGCTCGGTACTCGAGCGTGACGACATCCGCATCTCGCCGGCGTACCTGATGCGGCTGCACGTGATCGTCGTGGAAATCCCCGAAGGCAGCTGGGGCGCCGGGGGTCAATCGCAGAGTTGGCAAGAGACGGCTTCAGACGGTTAGCGCTGGTCAAGCTGATTCGGAAATCATTGTGAGTCAATGAAATTCAGCCCCTGTCCGACTGGGGTCAAGTGGTCGCAGGTTCAATCCTGTGAGCCCGACACTGTCAGCCCGACCGAGTACTATGCGACCCCACGTGGTGTGATTCTAAGAGGCCGAGTCGTCGCCGAAGATGTCGTCGATTTGCAAGCCGACGCCTCTTGGGTCTGAGTATGAGCGCATGGGCTTCCAGCTCGCCCCGAAGTCGCTGAAATCAAATGGATTGAGCATGTCAATACTCGTTGAGACACAGTGCGAACGAATGATCCGGCGGGGCGGCGACGTAGGTGGATCGGCAGTCCGAGTCAGCGGCGACACGAGCAACGACGGAATACACGCCCTGGCGGTGCTCACATGGCACGCCAAATAGGTCAAGCGCGTCATCGCCGAGGTCACGTTTCTGGATTTCCGCGCAAGTGCCGGTCACGACCTGCGCGAAGTTGAGCTTGGCCCGAGGTCGGCTCGGCGGCGGTGCCACCGACGTGACTATCGTCGGCGGAAGCTCCCGCGGCAGAGGCGATGCCGAGATGGTGTTGCCCGAACTCCGCGCTGTCTCTGCGCTTTCGGAGCCAGTGGACGCCCACCCGATCAACCCGGCCATCAGCACTACGGTCAGCAGATAGCCGATGATCAATCCAGAGATGGCTGCCGACCGCCCCAGCTCGCCGGATCGTCGGATCTGTACTAGAGCCCAATGACCCAGAACCACTGCTACGGGCGGCACCACAACGGCAAAAACCGGGGAGAGCACTGCAAGTGGGTTGTATGGCTGCTCCGTTGCCGGATAAGGATTTCCGCCGCTTGGAACGAACGGCCACGGCCCCCCACCGGACTGCACATGTATAGCACCGCACTCTGGGCCCGTAGGACTAGAGGGAACCCGCGCTGCTCGAAAAGGATCACCTGTGACCGTCATTGCGCCCGCCAGTCCATCGCGCCAATGCCGCGAAATTGGGTAGTTTGGAAACATACACGGTAGGCGTCAAGCCTTTGAATCTCGAAATACAAGCGAACACTGTGCCTTGTCTGTTGGTAAAGTACTCGTCGGTTCATGGGTTGGTCGATGAGATCAAGTCGACGCGGAACACGCCGTCACGAATCTCGCAATGCACGGGAAATATCTTGATCAATTGGGTATCAGCGTTATTGAGGTCCGGTTCGGTTTGCAGAATCTCCACACAATCGCCTGCTCGGAGGTCCTCGACACTCACCGTGTTCCGCACGGGCGGCGCCGGTGTGATCACCGTCGTTTGCAAATCCGGGATCGGTGACGGTCGCGTCGACGCCCCCGCGGTGGGGGAACTACTCACCGTCAACGGCGAGCCAGCCTGGGCGCCGGTCGCCCAGAGTGTCAACCCGACGATTGCAAAAAGATGAAGACATAAGACAGCGTCAAACCGACCAGCGCGCGGTTACGGCCCTGCTGTGTCGCAGCCTTGATCTGCGAGAGCGCCAGGAGGCCCAGTACCGCGCCCACCGGGGCGAACATGAACGCAAAGACAATCGACAACGTCCCCAATATTTTCGTTTGACCATCCGGCCGGGCTTGCGTGTTCGCAAGTCCCGCCCTTGGCCCGGCAGGCGCAGTGCTGTAAAAAGAATCGCGAAATGGATCCACTGGCCCGGTGTGAGTTCCGTTGTATGTCACCGGCGTTTCCTCCCCCACGTGCCGGCCGGATCGTGGTCGACGCAGGCCTCACCGACAATGAACAATCGCGCAACGGGCCCCGCGCGCTGTTCGGCCGAAATCGGAAGGTGCTACAAAGCACCGCATCCAAGCCTCGCCGCGTCAATGACTATCCGACGCGGACGCATCCGCGCACCGGGTGTGTACTTCGGTGCCCTCGCGTACATGATTGCCATGCCGCTCACTAGCGCAGGGTGGCGCCAATCCGATGCACCCATTACAGAACTTGGGACCTAGGTCACAGGGAACCACACCCCTCTCGTCTCCGTTCAGCCGCGGAAGATCGGGTCTTCCCACCGCTCACCGGCGCGTGTGATCGGGGTGGGTTCAGACAGGCTTACTTGACTGAGTCCGTCGCGCGACCGTCCATTTGCTGGGCCGGCACGGCGACGACCACGGAGGCATGAGGTTGGCAGCTTGCATTGAGCACCGCGGATGCATCACCACCAGCGGCTGGCCACGACGCTGGCCGCGATGACTAGCCACCGGCGGATGCGACCACGGGCTGGTTCGCTGCAACCTCCTACTGATTGATGAGGAACCGCCGGACGAGCGCCGGCCAACCTTCAGGAGCGCTAAGTGGACGGAGAGCAGCCGTGCTGAGCACCCCAATTCTGGTTCTGATGGGCAGCCTGCGCGCCGGCTCCTATAACCGCCGACTCGCCGAGGCAGCCATCAAGCATGCACCAGAGGGCATCGAGGTCGACATCTATTAACGCCTCGCCGACGTGCCCTTCTACACCGAAGACCTCGATCCCCCATCGCAGTACCACCTTCCGCCAACGCACTGCACTCCGCCGTGCGCTCTGCCGACGCGTTGCTGCTGGTCACACCGAAATACAACGGCACCATCCCCGCCACACTCAAAAACGCGATCGACTGGATCTCACGCCCCTACCCCAGCGATGCAGTTGTCGACAAGCCCGTCGCCGTCATTGGCAGCTGCGGCGGTGCTGCGGCGGCGCATGTGCTCATGAGGACACCCGCGAAACGGCCTGCATCGCCGGAGCGAATCTGCTCAATAACGTCACCCTGTCGGTGCTGCACGGCGCGACACCGTTTGCCGACACCCCTGCCGCATGCGACGACAAAATCGCCACCGCGATCACCGCCATCCTGGCCACTCTGGCCGACGCGACCAATCCGACTAAGCCCCACGGAAGCCTGATGTGTACGGAGCCAAAGACAGCGGCACCGCCTCCGGTGAGGTGGTCCCGTCACCTTGCGCGGCGAAAGCTCCATTACCACCCGCAGTATGGAGCAAAGACGACATGTGTTGATTTCTCACGCTAGCAACGCTTGTGCTCGAGCGATGGAGAGCCACCTAATTACCGGTGGTAGCAATGGATTACCCGGCGTTACCGCCGGAGGTCAACTCCGATCGCATGTATGCCGGTCCCGGGTTGGGGCCGGTGCTGGCCGCCGCCGCGGCCTGGGACGGGCTAGCCGCTGCAGTGTTTGCCGGAACAGCTCAAGGATGAATTCGCCGTCGTAGTGAGCGGCGTCTACAACTGTGACCTTCAACGTGTGGGTGTGCACGTTCGGCGTCTCGCTGTACAGCAGCATCGCATCCATGCCGTTGAGCCGCTTCACGCGCACCCCGGCCCACCCGCTTTGATCGCTGCAATCGACAGGCAGCGATATACAACCATTTGAGATACAAGCATTTGAGCAATCAGTAGTGCAAGCAGATCGAGCCGGGACCAATTCCCGAGAGACGAGGTGGTGTTCAAGTATCCCGCACGTTCTGAGACGCCGAGGTCGTTCACGCTGGCCTATCAGCGCCGACCGCACGAGAAAATCAACTCGACGTAAGCGAAGGTCAGCGGCTTCGGCGTCTCGGCCCGCCTGATTCACGGGATGAATCAATCATTCTCGACTATGGGCGCGGAGGCGTATTCCGCCAGTTGCTGAATGAGCTTCGCGGTGAGCCCGGTCCATCCCGTCTGGTGGGAAGCTCCTAGACCTGCGCCGTTATCTCCATGGAAGTACTCGAAGAAAAGGATGTGGTCCCGCCAGTGGGGGTCGCGTTGGAAGACCTCGGAGTTGCCGTAGACGGGGCGGCGGCCGCTGTCATCGCGTTCGAAGATCGCGACCATTCGTCGAGAAATCTCGGCGGCGATTTCCCAGAGGTTCAACTTCTGACCCGAGCCGGTGGGGCATTCCACCGTGAAGTCGTTGCCGAGCCAGTAGTGGTACTTCTGCAGCGACTCGATGAGCAGATAGTTGATGGGAAACCAGATCGGACCGCGCCAGTTGGAATTGCCGCCGAAATCGCCCGTCAGAGACTCTGCCGGGGCGTAATCGAGGCAGTAGGTCTTCGTATCGATCTGCTGCCGGTAGACGTCCGCGCCGGAGTAGTGCTTCGAGACGGACCGGATGCCGTACGGCCCGAAGAATTCGCCCTCGTCGAGCAGCCGGCGAAGAATTGCCCGGAGCTTGTCCTCGCCGACCAAGCGCAGACCCACCCGCTGGGTGTCGGGCTCGAACATCGGGCTTTCTGCTGAATGCGTCTTCATGACCTGCCCGCATAGTTCGGGGTGTTTCTGGATAAACCAATTGACTCGGGGGGCGAAGTCGGCGGCCGACTTGCTCGTCTGCTCGAAGACCTCGCGGTCGATCGTCTCGACGGCGAACAGGGGCACGAGACCGGTGAGCGAGCGCACTTTGATTGGAATCGCGGGTCGGCCATCGACAGGTCGCAGTGCGTCGTAAAAGAATTCGTCCTCCTTATCCCAAAGGCCGATGCCGTCTGCGGCCGGTTCAGGGTAGCTGTTCAGCGCGTCGGCGATGTAAACGAAATTCTGGAAGAACTTGAGTCCAAGGCTGTAATAGTCCGGCTCGTCGTGGGCGAGCTCGATCGCGATCTTAAGCATGACCAACGTGAACATCCCCATCCAGCCGGTTCCGTCGGATTGGACAAGGTCGTATCCCGGCGGGACCTTGTCGCGGTCGAAGATCCCAATGTTGTCCATCCCGAGGAATCCTCCTGTGAACAGGTTGCGTCCTGTGGGATCCTTACGGTTCAGCCACCAGGTGACATACAACAGGCAGCGGTGGAAGATCGCCTTGAGAAAGCTCCGGTCCGGGGCGCCGGTCATCTTCGCCTCGATCTTGTAGATCCGCCAGGCGGCCCAGGCGTGGACCGGGGGATTGACGTCGTCGAACGACCATTCGTAGGCGGGGATCTGGCCATCGGGATTCATCTGCCATTCCTGAGCCAGAGTCATGAGCTGTCGCTTTGCGAAGTCCGGGTCGATCATTGACATTACGATCGTGTGGAAAGCCATGTCCCAGCTGGCGAACCACGGGTACTCCCAGGAGTCGGGCATGGAAAGGACATCGTCGCTGTAGTAATGCCGCCAGCGATGGTTCCGCCCCCTGAGGCGCTGCGGGGAAGGCGGCGTTGTCGCCTCGTCGCCGTCGAGCCAATCGGCGATGACGTAGTAGTAGAGCTGCTTGCACCAGAGCATCCCAGCGAACGCCCGGCGTTGGATCGAGCGATGGCCACTGTCGGTCGATAACGGGTTGACCTCGGCGTAGAACTCGTCGGCCTCGGCAAGGCGAGCCGAAAGTATGGCATCGAAGGCCGGGCCGAACGGGCGCGCGGCCGCGTCGACGCCGGCGAGCCGCAGCTGAATTGTCGCCGTCTCGCCCGGCGCCAGGTCGAGCTCGTAGCGGGCGGCCGCCTTGGTGCCGACGCGCTTGGGATTGACTGCGGCACGATCACCATCGATGAGGTAGCGATGGAACGCGTCTTTGGTATAGGGGGAGGCGTTGTTCGAGCCAAAGAGGCGGCGGTTATTCGTCTCGTTCTCGGTGAACAGCAGTTCTCGCGGGGCCTCGCAATACAGCGCCATCTCACCGAGGTCCTCCAGGCGCGAGCAGTTGATGACCGCGACACCTGGCGCCGCTGCCGCGTCCTCGCGGAGCGACGGCTTGACCGCGTCCTTAAACCAGCTCCAGGTGTTGCGGAACCAAAGCGAGGGCAAGACATGGGCCACGGCGGCCTCTGGACCGTGGTTGGTGACGCCGATGCGGATGAGGATGTCGGTGGCGGAGTTCTTGGCGAATTCGACGACGACGTCGAAGTAGCGGTCGTTGGCGAAGCAACCGGTGTCGAGCAGTTCGTACTCGGAGGAGTGCGGGTCCGCCTTGCGGCGAGCGTTTTCCTGCACAAGGTCGGCGTAGGGGAACTCGCACTGGGGATACTTGTAGAGCCACTTCGCGTAGCTGTGGGTCGGGGTGTTATCGAGGTGGAAATGGTATTCCTTGATGTCCTCGCCGTGGTTACCCTCACCGTTGGTCAGGCCGAAAAGTCGCTCCTTGAGGATCGGGTCTTGGCCGTTCCATAGCGCGAGCCCGAAGCAGATCCGCTGTTTTAGGTCGCAGAAACCGGCGAGACCGTCCTCACCCCAGCGATAAGCGCGCGACCGCGAGTGATCGTGGGACAAGTAATCCCACGCGGTCCCGTCGGGGCTGTAATCCTCGCGGACCGTCCCCCACTGGCGATCGCTCAGGTAGGTTCCCCAGAGCCGCCAGTTCGTCGCGTTCGTGCCGTCGCCCGCGGCGGCCTCGAACTCCTTGGCTTCTGCCAGCCGCTGCTGCTCCGCCGTTTGTCTGGGTGGTTTGTTCGTCATCTGTGGTGTCCCTTCGGGTTTGGTTGGAGAGTGGGGACCGATCCTGCGCGACGGGCCCGCTGGACGACGTCCCATGCACGGAGCGTCTCCGCCACGCTCCAGGCCTGGGCGATGCAACCCGTTGGGCGCATGGGGGGTTGGCCCTCGGCAATCTCGCTGAGGTTCCCCAGCCCCATGGCGCGGACGAGATCCATCACAGGCCACAGGAATGACTCCGCCCGGTCGGCATCGCGATGCACACGGAGGTGGGCCTGAATGAATGGGCCCAAAAGCCAACCCCAAACGGTTCCCTGGTGGTAGGCCGAGTCGCGGTGGAACTGGTCGCCGCCGTAGGTTCCCCGGTAGTCCGGGTCGGTTGGACCGAGGCTGCGGAGCCCTGCCGAGGTGAGCAGGAAGCGCTCGCACGCGTCCACCGCGCCCCGCTGCCGATCGAGAGGTAGCGGCGACGCGGGTAGCGAGACCGCCAAGAGCTGGTTGGGCCGTAGCCTCTCGTCGTTGCCGGCCGGACCGTCGAGCACGTCGAAGCAGTATCCAACCGTGGGATTCCAGAACCGCTGGAATCCCACGCGCGCCTTGGCGGCTAGGTCCCGGTAGCGGTCAGCTGGCCGGTCCAGCCGCTCGGCGAATCCGGCCATGCTCTCAAGCGCGTTGTACCAGAGGGCGTTGATCTCGACTGGCTTGCCCGTTCTGGGCGTGATGACCTGTCCGTTGACGATCGCGTCCATCCACGTGAGCTGGATGCCTGGCTCTCCAGCACTGAGCAGCCCGTCGGTAGGGTCCACCTTGATGCGGTAGCGGGTTCCGCGGAGGTGTTGGGTGATGATGTCATCGAGGACGGGGAATACCTCTTTCAGGAACTCGTCGTCGCCTGTCCACTCGTGGTAGGCGCGGATTGCCTCGAAGTACCAGAGGGCAGCGTCAACCGTGTTGTATTTCGGGGCTCCGGCCTGATCGGGGAACCGATTCGGCAGCATGCCCTGGCTGACGTAGCGGGAAAACGTCTGCAGGATGTCTCGGGCGATGGCCGGCCGGCCGGCGACGAGGGTCAGGCCGGGAAGGCTGATCATCGTGTCGCGGCCCCAGTCGCCGAACCAGTGGTAGCCGGCGATCACTGTCCGCCCCTCTGCGCCCCCGTCGGCCTGGCGGGCGACGATGAACTGGTCGGCCGCGAGCACCAGTTGACTGACCCAGGCGGGCGCAGACTCGTCCGCGGATCGGGTGCTCGCCCAGGTGCGGAGCAGGCGATTTTCGTAGGCACGCCTGCGATTTAGCGCCGCGGGGTCCGGCCGGGCACCTTCGTCCGTGCTTGCCACGAGGATTAGGCTCTCCCCGGGCTGGACCTCCGCATCAAAGGTGACTGCGTGGAGGTGGTCCTCGCGGTCCTGCAGCCCCCGCTCGCGCTCGCGCGCCAGATCGAAGCCGGTGTACCACTGGTTGGCGATGGAGACGTTTCCGGCGCCGGTCCGAAGGGTTAGGGATCTCGCACCCGGAAAGGCGGTGATCCGTATTCCCCGGTCGATCGTTTCGTAACTCGTTGCCCAGTCGCTCGCCGCGGTTCGGCCGTGGTAATCGCGGCAGTTGACGATGGCTTTCACGGTGAAAGTCGCTGGGGCGCACGCTGCGGCCATCGTGTAGCGGACGTAGGTGGTGTCGGCGCCTGGCTCCATCCAGATGCGTTGTTCGACAACGGCGTCGCCGCAGGCGAATCGCCACACCGGGATGGTGCCGTCGAGCCAAAACCGCTGGATAAGGGTGTGGCCCGCTGGGGCGACGGCGCCGTCACTCCAACGGTTGGCAAACAAGTCGTAGGACGATCCGCGGTAGGCGACGGTGGCATCCGCCTTCACGAGCATGACGGTGCGTCCCAGCGGCGGCGAGAGGGCTGCGACCAGCAGGCCGTGGTAGCCGCGGGTGAGCATGTTGGCCACTGTCCCGGAGGCATAGCTACCACGGCCGTTTGCCGCTAACCACTCGCGCCGTTCCGCGACCTCAAGCTCGCCACAGGTCTCTCGCCCCAGACAGACGGCCGGAGCCCGGCCCGAAACCAACGCGGTCCCGCCCCAAGGTTCTTCGCACGAGGATGCCATTACCGATTCTCTGTTCTACTTCGGATCAACCAGGCCACATGGGACGCGCCCGCGGACGCCATCGACGACGACGCCGGGCCCAACCACTCCTCGTCGGTCAACGCCAAGATCACCGACGCGTACGACGTCGCTGTCAAATACAGCTCGGCGGATATGCTTGCGCTGAACTCTCGCTCTAGTTACCAATTTCGTTTCCTCCCAATGGTATACGTCTGGTTATCCGCTGCACGGAGCCAGCTGACCCGTGCGACGACGACGCCAAGTCGAACGCAAACTTTCGGGGTCGACGTGAGCTGACGCGAGTTGGTTGGATGCCTGCAACCATTTCGGGCTATCCAGAATGCGAGCATGGGGTTTCGCGTTCTGCACGATGGCTGGCCGGCCGCTGTCCTGAACCGTTGGGCACAGCCGTGCCCTTTTCATCTTTTCGCCGAGTTCGAGTGCCTCGGCCAGCCGGGGGGAACCCTGGGTGGCTCCGATCAGTTTGGCGATCTTTTGGGTATCGATGGTTTGACCGCCGACACCCCAGCTGCCTTCGGGGATTTCGACGACGACCACGTGCAGCCGCATAAGGTACGCCGGCGATATCCGGATGTCTTCACGTTCCACCACCGAGCCGTCATCACCGACTATGTCGACGAAGGCTGCTGCGATGGCGTGCTGCATTTCGTTGCGGCGCGGCTGGCTGAAGTAGGACGCGGCCACGAATGCTTCAACGGTCCAAAAGATTTTGTCGGGATGTTCGGACAGCGGAACCCCGCCGGGAATGCAATTTTCGACGGCGCGCTCGTTGAAGAAGAAGCCGGTTGCTGCGGTGCCGATTTCGGTGACTGGATCGATCTCCTGGCAGATCAGGGCGCGTACCAGCCGAGGAGAAAGCTTTGCCTTCTGCTGAGCGGTCACGGCTCCTTTGGGCAGTTGACGCGGATAAATGGCATCGGCTTCTCGTTTCACTTGTGCGCCTCCCTTGCTGCCGTCAGTCACGATCGGCCGCTGGTCGCGTCACCCGGCCGGCGCCGGCGACAGTTGGACGTCGTTCCGCCGCACCGTCCGGTGACACCTTCCTCAGGCCGCCGCTGGCTCGGCGAGTCGGTTAGTAGGTTGCGCAGTTGTTGTCGTCCGCGGTTGAGCCTTGAACTCACCGTTCCCTCTTCGGTATCCATGATTGCGGCGATCTCTTTGTAGGAGAAACCTGCGACGTCGGCAAAGTAGACGGCGATCCGAAACTGTTCGGGCAGGGCCTGCATTGCCGCCTTGATCTGAGGGTCCGGCAGCGTTGCGAGTGCCTGGTCTTCGGCCGACCACAGGCCCGCCGGTCGGTGCGCGGCGCTGGCCACTAGCTGTTGGTCGGTAAGCTGATCGGTCGGGTACTGCGCGGGCTGGCGCTTCTTGGTTCGGTAGCTGCTGATGTACGTGTTGGTCATGATCCGGAACAGCCACGCCTTCAGGTTCGTTCGCGGCTGAAATGAGCGCCTACCGGCATAGGCTTTGAGCACAGTTTCCTGCAGCAGATCCTCCGCGTCTGCGGGCGCGGAGGTCATCCGAATAGCCCGCCGGTGGAGGGGCTCAAGCAGCGGGATCAGGTCGCGTTCGAAGTGAGCAGCGCTCACCGGATCCTCTGTCAGCCTGACACATTCAGTACGTGCGCGCGCCACGATACATTCCCATCGTCACATCGGACTTTCGGTACGGGCTGACGTCGATCGCAGCGCACTCGAGCCCGACAGGCTCTGGCCGAGCGGGATGTGTGAAAGTAAGGATCCTGCGCGGCTTGCCGAGCGTGTGTGGCGAGCTCAAGCGCCAAAGCGAAACGCAGCGTGCGGAATCGGTGAAATTGGTAAACGTGTGGTCTGCGGCGATCTCACCAACAGCTTCGCGCTGCGAGATGTGGCGGGCGACCGTCACGGCGCCGGAGTACCGTCTTTCGATTGAGTCGACGACACTGGCGGGGGCGACGGCGCGGTGACGGTTCGGCAGGACAACGCAATCGGCGGCGGCGCCGGTATTCATCGGTCCGCCGCGGGGTCGGAGCTTTCCGGTCATCGCGTCGTCTCCTTGTCGTAGGCCGGCGGGTCAGCCGCGGGCTGCGGTTGTACGCTGACGAGCTCAAGACCTAGATCACGGACCCGGTCGAGGAGTCCGTAAAGCTGTGACTGGTCGCGGATTTCACCAGTGAACACGGTTTCGGTCCCACCGGCCTCCAGGCGCATCCCTTCTAATGCGGACCCGAGCCGCTCGGTCACGCGGGCTCGAATGCAGATCCGGTACATCGTCGGCTGCACTTACCCTCCGCTCGCCAGCTGTTGAGCCAGCATTCACCGACGCGGGGTGAGTGGTCATCACCCGGCGAGCTAATTCACCCGGGTGAGTGCAAAGGCGGTACTGGGCGGATTGGCACGCATCAGGAGTGGACCGCCATCAGGTTGGTCCCAGCGGCCGGACGGGCTCAGGGTTCACATCTCATGCGCGTGCGCCCCACTGAAAGCGGCAAGGGCCAGTCTTTCCGCCGCAGCAAGCGCGGTGTTACAGGCTGCTGCGGCAGCCAGCGTCGACCCGCAGCCGGGCCCGGTATACATGCGGCCGGAGTTGATTTCTGGTGGCAACGCCCCGAAATCCATCTTCGATGACCTCGGGGTCCCTTGGTTATCCGGTCGCTTCGCGGATGTAGCTACCGATCTGGCGCAGTGAGCGGGTGGCTTCGGGGATCATCCGCGCGGCGAGTTGGAACACGTGGATTTGGCCCGGCCAAACCTGCACTTCGACAGGCACGCCGGCGGCGGCCAGTCGGTGGGCCGCCAGCTGCGCGTCGTGGAGCAGCACCTCGCAACCGGACACATGGATCAAGGTGGGTGGCAGGCCGGGTCGGATGTGATCGAGCGGCTCGTAGAGCTCCTCGGGATGCCCGTCGGCGTCGCGGTGTGCCGCGGCGCGGGCGATCAGGCCGTGGAAGGCGTCGAACACCTTGGGCGGAAACATCGCATCGCAGCCGAAGTTGGGGTGAGCCTTTTTGGGTTGTGTGGCCAGCTGCAGCAGCGGTGACATAGCGACCAGCGCCGCGGCCTGCTCGCCGCACTCGAGCAGGCGTTGGGCCAGCGCTAGCGCCAGGTAGCCGCCGGCGGAATCGCCGGCCAGCACGATCTGGTCGGGCTCATAGCCGTTGTCGGCGCAACCACCGGTAACCGTCGTAGCAGTCGTCGATCGCCTCGCTGATCGAATGTTTGGGAATCTTGCGGTAGTTGGGCACCAGGACGGGGCTGTCGGCGAAACTGGACAGCATGCTCACCAGTCGGCCGTGCGAGTAGGGGCCGCAGGTGAGGAACGCCCCGCCGTGCAGATACAGCACGACCCGGCGGGTGCCGTCAGCCGGTAGCACTCCGGCAGCGCGAACAAGCTGCGCGGTGCAGTGCGCCAGCGCGATGCCGGCGCGCACCGTGCCTGGTGTCGGCGTGATGGCGCGGGCGGCGAACTCGACGATGCCCCATGGCCACGGCGCCGAGGGCAGATAGCTGCCCACGCTCAGCGTGGGCCGGATTATCAGCCGGGCGCTGAGCCAGGCGATGCGCCCGGCCATGCTCGGACCGTCCTGGATGACCTCAACGACGGCGCCCGCGCGGAGCGGGTTCCGTCGAGCTTTTCGTGTCCTGGGTGCTCTTAGACCGGGCCGCGGTGAACCCGACGCGGCGGCGGGTGCGCTCATGTCAATACTTCCAATGCCGGCGTCATCGGGTGCCCCCGCCACCCAAACCGAATCCCAGGTGACGCCAGGGCGGGGCTCGCCGTCCATCGGCGCACCCGTTCGGGTTGCTCACTCATCAGAACTGGCACCGAGACCGGCCGCAGGCTCATCGTGTCGACTCTGGGTTGAGGGCCGGCGCGCATGCCCCGCATAAGCGCGCGCCCTGCCGATCAACGAATCTGGGTGAGTCACTTAGTTTTTGGCGCGCGCCTCCGCATAACGGGCACTGTTGGTCGGCGGCGGTCGCCGCCTGCTGGTCACGGCGCTCCCAGATGGCGGCTCGTCCCCGCGCCACCGCCTTGCGGCGTCGCCTGCCGGCGTAGGCGATCAGCCCGGCCGCGACCGAGGATCCCGCACAAACGGCTGCGGCGACGCCGAAATCGATTAGCTGGCCATCGATCAACATGAGGGCCGCGTAATCACCGGCCACCACAGCCACAAACAGGGAGGCGACGCGTAGTCGGGTCATGATGCCAGCACCTCGGGCCCGATCGGGCGCACAGCGAAGACACTGCGCAGGTATCGAGTGGGACGCCCGCAGGTGGTGCACACCGGGTGGGTGCCGCATCGGGACGCCATCTCGCGCGCGTGACCCACGTAGGTCGCCATCGCCCGTTGCACAGTAGCCAGGCAGGCTTGGCAGGGCGTCTCGACGAGGTCGCCGTCTGGGCTTAGCCCCATCTGGTTGCATTCGTCGATGGCGTGCATCTCGGCGACCGCCACCGCCGGCGCACCGCAGGTAATGCCAGTCGACACCCGCTGGGCACTGCAGATGGGATGCAGCGTGTGAAGTTGATCCTCGATCGCCGGGACGGTGTCCATCGCGGCATCTCCTTTCCGATGCGCCGAACGCCGGGCAAAGGCGGCGGCGTCCCGCATTCGATGAAGCAGCCATGGCGTTCGCGCGGCGCCGGAGCCGTATTCAGCAGGCGATCGTTGAAATTGGCGACGCTTCATTTGATTTTCTCCAATTTGTGGCGATGGCGTTCCGCGCTGATCAACGCAGCCAGCTCGTCCACCGTCATCGCGACCCGTTGCTCGCTTATGCGGCCCCGAACGCAGATCCGGTACATGGCCGGCTCCACTTACCGTCCGCTCGCCATCTGCTGAGCCAGCATTCAACGACGTGGGATGAGTGGTCATCACCCGGCGAACTGATTCACCCGGGTGATTTGCCGAGTATTTCGAGCGTCACGAGCAACCAGACGAAACCTGTCCACAGGTGGGGTATCCGCAATGGCATCCCCGCGGTTGGCCGAGAACCTGGCACCTACTTGTCGAGGAGGCGCCGCGGTGCGAATCGGGAAGCGGTCAGCCGCTCATCGGATTGCCGCATAGGGTTGCGGGCGCCAGCGGCACATCCCCCGCTTTGGCTACCCGGAGCTTGCGGGAGCAAATGCCGAGGGACACGGCGCTTCGCGAGGAGGATTGTTAGCCAAGGCTTTTCGGACTGAAAGGCAGGGGTGTTACGCGATGCCGTAGTCGTTTATCTTGCGGTAGATGGTGGCCCGTGACATTCCCAGGGCGCGTGCCGCCTCTTGCTTGTTGCCGCCGTTGTCTTGCAGGCTACGGACAATCGCATCGCGCTCCAGAGCTTCCATTTGGGTCAGCTTGCGCCGCGTGACCGATCGGCACTCCGGTGGCAACTTGTCGGCGCTGATAATGCCCGATCGTTGGCGGGCAACGGTTTCGGTCAGAACCCGCCGCAGCTGCGAGACGTTGCCCGGCCACGGCAGCCTGCTGAGTTGGCGCATAGCATCGGGCGCCAGCTGCACATCAGCACCGCGGGTGATCTCGCGCAGCAGCAGCGGCACGAGTTCCTCGAGGTCGTCAATCCTGTGTCGCAGCGCCGGCACCGTGACGGTATGGGTAAACAGCGGCAGCAGCTGCTTGATCGGTGCTGAAGGAGGCCCGGAACTTTGGGTCGCCGCGACCCATCCCCGGCCTGCGCGCGCGGCCAGCATCGAGGTGATCGCTTCGAGCGTGTCCTTGTCGATGTCATCCACGTCAGCGATCACCACTGCGAAGTCCTCATCGCCGGATCAGCCGCCAGCTCGGCGACGAAACGCGCGGCGCTTGGAAACGTTTCGGCGCGCATCACCCGAACGGTTCGGCCCGGTTTCACATACCACCCCACCGCCTGGGCCAGCCGTGCCCGACCGGATCCTTTCTCTCCCTCCAGCATCACCCAGTCTCGGTCGCGGCAGCATTGCCGCACCTGCTGGCAGCAGCGCAGCCAGGCGCTGTTGCGACCTGCCAGGCCAGGGATGTAAGTGTGCGCCGAGCCGCCGATTTGAGGAGGGTGCGAGCTGGTCTCGGCGGAAAGATCAACGTGGAAAACGACATTGGTGCGGCCGCCGCGCATCGTGGAGCGGTCGGCGGCAGTGATTTTGGCGATGCGTCCGCTCGGCAGAACAGCCAGCGCCGTGCCCGACAGCGTGGAGGTGAGCAGATCCGAGGCGTGTTCGAGCAGCGCGGTCTGGTCGTTACCGTTAAGTGTCCGACGCAGGTAGGGGTTCATCAATACCACATCGCCACCGATCGCGAGCACACCGCTCGAAGACCGCCGTGCCTGCTGCAGATACGCCTCCAACAGCGCGGTCTCGCCCTCATGAGCCACCACCCGCAAGCGATCCAATTGACGACCGGCGCTGGTAGCCAGCGCGAGCAACAGTGGATCGGATTCGACGGCCAGACAACTCAGATTAACGGCGCCGATTACCCTGCGCGTTATCGGATCACGGATCGGTGACCCCGCGCACCCGAAACCGGTGAACATCGCGACGTAGTGCTCGCCGCCACGGATGAATGCGGGCCGCCCAGTCTCCAGCGTGGTGCCAATCCCGTTGGTGCCCGCCACCTCTTCAGCCAAGCTATAGCCCGGTGCGAGGCTAATCGTGTCCAGCGCGTCGAGGATGGACAGTTCTGCGGCGCTCCGTTCAACCACCACGCCGTCAGTCGATGTCAGGATAACGCTGACAGCCTGCGCAGCCAGGTCATCGGTGACGCGCTGCAGCACCGGAGCGGAAGCACGCGCCAACCGCGAACCCCTATTGGGTTCACGCACATACGGCAGCTCGACCCGGTCGGGGTGAACCCGCAGGACCTGGGACCGACGCCAGGAGTCCAGCACACCGGGCCGCAGAATGTCCTCATCGACTGAGCGCACCGCGTCAAGGACCCCCGCGGACAGGAACTCTTCCCTGGCCCGCTCAACTTCGGCCGTGCAGCCGGCTCGCGAACTCATGGTCCAACTACCTCGACTCCGGCTCGCCGTCACGAGACGCCGACTCGCCGCCCCTCACCGCATCCGGGAACTGGGGTGTCCTCTGGCTACAGACATCAGACATCGCCGGAGACGCTCATTGTATACGCGCGGCGGTGTCGTTGTTCAGACGAACCGACACATTCGCGGGAAGCCAAGCGGGAAGACGATGACGGGCCGCCCGCCGGCGCGCCCGCAGGTGTCTCACGTTGAGACGCTCGATTCACCTCATGTTGAGACGCTCACTCTCTGCGCGCGGCGGTGTGATGAGTCGCAGAGGCCAATGCAACGACACAGAGGAATTGAGAAAACGAGATGAGCACAGTGTTGGGAATGTTGATGATGATGCCGGTGGTGTTCGGCGTCGGTGGGTACGCGTTGGTGTCCCGACGACCATGAGCACGCCAAACGGGCACCGCCGGCGTGCGCCTGCGGTAATCGCGGGGAACGCGTCTGATTCAATAGAGTCTCGGCGATCACCGCGCAGTACGAGCCCGGGCGGCCTTGCAGGGACCAACGGGGATGCCGAGAAGCCGGCGCCCACCCAGGATGTGTCAACGGCGAGTGTTGCCGCCGGGACGCTGGGTTCAACTGATTCGCGGAGTTCGGACTTGATCGGCTCCGATGGACGTATCGACCACGGCGTGGGAGAAGCCGCTGCGCGAGCGGTTCTGCTCGCCGCCAAGCTGCACGTCCCGGCCATCGGGGGTCAGCTCGTTCACCGGGGCGCCTTGCTAGACGCCCTGTCGGCGGGACGGCGCCGCAAGCTGACGCTGCTGAGTGCGCCCGCGGGTTGGGGCAAGACGACATTGCTGGCGCAGTGGGCTTTGGGTGCGGGCGAGGACGAGCGGTTCGGCTGGCTGTCGCTTGATCCTTCCGACAACGACCCGGTGTGGTTTTGGATGTACGTGGTCGCCGCGCTGCAGAAGGTCAGTCCCGGGGTAGGGACTCGCGCGGTCGAACTTTTGGCGATGGGTGCCGACCCGGTGCAGGTCGTTTTGCCTACCCTGCTGAATGATCTGGACACGATCGCTAGCCCGATGGTGCTCATTCTCGATGACTACCACCTGGTGGTAAATCGAGCGGTCCATGAGCAGATGGCATTCGTTATCGGCCGGATTCCGGCGAATCTTCACTTGGTGGTGGCCAGCCGATCGGATCCGATGTTGCCGTTGGCTCGGCTGAGGGCCAGCGGCGAGCTTGCCGAGATGCGAAGCGACGATTTACGTTTCGGGGCTAGTGAGGCGCACCATCTGCTGAACGATGTGCTCGGGCTGGACTTGGCTGACGCGGATATTCAACTGTTGCACCAACGCACCGAAGGGTGGGCTGCCGGCCTCTACCTTGCCGCCCTCTCGCTTGCCGGACGTGCCGATGCCCCGGCGTTCGTCAGGACGTTCGCAGGCGATAACCGTCATATCGTCGATTACTTGATGGCCGAGGTGCTCGAGGGTCAGCCACCGGAATTGCGTAGCTTTTTGCTACGTACCTCGGTCTTGGGACGACTCAGCGGTGCGCTGTGCACTTGAATGCCGAAAAGGCATCAGCGTTCTATGGCCAGATGCGCCAACATTGCAGGGCGCATCCGCGCGACGGCCGACCGCAACATGGACTCACCTCGTTGTGTGACGCGTTGTATCTGGTGTGACCGAAACAGAACCGACCACCACACGACCGGGTATCGATCCAGCGATGATGGCTCTCGTCGAAGCCTGTTCGCTGCATTTCAGGGTGGAAGACGGAGTTGAGTACGCGCGCGAACAGCTTCGTGCGCTGAAGCCTCCGCCAGAAAGTCTGCCAGCCTTAAGAATCCAGGACCGAATCATCAGCTACGGCAGCGTGTCCGACATCCACATCCGGGTCTACTGGCCACGGATCGAACAGCAGGACACCCTGCCCGTGGTCGTCTTTTATCACGGCGGCGGCTGGGCGATCGGAGACCTAGACATATACGACGGCGCCGCGAGAGCGCATGCCCTCGGTGCGGAGGCGATCGTGGTCTCGGTCGGCTACCGACTGGCTCCCGAGCACCCCTATCCGAGCACGCAGCCGAACTTGGCGGTGACTCCACTCGCATTGCGGTCGCTGGCGACTAGGCGGGCGGCAATATCGCCGCGGTCATCACGCAGCTCGCCAGGGATAACGGCGGACCGCAGCTCGTGCTCCAACTGCTTTGGTATCCCGCGACCACGGTCGACCTGACACATCCCTCGATGACCGAAAACGCCGACGTCCCGATGTTGACCCCGGAGGTGCTGGCCGCCTACTTCGTGTGGTATCTCCCGCCTGTCCTCGAAACCACTAGCCCGCGTAGCTTGCCGCCGATGCTGGCTCCGGCCAACGCCGAGGATCTGTCGCGTCAGCCGTCGGCTTACATCGGCATCGCAGAGTATGATCCTCTCCGCGACGACGGGGTGCGTTACGCCGAATTACTGGCTGCTGCAGGAGTTCCCGTCGAGCTGCACAAAGCCAACACCATGACTCATGGCTATATGACCTTGGCCGCAGCCGTGCCGGCCGCAGCCGAGGCTACTGACCGCGGACTGGCGGCGCTGAGAGCCGCGCTACACCGAAGATGACGGTGCGCGACACACTCGACGCCCACAGCACAGATGAAGTACGGACTACGCGGAATGAAGCAACTCGGCGACGCCGAAAATTTGGCTACGGTCGTTCAAGCACAACGCGCAATAGGTGTCGTTGCGCTGCGCGACCGCACCGGAGCGTTCGATTTCGCGCACTACCGCGATACGCATCGACGCATATTCAGTGATGTGTACGAGTAGGCAGGTGAACCTCGCACGGTGCCGGAGGGGCCGATGACGAAACAGGGCCGCGACGTCGTCAACTTTCTGCTCAACGATCCATCAGCGCCGACGGTCACTTACCGTTACCGGCCGGGGCCGGAGGTCCGCGACGGCGCGGAATATCTGTTCAGCCGGCTCCAGGCCGAAGACGTTCTGACGGGCCTGGCCCCGCGCGACTTCGTTGACCGTCTCGGAACATATTGGGGCGCAATCGATTCTGTACACTGCTTCCGTGACGGTAACACCCGAACCGAAGTGACGTTCTTTCACTCGCTGGCGAGAAACGCCGGCTACGATCTCGGCGCCGAGCAGCTGCACACCCGCCGCGCGGAGTTCTTCGCGGCCCGCTTCCATGGCCACGCCACCGGCGGGTATGAGCGGCTGACGGCGCTGCTGGCATCCACGGTGGAAGTCCGCCGCTCCCACGAGCTGACCACGCGGGAGCAACGTTGGGCGATGGGCCTGCTGCGGGAGGCCGAGCAGAACGCCGATCTCATCCAACGGGTGCACGGTCGACCGCGTGAGCAGGGTGGGCCCGGTCTCGAACTGTGATCACGCGGAGAAGAGGCCATTGCGGTGAGCGGTCAGGAAACGAGGGCTGTGACGGTCGCGGTCGTGTCGGCGAGCGCTGCGCCGCCGATATTGCCGATGGGTGCGTCGAGGGCCGCGACAGGAAGCCACTGAACGAGCTCCGGTAAGACAACCCCCTTGGGTTGCTGCACTGTGACGATCATAGCCATTGTGCCGTTGGGGATTTGACCGGGAATAAAGGGGCAGGTGATTACCCGCCCGATAGCTGCTGCGAGGTGAATCGCGTTGGAGAGTACGACCACGTAGAATTCTTGGTCGGTGTCGCGGCGCGGGGTGATGTCGCCGGGGGTGATCACAGGCCAGCGGCGCCTGGTCCGAACTGGCCGGCGTCGAAGACGACAAGATCACCTGTTCGGCGTCGTCCTAGTTTCCAGCCGTCGACATCGGTCCACCACGGTGCACTGCGCAGCTCGGCGTCCGTGAGAGCATCCTGGTCGACCACCTCAACGCGCTCCATCTCCAACACGCGTATCCCGGCTATTGTCCGCCAGCGTGCTGGTGCGACGGGTGCTGAGATCGCGGCAGTTGCTTCGGTCTCGGAGGTCGCATCACCTTCGGCGTTGAGGTCCAGTTTCCATACCGACTCGGTGCCCATGATGACCACGCGCTGTGCTCCGGTGTGTAGTCGTAGCGGGTGTCGGCCCCGAGTATGACGAGCAGCGTCAGCGCTTGGCGGGTGACCACGTCCAGGGGCTTCTCCGGTGGCCGGCGCCGTAGAGCCAACGTCTCAGAACGCCATTGATTGACATGCTCATCGGCTCACGCCGTGGTGGTCGGTGATGTCGCCCCACAGCCATGACGCGCGGGTACAGAAGGGGACCAACTGGTCTGGAATGACGGTGACGGTGTCCAGGCTCGTGTCGGGATGACGAAGGGTCACCGCACCCTCTCCAGTGATCGTGTCGACGCGGCACCAATCATCGAATGACCCGAAGACGAATCCGGGCACCGGATCCGGGACGAAATCGCCCTCCTTGATGTCGTGCCACCGCTTTTCGCCCAACCTGTACCCCATGAGTGTCCGGCCACGGGTCATCGGTGGTCCGGCTTCGTCCGTGCCCGGCGAGTTCACTCGCCTCGAACAGAAGGCCGTAACCAAGGTCGGACAGGCGTGTGCGCACCGCCACCTCGAAATCGCGGATGGGGCCGTCAAGGAGAAACCCGCGCAGGGCCACTGTCGTTGCCCACCACAGGGGCTCGAAGGCCGGCGCTCAGGTCCCTGCCGGTGGCGTCCGTTCGAGCGAGACCCTCGAGGAGGCCGTCCTTCGCGAAGTTTACGAGGAGACGGGCCTGAAACTAAATGGGTTACGCCTCCGCACACAGTTGTTGACCGAGGACAAGCCGCATCCCCTCACCGGACAACCGCGCAGCACTACCTTCTTCGTGATCGGAGCCGTACTCCGGCGACCGCGGTCAGTTTGCTGTGACGGTGACGGCGGCGTTGTGGTCGTAGAGGTCGGCCAGGTAGTGGGTCGTCGCCGCGCTCCATGGCCGGTTGCTCGCGGTGCCGGGGACCGCGGCTGCCACGGGTGGGACGACGACGTCGGCGAGTTGGTGGAACCGTGCGGTGCGGCTGCCGTGCCAGGTAGTCGCGCGGGAAGCCCTGCAAGTATCCGGCCTCGGCTTCGGTCAGTCGCGCGCCGTTGCTTTCGCGGCTCCATGTCCTGGCCTTCTCAGTGAGGCACCACCCAACCTTGTTGGCGAATAGGTTTCCTCCGGTGGCGCGTCGGTTACCGCGTGTGCGGATCATCTTGTCGGCCGGCCATCCCATTACTTGCGCCATGCTGCGTTGAGGCCAGCTGCCGGTATCGGCGACGGCCTGGCTGGTGCACAGTTCATCGCAGGGGTCGCACGTCAACCCGAAGCCCAGTCACGGCTGTTCACACCGTTTTTCATCACGGTCAGCCTGGTCGAGGCGACCCTGTTCATCAACATCGCTTTCATGGCGGTGTTCGTGTTCGCCACACCGGGCGGGTAGTCGGCGACGATGGCCAACATCGTCATCATCGCCGTCGGAAGCCGCGGAGACGTCGCCCCGCTGACCGGGATCGGTGTGCGGTTGCAGGAGGCGGGCCACCACGTCGTGGTCGCCTCGTACGGGGTGTTCGCCGACCTGATCCTCGACTGCGGGCTCGAATTCCGCGAGCTGGTCCACGGTCTCGACGTGGCCACCGATCTGTCGGATGTGCCGCCCATCGAGATCGCCAAAGCGTTCGCCGCCTTCCTCTCCCCTAGGAGCCTACTGATGTAGTGCCTCTTGGTGAGGTTGGTTTCGACGGCGTCCGAGTTTGGACCCCCGACGGCTTTGAAATATGACCGCGGGGGCATAGGGCTGGTGGTCGGGTTAGGTGATGGCCCAGCCGGCGGGTCCGTGATGCAGGCCCAGGGTGGCCAGTCGGGCGAGGTTGATGGCGCCAGCTCGGGCCAGAATGTCGGTCAAGATGCGTTTCTGCCCGCGGCAGCGGGCTTTTCGACCGCCCCAGGGGCGACGGGTGAAGTGGCTGATCTTGCGTTCCACCACGGGCCGATGGGTTCGGTAATCCTGCTGCCAGGCCGGATCCCGCTGGCGCGTTTTGGCGTGCTGCAGGGCGGCTTCCTGGGGATGGATGCTGATCACCCGTCCGCGACGGGCTTTCGTGCAGGACGTGCGCAGCGGGCAGGACTGACACAGCGGGCCGAATCGGGCGACGCGGTGGCGCAGGCCAGCCCGGATGGTCACGGTGTGTTCAGCAGGGCAGGTAACGGTGCCGGCGGCCATATCGATCCTGAACTGGTCTTTGGAATAGCCGTTGGCGTTGCGCACCGCAGGCACCTTGGCACGCATATCGTGACCCCGCGCCGTCTGCTCATCCAGGGTGGCCCCGTTCGCGTAGGCCGAATCCCCATACACCTCAAAGCCTTTGGACTCCGACCCGCCGGCCACGCCGCGACCGCCCTCGGCGCCGGCGGGTTGGTTTAGCAGCTCGTCGATGACCTCGCGGTCGGCGGTGTTGCCCGCCGTGACGGCCACGCCCGTGATCAGCTCATCGTCAGGATCGACACTGACGTGACTCTTGTAGCCGTCGAAGGTCCGCGCCCGCGACTTATGCCCATGGCGGGCCTCGACATCGACGGTGGAGATCAGTCGATCGCGGGCCACTCGCCGGGCGATGCGAAACACCCCGTCCTCGCCGGCCTCGACGTCCTGGCCGGCCACCAACCCCAGCAGCTCACCAGCCTCGGTCAGCGGCCCGCCCAGCTCATGACCATCAAGGGCGACCAGGGCGGCCTGCGCGTCGCGCACCAGCGCATCCACCAACGCGTCACGGGCTTTCGGGTCATCCCAATCACACGGCGGCTTACCCAAACTGGCGTAATCATCATCACGGGTCAACGCCTTGCGTACCTCGGCGCCAAGATCGGGGGCCACCCGATCCGCAGCCTGAAGTACCCGCCGAATCGCAGCGCGCAGCTGAATCACCGTGTCCTGGGTGGCCACCGCATCAAACAGCGGGGTGGAATCAAGCACCCGCCGCCGCCCCCGCACTAACCCGGCTGCGGCTGCGGTGGCGCTGACCTCATCGAACAACCGCCGCGGCCGCTCCGAGGCGCGCAACCGGTTGCGCATTCCGACCAGCACCGTGGGATGAAAAGCCGCCGCCCCCGCACTAACCCGGCTGCGGCTGCGGTGGCGCTGACCTCATCGAACAACCGCCGCGGCCGCTCCGAGGCGCGCAACCGGTTGCGCATTCCGACCAGCACCGTGGGATGAAAAGCCGCCGCCCCAACGGTCAACCCCGCGGCCGCCTTCCAGCGCAGATCAAAGGCCAACCGGTCACAAGCCTCCCGATCCGACAGTCCCTCGTAGGCCTGCAGCAGCATCACCGTGGCCACCACCCGCGCCGGCACCGTCGGCCGGCCCAAAGTCGAACGCTTGAACAAGTCGGCGAAATAGTCGTCGCCGAACAACGCCCCACCGTGCTCGGCCAACAGCCGATAGATACTGCCCCCGGGCAGCTGATCCCCCACCAACAGCAGCACGTCATCGAATCGGCCCTGCCAGTTTTCACGTCCTAACGCCACGCACCGATCCTCACCGCACACCCATGCCAAACCCGCTCAGGCACGCCGGAAACCGAGCCACAAAATCAGCAGCGTCCTAGGGGCACGGGTCACTGGGCGAGGCCATCCTGGCCGCACTGCGCGACGTACCGGCAGATCTGTTGCTGCTCTCACCGTTTGCCGAGTTCGCGGGCCATCCACTCGCCGAGGCGCGGGGAGTCCCCAGCATCGGAACGCGACTGCAGCCGTTGTTCGCAACGGCCGAGCACCCGCCCGCGGTGCTGGGCGGCTGGACTGCGGGCCGGTATGGAAACAGAGCCGCCGCCCGGTGCGGCGAGTGGGTGATCGACCGGTGCTACGCACGGCCCGTGATGAGATTCCGCGCGGAACTGGGGCTGCCCATGGGCTCCGCACGGCGGCTGCCCCGCAGACGCGCCGACGACCATTGGCCGATTCTGTATGGATACTCGCCGAGTGTTGTCCCGCGCCCACCCGATTGGCGTGCCGGCATCGACGTTGTGGGCTACTGGTGGCCTGCACGTCCGAGACGTTGGCAACCACCCGCGGAGTTGACGGCGTTCCTCGATGCCAGCCTCGGTGGCCGCCGACTTGCTCATCTTCGATGTCGGATCCTGCAGGTCGTAGATCTTGGCGGTGGCGTTCGGGATCATCACGTCCGGGACGACGAACGTGTCAGGGAAGCGGGCGTTGAATCGCTGGGCCACGTCACGGGCCAGCTCCAGGTGTTGGCGTTGATCCTCGCCGACGGGCACCACGTCGGTGTCGTAGAGCAGCACGTCGGCGGCCATCAGTACCGAGTAGGTGAACAGGCCGACGGTGGTGGCGTCGCTGCCCTCCTTCTGTGACTTGTCCTTGAACTCGTCATCCGCGACGCCTGCCCGAAACCGGTGAAGCAGCCCAGCATCCAAGACAATTCGTGTGCGCAGGAACGTGGCTCTGCACGAAGATGGTGCAGCGGGCCGGATCGATGCCCAACGCCAGGTACTGCGCGGCGGTGACGAGCGTGCGCCGCCGCAGCTGCTCGGGATCCTGCGGAATGGTGATCGCGTGCAGATCCACCACGCAGAGATACGCGTCGTTAGTCGTCCTGCATATCCACCCACTGCTTGATTGCACCCAGAGCGTTGCCGAGGTGCAGGGAGTCCGATGTGGGTGGCACGCGGGAGAAGACGACGCGCCGTGCAGAAGTACTCATGATGGGTCGATCTTTTCACAGGCGATTTGTGCACGATTTCCGGCGGTGAGCGCCGGAGACGTGCACCCAGATCACCCAATGGCCCTCGGGGTGTTGTTCTGCTGGTCTCGTACTTCGTCCAACGCCCTGCGCGCGAAGACCCACCGCTCGGTGATCGCCATCTGCCGCGCCCACGGCCGAGGAAGGTGATGAACCAGGAGATCACCGTGATCAGCCGGTTGCGGTAGCCGACCAGGTAGTACAGGTGCAGGCCGAGCCAGGCGAGCCACGGCGAGGAACCCGCTGAACTCGAGCTTGCCGATCTGGCACACCGCGTTGAAGCGCGAGATCGTCGCCATGCTGCCTTTGTCGAAGTACTTGAACGGCTTTCGCGCCGCCGCGTCGTCGCCCTTGAGCCCGGCCTTGATCTGCTTGGCCGCGTAGGTCGCGCCCTGGATCGCGCCCTGTGCCTGCCCCGGCACGCCCGGCACCCACATCAGGTCGCCGACGACGAAGACGTTCGGATGACCCTTGACGGTGAGGTCGGGCTCGACGATTACGCGGCCGCCCGGTCGACACTCGGTGCCGTCGGACTGCTCGGCGATCTGGCGACCGAGCGGGCTCGCCTGCACCCGGCCGACCAGACCTTGACGGCGCAGTCGATGCGATGTTCGGCGCCGTCCTTCTCCTTGACCGTCAGGCCCATGGAGTCGACATCGGTCACCATGGTGTTGAGCTTGACCTCGACGCCTAGCTTCTCCAGCCGGCGCTGCGCCTTGAGCCCGAGCTTGGGCCCCATCGGCGGCAACACCGCGGATGCCGCCTCGACCAGGATCACCCGCGCCTCGCCGGGATCGATCGTGCGGAACGCCCCGGTCAGAGTTCGGTGTGCCAGCTCGGCGATCTGCCCGACCACCTCGACGCCGGTCGGCCCGGCGCCGACGACCACGAAGGTCAGGCAACGTTCGCGTTCGGCTTCCGATCGTCGCCAGCTCGGCCGCCTCGAACGCACCGAGGATGCGGCCCCGCAACTCGAGTGCGTCGTCGATCGTCTTCATACCGGGCGCGAAGGCTCGTCGAAATGGTCGTTGCCGAAGTAGGACTGCTGCGCGCCGGCGGCGACGATGAGGCTGTCGAACGGCGTGATCCGCGTCCCAATCGAACAGCTTGGAGGTGACGGTGTTGTTCGTCAGGTCGATGCCAACGACCTCGCCGAGCAGCGCCTGCGCATTCTTCTGTTTACGCAAGATGATTCGCGTCGCAGGAGCGATCTCACCGACCGAGAGGATGCCGGTCGCGACCTGATAGAGCAGCGGCTGGAACAGGTGATGGGACGTCTTGGCGATCAGGGTGACGTCGACGTCGACGCGCTTGCAGGTGCTTCGCGGCGAACAGACCGCCGAAGCCCGAACCGATGATGACGACGCGATGGCTCACATAGGGATCTTAGCCGCGATTAGCGGCGCCGAGTGGGGGGGTTAATGCACACACGCCCGGCACGCCGCCCCGATCTGCTCCTCATACTCGGCCTGCTCACCGGTGAGTTCCAGCCGAAACCGCCGACCCGCCAACATAATTCAGCGGTCCTTCTGCGTCTCGACATAACGCTTGATCACCGACAACGGAGCACCCCCACCGTCGCAACGAAATACGAGTTCGTCCACAACGACGGCAACCGCGACCGCAGCCACGAGAACTCCTCACGCAGCACCCTCGACGAGCGCCCTTGATCGCCTTGACCAACTTGTGCGGCCCCGAACTGCGGATCCACCTCCACTAACAGGTGCACGTGATCAGGCATGGTCTCCAACTCGATCAACCAAGCCCCCCTTCTCGGCAATCACCTCGGCGATGATCTCTTTCAGCCGCTGCTCCATCCGATCCCCGATGACCTTGCGCCGGTACTTCGGACACCACACCACGTGATACGCGCACTGGAACGCAATATTCGCGTTCGTCCGCAACGTAACACCCACAACCGACGACATTAGACAGCACAGCGCTATCTAACCGTTCGACACGCCGGAACGCACAGAGAAGCAATGACCACTTCATAGCCCGAACTGGACGCGCTCACCCCCAGGGTCAAAACCCGGGGTCCGCCGCGCTACGTACTTTTCGATCGGAGCCGTACTCCGGCCACGTGTGGGACTCTTTTCATGGTCACCAACATCAAGGGAAGCGACGAACAGCGGCCCGCGGCCGCCATGTTCTTGATTTACCTTCAAAGAGACGCACATCTCTGAAGTGGGCATATAATCAAATCGACGAGCTTGATATAAGAAATTCTTTTGACATTGGCTGTGTACGTAGTCGCGACCGGTGTATGTTTCTCTGTGTAGCAAGGGGCAGGTGGCATTTTCATCCGAATCTGTTACCGCCCTTTCGGGCAATCCCTATATGAGGGCTTGCCGTGTAAGAACGTTTCGTGGAGAGGTGCTTTCTATGGCCGTGAAAAGTAACGCTTTTCCTCCTGAGTTAGGACATTTGGCTTAGTGCCCCGGTTCCGGGATGCCGAGGCGAGCCAGGATTTTTCGTTGCGGCGCTGGGACCTCGGGCGGGAAGGTCTCGGTGGTGCCGTTGATGACGATGGTGGCGCTGCGCAGTGGCCGGAGTTGCTTGATCACATTGGCGATGGCCAGGCCGGTGCGTTCCTGGATGTTGTGCGCGACGGCCAGGCGGTGAACACGATGGTCAGGTGGGCTTCGATGGCGTCGCGAGTGCGGTGAAACATCGGCCGGGCTCGAAGGTCGCTCTTGGACATCCGAAATGAGCGCTCGACGTGCCATAGGTCGTGGTACTTGCCGATCACCTCGCCCGCGGCCATCACCGTGGTGGGGATGTTGGTGACGTAGCCCTTGAGTCCGACCAGTGATTGCGCGCGGGCCAGGCTGGCCTCGTCGAGGATGCGGTCCCCAGCGCTGTTCTTGACGAAGCGGGTGGCCTTGGCGGCGCGTTCGCCGGCGATGACCGCGCGGGCGCGGGTCTCTTGGGCGTAGAGCGTTTTCTGATCGCGCCGCGCCCGTTTGGCCGAGTATGCCCAGATCGCCCGCCACGCCCCGCAATGATCGTCGGGGTTCCACACCGGTTCGGCTCGGTGAGCGATGTCGTTGACGGTGTGTTGGCGTGCCGGGGCGTGACGGTGTCGATGATCTGCCCGTCGGTGAAAACGTCGCCGTTCCAATGGAAATGCGAGGCGAGGTCGATCGGGGCCTTCACGCTGCGTGACCCGACGATGAACCCCAACCCGGCCTCGTCGAGTGCGGTGAGGTTCGACGCCGAGAGCATGCCGGCGTCCGCGGCCACCACCATCGGTGTATCGGTCAGGTCGTGGCGGTCGGCGAAGGCGGTGATGATCGGCACCAGGGTGGTGGTCTCGGCGGTGTTGCCCTCGAAACAGCCGATCTCCAAGGGGAACCCGGTGCGATCGACCAGCAGACCGACGACGATCTGGGGGTCGATGCGGCGTTCCTTGGAGTAGCCGACCTTGCGCAGGTCGTCTTCATTCTCGGCCTCGAAGTACAGCGTCGTCACGTCGTACAACAACAGGCTCAACCCGCCCCGGTCGGCGGCGTGGGCGAAGCACTTCCCAGCGATGGCGTCGCGGTACTTGCCGGTGTTGACCTTCACCAAGTGACGTTGAATCGTCCTGTAAGACACCGTGTCTGTCCCCAGATCGGTCAGCACTCGCGCCGCGTCGACCTTGCTGGTGGGCTCCACGATCCGAGCGATCACCAAGTCCCTGAACACGGCATCATCGACCACGTCGAAACCGAGCCAGTCATAGACCGCGCCGAGGACGTCGTAGAGCAGCCGCGAATGGGTCGACGTGGTGCGCCCCGGAGGCGCCGGGGCACCCTTGGGCCGGGTCGCCGCGGGAATCAGTTCACCGGCGCGCCAATCGGCGATCCCATCCACGGATTGGGTCCGGGCAGCGACCTCGATGTCGAGAACACCTTGATCCTCGGCGGCCATCCGGCGGGCCCGCTCGAGCAGGATCCCCAGCTGTGCATCGGTATGAGCTGAGCCCACATGCGCCAGGATCGTCCGTTGACCTCGGTGTTTACGCACGACCTGCACCGCCACCGCACCCGAGGCCGTGCGCACCTTCCGCACGTACGCCACAGCCTGAAACTACTCGCTTAGTGCCCCAACCAGGGCACTAAATCCACGAGAACCCGCAGGTCAACCAACCGGCAAGCCAAAAAACAACCGGCAATGTCCTAACTCAGGTCAAAACCCGGGGTCCGCCGCGCTACGTACTTTTAAATTGGAGCCGTACTCCGGCCACGTGTGGGACTCTTTTCATGGTCACCAACATCAAGGGAAGCGACGAACAGCGGCCCTCGGCCGCCATGTTCTTGATTTACCTTCCAGAGACGCACATCTCTGAAGTGGGCATATAATCAAATTGAAGAGCTTGGTATAAGAAGTTCTTTTGACATTGGCTGTTGCGTGGTCGCGACGTCTAGCGCCGGTGTATGTTTCTCTGTGGAGCGAGGGGCAGATGGCATTTTCATCCGAATCTGTTATCGCCCTTTCGGGCAATCCCTATATGAGGGCTTGCCGTGTAAGAACGTTTCGTGGAGAGGTGGTTTCTATGGCCGTGAAAAGTAACGCTTTTCCTGCCGCAATTCTGAATGCTGAGCCGGTAGTTAGGTCGGTTGGAAATATTGTTGCCCGCTATGGGTTGGCGATCGTTATTGGGTGGATTGGAATTTTCAAGTTCTACCCCTACGAGGCTCACAACATCCAACCCCTGGTGTCCCATAGTCCCTTCATGGGGTGGCTCTACAGTTTGTTTAGTGTTGAGACGTTCTCGCTGATACTTGGCGTTGTGGAGGTGGTCACTGCTCTCCTGTTGGTAGTAAAACCGTGGTATCCAACGGTTTCACTGTTGGGGAGTGTGTTGGCGATAGTGCTTTTCGTGAGCACATTGACATTCGTGATCACGACACCGGGTGTGGGCGAGGCGTCGGCCGGCGGGTTTCCGCTGTTGTCCATGACGGGCCAGTTTCTCATCAAGGACATTGTCTTATTGGGGGTGTCGATATTGACGCTCGCTGACGCCATGAGGGCGATCGCGTGCCGCGCCGTGCCGACGAAAGCATACGGAGAGTCACCGAAATGACACAGCCGCATGATGGATATACGCCGGTCGTCACATGCTTGGTCGAGATTTCGTAAAAGGGCCCCGGCGAAGAAGTAGACCTGCCGGGGGTCTCAGCACTGCTGGCCATCTGCGTGTCCACCTGTCTTTTCTCTTCACCACTCCAGGTGTAGTGAGTCGGCCGGCTGCGGGTTTCCATCGCTGCTGGGTGAGTTTCTGCTCAAAGACATTCCGCTGCTGGGGCTTTCCTTCTGGACACTCGCCGACTCGATACGAGCAGCCAGTCGCACTCATAGCGGGAGCTGAATGAAATCGACTACAGCCGTGGCAAATTCGGTGACCACGCTGAGTAGACCCGACATCTCTTGACCCGGACAAGACAAGGAGCACGATGAATACACCGGCAAGCACGTCCGCGGACGTTGTGGTGATCTTTGGTATCACCGGAGATCTGGCGAAGAAGATGACCTTTCGCTCCCTGTACCGTCTGGAGCGCCGCCAGCTGCTCGACTGCCCGATCGTCGGCGTGGCCCGCAACGACTGGTCCGCTGCGACCCTCCGCAATCACGCGCGGCGCGCCATCGAGGACGCCGGCGAGACGATCGACGAAGAGGTATTCGGCCGCCTCGCACAGCGTCTTTCGATGGTCTCCGGTGACTTTGGGGATCCACAGACGTATGACCGAGTCGCCAACGCGATCGAAGGGCGACACAGTCCCGTCTTTTACCTCGAGATCCCGCCCTCGCTGTTCGGCCTGGTGGTACGGGGACTTGCCCATGCCAACCTCACCACCGGCGCTCGGGTCGTGGTGGAAAAACCCTTCGGCCACGATCTGGCCTCGGCCCAGACGCTGAACGAACAGCTGCGCGGGGTCCTGGACGAACGTCAGATCTTCCGCATTGACCACTTTCTGGGCAAGGAAGCGGCGATGGACATCCTGTTCCTGCGGTTCCACAACTCCGTGTTCGAGCCGTTGTGGAATCGCGACCGGATCCAGGCCGTCCAAATCACCATGGCCGAGGACTTCGGGGTCGAGGGGCGAGGCAGCTTCTACGATCCCGTTGGGGCCTTGCGCGACGTAGTGCAGAACCACCTGCTGCAGCTGCTCGGGTTGTTCGCCGCCGAGCCGCCCAGCGTTGCCGGTGCCGACGGGCTGCGCGACAAGCGGGTGGAGGTGTTCCGGACCATCCCGTCGGCTGACCCCAAGCATTACGTCCGCGGCCAATACCACGGGTATCAGGCCATCGAGGGGGTCAAACCCGACTCGCAGACCGAGACGTTCGCCGCGCTGCGGCTGGAGATCGACAATTGGCGCTGGTCGGGCGTTCCGTTCTTCATCCGGGCCGGCAAGGCTCTGCCGGTGCGGGCCACCGAAATTCGGGTCATCTTCAAGCGGCCACCCAAATTGGCCATCACTGAGCACGCGCCGGATCCCAACGAGCTCATTCTGCGCATCGATCCCAACCCCGGCGCCAATCTGGTCATCCAAGCTAAAGAGCCAGGCGCCAATCGCGCTCGCACAGTTGATCTCTCGCTGAACTTCGCCGAACAGCTGGGGGAAGCCCCCGAGCCCTACGAGCGGCTGCTCAGCGACGCCATGAACGGAGACTCCAGCCAGTTCACCAGGGAGGAGAACGTGAAACAAACCTGGCGCATCGTGCAGCCGCTGCTGGATGCACCACCCCCGGTGCGGCGCTACAAGCCCGGGTCGTGGGGCCCGACCGGAGCCGACACGCTGCTCGCCGGTACCCCGGCTGGCGCTACCCCTGGTTGCACCAACACCTCCATTAACAGATAAGGAACCAACAACGATGACGCAGAACCCTAATCTCGCCGCGCTATCGGCCGCGGGTGTATCTGTATGGCTCGACGATCTGTCTCGCGATCGGCTGAGCACCGGCGACCTGGCCGAGTTGATCGACACGATGGGTGTTGTCGGTGTCACCACGAACCCCACGATCTTTCAGCACGCGCTGTCGAAGGGGCACGCCGACGACGAACAGATCCGGGAACTAGCCGGCCGCGGCGCCGACGTGGATGCGGCCATCCGCACCGTCACTACCGACGACATCCGCGAAGCCTGCGAGGTGCTGCATCGACAGTGGGAGGTCTCCGACGGTGTCGACGGACGGTCTCGATCGAGGTCGACCCGCGGCTGGCGCATGACACCGACAAGACGGTCGCACAGGCCATCGCGTTGTGGAAAATCGTCGACCGCCCCAACCTACTGATCAAGATTCCGGCCACCCTGGCCGGACTGCCGGCCATCACCGCAGTGCTGGCCGAAGGAATTTCAGTCAACGTCACGCTGATCTTCTCGGTCGAGCGACACCGCGCGGTGATGGACGCCTACCTGGCCGGGCTGGAAGCCGCCAAGGCCGCCGGCCACGACATCTCCAAGATCCACTCGGTCGCATCGTTTTTCGTGTCGCGAGTGGACACCGACATCGACAAGCGGCTCGAAAAAATCGGCACCACCGAGGCGCTGGCGCTGCGCGGGCAGGCCGGCGTCGCCAACGCCAGGCTGGCGTACGCCGCCTACCAGGACGTGTTCGTCGGCAGTGAACGCTATCAGGCGCTCAAGCCCCACGGGGCGCGGGCGCAGCGCCCGCTGTGGGCGTCCACCGGGGTGAAAACCGCCGCCTACCCCGACACGATGTATGTCACCGAGCTGGTTGCCCCCAACACGGTGAACACCATGCCCGAGCAAACTCTGCACGCCGTCGCCGACCACGGAGTCATCAAGGGCGGCACCGCGACCTGCCAAGCGGCCGAAGCGCAGGAACACTTCGACAAACTGCAATCCGTTGGCGTCGACCTGCCTGACGTGTTCCTGGTCTTAGAGAACGAAGGCGTCGAGAAATTCCAGACTTCCTGGCACGAGCTGCTGAAAGCGACCCAGACCGAACTCGACGCCGCGGCCGGGACGCAACAGAGGTGCAGCACTGGCGAATTTGGTTGGGAGAGCCGATGACCGCGACCGACGTTGCATCCACCCTCGCTGGCACCGACGGTGGACGACCGCGCCGCACGCGGACTGCCCCAAGGGGTAGACCTGTCGCAAGTGCCGGCCACCGGTGCGGTTCCCGAAATCGCGACAAGTTCCAACCGAAATCCGTTCCCGCCCATCGCCGACTACGCGTTCCTGTCGGACTGCGAGACCACCTGCCTGATCTCGCCGGCCGGGTCGGTGGAATGGATGTGCGCGCCCCGCCGGACTCGCCCAGCATATTCGGCGCACTCCTTGACCGGTCGGCCGGCCATTTCCGGCTCGGCCCCTACGGGGTGTCGGTGCCGGCCGCACGCCGCTACCTGCCGGGCAGCCTGATCCTGGAAACCACCTGGCAGACCCACACCGGCTGGCTCATCGTGCGCGACGCGCTGGTGATGGGCCCCGGCATACATCGGGTCGCGGTCATCTGCCCATCGCCGCACCCCGATGGACTGGGACGCCGAGCACATCCTGCTGCGCACCGTGCGCTGCGTCAGCGGCACCGTCGAGCTGGTGATGAACTGCGAGCCGTCGTTCGACTATCACCGCGTCGACGCCAGTTGGGAATACTGCGGAGCCGCTTACGGCGAGGCCATCGCAGCGGCCCAGAAAGATCCCGACACACACCCGAAACTCACGCTCACGACCAATCTGCGGCTGGGCCTAGAGGGCCGCGAGGCCCGCGCCCGTACCCGGATGAAGGAGGGCGACAACGTCTTTGTCGCGCTGTCCTGGTCCAAACAGCCGCCGCCGCAGGCCTACGAGCAGGCCGCCGACAAGATGTGGCAGACCGGCGAAATGTGGCGGGAATGGATCAACATCGGAAACTTCCCCGACCACCCGTGGCGGTCATATCTACAACGCAGTGCGCTGACGCTGAAGGGGCTGACGTACTCGCCTACCGGCGCGTTGCTGGCTGCGAGCACCACGTCGTTGCCGGAAACCCCACGCGGCGAACGGAACTGGGATTACCGCTATGCGTGGGTGCGCGATTCGACGTTCGCGCTGTGGGGCCTGTACACGCTAGGCCTGGACCACGAGGCCGACGACTTCTTCGCGTTCATCGCCGAGGTGTCCTGCGCGAACGACGGTGAACGCCGTCCGCTGCAAGTGATGTACGGCGTCGGCGGGGAGCGGGAACTGGTCGAGGAGCAGCTGTCCCATCTGACGGGATATGACGGGGCCCGCCCGGTGCGGGTCGGCAACGGCGCCTACAAGCAGGAGCAGCATGACATCTGGGGCACGATCCTCGACTCGGTGTATCTACATGCCAAATCACGCGATGACATACCAGAAACGTTGTGGTTCATGCTCAAGCAGCAGGTGGAGGAGGCGATCAAGCACTGGCGCGACCCGGACCGTGGCATCTGGGAAGTCCGCGGCGAACCGCAGCATTTCACGTCGTCGAAGATCATGTGCTGGGTCGCGCGGACCGTGGCGCGAAACTGGCCGAGCTGCAGGGTGAAGGGTGCTATGCGCAAAGTGGCGCGCGATCGCCGAGGAGATCCGGGCTGACGTCTTGAAAAACGGCGTCGATTCCCGGGGTGTGCTCGTTCAGCGCTACGGCTCCGACGCGCTGGACGCGTCGTTGCTGCTGGCCGTGCTGACCCGCTTCCTGCCGGCCGACGACCCGCGGATACGTGCCACCGTGCTGGCGATTGCCGATGAGCTCACCGAAGACGGACTGGTGCTGCGCTACCGCGTCAAGGAGACCGACGATGGATTGGCCGGCGAGGAAGGCGCGTTCATCATCTGCTCGTTCTGGCTGGTGTCGGCGCTGGCGGAGATCGGTGAGGTCACCCGCGCCAGGCGGCTGTGTGAGCGGCTGCTGTCGTTCGCCAGCCCGCTGAACCTCTACGCCGAGGAGATCCAGCCGCGCACCGGCCGGCATCTGGGCAACTTCCCCCAAGCGTTCACCCACCTGGCATTGATCAACGCCGTGGTGCACGTCATCCGATCCGAACAAGCATCAGAACCCGCCGGGGTATTCCTACCCGCCACCGCACCGATGTAGGCGACTCATCACCACCGCGTGAGCCATCCCCCAGACCGAAGCACCGACCACCGTCCGCGCTACAACCACGGAGTGAAAGGAACAGAGGAATGAGCACCCCACATGAACAGGCACGCAACGGACTACTACTCGAGCTCGCTCAGTGGGTGATCCGGTGACTGATACCGCTATCAATGTCGCACAAGGCGTTTCAGGTATCCCCGACGTCGATACCGTCGCAATCAACACGATTCGGGCGTTGTGCATGGACACGGTTCAGCGCGCCGACTCCGGCCATCCGGGAACACCGATGGGGGTGGCCCCGGTTGCCTACACGCTGTGGCAACGTTTTCTGCGCTTTGATCCAGGCGATCCGATTTGGCCGAACCGGGACCGGTTTGTGCTGTCGGAGGGCCACGCGTCAGCACTGCTGTGGTCACTGCTGCACCTAAGCGGTGTCAGGGCCGTTGACCCCGACTACGAGATTCTCGATCGGGCCGCGGTCACCCTTGAGGACCTCAAGACCTTTCGCCAGCTCGGCTCGCGCTGCCCGGGCCATCCCGAGTACCGATGGACCAGCGGCGTGGAGGCCACCACCGGACCGTTGGGCCAGGGGGTTGCGACCTCGGTGGGTATGGCGATCGCCGGGCGTTGGCAGGCCGAGCACTACAACCGCGACGCGATGACACTGTTCGACTTCGACGTCTACGCCCTGGCCGGGGACGGCTGCATGATGGAGGGCGTCTCTGGTGAAGCTGCGTCACTGGCGGGCCACCTGCGGCTGGCGAACCTGTGCTGGATTTACGACTCGAACCGGGTAACCATCGAGGGCCACACCGACATCACCTTCACCGAGGATGTCGCGGCCCGCTTTATCGCCTACGGTTGGAACGTCACCACCGTCGCCGACGCCAACGACACCGACTCGATCGAGCGGGCGCTGCGCACGTTCAAGTCCGAGGGCGACCGGCCCACGTTGATCGTCGTGCACAGCCACATCGGGTACGGCTCGCCGGTGGAAGACTCCCCCAAGGCGCACGGGACCCCGCTTGGCGTCGAGGGCGTGCGGGCGACCAAACGGTTCCTCGGCTTGGACGAGGATGTCGACTTCCACGTCCCCGCCAGTGTCTACGACAGTTTCGCCTCGGGCATTGCCGCCCGCGGCCACGTGGCCCGCCAGGCGTGGGAGGCGACGTTCGAGCGCTACCGCAAGGCGTTCCCTGACCTGGCCGACGAGATCGAACGCATGCAACGTCGTGACCTGCCCGCCGGGTGGGACACCGCACTGCCCACCTTCCCACCCGACCCCAAGGGGCTGGCCACCCGCGACTCCTCTGGACAGGTGCTCAACGCGGTCGCGCGGGCCGTGCCTTGGCTGGTCGGCGGTTCCGCGGATCTGTCGCCGTCGACCAAGAGCCGGTTGGTGTTCGACGGTGCCGGGGACTTCCAGCCGGGTCAGTGGGCCGGGCGCAACCTGCACTTCGGTGTCCGAGAGCACGCCTCGGCGGCCATCGCTAACGGTATGGCGCTGACCAAGCTGCGCCCCTACTGGTCGGGGTTTTTGATCTTCTCCGACTACGCCCGCGCGGCGATTCGCCTCTCGGCGCTGATGGAAATCCCGGCCGTGCACATTCTGACCCACGACTCGATCGGCGTCGGCGAAGACGGGCCCACCCACCAGCCGGTGGAGCAGCTGATCTCGCTGCGCGCCATTCCCGGGCTGCTGGTGTTCCGCCCCGCTGACGCGAACGAGGTGGCCGAGACATGGCGTATCGTGACTGCGCTGCGGCGCGAGCCGGCCGCGCTGGTCCTGTCCCGCCAGGCGTTGCCGACCCTGGATCGAACCAAATTCGCGCCAGCCTCGGGACTAACCCGCGGCGGCTACGTGCTCGCCGAAGGCAGAAGTCCGAGCAGACCGACGTGGTGCCGCGACGGCGGCACACCCGACGTCATCCTGCTGGCAACGGGTTCGGAAGTCCACCTGGCGCTGGCCGCCCGCGAGGAACTGCAGGCCGACGGCATCAGTACCCGCGTAGTGAGCATGCCCTGCTGGGAACTCTTCGATCGCCAGTCCCAGCAGTACCGCGACGAAGTGCTACCACCTTCGGTGACGGCACGCGTCGCCGTGGAGGAGGCCTCGACACTCGGCTGGGACCGCTACGTCGGTGATGACGGCGCCGTAGTCGGCATGCACACATTCGGGGCGTCGGCGCCGCTGAAACAACTGCTCGTCAAGTTCGGCTTCACCCCCGACCGGGTAGCGCAGGTCGCACGCGATCGCCTGGCCGCGGTCCGGCAGCGATAACCCACAACGCCCCTCCGCGGCCGCCCGAGCGTCCGACACCGACCCACCAAAGGAGACATCTCATGCCGATTTCACCGTTGCGTCAGCGCCCCGCGTATGCCGCTCTTGCCGAACACCACGCCAAGATCGAGGACCGCCATCTGCGTGACCTGTTCGCCGACGACCCCGATCGCGGCGAGTTGTTCAGTGCCGAGGCTGCGGGGCTGTATCTGGATTACTCCAAGAACCGCATCACCGACGAGATCCACGATCTGCTGCTCGAGCTGGCCGAGCAGTCCGGTCTCGAGGAGCGCCGGGACATGATGTTCGCCGGGAAGCGGATCAATGTGTCCGAGGACCGTTCGGTTCTGCATGTGGCGCTGCGCATGCCCAAGGGGGCCACGCTGATCGTCGACGGGGTCGACGTGGTCGCCCAGGTGCATGAAGTCTTGGACCGGATGGCCGATTTCGCCACCAAGATCCGTTCGGGCGCATGGAAAGGCCATACCGGCAAGCCGATTCGCAACATTGTCAACATCGGCATCGGTGGGTCCGACCTGGGTCCGGTGATGGCCTACGAGGCGCTGCGCCACTACACCGATCGCAACCTGACGTTCCGGTTCGTCTCCAACGTGGACTCGACGGACTTCGTGGAAGCCACCAGGGACCTGTCAGCGGAAGAAACGCTGTTCATCGTGTCGTCGAAGACCTTCACGACCCTGGAGACGCTGACCAACGCCATCTCGGCGCGTGATTGGGTGCTCGGCCAGCTGGGCGACCCCTCCGCGATCGCCAAGCATTTCGTGGCCGTCTCGACGAACGCCGAGCGGGTGTCGGAGTTCGGGATCGACACCGCGAACATGTTCGGCTTCTGGGACTGGGTCGGCGGTCGGTACTCGATGGACTCGGCCATCGGCCTGTCCACGATGGTGGCGCTGGGCCCGGATCAGTTCAACGAGATGCTGGCCGGCTTCCACGCGATGGACGAGCACTTCCGCACCGCGCCGCTGGTGCGGAACCTGCCGGTGCTCATGGGTTTACTCACCGTGTGGTACGTGGAATTCTTCGGGGCCTCTTCGATCGGCGTGATGCCGTATGACCAGTACCTCAAGCGCTTTCCCGCGTATCTGCAGCAGCTGACTATGGAGTCCAACGGCAAGCACGTCACCCTCGACGGCACGGTTGTGGACTACCAGACCGGCCCGCAGTATTGGGGGGAGCCTGGCACGAACGGCCAGCACAGCTTTTACCAGCTGATCCACCAGGGAACCTCGCTCATACCGGTCGACCTCATCGGCTTCGCCAAGGGCCTCAATCCCCTGCGCGACCACCACGACATCTTGTCGTCGAATGTCTTCGCTCAGGCGCAGGCGCTCGCCTTCGGCAAGACCGAGGAGGAGGTCCGGGCGGAAGGAACTCCCGAGGCGGTGGTGCCGCACCGGGTCATGCAGGGAAACCGTCCCACCAATGTGCTGCTGGCGGAGGTCCTGACTCCGCGCGTCCTCGGCGCACTGGTGGCGTTGTACGAGCACAGCGTGTTCACGCAGGGAACCATTTGGGGCATCGACTCTTTCGACCAATGGGGCGTCGAGCTAGGCAAGGCGTTGGCCGTGGCGATCCTGCCCGAGCTGCAAAGCGATGCCGAGCCCGAGCTCAGCCACGATTCATCGACCAACAAACTGATCCAGCGCTACCGGGCGCTGAAGGACTAGAGGAGAAACGACATGGCAACTGACACACCGATGCAGCTCGGGATGGTCGGGCTGGGCCGGATGGGGGCAAACCTCGTGCGCAGGCTGATGCGCGACGGACACCGCTGCGTTGTCTACGACGTCAACCCCGAAGCCGTAAAGCAACTCGACGCAGAGGGAGCAACGGGCACCTCGTCGCTGCAGGAGCTGGTGGACAAGTTAGAGCAACCCCGGGCGGTGTGGTTGATGCTGCCGGCGGCCATTGTGGACTCCACGCTCGAGCAGCTCGTCCCGTTGCTGGCCCGCGGTGACGCGGTGATCGACGGCGGCAACTCCTATTACCGCGACGACATCACCCGTGCCGAACGGCTGGTGGCCCAGGACATTCACTACGTGGACTGCGGGACCAGCGGCGGGGTGTGGGGACTCGAACGCGGCTACTGCCTGATGATCGGCGGGGAAACCGAGGTCGTGACCCGGCTCGACCCGATCTTCAAGACGATCGCCCCCGGCGCCGGGTCCGCCGAGCCGACCCCGGGCCGGACCGGGCGCGACGGCACCGCTGCTGACGGGTACCTGCACTGCGGGCCAAGTGGGGCAGGGCATTTCGTGAAGATGGTCCACAACGGGGTCGAATACGGAATGATGGCAGCGATCGCCGAGGGGCTCAGCGTCATCAAGCACGCCAATGCCGGCAACGTAACCCAGGCCGTCGACGCGGAGACCACCCCGCTGCGCGACTCGTGGGCCTACGGGTACGACATCGACGTCGCCGAGGTGGCCGAGGTGTGGCGGCGCGGATCGGTGGTCGGGTCGTGGCTGGTCGACTTGATCGCCAACGCGCTGGCCCGCTCACCCGATCTCGACAATTTCAGCGGGCGGGTCTCCGATTCCGGCGAGGGCCGGTGGACGGTCCTTGCTGCGGTGGACGAGGGTGTTCCGGCTCCTGTCATCACGACGTCGCTCTTCGCGCGGTTCGAGTCCCGACATCTCGGCGACTTCACCGACAAGATCCTGTCGGCCATGCGCAGCGAATTCGGCGGCCACGCCGAAAAGAAGTAGACCCAACATGCGAATCCGCGACTCATGGCGGCACATCTGTACGGTGACCGCGTCATGAACGTCGAGCGGGAGAAACGTGCCGCCGCCGAAGCGGCAGCCGATCTGGTCGACCACGGCATGACTGTCGGGCTCGGCACCGGCTCGACGGTCGCATTCTTGCTGCCGTCCCTGGCCCGCCGATCGCTCGACATTCGATGCGTCGCCACCTCGCCGCGCACGGAGCACGCCGCGCGCGAGGTCGGCCTCAGGGTCGAGGACTTCTCGAGCATCGAGCGTTTCGACATCGCCGTCGATGGCGCGGACCAGATATCCCCCAACGGCTGGCTCGTGAAAGGCGGCGGCGGCGCCCACACCCGCGAGAAGATTGTCGCCGCGGCCGCCGAGCGCTTCGTTGTCATCGCCGACTCGACAAAACTCGTCGATGCCCTGCACGGTCCGATCCCGCTTGAGCTGCTCCCCTACGGGTTGCGCGCGACGATGCGCCGGATCGCCCCGGTATCACTGCGCGACGTACCGCGCAGCCCGGATGGCGGCGTGATTGCCGACTACATAGGAACTTTCGACGATCCGGCCAACCTGGCCGCCAGGTTCGTATCGACGCCGGGGGTTGTCGAGCACGGTCTGTTCCCCCGGCACGTGGTGGCAACCGTCCTTGTGGCCCGCGGTGAGTCGGTCGATCGTATCGACTTCCCCGACGGCACTCGTGGCCGGTTGGTCAACGAAAGGAATTGAGCCGATGGCCCTCGGATACACCAAGCCCCTGTACCTACTGGCATTCGATCACCGCGGTTCGTTCGAGCGCGACCTGTTCGGTGCGTCGCCGCCGATCTCGGACAGCGTCCGGGCCGCGGTCGCCGACGCCAAAGAGGTGATTTACGAAGCGTTTCAGGAGGCGACCGCGCATGGGGTTCCCCATGACGCGGCTGGCATCTTGGTCGACGAGCAGTACGGGGCGACGGTGGCGCGCAAGGCCCGCAGCGCCGACTACGTGCTGGCGATGCCGGTCGAGAAGTCGGGCCAAGCCGAATTCGACTTCGAGTACGGCGCGGAATTTGCTTGCCACATCGACGGATTCGACCCGACCTTCGCCAAGGTGCTCGTTCGTTACAACCCCGACGGCGATCAAGAGCTTAACCGCAGGCAGACGGAGCGCCTCGCGCGTCTGAGCGCGTGGCTGCATGAGCGCGATCGGCTGTTCCTATTCGAGCTGCTGGTGCCGGCCACGCCCGGGCAGCTGCAGCAGGTGGGCGGAGACCAGCGGCGCTACGACCGTGAGATCCGCCCCCGCCTGGTCATCCGGATCGTCCACGCGATGCAGGACACCGGTGTGGATCCCGACATCTGGAAGATCGAGGGCTTGGACTCCGCACAGGCCTGCGCCGAGGTGGTGGCAGCTGCGCGCCGCGGCGGCAGGGACAACGTCAGCTGCATCGTGCTTGGCCGCGGTGCGGATCAGGCGCAGGTCATCGAATGGCTACGCATCGCCGCCTCGGTGCCCGGCTTCGACGGCTTCGCGGTGGGAAGGACGCTGTGGGAGCAACCCCTGCGCGACCTGATCGCGGGCACCATCGGGCGCAGCGAGGCGGTGGACCAGATCGCCGCCCACTACCTGAAAACGGTCACCGCATTCGCCTCCTAGAAATTCGACCTATCCAACCAACCAAGAAAGGCAACATGACTCGCCACTCCCAGTCGATTCGACTGCTCCTCGCCGACGTCGACGGCACACTGGTAACCCAAGACAAGGTCCTCACCGAACGCGCCATCGCCGCCGTCGCCAAGCTGCGGGAAGCCGGGATACTCTTCGCTATCACCAGCGGCCGCCCGCCGCGCGGCATGTCGATGCTCATCGAACCCCTTGAACTCACAACGCCTATCGCGGCGTTCAACGGTGGACTGTTCGCCCGCCCCGATTTGTCGGTGATCGAACAGCGCGTGGTCCCGGACAATCTGACGCCGGCGGTGATCGAATTACTCGACGCCCAGGGGATGAGCGTGTGGGTCTACCAGGGTGCGGACTGGTTGGTGCCGGACATGGATGGGCCTCACGTGGCCCGCGAGGCGTGGACGGTCAGATTCGACCCGACGCCGATCGACAGCTTTGCGTCGATCTCAGACGGCGTGGCCAAAGTGGTTGGGGTCAGCGATGACCACGACGCAGTCCAGAAGGCGGTGACCCTGTTACACGAGCGCTTCGGCGACCAAGTGTCGGCTGCCAGATCCCAGCCCTACTACGCCGATGTCACCAATCCCCACGCGAACAAGGGCGCTGTAGTCAGCTACCTGTCCGCGACCTACGACATCGCTCCCGAGGAGATCGCCACGATCGGCGACATGCCTAACGACGTGCGCATGTTCGCCCAGTCGGGACTGAGCATCGCGATGGGCAACGCGAGCGACGAGGTCAAGCGGGCCGCCCGTTGCGTCACCACGACAAACGAAGATGAGGGCTTTGCCAACGCCGTGGAGCGGTTCATCCTGCCCTGACCGAGTGGGCCCAGCGCGGACCACGCGAAGTCGACGTTGCCACCGCGCACGCGCCTTACCACGAGGATGCCCGTGACGAGCAGCGTGAACACGAAGACGCGAACCATAGTTGCTCGTCGCGTAGCCGAGCGGCGAGTTGCGAGAGTCGGTAGGGGCCAACGGACTACGACCGCGATCGCGGCCGGTGGTTGTGTGGCCACCGGTATCTGAACACAATGGAGTTAGCGGCTAGGCAGAACAGAGGAGGGCACCCATGCTGCTCTTCAACGTGGCCGGAGTTGCCGTCGTCGCCCTGGTGTCGCTGATTGCGGCGATCATCTCCGGCAGCTTTCTGCTGGGCTGGATCACCGTCGTTGCCAGCGCTCTCGGGCTGTTGCTGCTCCTCGTCAACGAACTGCACGAACGTGCGACACGCAATACCGATGAGCAGGACGTCGGTGTATCGGCGCCACCGCCAGAACCTGACGTCGTTCCGCCGACAGAAGAGGAGCTCAGCGTCGCAGCCGAGGCTCCCGACGACGAGGAAGAGCTGCGTCCGGAGATCTGGCCGCCCGAACATCCGATACACCAGACCAGAAGTGACCGCGATCGGGTTCAACCCCAAGGGGAGGGGCCGCGTCCCGAGATCTGGCCGTGACGGCTATCGGCCGGCTATAACAATCCGGCAGTTGTCGTTATCCACCGCGCGGGATCGGTGCAGCGAAACGGCGTGATACCTCGGGAGCTCAGCCGGTCGCCGCTGTGCGGCTGGCCAAGAGCTGACACAACAAAGTAGCGATGCATCAATTGCAGTTCACGAGAATGGCTTTCGACCGCCGTGACGATCGAGCCCGCGTGCAGCCGAAGCAATAGGCTACGCACCTCCTCGTGCAGCAGCTCGCCGTCGTTGTGGTCGTAGTACCGGCCGCCTGAGTTGTCGCGCAGATATGCGGCGCCTGCGTTGGACATGATCTGGCTCCACTCCGATCCTTCTACGTCGCCCAATGCCCGCAACGCATCGAACTTCGACAGGATGACGGCGAGCTTGGGCCGGCCGGATCCGATCGCGAGCAACACCTTGGTCAGCAGCGCTCGAGGATCGCCGGCACTGTACGACTGGGCGGGCAGCAGATCGTGCAGCTGGTCACGGATTGCCTTGACCCGCAACGGATCGAACATGAAGAACACGGCGTCGGCATTGCCGAAATAGCTGAACCGCGGCGACCGCATGTCCCCGGTCTCCAGGTCCTCGCCTGCGACGTCGCGAATGACCAGGAAACGCTGGATTCCGTCGCGAACGCCGATGGTGAAGATCAACGGCTCGCGCTGGTGCGGTGCCTGCGTTTGCAACGTCGGCGTGGGCGGAATCAAGCCGCGTTGCTCGTACAGCAGCTGCTCGTAGTTCTGTACGTATGCCTCCGCGCTGGCGCCGGTGGCCAGTGCCATCGAAATGCCGAGCCCTTCGCACAGCAACTCCATCTGCTTGATCAGCACGGCGAGGTAGGTGCTCTTTCCGGTGGCAGGGGTGCCGGCCATGGCGATGCAGATGGCATGTCCGTTGCGCCATCCCTCAGGGAGAATGACGTGGCAGACCGGACAGATCTCCACCACCGGTGCATTCAATGCGGTGGCGGCATCGGATGCCGACAGCAGCGGGCCGCGGTAGCCCGGTGGTCGGGTCACGCTGTAGATCGGTCCGGATTCGGTGTCGGTGCCGACGAACGTGGAGGCCACCGGATCGATATACCGCTCACCGCCCGCGAGTGGTGACACCGTCCACGCGTATTGGTCGTCTCCTAGGGCGGCGAAGCACCTCGGGCACTTGTTCATCGGAAAGCCCGTACGAGAGACGAGGTGATCCGATCTAACGCGGCCGGGTCAGCGAGCAGATCGTCGTCGCTTCGCCGGCTCGGCCGCGGGGCGGGGATGCGCACACAATGCGTATCGAGTCCCCGCGCATCGGAGAACGCCAGAACAACGGATCGCTGCAAGGCAATTCGTGTCGGGAAGTCGGTGCAGACGACGAAGGAACCGCCGTTTTCCGGCAGCCGTGACCGCCGATACGGTCGGGCTGGGCGTGGCAACGCCGAACGCATCCTGCGTCGCCGACTTCCTGGGGGCGGCATCTGCGAACGGATCAAACCCGGTGTCCAGCTTCGGGTCCGGTTGGACCGGCCGCAGGTCGGCAGGCGCACCGGGCGATATCGCAGCCGGGTTGGACGCCAGCGTCCTGGCAATGGTCCTCGACGACCCGAAGTCGCCGAAATCAAAAGGGTCGAACATGTCAGTACTCGTTCAGGCACAGCGCAAACGAACGATCGGGAGGCGCTGCGATATAGGTGGATTGGCAGTTGGCGTCGGTGTCGACGCGAGCGACGACGGTGTACACGCCTTGGCGGTGCTCACACGGCACGCCGAACAGGTCGAGCGCGTCGTCGCCGACGTCGCGCTTCTGGATTTCCGCGCAGGTGCCGACGGTGACCTGCGACAGATCGAGCTTCACCCGGGGTTTACTCGGCGGAGGCGCCATCGACGTCACCACGAGGGGCGGCAGGTCCTGCGGCAGCGGTGACGCCGTGACTGTGGCGCCCGGCATCGGCACCTATTCGGCTGTGCGGGAAGGGCTCGAGACGGCCCAGACGATCAATCCGGCTATCAGCGCGACGGTCAGCGCGTTGCCGAGGATCAAGCCCCAGATCGCTGCCGTGCGTCCCGCCTCACCCGTTCGGCGGATCTGTGCGAGTGCCCAATGGCCCAGAACCGCGCCTACGGGCGGGAGCGCGACCGCGAAGACAGCCGACAGTACCGCCAGTGTGTTGTGCGGTCGTTGGATTGGCGGGTAAGGGTTTTGACCTTCATATACGGACGGCCATGTTGTCGCAGGCGGCACATGAGGGACGCCGGTCCGCCCATTGAGCGGAATGGGCGGGTCGACCGGCGTCTGCCGGAAGGGATCACCAGTGACAGTCATCGTCTCAGCCTTTGAACTTCGAGATGCAGGCGAAGATGGTGTTGGCCCTGTTGGCCAGGTACTCGTCGGTGCACGGATTGGTTGACGACGAGATCGTGTCGACGCGGAAAACACCATCCCGGGCTTCGCAATTGACCGGATAAATCTTGATCAACTGGGCGTCGGTGTCTTTCGGATCAGGCTAGGTTTGTTGAATCTCAACGCAGTCACCCGTTTTCAGTTCATCGACGTTTACTGTCTGCCGGGCGGGCGGCGGCGGTGTGATCACCGTCGTTTGCACGCTTGGGGGCGGTGCAGCCAGGGGTGGCGACGCGGTGGTGGCGGGTACGACAGTGATCGACGATGAGCCGGTGTGTGCGGTGACCGCCCATAGCAGGAAGGCGACGACCGCGAACAAGATGAACACGTACGACAACGTCAGACCGATGAGGGCACGGTCACGACCGTGCTGTCTGCCGAGTTTGATCTCAGAGAGCGCCAAGTGGCCCAGTACCGCGCCCACCGGTGCGAATACGAACGCGAACACAACCGACAACGTCGCCAAGGTCTTCGCCTCGCCCTGCGGCGGAATTGGTGGGGGAGGCATGCCCGGCGGCGATGCGAACATGGGGCCGGTGTAAGCGACGCCGCCGAATGGGTCGACGCGTCCGCTGTGAATACCGTCGTGTGTCATCGGCTTTTCCTTCGCCACACGCGGGACATGCCGTCGAACGCCGACCCGAGGCGCTCGGTCAACTGGCCGCGCACACAAATCCGGTACCTGGTCGGCTTCATCTGTCCTCCGTGCTGTCGGTTGTCCCCATGTTGGATCGACGGGTCCGGGCTGGTCATCACCCACGAATCGGTTTCACCCGGGTGAATTGCCATGATGTAGCGAGCTGGGCCCGCCAGTGCGTAGATCGGCTCGGCTGAAGGTGACTGGGAAAGCAATCTCCGCGAAGCACCCGCGTGCAGACATCGCCTCGTCGCGCGGGGATGCGGGTGGGCGAATGCGATGAGTGGCGAAACGCACGGTCGTGAGCTGTCGGTTCTGCTGGCCACCAAGCTGCACGTGTCCGCGCTCAGGGACAGGCTCATCGGTCGCGCTTGGTTGGTGCAGGGACTGTCGGCCGGAAATGTTCGTAAGCTGACGCTGGTCAGCGCGCCGGCGGGTTGGGGGAAGACGACCTTGCATGCCCAACGGGTTGACAGCGAAAAGGAGCACGTTCGGTTCGCGTGGCTGTCCTTGGACCGGGCCGACAACGATCCCGTGCGCTTTTGGACGTATGTGGTCGCTGCGCTGCGGCGAGCGCAGCCAGCGGTGGCGATGCGCGCCTCCGATCTCCTTGCGCGCGACGCTGACTTGGAAGAATCGGTGCTACCCACTCTGCTCAACGAGCTCGCCGATCTCGACGCAGGCAGCGTACTGATCCTCGATGACTATCATTTGGTGACCAACCTGGTTCATCAGCAGATGGCCTTCGTTATCGACAGAATGTCCACAACCCTTCATGTGGTGCTGGCCACCCGCTCCGACCCGGCCCTGCCGTTGGCACGGCTGCGAGCGCGCGGAGACCTGCGGGAGCTGCGTGCCCTGCAGCGCAGTGCGGATTCATCGAGGCAAATCACCCGGGTGAATCGGCGGGTCGGATGAGGCCAACCCACCCGACTCTCACCGAGGGTGGGCTTATGGCACATGCGACATCAGCCCCAAGCGGCTCCCCACATCGCGGTTCGACGAAGTTCACCGCGACGGCATTGTGCTGGCTGCTGGCCAGTCGGGAGCGCCAGGGACCGGCCGCGATCACTGGCCAAGAAGCGGATTCGAAGCGAGGCTGCGCATACCGACACCGGGATACCCGCCACCCACCGGTTCAAGGAAGTTCACATGCTGCCGTTGATCTCCGGTCAAAGCCTGTTTCTGTTTTCGGCCCAGATCCATCCCATTCCGAGCATGGAGCGATGATCCGGCGCCGCTCAATGACGCGTTACCCGATTCGCCAACGCGAATGCTGTCGGATCATTGAGGAGAATCACAGTGAGTGAGCAAAGCCTGCCTGAGGCTGACACAGACAGCGCCGAAGCGCGTGGCAGGGCCGATATAGCCCCCGCACCAACAAGATTGAGCGCCAGCGCACGACGGCGCACCGCCCGGCGGAGTTCATCACAATCGGTAGTCAGGCCCGGCAAGCCCGACCACATGGTCCGCAACTCCGCGTCCGCCTTGCGGCCCGTCGGGATCGTGGACCGAATCGGCGCAGCCGGGCGCAGCCATGCGTTTCTTGCACCGGCCAAGCTGGAAGCATTCATCGCCGTGGCCGAAGAGGGCACGTTCTCGGCCGCCGCGCGCCGACTCGACATCAGCCAGCCGGCCCTGTCACAAACGGTCACCGCCCTGGAACGCCAACTCGGTGTGCAGCTGCTGGTGCGCAGCAGCACCGGCGTCCGAACCACCGAAGCCGGCATCACCCTGCTGGCAGAGGCGCGCGCCATCCTGGTGCGCCACGACCAGATGGTGCGCACCGTGACCGCCGCCGCCGCCGACTCCACCGGTGTCATCCAACTCCAACTGGGCATCCCCGGTGAACTGGCCTCCGATCTGCTTCGCGTGGTCGCCCGATTCGCCGCCGAGCACCCGGGCACGCGCGTGATACCGCGTCACCTGCCGATGGCGGCACAACTGGCCAGCCTGCGCCGCGGGGACCTCGACGTCTCGTTGATGCGCGAGCACCCCGCCGGAACCGAATTCGACACCATGCTGGTGGCTGAAGAAAATCTCGGCATCCTTCTGGCCGGTGACCTCGCCGCTCGACTCGCGGGCCCCGACGGTATCCACCTCAACGCCCTGGCCGGGCTGCAGTGGATCGGTTTCCCTCGCTCGGGCAGCCCCGCCTGGTACGACGAACTGGCAGCCACCCTGCGCAGCCACGGCATCGACACCGGTGATCACACAGACGGCGAAAACTTCCTCATCCCCTCCGTCACGTTTACCGCGCTCAGCGCCGGCCAGGCCTTTGCGTTCGCGTCCCAGGAGTGGGCCCACCCGATCCCCGAGACTGTGGTGTGGTGCCCCCTTGCCGGTTACCCGGTGGTGCGCCGTACCTGGGCGGTGTGGCCGGCCGAGTGCCGCAACCGCGACGTCGCCCACCTGATCGCCACCTTCTAATGGTGCCCACAGATTCGGCCTAGCCGGCACATGCAGAGGAGCCACAATGAAAATCGACCAGCCTTTTCGCCGCGTAGCGAGATCGCCTACTTTCGTGGCCCGCGTAGCACCGACTGGAGCGAGGATGCAGACTCGGTAGCCGAGTATCACGAGCAGATTGGCTTCTCACGCGATTCGGCTGATCCGGTGGCGGGTATCGTCAAATGATCACTGTCACAGCCCTTTTGCTCGAATTGCCGCCGCCTATGCAGCGCGCATCAGTGTATCGACGAAATACTCTGCAGCATAGGCGATTTCGCAATCGACAATACATCTTGGCCTGCCGCGCTGTTGCGAGAGAACCCGGCGACATAGGCGAAGCAGAGGCGCCACGGCCGCAAAGTTCGAATACCCGCGGCGTGGGTCGACGATCCGCAGGGCTGGCTTCGCGGCGGCGACACTCAATGACCAACGCCGCCGCACGGCCTCCACATACAGCCATACCAGGTACAAGCCGTGGTGAGGACAAAGCGCAACCGCCGGCGCAGCGCTTCCGGCAGCGCGTCGCCCGGGTCGGCGTCGAGGACCGCTGTGCGTAACAGCTTGTCGGTGAGCAGCATCATCACTTCACCGGGGCCGAGGTGAGCTGTCATCACCCCTACCGCCGATTCACCGAGGTGATTAATGCGAGCTCGCGCAGGGTGATTCAGGCCCGGCCCCAGGGCTCCGCGGAGGTCCGGGCAGCCGGATTACAACAGGCCGAGCTCCCGTGCCCGCTTGACCGCCGCGCTCCTATCCTCCACTCCGAGCTTGCGGTACAGGGCGCGCTGGTGGGTCTTCACCGTGTTCAGCGAGACATAAAGCCGCTGGCCAATCTCACGGCGCGACAACCGGGTGGCGAGCAGGCGAAGAACCCCAAGCTCCTTGGGGGTCGGCTCCTCACCGACCGCGACCCGCTCGTTGCGCGCGGTCACCGCGACGCCCGCGCTCTGCTCGGCCGCGGCGAGCAACGTCTGCGCTATAGCGGCGTCCGCACGACCCCGAAGCAGCACGCCGGCCTCATTCCGGCTCGCCGTCGCCATCTCGTGATCACCGAGGTGTCCGAGGATCTCGGCGCGGGCCAGCAGCGCGTTGGCCACCTCGAGGATTCCTGCACCCTTGCGGGCCAACCCGACAGCCATGTCGGCGGCTTCCGCGGCAGCAGCCGTATCGCCGCGCATATCGAGGATGATGGCCGTGGCAAGAGACACCATCACGTCCACGAAGTGCTCGCCATCGGCCAGGTCCCTGCTGCTGCCGGTCGCGCGGCGGATCAGTTCCTCGGCGGCGGCTAGCTGACCTTGGTGGGCCGAGATCATCGCCAGATAGCCCAATGCGTAGCAGCGGGCGAGGTGACTGCCGACTTTCTCGGCCAGCTGCACGGCCCGCCGGAAGGTGGCTTGGGCCTCGTCGATGCTGCCCGAGAAGTACAGCGCAGACCCATAAACACTGTAAGCGGCCGACCGGGCCTGCAGTGCGTCGTCGAAGTCGAGGGTAATCGCGCGGCGAGCCGCCTCGAGCGCCGCGGCGACGTCACCCGCCTTGAACGCGTGGACCGCACGCAACGCGACGAGTTGAGCGTCGAGGCTGCCATGATCGACGCTGTCGGCCGCGGACCCGGCTTCGACTGCCTCAATCCACATGTGCGCGTCATCGAACTGGCCAACATTCAACGCGATCCAGGCCCGAACCGCGCTCAGCCGCGGATCCCGTGAAACGGTCTCGTCGGGAAGCAGATCAAGCCAGCCGGAGACCGTGGACAGCCCGCCCGCATTGAACTCGTTGACCCAGTCCGCGGCGATGAGATCAGCACTTGCCGCGATGTCACCGGCAGCGACCAGGTGGCGCACCGCGTCATCGACAAGGCCCTCGGCCTCAAACCACGCCGCGGCTCGTCGGTGCAGACCCGCGACAAGATCGGGCTCGCTGCGCTGCAGCTCGGTGCGCAGCAAGTCCGCGAACAGCTGGTGATACCTATACCAGCGACGCGACATATCCAGCGGCACCACAAACAGGTTCTCGCGCTCGATCTTCTCCAAGACCGATGCCGAGCCAGACGTTTGCAGCACCGCGTCGCACAGCGCACGGCTGAGCCGTCCCAAGACCGAGGTACGTAGCAAAAAGCTACGCAATTCCGGTGGCTGACCCTCGAGCACCTCGGCCATCAAGTAATCGACGATATGACGGTTATCGCCTGCGAACGTCCTGACGAACGCCGGGGCATCGGCACGTCCGGCAAGCGAGAGGGCGGCAAGGTAGAGGCCGGCAGCCCACCCTTCGGTGCGTTGGTGCAACAGTTGAATATCCGCGTCAGCCAAGTCCAGCCCGAGCACATCGTTCAGCAGATGGTGCGCCTCACTAGCCCCGAAACGTAAATCGTCGCTTCGCATCTCGGCAAGCTCGCCGCTGGCCCTCAGCCGAGCCAACGGCAACATCGGATCCGATCGGCTGGCCACCACCAAGTGAAGATTCGCCGGAATCCGGCCGATAACGAATGCCATCTGCTCATGGACCGCTCGATTTACCACCAGGTGGTAGTCATCGAGAATGAGCACCATCGGGCTAGCGATCGTGTCCAGATCATTCAGCAGGGTAGGCAAAACGACCTGCACCGGGTCGGCACCCATCGCCAAAAGTTCGACCGCGCGAGTCCCTACCCCGGGACTGACCTTCTGCAGCGCGGCGACCACGTACATCCAAAACCACACCGGGTCGTTGTCGGAAGGATCAAGCGACAGCCAGCCGAACCGCTCGTCCTCGCCCGCACCCAAAGCCCACTGCGCCAGCAATGTCGTCTTGCCCCAACCCGCGGGCGCACTCAGCAGCGTCAGCTTGCGGCGCCGTCCCGCCGACAGGGCGTCTAGCAAGGCGCCCCGATGAACGAGCTGACCCCCGATGGCCGGAACATCCAGCTTGGCGGCGAGCAGAACCGCTCGCGCAGCGGCTTCTCCGACGCCGTTGTCGTTGCGTCCATCGGAGCCGATCAAGTCCGAACTCCGCGAATCAGTTGAACCCAGCGTCCCGGCGGGACCACTCGGCGTTGCCACATCCTGGGTGGGCGCCGGCTTCTCAGCATCCGAGTGTTTCCCTGCAGACCCCCCCGGGCTCGTTCCGCCCGGCAATCGCGGTGTCCCTATTGAATCGGATGCGTTCTCCGGAATTACCTCCGGCGCACGCGGGCGATGCCCGTTTGAGCTGGCGGACACCAGCGCCATCGGCCCAAAGAGTTTCTCATCAGCCGCGCTCAATCTTTGTCCGCTCACCGTGGTTCTCCTCTTCGTCCATCGATGCATCGGCTCCTGCGACCCATGACACCGCAGCGCGAGGATGGTGAGCGTCTCAACATGAGGTGAATGAGCGTCTCAACGTGAGACGCCTGTGGGCGCGCCAGCGGGGTCCGCCATCGTCTTCGCGGGCTCATGGTCGTCGGTTCACCAACGCGTACCCACCGACGCCGAACGCCACCGGCATCATCATCAACATTCCCAGCACTGTGCTCATCATCGTTTTCTCAATTCCTCTGTGTCCGTTGCTCTCCGGCGCCGGTTCCTGGTTGAGCGGCGGCGGCCGCTGTGATCCAGAGCTCAATGACTACGTTGGCAGCGCGGGCACCGCCGTCACCATCGCCCAGCGGGTGATCTTTAGGGCCGGGTCGGTGCATACCTAGTGGCCTTGATATTTGACGGACTGGTCAGTGTGAGCGGCGCATGAGTTGCGTCGGAGACATACTCGAAAAGAGCGGCCCCGAGTAAGGCAACTGCACAGACACCCGCAGAGACGTCGAAAATCGGTTAGCTGACCATTGATCAACATCAGGATCGCGTAATCGCCTGCGAAGACTCCGAGTAAAGTGGAGGCTCTGCCTAACCGGGTCATGACACTCGCTCCTCAACTTCGACGGGTGACGCCTTAAATGCCGAATCGCAATGGTCGATGCGGAAGTCGCCGCCTAGCGGCTTTTCCGACGCCGCGGACGCGCCTGGGTCATAAGCTCCGGAATGGTCATAGTCGACGACCCGGGCTACGGCGTCGGACTGTGCCAACCGACTCACCTGGATCCCAGCCGCCAGAGCCGGGCCGCCGGCGGCGATGGCGGAGCTGATGGCTCCGGTGACCACTTGCGGCACTTCATGCAAAAGCGTGTGCCCTGCGGTGGGCCGGTGGATGAGCGTCGCCCCGGGGATACCGTCGGCCAGCTCGCGGGCGTGCCACATCGGCGTGAGCCTGTCCGCTCCTCCACTGATGATGGTTGTCTTGGCCGTGATAGAGCTCAGGGTCTGAGAGCAGTCGTACTCTTTTAGACCGCGCAGGAAGCCGACTTTGGTCGTCGACGGGGTGGCGTTGATGGCGGCCGCGGATGCAGCGACCAACGATTTCGGGGCGGCTTCACCGTATCCGCCATGTCTGGTCAGTGCCGCGCACACCGGCCGGGCGAGGAATTGAACTACCTCATCGGTGCCCGCGCGAGGCATGTGGTGTACGAGGTGGTAGAGCAGGCTTGTCGCGGGCGTGCACAGCAGCCGGCCGAGGCCGTGCGAGCCGAGGTTTCCCGCGGCGGTCGCGACGAGAACGAGGCTCTCCGGCTCAACGGGACGCTTGCTGGCGGGGCGGCCAAGATAGGCCAAGGCCGTCATGCCGCCCATCGAGTGCCCTACCAGGGTGAGTGGGCCCGTCACGCCAAGCGCAACCAGCAACTCGGCGAGATCGTCCGCGAGTCGGTCGATCCGGTACGTGTGCATCGACGCAGTGCCCGAGTCGCCGTGACCACGGTGGTCGTAACTGATGATCCGGATGTTGTTGCCCCAGCGACGGATCAGCTGCGTCATCTGGATGTTCCAGGAATCTTTGTTCAAGCAAAAGCCGTGGAGAAGTACGACTGTATGGTCAGCGGCGTGAGATCCCCAGTCACGAACGGACAGCGAGACGCCATCGCTCGTGGCGACTATGCGGTTGCAGGCCAGCGATCTCTGTGTGCCGGGGATTCGGCTACGGCTGCATGGCGTTGGCGGCGTCTGTGGCGTCATCGCTTTGTTACCAGACATGGCAGTATTTCGGGGGCGAGGATTCCCGCCAACCTGTCTTTGAGGAGTTGCACTCGCTGTCGTTAGTCCCTGGCTGTCCTCGTGCGGCCAAGTCGCATGCTTCGTCGAGGTTGTCTGCGGCGCTGTGTACCTCGAGTGCGTTCTGCCACACCTTGCAGACGATGTGGAGAAGTAGCAGCAGGCACAGTCCGGAAACGATCAGGTAGCTGAGCATCGTCGTTGTCCCCTCAGCTAGCCCGACTTGCCTGCGCATCGAGATGTACAGTCCTGCTTGCTAGTTCGGCGAGCGAGCTGGCGTGACCGGCGGTCATCGGGACACCATCGTGTACCCAGCGACAGCGAACGCCACTGGCACCATCGCCAGCATTCCAAGCGCCGCATTCAACATTGTTCGCTCTTTCCCTTGTGTGCTCACCGGCACGGTGTGCGGCCTAGCTGGGCCGTCGCTTTGCGTGAGAACGTGATTGGTTGTCGACTGCTACGTTCGTCGTGCGGGCAGCGCAAAACCATCGCCCGAGGATTGATGTTTAGGGTCGGACAGGTCTAGTACTAAGCCGACGCGGGGGGAACCCGTTGAGATGGAACCCGCACAGCCGACGGTTCAGGGTCATGGTCTGAGACAGCAGGCCCAAACACCGCCGAGATATTCGACGACCCGGGCTGAACGCGGCCATGACACCGGCGGCATAATCGCGAAGCTTGATCGGGCTCGGCAGGTAAGACACTCCCGGCTCCATCGTGATCTTCCCAGCGTCAACCGCGAAAGGAAGCGCGGCCGCGGCCGCTTCGTAGACTTTTTCTAAAAGGGATGGCTCAACATAGGATGGTTCTCGCTCATTGAGCGACGGGTGCAGTCGCCGAATCTGAATTACGGCGCGGTCGCTCGGGTTAGAACGTGATTAGTTGTCTGACTACTAGTCTCGCAACTTAATTCAGGCACAACATCGTCTGGCCATCAGGATGGCCAACAACCTCTACCAAAATGGGTTCGCGGTTATCTGGAGCCATGCTTTGAATTCCCTTTGCTCACGGCGTTTTTACGCCCGTATGGCACGCAGTCGTTGGATCATGGTTGCAAGTTCGCCATTGCCCGTGTGTCGTACCTGCGTCGGTATCGATAGTGCGGCTTGCCGATTCGGCGATCGGGCTGGGCCAGCTTGCGGTCATCGCGACACCATCGCGTACCCGGCAACCCAGAACGACACTGGCAGCATTGCCAGCATTCCGTCGGCTGCGTTCAGCATTGTTCGCTCTTTCCCTTGTGTGCTCACTGGCGGGTGTATGGCTGCGCCTCGACCGTCGCTCGGGTGAATACGTGATTAGTTGTCGACTACTACGGTCGTCGTTCGGGAAGCGCAAACCATCGCCCGAGGGTTGATGTTCAAGGCCGGATGCATGCAGTACTAGGCGGCCCCGTATTTGACGTGTCAGTCAATCAGAGCCGCGCATGAGCCGCGCCAATTGGGCGCGGGAAGTAACGCCCAGCTTGGCAAATGCATTGTGCACGTGGGTCTTCACCGTATGGGTGGAAAGGTGCAGCTGGGTGGCGACGTCGCGGTTGGTCGCGCCTTCGGTGATCAGATGGACGACCGTGAGTTCCGAGTCGGTGAGGCTGTCCCAGCCGGTTTTTGCCCGCGGGCGCGCGACGATGCGCCGTTCCACGCCTAATCGGCGCAGCGCGCGGCCGACCCGGCGGGCATCGGCAATCGCTTCGCACTCGATGTAGGTATCGAATGCCGCGTTCAGCTGGTCGAGCGCTTCGGCGTTGCGTTGTGCGCGGGCCAGTTCGCCACCGGTGTCTTCGGCGGCGGTGGCGTAAAGGAGTGGCCGCGAAGAGGAGTGGAGCGCGCTCGCCACCGCCGCCAACGCATCGGCATCACGCTCGAGTATCGCGCGGGCATATCCGGCCACCGCCGCCAACAGCGGCACCACAGGCCGTTCACGCTCCAGCACCTCGCTAGCCTGCAAGACCCGCGCGCGCAAACCGGCATCACCGGCGGCCGAGGCCACCCGCGCACCCAAGATCAGCCGAACCAATGCATGGGGAAAAAGGGGGGTTCCCAGTAGGCTGATGTCGCCAAGCCAGCGCGCTGCTTCATGAACGTCGTCGCGATACCACGCCGCCCGCGCCAGCACATACGCTGATGCTCGACGTTGGCCAGGCGAACCGGAGTGGGCATCGCGTGCATCAATAGCTGTCTGCTGCAGCAAGTTCCGGTCATCGGTGTGCGCGGCCACCTCGGCGAGGATCAGCATACGATGTACGTCCTGCTCGGTTGCGCTTGTCGGCTGCGGGGGCGGCAGCGAATCAGCCGCGTCGCGAGCGGCCGACAGCCGGCCAGCAGCGAGGTGGACCCACCCGCTATAGACGGCCCAGGTTTCGAGGGCCAACGCGTTGCCTTCCCGGCCGGCTTGCTCTATGCCTTCGGCGACCCGGGCGGTCGCGTCGTCCAATCGGCCGACCACTGCCAGCAGGTTTGCGTGGAACATCCCGGCATAGGCATGTGCCAACGCCGTTTCATTCGTGTAGGCGAGTGGGCGAAGCTGTTCGAGGCGGCCTAGTGCGCGGGCCGGGTACCCCTCACCAGAATCGAGCAAAGCGTGGGTGACCTCGGCCATGATGGTGGCCTCGAGGTCACCGGTGGCTGCCGCGGCGGCGGCAGCTTCGTCGGCTGCGGTGCGCCATTGCCCACTTTTGTCCTGCAACACGAGGTTGTAGGCCAGCCACGCCAGATGCCGTGTCCGGGTGACCTCACTGATGCCGCTCAACTGCAGCGCTCGGCGGCTCTCCTCTACCCGCCAGGGTGTGCTGTGCTTGGTATGCGTCGGAAGCCGGAGGCGGATCTCAGCCTCGACTTCGGGAGAGGCAGCCTCCGCGAGCGCCACGACGGCCAGTTCTTCGGCCTCGCCATAGCGGCTGGCCCGGTTGAGCCACTCCACCGTTTCGGCGACCAGAGACCCCCGCTCAGCGTCGTCGGCGGGCGACAGCTCCAACGCACGCTTGCACAAGTCTGCGGCCGCACTCGCATCGCTGTGGCCAACCGACTGAGCGGCTTGGCGCAGCGCGTCGATCGCCTCCCTGTCCCCGGGCTCTGCGCTGCGCGCCAACTGGGTGGCTACCTCGACCGGGGCCGCGCCCATACCCAGCATGACCGACGCCGACTGGCGCTCCATCGCCCGCCGCAACGACTGCGGCAGGGACTGCCGAGTGGCCTCACGCAGCAAGTCATGCCGAAACCTCAGCCGCTCACCGTCTTCCACCAGCAGGTCCGCGCGCACCGCCTCGTCCAGCGCCGACATCAACGACGCCGGCGAGCGTTCCAGCATCGCGGCCAACAGCCCCGCCGAAAACCGGTCGGGCAGCACCGCGGCCACCCGCACCACCTCCGAAGCACTATCGGAGAGCAAGTCCAGTCGCTGCTGCATACCGACGCCCAGCCGCCGCGGCAGCGCATATCCGGTGGCCACCGCATGCCCGCCGGAGAGATTGAGCCGACCCTCCTCGCCAAGACCACCGACCAGCTCGCTGACGAGAAACGGATTCCCGTGCGCCTTAGCGGCCAGACTCAGCAGCGACGCATCCGCCTTCGCCCGCACCGCGTCTTGGACCATGTCGGCGACGGCGTCCGGCGTCATCGCCGCCAATCGCACGAATGTGGCGTTCGCGCGCTGAAGCACCGACAAGGTTTCCTGCACCGCCGCCCCGCCCGCCCCGGTGCGGGCGGTCACCACCCACAACGCAGCCACATCCGGACGCACGGCCAGCGACCGCAGCGCCAACAGGGTTCCGTTATCGGCCCAGTGGATGTCCTCCAACATAATCACCAGGGGGGTCTGCGCGGCCGCCGCATGAATCGCGTCGGCCAGATCGTGCACCACCCAGTAGCGCAGATCGGCCGAGCCGCCTAGTTGGCGCAACGCCTCGGCGTCTCCCACCGGGGGATCGGCGTTCAGCGTGGCCATGAACAGCGAGAAAAATGGCACCGTCTGCTGGTACTCGAACGCCTCACCGAATAGCGCCCGAACACCGGCCTTCTCGGCCAGCGCTAACACCTCGGTCAACAAGCGGCTCTTGCCGATGCCGGGCGGGCCCTCGATGACCAGTACGCGCCCGCTCCCCCGGGCCACCGCGGTCACCAGCGCGCCGATCAGTTTCAGCTCGTCCGCCCGCCCCCGAATCGGCGGCGTGACCAGCCGCTGGCCGCCGACATCAAATAGGCCGGTTGTAGGCCCCACCGGGTGTCCTGTCTACCGTTTACCGGACTGCCACTGCAGTGCACGTCATTGTAGGCCCGCCCACGTCGTCCTCCCGATGTGCTGTCGATCAATCAGCGCCGCGCATGAGTTGCCTCAGTTGAGCCCGAGAGGTGATGCCGAGCTTGGCGAAGGCATTGTGTAGATGCGCTTTCACCGTGTGAGGGGAGAGTTGCAGGTGCTGCGCGACGGAGCGGTTGGTCGCGCCGTCGGCGACGAGATTAACGATCGTAAGTTCGGAATCGGTGAGGCTGTCCCAGCCCGTTCTTGCCCGCGGGCGCGTGACAATGCGCCGTTCCACGCCTAATCGGCGCAGCGCGCGACCGACCCGACGGGCATCGGCAATCGCTTCGCACTCGATGTAGGTGTCGAATGCCGCGTTCAGCTGATCGAGCGCCTCAGCGTTGCGCTGTGCGCGACTCAATTCGCCGCCAGCGTCCTCGGCAGCGCTTGCGTAAAGAAGCGGCCGCGACGACGAACGAAGCATGTCCGCGGCAGCCACCAACGCTGGCGCGTCACGCTCGAGGATCCCGCGGGTGTGTTGGGCGACTGTGGCGAACAATCGAACCCCGGGCCGCTCGCGTTCGAGCACGTCAACGGCGTCCAGGAGACGCGCTCGCAGGCCGGCGTCACCGGCGGCTGACGCTACCCGCGCGGTCAAGGTCAGCTGATCCAAGACGGTCGCCAAGAGCGGTGTCACGAGTAGACGAGATATCGCCGCCGAGCCAGCGCAGCGCTTCATGAACGTCGTCGCGCTGCCACGCCGCCAGCCCTAGCACGCCCGCCGCGCCGCGACGTACGGCAGGTGAACCGTTGGAGTACAAATCGCGCGCCTCACTCAGCGTCTCTAGCAACAACGTTCGGTCGTCGGTGCGCGCCGCCACCTCCGCCAGGGTGAACATGCGCATCGCGTCAACGAAGGTCGACCCCGTTCGCTCCGGCGTTGGCAACCACTCGATGGACGCGCGGGCAGCCGACAACCGGCCCGCAGCCAGCTGCACCACCCCCGCAGTCAGGGCCCAGATGTGAAGCGCCATGCCGTCGCGTTCGTTCTCTGATTTTTCTGTGCGGCCCGCGACCAGCGCCGCGGCATCTTCCAGCCGTCCGACCACGGCAAGCAGGTTTGCTAGGTGGATTGCAGCGAGGTGATGAGCGGTCATATCGCCCGCGGGGGTCAGGGTTTGAAGTTCCTCAACGCGGTGTAGAGCGCGGCCCGCGTACCCGTTCGCGCAGTCGAGGCAGGCAAGTGATATTCCGGACAGAATGCTCGACTCGAGATCGTCGGTGGATGCGGCGGCGGCCGCCGCCTCGTTGGCTGCCGCGCTGTCCCGTCCGTGTTGGCCGTACATCGCCAGGTTGTACGCCAGCCATGCCCGATGTCGTGCCTGGGTGACGTCGCTGAGGTTGGGCAACTGAAGTGCGCGGCGGTTCTCTTCGATGTGTCGCGTTGTCGTATCTGTGGTTACCGTCGGGAGCCGGAGGCGAATCTTGGCCTCTTCTTCGGGCGTCAGCGCGGCAGACAGGGTGGTGCTGGCCAACCGTTGCGCCTCCTCGTAGCGTGTGGCCCGATTGAGCAGCACGATCGTTTCTGTCACGAGTGGCCCACGTCCGGGGTCTTGGGGGGGCTGGAGTTCCAACGCGCGCTTGCTCAACTCCGACGCAGCGCTCGGATCGCTATTGGCCACCGACTGTGCGGCTTGGCGGAGTGCGGCGATCGCGGCCTGATCGCCCACCTCAGCGCTGCGGGCGAGCTGGGTTGCGACCTCCTCGGGCGCCGCCCCCATGTCCAGCATGATGGTTGCCGACTGCCGCTCCATCGCTCGGCGCAGCGACTGGGGCAAAGATTGCCGCGTCGCTTCGCGCAGCAGATCGTGACGAAACCTCATCTGATCACCGTCTTCGATGAGTAGGTCGGCGCGGACAGCCTCTTCTACCGCCGATACCAGGGCGGCCGGTCGGCGTTCCAGCATCGCGGCGAGCAACCGGGCCGAGAACCGGTCAGGCAGCACCGCGGCTACCTGTACGACTTGGCTCGCAGCGTTGGAGAGCTGGTCGAGTCGTTGCTGCATGGTGTCGCTGAGCCGTCGCGGCAACGTGTCTCCGGTGGCGACCGCGCGGCCGCCGCTGACATCGAGCCGGCCCTCCTCGTCCAGTCCTCGCAGCAGCTCCGTTAGCAGGAACGGGCTGCCGTGCGCCTTGTCGGCCAGACTTAGGAGCGACGCATCCGCGTTGGCTCGCACGGCGTCTTGCACAATTTCGGCGACCGCGCTCGGTGCCATGGCCGTCAACCGCAGAAACCTGGCATCCTCGCGTTCCAGCGCGGTCAGCGTCTCGCGAACGGCCGGTCCGCCGGCGCCGGTTCGCGCGGTAAGCACCCACAGCACCGGGGCATCAGGCCGCGTCGCGGCCAGCGACCGCAGCGCCAGCAGGGTGGCGTTATCGGCCCAGTGGATGTCCTCGAGAAGGATCGCCAAGGGTATTCGGGACGCGGCCGCATGTATGGCGGCTTGCAGATCGCGCACCACCCAGTAGCGGAGATCGGCCGACGTGCCCAAGCGACGCAAAGCCTCCGCATCACCTACGGGGGGATCCGCGCGCAGGGTCGCCATGAACAGCGAGAAAAACGGCACAGTCTGCTGATACTCGAACGCCTCGCCGAATAGTGCCCGAACACCGGCCTTCTCGGCGAGCGCCAAGACCTCGGTCAACAAGCGGCTCTTCCCGATGCCCGGCGGCCCCTCGATGACCAGTACACCCCCGCGCCCCTGAGCGACCGCCGCGATCAGCCCGCCGATCACCTTCAGCTCGCCCGCCCGCCCACGAATCGGCGGTATGCGCACCTTCCCCGACGCCCTCGCGGTGCTCACGCGAATCGCCGCCCCCGGGTCCGTGGTCTCGGGCTGCCGGACGCCGAACGGAGGCTCGTGGACAGCGCAATTGGGCTTGTCGGGCTCGGCGGCCGCCGCAGCACGCGTCGCGCGTGCGACCATTCGTTGCGACGGACCCGGCACATTCGCGCGCCCGGGTGTGCGGGGATGATCCAAGGGACCATACGTGGCAGAAGCCGCTGGCTTGACGCTCATCGGAGCCTGCTCTCAGACGGCGCGGTGGCGCTAATCCCACGCCTGGTCAACCACCCCAACATAAAGTCGGCAACCTGGCGCCAGCGACCATCGATCGTGGGCGAATGGCCGCGATCGGCAAACTGCTTCAGGTCGGTCACGGCCGTCGATTCGCCATAGAGCTTGTAATTGGCACGGGTGGCGACGTCTGGGACCATGTGGTCTTTTGACAGGAGATCAAAAGCAGCGGACCGCGATCGGGATTCTGGGTGTCCATCGCGGTGGGTGACCGGCGATTCAAGTTGCCGAAGGCGGTCTGAAACAGCGGCCGTGCCGGCGAGGGGATCGAGTATGCCTCGAAAAGCCGCTCCGACTCCCCGCCCGATGTCATGCTGCCACCTGGACTTCCACCGACAGATAGTCGGCTATGCCGTGTGTTGCGGGCCAGTCACCATCGCGCACCGCTCGGCTGAGCGACTCTACTAATGGACTGCAGGCGTCCAACTCGGCCAGCCATGAGGCCACCGTCGCCGCGATGTGATCTGCTTGGACGCGTACGGTACGGCCGTGTAGGCGATCGGTCAGCTGATAGATAGTCATTTCTCCATGCCTTTCGCTGGATCACGTTGTGGTTGTCGCGCTGCATCGGGCGGCTCGTGCCGGGATGGCCGGCGTCGGATCGCCTGACAGCCGAGCCGCCATTGCGTTCGACGCCGTGTGCCGTTGCCTGCCTCACCGTCACTCTTTCGATCCGGTCCGGTGTATTAGCTGACGTGATCCATCACACCGCCGCGGGCATATACTGGACGTCTCAATCTGAGCAGGGTTGCGCGTCTCAATCTGAGACGCCGGTATTGGGGGGTGGCCGCACCGCTCGGTCGGGGAGCGAGGTGCATGCGTCGATGAGCTTGCGGGCCGACGTCCAAACCGACGTTCGCCGGATGAGGGAACGGTTCTTGTGCGAGGGGTCCTTGGAGGCGGAGACCTTGCCCCCAAGCGTGCTGGACTCCTGGCGTCGGTCCCAGGCCATGCGGGTTCACCCCGACCGGCTCGATTTGCCCTATGTTCGGCAGCCGGATACCGACTCACGACTAGCTCACGCCGCGGAGCCTGTGCTACAGGGGATCACGCAGGACGTGACCACCGAGGCGATGACGGTCATCCTCACCTCGGCCGACGGTGTCGTGATGGAACGCTCAGCCTCGGAAGGTGCCTTCATGAAGGCACTGGATTCGGTGAGCCTGGCCCCCGGCTACAGCTACGCTGAGGAATTCGCCGGTAACAACGGGATCGGCACCGCGCTCGAGACCGGGCGGCCCGTGTTCATTCGTGGCGGCGAGCATTTCGTCGGGCCGCTTGGTCAGCTTGCCTGTGCGGGAGCGCCAATCCGCGACCCGATAACCCGGCGGCTCGTCGGCGTCGTTGATCTCACCTGCTGGGCTAGCCGCTCGAATCCGGTCTTGTTGCCGTTGGTCAAGAGCCTGGGAAGCCAGATCGAGGACCGGATGAGAGAGTCGGCCCACGCGAGCGAGATCGCGCTTCTGGAGGCGTATCACAACCAGGCGCGACGGTTCCCACTCGGTGTGCTGGCGATCGGCGGTGACGTGTTGCTGATGAACCGCTACCTGCGCCAGACACTCGACACCAATGATCAAATCGCTCTGCTCGAACACGCCTCGGATCTGCTTCACACCACGGCCACGCGACATCCGCTGGCGGTGCTGCCCAGTGGAACGACCGCCAACATCTCTGTCGTCGACCATGCGGAGATCCGCGGTGGCAGGACTAACGTCGTTCTCCATGTGCATCTGTCGACCGAGGCAACAGTGCACCGTGTCGCGACTCGCCAATCGGTCGCGTCGCATATTGCTGGCCTCGTTGGGCGTAGCAGTTCATGGCGGCGCAGCTGTCAGCAGGTGGAGCGATGTTGCCGAGACCGAGATTGGATACTGCTCGAAGGCGAGAGGGATCCGGGCGAGCCAAGCTGGCGCAGGCCGTCGCCCAGGGTACGGTACACCCGGGAAAGACGGTGCGGGTAATGCGGGCTCAAACATTCCCGACGCCGCGCTTTCGTCGCCGAGATCGTGACCCAAACCGACGGTGATGACTTCGCCGTGGTGATTTCGGACGTGGACTGCATCGACGAGGGGACGCTCGCAGCCGTCGTTCCGGTGTTGCAATCGCGTGCGAGTCGCGGATGGATCGCCGCGACGAGAGTTATCGACGCCTTCACCGATGATTGAGCTGCTGCTGCCGTTCTTCACCCACACCGTGACAGTGCCCGCGCTGCGGTACCGGATTGAAGACATCGAGGTACTGGTGCCGTTCCTGGCTGCGCGAGCTGACCTCCGGCGCTGATGTGCGCCTTGCCGCCGATGCGATGCGTCAACTCAGTAAGCTGCCGTGGCCGGGTAACGTGGCACAGTTGCGGCGAGTTGTTGCGGAAACCGTTGCGCGACAACGTTCAGGCGTTATTGGTGCCGACAAGCTGCCGCCCGAGTGTCGATCGCTTGCGAAGCGCAAGCTCACCCAGATGGAGGCGCTTGAGCGAGACGCCATTGTCCGCAGCTTGGAGGACAACGCCAACAACAAGCTGCAGGCGGCGATAGCCTTGGGGATGTCGCGGGCGACGATCTATCGCAAGATGAGGGATTACGGCATCGCCTGATCCGCCAAAGGTCAGTGCAGGAGGCTGGCGCTAGCGCGGCCGCGTCGCATCGGTTTGCCACAAGCACTTTGTACTCGTCGCTGGTAGTGATCGCCAGGCCAGAAGTCTTGCTGCTCAACAGTAAAACCATCACCACTAGCCGTCGTCGATCATGCTATTTCACGCGGGCTAGACTTGCAGTGCCACAGATAGATTGACCGACCTTTGCGGGTTTCCGTCAACGGTATCTGTGGGACGTTGCGAGATCGCATGCCGAAGCGTTGGCACCAGGCGCAGCGTGCAGGGGATTGTTCGGCTGAGTTTCGTCAAGACCCCGGGCCCCCGGCTGCTGCACGATCTACGCCGCTCGCTGCATGATCCGCCAACGTCACTGCCCCGGCGGAATTCGGCAAACGACTCCGAAACGACTGTGGCTTCAACCGATTCCGGAGCGACCGCATAGCGGTGGAGTACAAGCGAGCGAGCACTACGTCGAGCCGCTCTAACTCTAACCGCTGTTTCGCGAGCTTACGGGTTGATGCAAATGACGTAGACGAGGTATCTCGAGGGACGCTTGACGTTTCGGCCTTGCTCGCGATCTTGTTCCGTCCGGCTTTGTCGGTGTCGGAGTGGGCGGTTCATGGATCAACAGTCGTTGGCGGAGTAGCGGTATCGGGCGGTATAGGGGTACTCCAATACCGCGATTTCCGGGCCTTCAAGAAGGCAGGTCAAAGCTAAGCCAGCGCGCGCGTGGAGCGCTCGTACATGGGCTGCGCACACTTACGGTACGGAGCTCGCAAACACCGACGTCACCGTGTACTCGATGATGAAGCTGCTCGGGCGCGAGTTGATGGTGACCTGACAACGCTACGTCGACGGTGCCGGCATCGAAAGCCGCGCAGCCGCAGCCCCTCGCCGACGACGTTTACTGGCCGGTCAAGAGGCCGGGGAGGGCTCCCCCCGGGGGGTATCGGAACCACCACGCCGTTGCACAGTAGGCCGTCTCGTAGACGTCAGCCTCGCTGCCGTCGCGTGGCCTCGGTCAGCTTCGGCTTCCGCTGGCACGAGTTGCTGCGTCACCCCGACCACGCGTTGCTGCTGTGGACCACGAGAGATAACCCGGCGGGCTATGGAGATACCCGCAGAGATGGGAGACCGCACCAGCGGACGGATGCGCGGCGAACGTCGTCGTGCCGGCGGGCACCACCGCCGGATTGATTTCTGGTAAATGTGTTGGCTCGCCTGACTACCGACACCGCCGGGCGCGTACAGTGACCGTCTCAGGCGATGTCCGACATCTAGAGTCAGAGGACACCCCAGTCCTCGGTCGCGGGGAGGTGTTTCAGGCCGCCGTTTCGTGACGGCGAGCCGGAGTC
>CAWKCR010000010.1:0-270481 GCA_963848185.1 uncultured Actinomycetota bacterium
CCGAGCTTCTGCTGAACCGACACGGTGTGCTGACCAAGGGCGCCGCGGCCGCCGAGGGTGTGCCGGGCGGCTTCGCGATGCTCTAAAAGGTGCTCACGGCGTTCGAGGACGCCGGCCGGTGTCAGCGCGGGTATTTCGTCGAGTCGTTGGGCGGCGCCCAGTTTGCCGTGGCCTCAACCGTGGACCGGCTGCGGTCCTACCTCGACGGTGTCGACCCGGAGCGCCGCGACTATCACGCCGTGGTGCTGGCCGCCGCCGATCCCGCCAACCCGTACGGCGCGGCGCTGCATGGCCGACACGGAAATCGGTGGACGAATCCGACGCCGCGCACCGGCCGGGCCGCAAGGCCGGGGCGTTGGTTGCGCTGGTGGCGGCGAACTGTGTGGTTCCTCGAGCGGGGCGGGCGCTCGCTGCTGAGCTTCGCCGGCGATGCGGACGCCCACGCCGCGGCTGCGGCCGCGCTGGCGGATCTCGTCGGCACGGGCCGTGTGCAGTCGTTCCTGGTCGAGAAGGTCAACGGCGTGCCGGTGCTGGAGCCGGGCGCCGAGGGCGACCGAGCCGCGGTGCAGGAGGCCCTGGTCGGCGCCGGTTTTGCCCGCACCCCCCGCGGCCTGCGGTTGCGCTGACGCGCGCCGAGTGCACGCTTCTTGTACACAAACGCCGAGATAGTGTGCAAACAACCGCGCAGTCGGCGCATGAAGGGATAGGCCATGCCCGAGGGTGACACCGTCTGGCACACCGCGGTGATACTGCGGCAGGCGTTGGTCGGAAAGGTGCTGACCCACTGCGACATCCGGGTGCCGCGCTACGCCACCGTCGACCTGACCGGACAGATAGTCGACGAGGTCGTCAGCCGGGGCAAGCACCTGTTCATCCGAGTGGGGCCGGCGAGCATCCACTCGCATCTGAAGATGGACGGCAGCTGGCAGGTGAATCCGGCCCGCAGGCCAAGCCGTGCGGGCCATCGCATTCGGATCGTTCTTGAGGCGGGTGACGTCCAGGCCGCTGGTGTTGACCTCGGAGTACTGGAGATCCTCGAGCGCGAGCACGACCAGGACGTGGTCGCTCATCTCGGACCCGACCTTCTCGGCGACGACTGGGATCCCGCACCGCGGCGGCCAACCTGGCCGCCGACCCGGACCGGAGCTCGCCGACGCGCTGCTCGATCAGCGGGTGATGGCCGGTGTCGGCAATGTCTACTGCAACGAGTTGTGCTTCATCACCGGCCACCGGCCCACTGCACCGGTGAGAGCGGTTTCCGATCCGCTGCGTATGGTACAGCGGGCACGGGACATGCTGTGGCTCAACCGGTCTCGATGGAACCGCTCCACCACCGGCGACACCCGGCACGGCCGTGAGCTGTGGGTGTACGGCCGGGCCGGGCGGGAGTGCCGCCGCTGCGGCACGATCATAGAGTCGGACAGCAGCGGCGACCGGGTCACGTTCTGGTGCCCGTCGTGTCAGTCTTAAATCGGACCCGGACGCGGCGGCTGCGCGCGGCGAGCAGACGCGCTCGGCCTATGCCACGGCGGCGTCGAGTTGCGGCCAGGCGGCGCGGAACGGCAGCAGTTTCGCAATACGTTCGCCTGGCGGCACGGCCAGCTTCACGATCTTGCGCACGACGGTGCCGAACTGCCGCGGCAGCGGTCCGGAGTTGTACGGAACGCCGTAGCGCTCGCAGATCTCGCGGACCTCGACGGAGATCTCGGCGTGGCGGTGCGCCGGGATGTCGGGGAACAGGTGGTGCTCGATCTGGAAGGACAGGTTGCCCCACAGGATGTGGAAGAGCTTGCCGCCGGTGAGGTTCGCCGATCCGAGCATCTGGCGGAAGTACCACTGCCGCGGGTCTCGTTCGGCGGTCTCCTCGATGGAGAACTCCTGGGTGTCGTCGGGGAAGTGGCCGCAGAAGATGATCATGAACGACCAGATGTTGCGGGCCAGGTTGGCGGTGAGGTTGCCGGTGAACACGAACGGCGCGAACGGCCCGGCCAGCAGCGGGAACGCGACGTAGTCCTTGAGCAGTCTGGCGCTTGGTCTTGCGCCAGATGCCCTCGAGGATGTCGCGCTTGTCGGCCAGCGCTGATCTCGCCGGCACGCGATCCGCTCGGTCTCCATGTCGTGCAGCGCCACGCCGTACTGGAACAGCACCATCAGCAGGAACGCGTAGAGCGGGTTGCCGAGGTAGTACGGGCCGCCACGCGCTGGTCCTCGCTCATCCGCAGGATGCCGTAGCCGATGTCGCGGTCCTTGCCGACGATGTTGGTGTGCGTGTGGTGCATGTAGTTGTGCGAGTGGCGCCACTGGTCGCCCGGGCATGCGGTGTCCCACTCGAAGCCGCGGCTGGAGATCGCCGGATCGCCCATCCAGTCGTACTGGCCGTGCATCACGTTGTGGCCGATCTCCATGTTGTCGAGGATCTTCGACAGCGAGAGCATCGTGGTGCCGGCGATCCACGCGCGGCGGGAAGATGCCGCCCATCAGCAGCGCGCGGCCGCCGACCTCGAGCGCGCGCTGCGCCTTGATGATGCGGCGGATGTAGGTGGCGTCGCGTTCGCCGAGGTCGGCGAGGACGCGTTCCTTGAGCGCGTCGAGTTCGCCGCCGAACGCGTCGGCCTGCTCGGGGGTCAGGGTGATTTTCTGTTGGGCATGACGGGTTTCCTTCCAGTTATCAGGGCGAGTTCGACGTCGCCGACGGGCGCGGACACGCAGATCTGCACGTCCTCCTCGTCGGCGGTCGACACCGCGCCGGTGATCAGGTTGCGGACCGCGCCGCTGGTCTTGCGGCGGGTGCAGCTGTGGCAGATGCCCATCCGGCACCCGCTCTCGGGTGTCAGGCCGGCGGCCTCGGCCTGCTCGAGCAGCGGGCGGCCGTCGTCGGTGGCTCGACGCCGCTGTCGGCGAATGCGACGCGGCCGCCGGACGATTCGGCCGGGACCTCGAACACCGGCGGGACGAAGCTCTCTGAGCTGACGTTCGCGGCAAGTGCTCGCGCACGGCCTCGACCAGCGCCGGCGGGCCGCAGGCGAAGACGGCGTCCGGCTCGGCATCGCGGCGGCGAGGTGGCGGGCCGAAATGGCCGTCCAGATCGAACGCCCCGGCCGAGCGGGTGAAGCCGTGCAGCACGCGGACGTTCGCGCATCGCCGCGAGCTCGTCGCGGTAGCAGGCCTCCTCGGCGCTGCGCGCGTAGTGGACGAACGCGATCTCGCCGTCGTAGCCTCGCGCACGCAGCGTGCGCAGCATCGACATCACCGGGGTGATGCCGCTGCCGCCGGAGACGAACAGGATGCGCCGGGGCCGGCGGCCGGCGGGCCGCCGGGAAGACGAAGTCGCCGCCGACGCCGTCGAGTCCGACGACCATGCCCGGGCGGGCGTGCTCGCGCAGGTGCGTGGACACCAGCCCGCCGTCGTGGCGGCCGATGGTCAGCTCGATGAGCGCGGCGCCCTCGGCGCTCGCCGGTGAATAGCAGCGGGTGCGCCGGCGCCCGTCGATCTCGACGGTGAGGTTGACGTGCTGGCCGGCGCGGAAGCCGGTGAAACGCCTGGTTGGGCGCAGCGTCAGCGTGACGCTGCGCGGCGTCTGCCGCTGCACCGCGACGACCTTGGCGCGGGCCTCGCCCACCGTCCAGGTCGGGGCGACGAGCTCGGTGTAGCGGTCGACGCCGTGCGGGCCGGTGAGCAGGTCGACCAGCGGCGACCGGAGCACCCGCTTCGTCAAAGTTTGAGTGAACATGTGTATACCGTGCGCCGCCGCACGCCAGCATGTCAACTGATTCCAGCAGGTTGTGGTAGGTTTCACACAGTGAACAGTCGTACGCCCAGTTCACGGGCGCGGTCGGTCAAGCCGGCCAAGCAGGTCGCGTTCGCGGGAGACCTGTCGCGCGAGGAGCGCAAGGAGGCCACGCGGCGCGCGATCGTCGCGGCCGCGCTGAAACTGCTCGACGACCGCAGTTTCAGCGCATTGAGCCTGCGCGAGGTCACCCGCGAGGCGGGCATCGTGCCCGGCGCGTTCTATCGGCACTTCGAGTCGATGGAGGCGCTCGGCCTGGTCCTCATCGACGAGTCGTTCCGCGCGCTGCGCGACATGCTGCGTGGGCGCGCGCCGGCAAGCTCGACCCGAACCGGGTGATCGAGTCCTCGGTCGACATCCTCGTCGACGGCGTCAACGAACGTCGCGAACACTGGCGCTTCATCGGCCGGGAGCGCAACAGCGGGGTGACCGTGCTGCGCTACGCGATCCGCACCGAGATCCGGCTGATCACCTCGGAGCTGGCGACCGACCTGGCCCGCTTTCCCGGGCTGAACAGCTGGAGCACCGAGGACCTCAACATGCTGGCCAGCCTGTTCGTCAACTCGATGATCTCGATCGCCGAGGCGATCGAGGACGCCCACGACCCGGCCGCGCTCGAGGAGATCAAGCGGATCGCCGTCAAACAACTGCGGATGATCGTCGGTCGGCGTCACGGGGTGGCGCAGTAGCGGCTAATAGGGTGTGCGCATGGCGCACCTGGAGCTGACCTACCCACGTCCTGACATCGCCGTCGTCACGCTCAACCGGCCCGAGAAGCTCAACGCGCTGTCGTACGACCTGGTCGAGGACCTGCACGCCACGATCGACGAGATCGGTGCGAACAACGATCGCCGCGCGGTGGTGCTGACCGGTGCCGGCCGCGGCTTCTGCTCGGGGCTGGACCTGACGGACCCGAACCCGTCCGAGGCGGGCGGCGGCGTCGAGTTTCCGCGTTCGGGCATGCGCTGGCAGGAACGTATCGCCGAGCTGACCGCGCGGCTACATCGGCTGCGGCAGCCGGTGATCGCGGCGGTCAACGGACCCGCCTACGGCGGCGGGTTCGCCATCGCGCTGGCCTGCGACCGCCGCATCGCCGCCGAATCGGCACGGTTCTGCACGCAGTTCATCAAGTTGGGTCTCGGCGGTTGCGACATCGGCGTCAGCTATACCCTGCCGCGGATCATCGGCGCGGGTCCGGCATTCGACCTGATCCTGACGGCACGCGAGGTCGACAGCGAAGAGGCGCTGCGGCTCGGCGTCGTATCGCGGGTGTCCCGCGGTTCCTCGGTGGTCGACGATGCGCTGGCGGTGGCCGAAATCCTCTGCAGTTACGGCAAATTCGACGTGGAGTCGACCAAGCAGGTGATGTGGGCAAATCTCGACGCGCCGAGCCTGGAGGTGGCGCTGCACCTGGAGAACCGCAGCCAGATTCTGGCGTCGACGAGCGGTGAGATGCGCGAGGCTAAGAGTTGACCCGTAATTGTCTGAGGGTCTTGAGGTTCCAGAGTCCGGCGATGATTTGGAGGTTGTGATTGATGGCGTGGCGGGGGCGGCGGCATTGCCGCAGGATTTGCCAATCTTTGAGTCGGGCGATGACGTGTTCGACGCGGGCCCCTATGCGGCGGTGCACCCGGTAGCGGTCGTCGCCGGGGATCTCTGGGCGGCCGGTGAGGTGCGCGACGGTTTTTTATATATAGAGAGAGAGAGAGGGGGGGGGGGGGGGGGGGTGCGCGGGCCACCACGACGTCGTTGCGGTTGCCGGGCCAACAGCTGGCCGACCGAGGACAACGCCGCGGGTGGTGGAGCTGATGATGATCTTGGTGTTGATGCTGCGTCGATAATTCTTGCTCACCGCGGTGATCGTGTGGTCGTGCACCGGGATGAGGGTGCCATCGATGTTCCACACTTTCGGTGTGGCCGTCGGGATCGGGCTGCAGCGCTCGGGCCAGCACCGGGACCAGGTGGTGGATGATCCGGTCGACCGCCGATTGGCTGGTGTGAAACAGCGCGGCCAGGGGCCCGTGTGGTCAGGTTGGTGCGCAGATGGATAAGCACCAGCAGCACGCGCACGGCCGGCGGTAGGCTCCAGGGCCGCCCCGGCGCGGGCGGTAGCCGCTGTCGGGTCAGGGTGTAGACAGTGTGGACCTGACCGCGGGTTAGACCGGTGAGGGGCAGCAGGTTTCGCCATCGGTGTGGCAACGGGTTGATGTCGGTGGGTGATGGTTTCATAACCCACATGGCAGCCACAGGTACCGACACCGCCGCCGCCACCAGCGGTGATGTGCGGGTGCAGCGGCGGCGCGGCAAGTCCAAGTTGCCCAATTTCAAGTACACCGGCCCAGTGGCTGTGATCCGCCTGGAGTTGGATGTGTCCGATGAGCGGGTGCGGCGGCGGGTGGAGCGGCAGTGGGGGGGCGGTGTTTCGGTTGCGCCGGGCGCTGCAGCGTGACGCCGCCGCGGCGGTGCCGGGCGTATTGGGCGGCACACCATGAGCGCGAGCGTGATCCGAACGCGCTGCGGGAGCGGTTGGGGTTGACGCGCAAGGGGATCGAGGCGGCGGCCAAACGCCATATCGAGGGCAGCGGCTGGATGCGGGACCATCTGACGAAGTCCGTCGGGTTACATGTCGCCGACGAGGTGTGGCAAACCGTGGACCGGCACCTGTTCGCCGACGCCTCGGGGCGCCGCCACGGGCCGCCGCGGATCGGGTCGTGGTGGGACTTCACCCGCATTCCCGGGCGGGCCCGCTCGCACACGAAGACCAGGCCGGTGTGGGAAACCTATCGGCTGGCTGGCACCCTGGATGGGCACCTTGGCGCCTACCGGCACCCACGGTTGCCCGGCTCGGTGACGACGGCTGCCGGGGCGGCCGCCTGGCCGGCCGGGTCGTCGATTCTGGCCCAGCCCGCCCGGCTGCCCGCGCCTACAAGGCCGGCGAGCTGGGTCGTGGGCCGATCATCACGGGGCGTTGGCGGTGGTGTTCACCGGCCTGCCCGGCGGGGATCTTGTGCTACCCGTGCGGCTGCCCCAAGGCGCCAGCCAGTGGCCGCACCTGGTGCATTTCCTGGCCGACCCAGACATTTGGCACAAGATCGATCTGGTGCGGGTCGCTGATCGCCGCGCACCCGGCGGGTGGCGGTATTACGCGCACCTGCTCGTGCACCAGGCCGGGTATCAGTCCGCCTCGACACTGGTCCGCCGTGCCGAGGTCCCCGCCGATCGGCGGGCCGGTGTCGACGCCAATGTATCGAACCTGGCGGTCGTGTCGTTCCCCGCGGCTCATCCCGAGCGGCTGGCCGTCGAGCAAGTCACAGTGACGGCCGAGCAACAGCAAGCCGCGGCCTGTGTTGCGAAGAAGGCCCGGGCCCGCCAGCGGGCGTTGGACAGATCGCGGCGTAACACCAACCCCGACCAGTACGGGCCCTCACCACGTCAGGAGGCCCGGGCCGCCCGGCGGGCGGCGCGCGGGCTGGCGGCCAAACAGATCAGCGATCCCGGCGGGGCCCGCCATGCCCGCGCCGACGGTGCCCCGCTGCGTGGCTACCGCCACGACACCCTGTCACACCGCTACCGGAGGATCCGGTCGGATCATGCCGCCGAGGCCCGCGCAGCCAGTCAGGCCAAGCAGGCCCGCGCCCACCAGGTTGCCGCGCGGATCGTGGCCGCCCACGGCCACACCATCACCGTGGAGGATTGCCGGATCTCCACATGGGCCAGGTTGTGGGGCAAACGGATCGCGCTGTTTGGCCCCGGCATGCTCGTGGCCGCCCTGGCGGCCGAGTGCGCCGCCACCGGTGGGCGGCTGTATCGGGCCGGGACCCGAATCACCGCGCTCAGTCAGCACTGCCTGTGCGGGGCCCGGGTCCCGAAACCCCTGGCCCAGCGCACCCACGACTGCCCGCAGTGCGGACTGCGCGCCGACCGCGACATCGCATCGGCGGCGTTGGCGGCCTGCGTCGACCTCACCGATCCTGACGATCCGCGCACCGCGCGGGTCGACTTCACTCTTGCCCACGCCCTGCGGGCGTGGCTGGCCTCCCAGCAAGAGTGGGAGGGCTCAGTCAACCGGCACCAGCCACCAGCACCACCAGGTGCTGAACCGGCCAGGACCGGCAGCCATCCGGTGGTGGCCTCTGCTGAGCAAGCGGCACTCGGCCCACCCCCGAACAGACCAAGCCCCAAGCCTGGACGTCGCGGGACCAGCCGAAAAGAACAGCCCCCCAAGCTGTTCGGCGCTGCATGACCCATTACGGGTCAACTCTTAGCGAGGCGTTCCGCCGCCATCGACGATGACGACCTGGCCCGTCATGTAGCTTCCTGCGCCCGAGGTCAACAGCAGCGCCGCGCCGACCATCTCGTCGGGGGTGGCCAGGCGGTGCATCAGCGTCCCACCGACCATCGCGTCGATCGCCTCGGGCGGGTTCTTGCGCATCATGTCGGTGTCGACGGGTCCCGGTGCCAGCGCGTTCACTCGGATGCCGAACGGCGCGAACTCCGCTGCCATCGATCGGGTGAACGACATGAGCGCCGCCTTGCCAGCGGCATAAATGGAGAGCGTCGGCGCGAAATTGAAGGCGCCAACCGACACCATATTCAGCACTGCAGCGGCCGGGCTGGCCTTCAGATGTGGGAGCGCGTTCTGCACAAGGAAGACTGGGCCGCGCAGGTTGACCTCGAACGACTTGGTTAAGGCCTCCGCCGTCATCTCCCCCAGCGGCTGGGCCAGCGCATTGGCCGCATTGTTCACCACCACGTCGATGCCACCGAACTCGTCCACTGTCCGCCGTACGAGAGCATCGAGATCGTCGATGCTGCCCAGGTGGGTCGGGACGCCGATCGCCTGGCCGCCGAGCTCACGCAGATGGCTCGCCGCCTCCTCGCAGGCATCGGCTTTGCGACTGGCCACCACCACCCGGGCGCCGGCGAGCACGAACCCCTCAGCCAGGGCAAGGCCGATGCCGCGGGTGCCGCCCGTCACGATGACGGTTCGGTGGGTCATGTCGAACAGGCGGTCAAAGGTTTTGCGGTCCACGTCTTGTCCTTGCGGTCGGAGGCGCCGTCAGTAAATCACGTTCTGCCTTGGCCAAAACCGTTGGCGCGCTGCGTTGAAGGAGTTCACTGGAAGTGCAAGGACCGCCGAGAACGACCGCACGAGGCGCGGCATCGAAGCGGCGATTTGGGAAATGCCAATAGTGAGCGTCGAGGCGATGCCGCAAAGATACTTCGGCCAGCGGATCGGAAGTTTCAGGTCATCACGCCCGACTCCTAATCTGCGTATTGGCAAGTCGGCTCCCAGCCGGACGGCATGTCGGACTGGACTTGGGCTCGGGTCACATACGGTACGGCAAGCGCACACGCCTCGCCCACGTCCCACACGGAGCCCCACAGCCATACCGTCCCGTCGTCGCCATCGGAGGCCAACTCGCTGCCGTCGGGGCTGAACGCCACGGAGGACACCGAGGCGGGGAGACTCTTGGGATCTGGCGGGGCAACGGTGAGCGGGTCGCCGATCAGCCGCCGGGTGGCGAGATCCCACAGCCGCACCGTCCCGTCGTCGCCGGCGGAGGCCAGCCGGGTGCCGTCGGGGCTGAACACGACCGAGTGCACCATGAAGGCGTGGCCGGTGAGCGGGTCGCCGATCGGCCGTCGGGTGGACAGGTCCCATAGCCACACCGCCCCATCGGCACCGGCGGAGGCGAACTGGTGGCCGTCTGGGCTGAACGCTACCGAGGACACCCAGTAGGTGCCGCCGTTGATCGGGCCCCCGTTCGGTTGGCGGGTGGACGAATTCCACAACCGTATGGTGCCGTCGGCGCCGGCGGTGGCCAATAGCTGACTGTCGGGGCTGAACGCAACCGCGGACACCACGCCGGAGTCGCCGGCGAACGGGTCACCGACCGGTCGGCCGCTGGACGGATCCCACAGCCGCGCACCGTCTTTTCCGGCGGACGCCAATAGTTGACCGTCGGGACTGAACGCAACCGCAGACACCGAGCCGGAATCGCCGGCCAGCGAGTCCCCGACCAGTTGGCGCGTGGACGGATCCCACAGCCGCACACCGTCTTCGCCGCCGGAGGCCAATAGTTGACCGTCGGGACTGAACGCAACCGCAGACACCACGCCGGAGTCGCCGGCGAACGGGTCACCGCTCGGTTCGCCGGTGGACGGATCCCACAGCCGCACACCGTCTTCGCCGGCGGACGCCAACAGCTGGCTGCCGGGGCTGAACGTGACCGCGCCGACGGAGTTGGTGTGGCCAGTGAGCGGGTCGCCGATCGGCCGGCGGGTAGACAGATCCCACAGCCGCACCGTCCTATCGGCGCTTCCGGAGGCCAGCCGGGTGCCGTCGGGGCTGAACGCCACCGAGGACACCTCGCCGGCGTCGCCCTCGAGCGGGTCGCCGATCGGCCGGCCGCTGGACGGATCCCACAGCCGCACAATCCCATCGGCCCCGGCGGACGCCAAGAGTTGGCTGTCGGGGCTGAACGCCACCGAGGACACCCAAGCGGCGTGACCGGTGAGCGGGTCGCCGATCGGCCGGCGGGTAGACGGATCCCACAGCCGTATGGTGCCATCGTCGCCGGCGGAGGCCAGCCGGGTTCCGTCGGGGCTGAATGCCACCGAGGACACCAAGGCGGTGTGACCGGTGAGCGGGTCGCCGATCGGCCGGCGGGTGGACAGATCCCACAGCTGCACCGTCTCATCGACGCCGCCGGAGGCCAGCTGGGTGCCGTCGGGGCTGAACGCCACAGCTCCGACGGGGTCCGACTCGATCTCGTTGCGCGGGTCGACGGTATGGCCGGTGAGCGGGTCGCCGATCTGCCGGCGGGTAGATGGATCCCACAGCCGCACCGTCCCATCCCTACCGGCGGAGGCCAGCCAAGTACCGTCGGGGCTGAACGCAACCGCCCCGACGGGGCCGGTGTGACCGGTGAGCGGGTCGCCGACCGGCCGGCCACTGGACGGATCCCACAGCCGCACCGTCCCATCCCTACCGGCGGAGGCCAGCCGAGTGCCGTCGGGGCTGAACGCTACCGACAACACCCCGTTGGTGTGGCCAGAGAGCGGTTCGCGCACTTGCTGCCCGGCCCGCTGGCTGAAGGCGAGGCGGGCGTGCACCAACGCGTCGGTGGCCTGCCACAGAGGGGCGGGCGTGGCCCGGCTGCTCTCAGCGGCAAGCGCGATGGCGAGCGCCGCATTGCTGTTGGCGGCATCGCGGGATGACTTTGCCAAGGTGAGACCCACCGCCTCGTTACGCTGGCGAACCGCTTCTTGTTGTTGCTCCACCGCCTCTTTTCGTTGATCGAACGCGAAAATGGCGGCGGCGAGCGCGAGAACCGTCAAGATCACCAGGCCGGTGATCGCGGCGCGCCGCAGCCGGCGGAACCTGCGTTGCTCGCGCACATCCTCGCTGGCCAATTCGTACTTCGGTTTGCCGTGAATCGGGGCGGCCAGGTCGGTGACCTTCTCCCGGAACATCGGGGCGGCGGGATCCCACGGCGCGTTCTTGGTGACGTCGACGTATAACGGCTCGGTGGCGAGGACCGCAGGCCGCGTCAACACCGGAAGGGCAACAGTGGAGCGGTCCGGATCTAAGCGACCAGCGTTCTCGTCCCAATCCAGCACGCCGTCGGCCACGACCAACATCAGCTGATCCGGCCCGCGCCGCTCCAGCCAGTAGGCAACCTCCTTGTTCACCCAGGTCGAAGCGACCGCGTGCGAGGACAGCACCACAATCAGATAACGGGAGCGATCCATCGCCTCGGCGACTGTGCCCCACAGATCGGGGCAGGCCGTGAGATCCGTGTCGTCACGAAACACCCGCAGCGCGCGCAACTGGCCCAATCGTCGGCCGATCCGGTGCAGGCCTTTATGGATCCCCGCGGCGACCGGTCGATCATCGTGGTCGTATGAGATGAAGGCGTCGTAGGCAAACGACTCCGCTTGTCCCGGAACCCGCAGGTCCGGAGCCCCCGCAGCGCGAGCACACATCCGCGACCTCCCCGCTCTCCACACGGCATCCAGTTGCTTGAACGGGATCAGCTGAGCATGACGCAAGACACCAAAAAATATCGCGAGTAGTCCACTACTCGGCATTTGCAGGTACCTTGCGCACCCGCCCTTCCGGTTGAACCGTTGGCCTCTACGCCACGCCAGCACCACAGCCACGCCGACGAGCAAAAGGATCTTTGCCGTTTCCACGATCACGACAAGTGCCAACAAGTCAGCCCAAACAGGGAGCCGCGACCTAAGAACGTGTTTGGAAAGGGGTTTACGGGGCATGGGCCGGTTGCCAGGGCCGTCGTCCGGGTGGGGGCGCCAGGCGTCGTGCCATGAGGCCGATCATGGCCCATTTGATCATGGCTTCGGAATGGGCGGGCAGGCGTTCGTAGTCGCGGTCGAGTCGTCGCCAGCGCATCAGCCAGGACAGGGTTCGTTCCACCACCCAACGGCGCGGCAAAACCTCGAAAGTGCGCTGCCCCTCGGGTTTTCGCACGATCTCGAGCATGATCCGGCAGTACCGGGCGACCCAGGCAACCAGCTTGCCCGCGTAGCCACCGTCGGCCCAGACCAGCGCGATCGACGGCATCGCCATCCGCGCGCGGTTGAGGATCCGGCGCCCGCCGGCGCGATCCTGCAGGTTGGCCGCGGTCACCAGCACGACGATGAGCAGACCCAGCGTGTCAACGACGATGTGTCTCTTGCGGGCGTTATCTTGAGCTGACGAGATGATCATGGCTGTGACCTGGGCGGATGCGGTGAGGACAGTGTCGCCGACGCTTCCCTCAGGAGGGGCCGATGATCGCGGCAGATTTCCTGTTCGGCGTGTCGCGGGAGCTGCCGTGAACGTTGGCTGATCGTCGTTCTCCGAGCGCGATTGCGAGGGCGTCGCGGAGCTGCTTGTTCTCGGCTTCGAGGTGTTTGATGCGGTCGGTGGCGGCGGTCAGCCGCTGCAGGAGTGAGGCGTCGGAGGCGCGTTGTCGATCCGGTAGGACCGGCCGCTCTGGTGTGGCCGGATCTCGGCGGGCTTGAAGGCGTTCGATCTCGGCGCGGAGATCGGTCTGGTTGTAGAGCCAGGATCGGGATACCGGGGCCTCCCGTGCCACTGCGTCGAAAGTGATTGACTGTCCGGACTTTTCCATTCGGCGTAGTGCCGCGACCGCACGTTTTCTGGTGGTGGCCGACCGACGCCGGGCCGCGGCGATCACGAGGTGGGAGTTGTCAGCTCGCATCGGGGGTGTCCTTGTGCTGGTCGGTTTCGATTTCGCCGATCATGCGGTCGAGGTTGGCGAGTACCCGTTGGTTCATCTCCACCATGCGGGACTGTCCGTTGCCGCGGGAGACGTCGATGAGCGTGAGCGTGCGGGTGCGTTGTTGGCGAAGTTCGGGGAGGAACTCGGGCCCGGTGAGAAAGACCGGGCAAGTCAGACAAGCGTTGGCGTGTGGGCAGGACCGCTGCAGCGGCAGGCCGCAGTAGCCGTTGGGTAGGGTCTGGGTGGCGATTCCGTATCGGGTCTTGGCCCATTGTGCTTGTCCGAGTGGACCGTTCGGGTCGAGTGTGACGCGCTCACCGTTGATGTTGACCTTGGTCGCGGCCTCCCAGCGGCGGCGGACCGTCTGGTCGGTGATTTTCGCGTAATGTGCTGTCATGCGGCTTGATTCGTGATCGAGGAGGACTCTCACCACTTCTTGTGGGACGTCGCGGTTGATCAGCCGGCAGGCGAAGGTGTGCCGCCATTGGTGCGGGGTCAGGTGGACCGGACGACCGTGTTCGTCGTGCACCTGGCACGACCGCAGCCACCGGCCGAGCCGACGCCGGTAGGTGCTGTCGCCGAGCGGCGCGGCACCCACGGGGTTGGCGTGTGGTCGGGGGAACAGATGCGGGCTGCCGTCGGGCCAGCGTTGCAGCACCCGGCGTTGCTGGGAGCGGATTTCGGTTTCGAGTTCCTCGTCGATCGGGACCGCGGCCTCGCGCCGCATCTTGGTGTTGATGTAGCGCAGGTAGGGGGCTCCTTGAGCGTCGTGGAGCAGGCAGTCGAATGCGAGGGTGCGGGCGCTGGAGATCCGCAGCCCGCACCGGACGAGGATCACAGTGATCAAGCGGCAGGCCGGGTCCTCCCATCGGTCGAGGTTTGCGGCGGATTCGACTTGCGCCATGACGTGCTCGGCGAGCTTGCGTGTTACGACCTCTCGGGTCGGCGGTGGGCAGTCGCCGGGCAGCAGGACCGCGGTGGCGGGCAGGGTGTCGTCCCAGCCGTGGTGGCGGATCGTCTGGAGCAGCAGCGCGATTCCGCTGATCCGGCTCGTCTTCGCTCCCCGCCCACCCGGCAGGGTGTTCACCCACGCCAGGTAGCGCTCCAGCATTGGCCGGTCGATCTCGGCGAGCCGGTCGACTCCGGCGAGGGTCAGGAACTCGCTGAAGCGGATCAACGCATCGACGTTCGAGCATGCCGAGGCGACGCCCAACCCGGACGCCAGCCGCAGCCGCAGCCAGCGTTTGCCGAGCTGCCGGAGCCAAAGTTGGGTGACCCGGTCGAACCGCAGCCTGCGGCGGGGACAAGCCTGGCCGTGACCGGTGGTGATGCCAGGCAGTTTGTGCAGCCGCCAGACATCACGCGGGTACTCGGCCTCCCACCCGGTTCCATCGCGCAGCGTCTCGACGGCATCGCGGGCATCGATGATGAACAGCCCGGGTTGACGCAGCCGCGAGCGAGCCGCCTGACGCCACTGCTGCTCGGTGTAGTCGAGCAGCGAGCCGACCCCGGCCTGCTGGACTTGCCGGATCGCATCCCGCACCGCCTGCGGCGGGGTGGTCCGGGACCGCTCGTCGTGGCGGCATTGCAACGCGTACTGGAACTCCAGGGCCAGTTGAGGGCTGATTCCGCGTAGATCGATGTGCGCGGTGCCGATGCGCCGGCAGTCGGCCGCGTACTCGTCGGGGTCGGGGCAGCCCGCCATGCGCCAGCGGTAGTCGTGGTTCTTGCAGAAGACCCTCGTGGCGTTCTCGATCCATAAGGCGCAGAACGGCATCCGGCATTCGGTGCGTGAGGTGCCGACGCTCGCCGCGCCGACGATCCAGCTGCCGATGTCGGGCCTGCCCGCACGCGCCCACCGGTCGTGATGCCTGCTGCACAACCCCTTGCCGTTGACGCCGTAGCCGCAGCCGGGCACGGTGCACTGCGGCAACTGGTTGCGGCCCCGCACAACGGGCCCTGGATCGGCGAGGAACTCGACCATCTCGGGTCGGCCCCGCTTGCGCCACCGAATGGCGTGCGCGTTGCACAGCCCCCGCTGGGTTGATGCCATGCGGTCGCAGCCGCCCACCGCGCATTCGGCCCCGCCCAGAGCGGGGTCGCCCGGGGCGGGAACATAGATCGGCATCCGGAACTCCGGCCGGACCGCCGCCATCAGCTTCTCCAGCAACAGCCCCGACCGGCTACCGGCAGGGTCGACCACGGCGTTCACAGCCGCACCTCCCGCCCCGAGTACCAGCCCGCCGCTTCGAGCGTGCGACGGGCGTCTTCGACGGTCAGGTGGCCATACGTGTCCAACGTCGTGCTGATCGAGGCGTGTCCCAGAAGCTCCTTCACGCTTTCCATCCCGGCGCCGCGCCGCAGCAGCCAGGTGGCGTAGGTGTGACGGTACTGGTGGGGTCCGAAGTCGATCCCGGTCCGCTCGCGCAACCGCCCCACCAGGTCGTAGACCGCGGGATACGCCCACGGACGCCCCTTCGGCTCGGACCACAGGTTGACGAACACGTAGTCGGAGTCCAACGCACCGTACTCGCCGTTGAGGTAGTCGACATACAAGCGCATCAGCTCCGGACTGGTCGGGACCGTCCGGCACACACCGGCCTTGGCTCGGGCCCGGTTGTCGTTCGAGCGCGGCCGCACCGTGACCGTCCGCTCGGCGATGTCGAGATCCTCATGACGCAACCCGAGTGCTTCGCCGATCCTCACGCCGGTGTCGAGCAGCAGGGCAAACAGCAGCCGATCCCGCAGATGATCGCAGGCGTCGAGAATCGTCTGAACCTGTTGCGCCGTAAGTACTTTCGGCCTATTTCTTGGCGTCTTGAGTGTGATCGCGCGGCGCTGCTCGGGCTTGGTCTTGGTGACATGATGCAGGAAGGGCTTGTAGGCCGTCGCCGCCCCGCCGCGCCGGTTCGCCGGCTGCATGGTGACCAACAGCCCCGCCAACTCGACGCCGTGCCGGGCATGGAATCCACAGAAGGACGTCAGCGCAGCGAGCTTGCGGTTCACGCTGGCGACCGAACAGTGATGCTCCACGGTAGGCAACACCACGACCTTGCCGTCGCGGACTTTCGGCGGCAACCGCAACCAGGCCACGAACCCGGCAACGTCCTCCAGCGTCGCGGTCCGCCAGTCACGCCGGTGAGCAGCGAGGTAGGTGAACCAGTCCTTCAGATCGTGGGCATAGGCCTTGATCGTGTTGGGCGACTTCTCGATCGACGCCAAATACGCCAGAAACCGCTCCACCGGCTCGACCGGCAACTGATCGTCACCGAGCACCGTCCAAGACTCGAACTCGGTCTCCGGCATGACAACACGTTGCACCCGCATCGAACCTCCTGCAGCTCCGTAATGGACAGCAGAAGGTAATCCCATCCACGACGCTCAATCCGGGATTTCCAACATCCGTCATGCACGTCACGGACGCCGCAATCCGAGCTCGAGATAACGCCCATTGACCTTCTTGCCGGCGTCATATCCGCGGCTGCCGGCGCCGACGGTGTCGGCGCCCTTGACCGACTGGGCGTCCACGATCCCGGCGCTGGCCATCGGGTCACGCCCTGCGGCATCGCGCACCGCCGCCCGCAGGGCGTCGTGGATGCGGTCGGTGACACCATCGTCGTTCCAGGTCTTGAAGTACCAATACACCGTCTCCCACGGCGGAAAGTCATGCGGCAGTTGGCGCCACGAGCAGCCCGTTCGGTTCAGATACAAGATCGCGTCCACGATCCGACGGCGCGGATGGGTCGCCGGGCGCCCGCCCGGGCGGGGCTCCACCATCGGCGCAATCAGTTTCCACTGCGCATCGGTCAGGTCCGACGGATACGACTTCGGTTCGCACGCACACACGAACAATCACATTGACCACATGAGTCACATCAGTCACGCAGGCGCGCCGCCGCTTTCCAAACACGTTCTTACTACTGCCCAGGCGAACGCGGTCGGCGACTGGATAGCGGCTGGCGGCAAGATCCTCACCCACATCGTGGCCACCCACTGCCACGGCGACCACTGGTTCACTGCCAGCATGCTTGCCGAGCGCTTCGGCGCGCAAGTCATCGGCACCGTCGGCACCATCAAGCAGATGCACCACAACGTGGCGATCAGAGAAGTCTTCTGGGACAAATTCTTTCCCGGCCAGATCCCGCCGACGGTCGTCACGGCGGTCACCCCGGCGGGGAACCGCATCCCCTTGGAAGGGCATGACTTGATCATGGTCGAGGTCGGCCACAGCGACACCGACACACTGAACGGTGCCCAGGCCCTCTACTTATGACCAAGGAGTTCACCGTGACGGTTCCGCCCCGCGATGCTCTGCGAGAAGGCTGGGGAGCACAGCGATCTCGAGTCATCACATGGCATGATCCCGCGCCAACCGCCGCGCTCGGTGCATCGATGTCCGGGCTGGAGTACCTGCAGGCCATCGTCGACCGACGACTCCCACCACCGCCCATGGGTCAGGTAATGCGATTTGACTTCCTCGCTGTCGAACCTGGCCGGGTGGTATTCGCGTGTGAGCTTGACGAGTCGGCTTACAACCCCATCGGGGTCGTCCACGGCGGTCTTGTCTGCACGCTGCTGGACTCCGTGGCCGGCTGCGCCTTGCACAGCACACTGCCCGCCGGCAAGGGCTACACGTCCGTCGAGATCAAGGTCAACTACCTTAGGGCCGTTCGGCTTTCGAGCGGCTTGCTGACGGCGACCGGCACGGTCGTCAAGGCCGGGCGGCGGGTCGGCTTTACCGAAGGGGTCGTTACTGACTCCTCCGGCGCGTTGGTAGCGACCGCCTCAAGCACGCTCATCATTTTCGGCACGAATGATGCTTCCAGGTAACACATTCCAAAGAACAGGAGCATGATGCAACCCAAGATTCTGGTGATCGGCGCCACCGGCAAGCATGGCAACACCGGCGCGATCGTGGTCGATCGACTGATCAGTCAGGGCCGCGATGTTCGCGTGCTCACACGAACCGATGGTAAGCGGGTCGATGCGCTGCGCCAGCGGGGTGCCGAACCGGTGGTTGGCGACCTACATGACCGCAGCACGCTGTCGGCCGCCGTCCAGGGCGAAGCGCCACTGTCAGCGGTGTACTTCACGTATCCGATCGCCGCGGGCGTTATCCCGGCCGCCGCGAACCTGGCCTCCGTGCTGGTGGAGTCCGGTCAGCGGCCGCACGTGGTCGTGATGTCGATGGCCACGTCGTCACACAGTCACCCCAGTAAGCTGGGGCGCGACCGGGCCGTCGCCGAGGAGATCTTCGCCTGGGCGGGCCTGAACCCGACGATCCTGCGGGTGGCGGCATTGTTTCACGAGAACGTGTTGATTCTTCACGCCGAGTCGATCCGTGACGACGGCATTATCGCCAACAGTTTTGGCTCGGCGAAAGTGCCGTGGATCGGCGGACGAGATGCCGCCGAACTCGCGGTCCACCACCTCTTGCAACCGCCACCGTCGACCCCGGCGCTGAGCTACCCGGGAGGAGCCGAGGCGCTCAGTCACGCCGAGATCGCCGAGATCATTTCCGCGGAGACCGGCCAGAAGATCCAGTACCGGTCCATCTCGCACCAGCGGTGGCGCGGGATCATCGAGTCGCACGCCAACGACGATGGACCCGTCAATACCGCCATGGCTCCGTACATCTCGATCGTCGGCGCCGGTTTCGCCGCCGGCAAAGCACCGCTGGTATCGGCCGACCCCGATGCACTGGCCGCCGCTCTGGGCCACCGGCCGGCCACCTTCACCGAGTTCGTCCGCGAACACCGCGAGGAGTTCACCGGCGTGCTCAGCTGCGGCTGATGCGCGACGGAGCGGTTGGTCGCGCCCTCCGCGATCAGATAAAGGACCTTGAGCTTGGAGTCAGTAAGGCTGCCCCACGCCGATCTTGCGCGCGGGTGCGCGACGATTCGCCGTAGTGATTCACGAAAATCGGTGCAGCCCGACGTTATTTGCGCTTCCGGTTGACCGGCGTCATCGCACTTATGGCTGCTATCAGAAATTGGGACAGAGCCTAGCTGTTACTCCCGGCCTTACCGGGCGTTCTTGTGTTCAGCGGTGAACAGCCGCACTCCTCGTCAAAGGAGTCACCGACGAGCACCACGCTCGCGCCCGAACACGGAGTTCGATCATGAAGAAATTCGCCATCACAATTGCCACCGTAGCCATCCTGGCGGCAACCGCCCTGGGTCTGGCGGATGCGGCTGCGGCGGCCCCCACCGGGGGGTCAAACGCCGCCGACACCGTCAAGACGCTCGAGGCCGAGGGCTACAACGTGCAAATCAACGGAGCTGTCCCTAATGGCCTGTCGGAGTGCACCGTCACCGCCGTGCATCCGACACCGTCCACACCGGCCCCGTCGCGGTTCACGACCGTTTACGTCGACGTGTCCTGCCCGGCGCATACGCCATAGCGTGCAGCGCGACCAGGCGGTGCGACGTGAGGGGCATCCGGATCGGGTGCGCCTCAGTCCCGCCGTGCTTTTCGCCGCGGACCGACAGCGGTCTGCTCACTCGGATGTGGTAAAATGCCGTCAGTGCAGGATTCACCCCCGTCCGGCCCCTTCTGGCCTTGTGACGTATTGCCCTGTGCAGAACGGTAATCCGTACAACAGGTAAGGGGGCCCCGCTGATGTCAACGGGCTGAGTGCCAGCAGCGCCTATGCGAGTGCCGGTGGGAGATCGAGGTTCCGTCGGTGCTCAGCGACGAATTCATCCACGCGTGTACCGTCGTGAGCCCGACTGTCGCGCGGACGAAATCCGTGGCGCACCACGACCTTCCCGGGTGTGCTTGACCTTTTACGCAGTGTCCAGCTGCTCGAATGTTGTGATCAGCTGGGCGACGTCGCGGCGGCGCGAACTTGCTTGCCAAACCGCCCAGGTGCGCCGCACGACCGGATCGTCGGCAAGCGGCGTCCACACCACGGTGTGCGGGATGGGATGGGCCCACAGCGGTGGGGCGAGCGCGAAGGCGTGGCCTGAGGTCACCGCGGTGAACATGACCGAGGGGATCGGAAACTGGTCGCCGCTGTCTGCAGTTCCCGCGTCGATGCCGTGGGTGCGAAGGATAGCCGCCAGCTCGTCGTACCAAGCGGGGCTGTTCGAGCGCGGGAAGCCGACCCAGTCCAGCCCGGCGAGGGCGTCGAGCCCGATGCCCTCGGGTCCGGCGAGCCGCGCGGCCAGCTCCTCGGCGAGAAGCACGCCCAGATTCTCCCGGGCAATCAGCATGGTGTCGAACTCCGGTCCAGGGGGCTTTTCGCGCATGAAGCTCACCTCGAGTTGACCGCTGCGCAGCGCGGCCAGCTGCTCGGCCATTGAGAGGTGGCGGGGCTCGACCCGCGTTTGAGGATGATCCGCGGTGAACTTGGCAAGGGCGCGCAGCACATCAGGCGCAAGTTCGAGGGGGATTGCGAGCCGGATGACACCACCCCCCTCGGCCGCATACGCCGCCATGGCGCCGATTAGCTGATCGTGGCGGGCCAGGATCGCTCGGGCCTCATCCAGCAGCGCCCGCCCCGCCTGGGTGGTTTGCACTCCCGTGCTACTACGCACGAAAAGATCGACGCCGACCTGACGCTCGAGAGCGTTGATCGTCTGCGACAAGGCCGGCTGGCTGATGTGCAGCCGACGGCCGGCTGCCGAGAACCCGCCTTCCTCCGCGACCACCACAAACGCCTCCAGTTTTGCCGGCGTGAGGTGGTGATAGCTGCGCGCCTGCGAGGCGGCCGGCTCCACTGCCGCGGGTGCCGGTTCGACCAGTCTCATTCGGCTTGGGCTACGCACCGTGCCGGCCGGCGTAGATCCGCTGTGTGGAACCGGCTTGAGCGGACGCGCCTTGTGGGAGTTACCCGCCATGCGGGCACTGTCCAGCCGCGACACCTGCATCATGTGGCCATCGATCGGCCCGGGCGAACTCGCGGTCATCGTAATACCAGCACGTATCCAGCTGCACCGAATATCACCGGCAGCATCACCAACATTCCCCACGCTGTCTGCAGCATGTTGTCTCTCCCTTTTGCCCGCTAGCTTCAGCGGCGCATCGTCGTTGCTGAGCCTCGGCCGGTCGCACCGATCGAGAACCCGATAACCACCACGTTGGCAGGCGGGCACAGGTGACACCATCGCTCGACGGGTGATATTTAGTGCAGCGCCGGGGGATGACTAACGTTCTGACCTGGTCGAACCTGTCTCTAAGGCGTCGGTCCAGTGGGCGGCACGCCGCAGGTTGTGCCACTTCAGCGCATCAGCGCTCAGTGTGGCCGGCGTCTCCTGGGCGACGCAACCGGTCGCTTATGGCCCACATACCCGATCCGTTGAGCCAATGACTTTGATCAGGCGCGCAGAGGAATTTCGATAGGGGCGGCAACGTCTAATATGCAGAGGCACGGTGCGCTCGCATGCACCAAGCGGGAGCGGTACGGAAATGTGAACGGGGAAGCTTCAAGGCCAATCGACGGGCGGCGGCCGAGGACGCCGCCGGTTCGCGGCCGCGAGCCCGAGCTCAAACAGATCGCTGATTCGGTCTTAGCGGTAGCACAGGGACGCGGCGGCGTGCTCATCATCGAGGGACCACCCGGCATCGGGAAGACCCGCTTGTTGACCGAGGCAATGGCGCTGGCCCAGAAAACCGGCGTACGGCCGCTCTTCGGCGAGGCCTTCGAGTACCAACGCATGATGCCGTTTGCGCCGCTGTTCACCGCGACGCTGCACGCAGAGCCTGCCGTAGGCGACGCGGAAGCCTTGCGTCGCTCGGGAACTCGCGCAGATCTACGCTATTGGGTAATCCACGAACTGCGCGCAGCAATCGCGGCCGCGGCCTCGCAGCAGCCGCACGCGATTCATCTTGAGGACATCCACTGGGCCGATAACGGCACGCTCATGGCGCTGCGGTCACTTACAGCCGGCCTTGCCGAATCACCGGTGCTGTGGGTGCTTACCGCTAGACCGGGTACCGGTGGCCCGGCCGTTAACGAGACAGTGACGGCACTCGAGCGCGCCGGTGCCAAAGTCCTTCGGTTGCAGCCTGTGGCGCCGACGGGCGTTGCCGACATCGTTCAGGATGTGACGAGGGCGAGCCCAGATACCTCGCTGCTGACGTTGGCGGACAAGGCGCACGGCAATCCGTTTCTCTTGATGGAGCTACTGCGCGGGCTTGACGAAGAGCAGCGGATCCAGATCGGTGGCGGGCGCGCGGTGGCGACTGGCAACGACCTACCTCAACGGCTCAGCATCGGCATGAAGCAGCGGTTGGACCGGCTTTCCGACGATGCGCGCCGCCTCGTGCAAGTGGCTTCAGTTGTGCCGGACCGGTTTTCGGCGGGACTGCTGGCCGCGATGCTGCAAAGCGCTCCGACCGCGCTCATAGCGTCAATCGAGGAGGCGATCAGTGCCGACGTGCTCGCCGAAGACGGTGATCGGCTGAGATTTCGCCACGATTTGTTGCGGGAAGCGACACGACAGACATTGCCCGCTTCGCTACGTCGAGCGATGGAACGCCAATCGGCGACAATCATGCTCGACGCTGGCGCTGCGCCGGAGGAGGTCGCAACCCAGCTCGCGTACAGCGCGGACGTCGGTGACCAGATCGCGATCGCCGCACTGCGCGAGGCTGCGCTTTCTGTGGCTGCCTCCGATCCGTGCGCTGCCGCCGATCTGAGCAAACGCGCGCTGGAGCTTCTGCCCACCCAAGATCCTCAACGAGGACAGCTTGTGGCAGAAGCAGTCGTCCTGCTGAACCGGGCGATGGAGTACGACCAAGCACGGCGCTTGGCCGGCGCCGCGCTGTCAGGCGCGCTCTCGCCGGAGCAAGAGGCCGAGATTCGCCTCAGCCTGTCCACGATAGCCAGCGGCCCGACACAGAGACGCATCGAGGAGAACCGGCGCGCACTTCGGCTACCACATGTCAGCGATGTTGTCCGGGCGCGCCACCAAGCATGGCTTGCCTACAACTTGATGATGCATGGCCAAGCGAGCCAAGACCGGTCCGCGGCCGACGAAGCGGCAGCCGCCGCCGAAGCGACTGATGATCTGGAATGCAGGATCATGTCCGAGATTTCCCTGGCTGGCCTCGATTGTGCGGAAGGGTACTGTCAGCGGGCTTTAGCGCGCGTCGAGAAACTCGACACACTGACGCACGCCGGCAACGTAACCGCCGCTCATCAGGTCGCGGGCTACCATCGCGCAAATCTGCTTGCCGTGGTGGGTGAGCTGCAAGACGCCGCGACGATAACCGCCGACGGCATCCGAATCTCCCGCAGCGAGCGCAACGGCATGGCGCTTCAGGTCTGGACGCACTACGAGGGAATGGTCCACCTCGCCGCTGGCCGGTTATCCGCGGCGCGCGCCGCCATCGAATCCCTACCAGAACGGGATCGCATGACGTGGACGGGCGTGAACGGAGGATTCGGCTTATTCACTTTGGCTGAGGTGGCAGCACGCGCTGAGGACCGAATGCTATTGAATGACGCGTTGATCGTGGCGCGCGATGCCTATTCGAAAGCATCACCCGCCGTGCGTCGAGGGGCCGCGGGGGTGCTCGCGCAGGCCGCTTGGCAACGCGATGACGTCGAAGAAGCGGTGCGCTGGCTCGGCGACGACGTCACGCTGCTGCTCACGCCGCTCTGGCCGGCCGTCCTCGACCAGATCATATTGACCGCACGAGTAGCAGCTGCGGCCGGTGATCATGGTCTGCGAGCCGGCGTGCTTCAGGCCACCGATGTGCTTGAGCGGGAAAGGCCTCGCGTGACGCTGTTCACGGCGGTTGCTCAGCACGCTCGCGGGATACTCGAGCGTGATATCGATGCGCTTACGACGGCGACGAAGTCGCTCCGGGCCTCGTCGCGCCCGCTCCTGTACGCCTGCGCTGCTGAGGACGCCGGCCGGGAACTGGGCCGCAGGAAGCGCACCGCCGAGGCGCTCGAACAACTGAACGCCGCATTCGACGTCTACACCGATTGTGGTGCTGTTGCGGATGTACACCGGGTTAGCCGACTGCTTCGCCGCTTCGGAGTGGAACGGCGCATGGTTACCCATCAACGTGCGAAAACCGGCTGGGACAGCCTTACCGAATCCGAGCTGAAGGTGGTCCATCTCGTCGCCGAAGGCAAAACCAACCACACCGTCGCCCAGAAGCTGCACCTCTCGCCCCACACCGTCAAAACCCATCTGCGCAATGCGTACATGAAACTGGGCATAAACTCCCGAATTCAGTTGCGCGAATTCATCGTTGGTTCAGATCACAGTTCAGGTGAATCGCCGCGAGCCTAGTCGTCGTTGCATGCGTGGAGGTATCGCGCCGAGACCAAGACGTCGGGAACCGGATGTGCGGTGCTCCGCTACATGTTCCTATCAATTTGTGACACTATACGATTCAACAGAGCGCCGGCCGGGCAACACCACCAGCGGTGTGCCCGACCGGCACGAAAGACAGGTCACTCTTTGGTGGAGCCAAGCCTGGCGGCGCGGATGGAGTCGGCCAGTGTCCAAAATGACAGGCCCAGTAGTGGCACGTCTTTGAGCAAGAATTCGCCGGTGAGCGACAGAGCCGGGAAGCCGCCGCCGGCCGCTTCGCTAACACCCGGAGTGCTGAACAGGAAACTGATGGTGGCCACGAAGAGCACGATGGCCATCACGCTGCCCGCTATGGAGAGCTTCGGGGCCACCGGCTTGATCGCCAGCAACACCGCGGCGGTGAGCTCAAAGACACCTAACAGCGCCGAGAACGTGTACACGGGGAAGATGTCGTAGAGCCACCCCATGAACGGACTATTGGCCACCAGCGGCTGAATTTGGTGCGCCTCGTAATTGGCGAACTTCAGCGCGCCGATCCAGCCGATGACGACGCACGAGACCGTATCTGCCCAGAAAGCTCGCGATGGCATCGATCGTGGAGGTCTTCACGATCCTGCCGACCTTCGACTCGTTTTCGTGAATGCTCATGTGGTTTTCCTTTCCTCTAGGTAGTTATTTCGTTGCGGAGCTTGGTATCACGCGGTTCGCCCGTCACCCCACAACCCGTGCCGGGTCACCATAAGTCAGCGACCGAAGCCTCTCATTTGTGATACCTCCTGTGTAGGAGCGCGGCCATTCGCCGCTGAGCACAACAACGTGGATTATGCGGGCGATGAACGCGATCGAACATGCCAATTCACGATGACGCCCATAAGCCGGACCGATAGCGGCTTAGTGCCAGGAAACCGATGCCGCGATCGGACAAAAGAATTGCCTGTAGCCGTTGTTTGCTATTGGTCTGGGCACCGGCTTCAAAGTAGCCGGCTCCGCGCGTTGGATGGTGTGGTAACGCACAACGTCTTGACCCAAGGAAGTCCTCCGATGAGAACGAACGACACAGTGACAGCCGAATCACACACGCCAGCAACCGATCCCGGCGCGCGGAAGACACGCGCGACTAATGCGGAATTGAGCGCACGGTTTCAACGTGACGTGATCCCACTGCTCGAGGCGCTCCACCGCCACGCTGTGCGCATCACTCGCAATCGCGACGATGCCGAGGATCTCGTGCAGGAGACCATGGTGAAGGCATACTCAAATTTCGGTTCGTTTGAGCAAGGCAGCAACCTCAACGCGTGGCTGTATCGGATTATGATGAACACCTACATCAACGCGTATCGCAAGAACCGGCGATCGCCTGTGTGCTTCCCGACCGAGCATGTCACCGACGCACTGTTGGCAGGCGCCGCCCGTCACGCGTCGACAGGATCGCGCTCCGCCGAAGACGAGGCACTGGAAAAGTTGCCAGACAGCGAGATTCAGACAGCGATGTGCGCACTGCCCGAAAAGTTCCGAGTGCCGGTGTATTACGCAGACGTGGAAGGCCTCCGCTACGACGAGATCGCGAAACTCGTCGACATACCCCACGGAACAGTCATGTCCAGGCTTCACCGCGGGCGCCGGCAACTGCGCGCGCTGCTCGCTGACGCCGCCAACGCCGCAGCACGCCCGAGTCAGCGACGCATCCGACCGGTTCCAGCCGCCTCGACGCCGTGAACTGCACGCCGGTGAACGGCCGCGCCTAATAATTCCCCACCACAACACGCTGCCGACTGGCGCGCGCTTAGCGCGCCACCGTGTACGTGCGATGAGAGATCGGCCGGCCAGCAGATTCTAAATAGCCAGTCGTGAAAGAGGGTCAGCCACGGGCGGCCCGACGAAGGTCGGGCCAGCAAGTAGCCGTGGTCCAGATCCACTACATCCGGGCCAGCCCGGTGTATCCGTTGGCGTAGAAGTTGGCCCTCGGAACGGTTTCGCCGAAACCGACATCGACGACGCACGCCCTATTGCCCAACTGTTGGACTACGCCGCGGGCTGTGGCTTAGCGCAAACGCGGGCTTAGTGGAATCGACTTCCTACCCGGGACCGTAGTCCATGCCGCAACCGTTGGAAACGTCCGCTCAACGTGATACGGCCGATTGACCGACTCCACCGATCGACGGCGAGAGCCCATCAGGACATTCGATGCACCGCGGTGGGCCACCGCTGGGATGGGCCAACATGTTGAAAGCCAATGCGATTCCGACCGCGATCGTGACGACGAGGATCAGAAGTCGCGCCAGGATCGACACATATGGTGCCGACCGCTTCACCCTGGACCTTGAGTCGTCAACGTGTCGAGGCGCCATACGGCACTTCCGGGTCGGTGCCGAAGGGCGTGTACAGATTGGCTCCACTGGTGATCTGGTTCTGTGGGTAGATGGCGACGGGTCCCCCCGGCGGGAGGGCCACGGTGCCACCGTCAGCCGTGTCGGCCGTCGCTGACGGCGTTGCAGCGATGGCGATCACCGCTGCAACACCCGCCAGAAGGGAAGTGGTCCCAATGCCCGAGGTGAACTTCATGATCGAACTCCTTGCTTGTGCACCGAGACCGGTGCTGGCGCTCTGACTCCCTTTCGTGGGAGTGCGGCTGTTTACCTCTGTACACAAGAACCGCGTTAAGGCCCGCGGATGATAGCGACGCTCTATGCCGGTTCCCGATGACGGCTATAAGATCTGGCCGCTACCCAACAACTGGGGCTGTCAGGAATCAATGGCCTTCATCGGGTTGGTTCTATTAAAGAGCTGTCAAGTTGTCCGCCAGCACTGATGCAGCTTGCGTTGCAGCCATGAATGCTGCCGACACAGGAAGATGGCAGAGCCATCGCGAATCTGCTGCCGACCGTCGAAGCCTTCCCAGTGCCGTGAGACCGACTCCATCCGTGATTGGGTGCGCAACACCGTCACCGGCGACGCCGCCCTCGCCCGGCACCTGTTCAGAGTGACTTTGCCGTTCCGCCCGATATCGCGAATGTGTCTGGTGATCAGGCTTACGGTGATCTACGCTTCCGCGTTCATGTGCATGATCCCGCGACGTGAACGCAGTTACGGGCACCGGTAAGGAAGGTGGGCCATGGAAGTCACACGGCGACAATTCATTGGCGTGAGCGTTGCGGGGACTGCTGCAATCATCGCGGCGACTCAGCCGGCATGCGCCCCCGCTGGGCCGCCGGATCACGCTGACGATGCGAGTGGCTGGACGGCGCAGCAGGCACCCGGCTTCTACCGGTTGCGGCTGGGCGATTTTCGGATCACGGTCTTGTCGGATGGTACGGCGCCGCGCGACCTGCCCGACATCATGAGCGACCCCGCCGAGGTCCGGGAAGCCTTAGCCGCATCGCATGAAACGCTTCCGGTCGAGCTTTCGATCAATTGCTTCATGATCGATACCGGCGCGAACAGGATCCTGGTCGACACCGGCGCCGGCGAGCTGTTCGGAACGACGTCGGGCAAGCTGGTCGACAATATGCGTGCCGCCGGCTACCGGCCGGAGGACGTCGACACCATTCTGCTCACCCACATCCACGGTGACCATTCGGGTGGCCTGAGTATCGGCGGTGAGCGCGTCTTCCCGAACGCGGTGGTCTATGTCGATAAGCGCGATCCCGACCACTGGCTCAACGCCGGTGTCGACCCCAACGCGTCGCCGGAGCTCAAAACGACGATCGCGCAGTCGCATCAAACTGTGGACCCCTATGTCGAAGCGGGAAAATTGCAGACATTCGATGGCGGGACCGAGTTGTTCCCAGGCGTCCGTACCGTTCCCGAATACGGGCATACACCGGGGCTTACGGGTTACATGATCGAGAGTCGCGGCGAGCGCCTATCCCTGTGGGGCGACATCGTGCATGCCGGCGAGGTGCAGTTCAGGGATCCCACCATCACCGTCGACTACGACGTCGATCCAAACGAAGCCATCGCTTCAAGGCTGCGAGTACTCGGCGATGCCGCGAAACAAGGCCATCTCGTCGGGGGTGCGCATCTTTCCTTTCCTGGTCTTGGCCATATTCGTGCCGAACAGACCGGATTCAGTTGGGTCCCCGCGCCGTATGACGCGCAACCATAGAATGCGCACGGACGGGCCCGGTGCCTTCAGCGTTACCGCTGCGTGAAAGCCTCTGGCGCCCAATTTGGGTGGGAACGTCGAGGATCGCCATGCACTGCACCGCCCGGCGCACGATCTGCTGTTCGGCGTCGAGTTGTAGCGCTCCAACGCCACCGTGCTCTGACCTGGGCCCGCGTGGTCCTCGGCGCAGTCATCGAATCGGGGAAGACTTCAACGATCGGCGGGAGCACATGATATGACTCACACGACTAGCAAACGCGGCTTCCCGAGGCGAGGCGTGCGTCGCTACGGTGGCACGCTGGACAAGTTCACCGGCGACGGAATCATGGCGGTCTTCGGTGCGCCGGTCGCCTTGGAAGGCGACGCAGTGCGTGCTTGCCTTGCGGCGTTGGACATTCAGAATGAGGCACGGCGGCTCGCGGATGCGGTCGGACGTTCTACGACATAGCATCGGCCCACGCCGTATGTCCTAGAGCGCGACGTCGTACGGAGACACCCGGCCCGACGAACGTCACGCCGAGCCGCTGCGCCGGGTGGTGTGCACGCACTCGTGCACGTGCGCTCTTAGTGTCCAGCGCGGTCAACTTTGGTTGGGCGCGAGCTGGAGATGCACGGCGACAGTTGCGATTCGGGCCGCGATGACGTGCGGCGCCGCCGGTGTACTGATCGAAATGCCGCGGTTGAGCTGGTCTACTGCGCCGTAGGCGCGCACACGTTCGTTCACATTGTCGCTTTACGAATCGTGGCTAGCGCGCCGACCAGCGATTCGATGTCACCGGAGTCGTTGTAGACGTGCAGTGAGACGCGGATCGCATTCAGCCGTGCGCTAGTCACGATTCCGTGATTTCGGTGAAGCGCCGCCCGAACAGCGGTTGCGTCAAGGTCGGCATGCTGCAGCGCGATGATGTGCGGGCTGGCGGACGGGTCGTCGAGATTGCGGAACGGATGCCAGCCAAGCGGCTGGACAGCTTCGACCAGCTCGGCCGCAAGGAGGCGCGCGTGGGCCTCGATAGTCCCCGAGCCGAGACCGTTCAGCCGGGTGATCGACTCAGAGAGCCCCAGCGCCGACGCATAGGCAATAGTTGACTGCTCGAATCGGCGAGCTCCTGGGGCGTGCTCGCAGCGAGTAGCGTCAAAGGCGAACGGGTTCGGAGTCCCCATCCAACCGGGATGCGGCGGGGTCGAGTCCAGCAGATCGTCACCGACCGCGAACAACGCGACTCCCCCGTGTCCGCACAACCATTTGTATCCGCTGGTGACCACGAAGTCGGCGCCCCAATCGGCCATTTCGACCGCGCCGGCGCCGGCCAGCTGAGTAGCGTCGACAATCAGTCGAGCACCGACCTCGTGAGCGCTGTCGGCGAGTACCGCGCAGTCGACCCGGGAGCCCGTGCCATACATCACTGCGCTCACGCACACAGCGGCGACGCCCGGCCGTATGGCGTCAACGACGGATTCAGTAAGGCTGACACTGGCTCTGTCCTCGACCCACGTCACCGATCGTTCACTTGCCGAACCGGCAAGCCACGGGTACGTGACGCTGGGAAAATCCGTCGCGACCAGGACGACGTCCCCAGCCGGCACCAGAGCCGCCGCTGTTACTAGACCCGCGCTGGCCCCTCCAAGTACGGCCACTGCGCCAGGCTCCGTGCCGAGCAGTTTTGCGCCAGCGGCACGGAGTTCGTCGAGAATCCGCAGCTCCTCTTCATCGCTCAGTCGGACATTGCCGTGCTGGGCTGTCTGGGTGAGGTGCTCCAGCATTACCTCTAACGATTGGGCGGGGATCAGGCCAAGGGCGGCCTGGTTGAGGTAAACAGACTGCGCAAGGGCGGCGAAGTCAAGCCGCGGAACCAGAGCATCCACGCCGTGCTCCTCACGTTGGCGATCCGCCGCTCGGCGCCGGTGGAACGCTAAGTCAGCCATCCGTAGAACTGCGGTCAAGTCGCGGGTACAGCTGTGGAGCCGTCTCCACACCGCGCAGCTCACCGCCGACGTCCGCTACGGCGAACTTGACCAAGTCGCCGACCTCAGCCTCGGTGACGCCAAGTAAGCGATTCCGGGGCGCCTCAAGGGCAACGCGTTCACATCGCATAGCCGGGCTCCTCCGCGTCGAGCACCCGCTTCATTTCGTGGGAATGAGCGTTCTTGAAACAGTATGTCCTCGTTCTCCTGGGTCACATGTCCCAACTCGGGCCCAATTTGCAGACCATTTGAAGTCCGGACTGGGATTTTGGAATCGGAACTGAGGCTTGTAGACATCCCAGGGTTGTAAGTTGTCAAGCCGCGACTGGGGTGCGGTGTGCCCAGGCGGTGTGTTCGTTGTAGCGGGTGTGGTGGCGGAGGCAGCCGTGCAGGATGCCCACGAGGCGGTTGCCCAGGGCGCGGAGGGCTTGGTGGTGGGTTTGTTTGGCGGCGCGGTGTTGGTCGAAGAACGCGCGGGCGCCGGGGCTGGTGGACAGGGCGCAGAAGGCCCATTGGTCGATGGCGTCGTAGAGGCGGCGGTTGCGCACGTGGCGGGCCAGCACGGCGCGTTTCTTGCCGGACGCGATGGTCAGCGGTGAGGTTCCGGCGTAGTTTTTGCGAGACTTGGCGTCGGTGTATCTGTTCGGGTCGTCGCCGAACTCACCGAGCACCCGGGCGCCGAGCACCACACCGAGTCCTGGCAGGGAGAGGTAGATGTCGGCGTCCGGGTGTGTCTCAAAATGGGCGGCCAGGCTGGCCTCGAGCGCACCGATCTGACGGTTGAGCTCGGCGATGAGGCCCACGGCGGCGCGGGTGGTGGCGGCGAACGCCGCGGCGACCGGCGCGGCTGCGGCCAGCTGCTCGGTCCGTAACGCGGCCTGAATGTCGCGGGCACGGGCGTCGATATACCGTTGGCGCCCAGCCTTTTTCAGTGCCGAGCGGATCGCCGCCAGGCCCAGCCCGGCGCCCTGCTCGGGAGTCGGTGCCCGGCCCAGCACCGCCAGCGTGTCGCGGTCGGCCAGCTCCTCGAAGGCCGCCAGCGCCGCCGGGTAATACTCACGCAGCGCGCTGCGCAGCGCGTTGGTGTGCCGGGTGCGCGTCCAGATCAAGTTCTGATGCGCCCGGGCGAGGACTTTGATCGCTTCGGCCTCCGTACCATCGCCGGCGATCGGGCGGTGGTTGTGCCGGTCGGTGCGCACCAGATCGGCCAGTAGCTTGGCATCGCTGGCATCGGATTTGGCGCCCGAGACGTGATGGCGGTCGCGGTAGTGGGCCACCGCCAACGGGTTGATCGCATACACCTGATAGCCGGCCGCACTCAGCGCTGCCACCCACAGGCCACGGTCGGTTTCGATGCCGATCACCACCTGGTCGGGTTCCTCAGCGTGCGCCGCGATCAGCTCGTGCAGCGCGCGGATGCCGGCCAGTCCCTCGGGCAGCTGCCGTGACGCCAGCCGCTTGCCGGTCTCGCTCATCACATACACGTCGTGATGGTCTTCAGCCCAGTCGTCGCCGATGAAGATCTCGATCACCGTCTTCCTTGAACCTGTTATCGCTCACCATGTTTCGAGCCGGAAGCCACCCGGCGGCGACCTAATGGATCAGTGCTCAGCTCGGCACGACATCCCATCAGCGCTACAGGCGACCCCACCAACCGGCCGGGGCACGATCTACACCTAGGAATCCACCCTCACTCCAGGTTCTCAAAGTGCTCACCGGCCGGCGGCTCGGTGATCAGCCTGCCTCGACGGGGACCCAAACCCCGTCAACGCCGCGCTGATCGATTCCCATTAGGTTCTCGCTTCGGTGACATTCCAGGTCGGCGCTGACCTGGGCCTTACACAAGGTGTCTCACGGCTGTCGCGGCTCAATTTTGTCTCACGGAACGCTTCATTTCCTACGAAGTCCCCGGTCGACGATCTCATGGACTTAGTTCGGAGCAGGCGGCGGACGAGTTGTGGTTGGCGGTGAGTGTCGGTCTTATCGAATACATGTTGAAGGTGGGTACGAACCGTCTGATATGACACTGACAATTCGTCCGAGATTTCTTTCAGGCTGTCGCCGCGGGTGAGGCGCAAGGCGACTTCGGCTTCGCCCTTGGTCATGCCGTAGAGCCGGCGCAACAGTGCTGTGGCTGGTTCAGTCGCGCTCTGGGTCCTTGATGAGAACCAAAGCTGTTGGTTCACTTGCTCGTTCGTCGGTTTCGAGACGGTGATGTGGCATCACGTGGATGACGTAGGGACGTTTGCCTGATGGCCGTGCGCAGGTGAATGAATGTCCGCTACGAATACCCGATTTTCCTCCTTCCTTCAGACTTGCCGGTCTTCGAGGAACCTAAGTCCGAATCCTTTTTCACCGCAGGGTAGGACACGACCGGATATCGTGGTCCTCGCATCTCGTAGCTCAGAACGGAGGACGCCGATGGTTGCTCTCCACACCGCGATCGCGATCGTTCTTGCCATCGGGCTGATCATCAGGTTCAAAGTCGACCCGGTCATCTCGCTGCTCCTTGCCTCGCTCTATCTCGGCTTGGCTTCCGGCGTCGGCTTCGCCGGAACGATTGAGGCAATCGCCGTGGGTTTCGGCGAGATCATGGCCGAAGTCGGGCTGCTAATCGGGTTCGGTGTACTGATCGGAGCCTTTCTACACTCCGCTGGAGCGTTTCACAGGCTGCTGGATGTGCTCGTTCGCGCGGTCGGCGCCACCCGATTGCCCTACGCGCTCTCCATATTGCATTCCACGATCCTCCCGTCGATCTATGTCGACGTGCAGGTGGTGCTGGCCTCGCCAGTGGCCCGCTCGGCTGCGCCGTATATCAGCCGGAACGGGCTTCCGCTCATGGCCTCTGCTCTCGGCGCCGGCATCTTCGCTGGCTACGTATTCGTCATACCCGGCCTGGCCGCGATCTCCATCGCCGGTTTGCTCGGCGTGCCTCTCGGCAGGTGGCTGCTCTTCGGGATCGTGATCGGTCCGCTCACGGCGATCATCACCAGCCTCATCATGCGCCTAATACTGCGTGGCGGCTTGTGGAAACCGGAGTCGGACGAAGACGTCGACGAGGCGATGATCGAGCAAGAGGCCCACGAGATAGCTGCCGCCGATGCCGATGCCGAGGCCGAGGCGGCCGAGGCGGGCCGATCGCTGCCGCTGGTGGTGTTGCTGCTACCGATCCTGGTGCCCTTGTTCTTGATCGCCTTTGGCGCCTTCGCCGAACTCTTGGACTTCTCCAACTCGTTCATCGCGTTCCTCGGCAACGCGAACCTCGCGCTCTTCGTCGGCCTCGTGGGCGCCTACCTACTGTTTCGCGCCACGGCAGGGATCAACCGCACCCGCGACACGATGGCCGAGGGCTTCCACACCACTGGCGAGATCCTGCTGATCACCGGTGTCGGCGGCTCGCTGGGTGCCGTGATCGGCGAGACCGACCTGGACAGCGTGCTTGCCGGCCTTTTCCAGGCTGAGGCAGGCGCACCCGTGGTCGTGAGCATCCTGCTGGCGTGGTTCATCGCGGCACTGCTGCACCTGGCGATCGGATCGGTGTCGGTCGCCGCCATCACCGCGGCCGGCATCATCGCACCGATCCTCGGCTCCATCAGTGTGGCCCCGGTCGTCATCGGACTCGCCATCGCGTCGGGTGCAATGTTCGCGCTCCAGGTCAACAGCAACTTCTTCTGGATGTTCAAGACTCTGCTTGGCCTGTCCACCAAAGGCAGCCTCAAGACCCTGACTGGGGCCACGTCCGTCGCTGCTGTGGTGTCGCTGCCGATGGTCATCGTAGCGTCGCTGTTGGCCTGAACCTGCCGGGTTTCGGGTGGGCGCGACAGGCGATTACCGCTATCGCATCAGCCCTCATCCGTCCCTCGGAGCCGTGTTACGGTCGGCGCATCGACTTCTGAGGGTTTCAAATGGACCGGCAAACGCCCGTGACCGTCCCGGAGTCACTGCGCTACCGCGACGGCCTCTACAAGCTGGAGCGATTCCCGCGTGCAGGCGCCGTCACGTCGGTGCGCACCAAGCGAATCCTCACCCGCTCACTACGGGCAATACACCGACTATGGTTCGCGGTTTGGATGCCGACGGGTGTCGCCGCCTTGACCACGACAGGTCGCAAGTCCGGAAAGCCGCGGGCAACCTTCGTCCGCGCATACCGCGACGGCGGTAGGGCCTATCTTGTTTCCATTGGCGGCGAGCATGCCCTGTGGCTGAAGAACATTCGGGCAAACTCCAAAGTGACGCTGCGCTTCCGGCGAGACACGCTGAGCGGAATTGCTCGCGATCCGCACAACGACGCCGAACGCCAAGCCGTCGATGACGCCTTCTGCGGCAGCACGCACCCGTTCGACTACGCAGAGAACATGTTTCACCGCAAAGGTTTACCAACCCGGACCAAGATCCTCGAACTTCACAAGGCTTGGCTCGAGGGCGGAACACCGGTGATCGTGAACGCAAATTGCTGACGTTGAACCATGAATCGACCTGTTCCTGCTCCAACGTCGCGTGCACGCTCATTACCGCGCCTGATCACGGCGGTGATCAGAGATCGGGGGTAGCGGGGACGGTTGCGGTCGTCGACATCGGCAGCCATACCGAACGCCTCAGCCCGCCGAGACGGGCCACCAGACGATCCGCAACAAGACGTCTCGTCTACAAGGATGTTGGTTCTCGCCCGCTTTGTCATTGCCTGATGGCGCTGAGCTGCTCACTTAGGCGGTTGTCTCACGGCGATTCCGGGCGATCTGTCTCACGGAACGCTTCAATTCCTACACGGCGCACTTTGGATGGTCAATCGACCGATCGGACCTGGCGAAGCCGCCAAATTTCCCGCAGCTTTCACACCGAGATCGCGGCCGGACGTTACGCCTTGATCAGCCGCTCGCTCAGTTCCCAGAGTCGCTGCGCCGACTCCGGGTCGACGGCGTGCGGCGCGACGCCGGGCAAGGTTAACGGCTCGGCACCGAAGGCGACGGTCGATGGGGCGTCATCGAGCGCTGCGATGTCGTTGTCCTTCAGGTAGACACCGCCGATCTCGGCGAGCAGGGGGTTGGTGGCCGCGAACACGCTGGTGCTGGCCGCCTGTTGCGGCGTCTTCAGCTCGCGGTCGGGGTCGATGATCGGCCGACCGGAATCGTCGAGGATTCCCATGGCCCGCAGGTCGTCCTCGGTCAGCCAGGGTGCCAGGTTTGTGCCGAAGGCTACGCCTGGATGCACGGCGTAGCCGCGGATTCCCTCGTCGGCCCATCGCCGATCCAACTCGACGGCGAACAAGACGTTGGCGGTCTTGGACTGGCCGTAGGCGAGCATGCCGTCGTACTCGGTGGTGTAGTGCGGGTCGTCCCAACGGATGTCGGAGAGTGCGTGACCACCGGATGACACGTTGACGACTCGGGCGCCGCGAGCAGCGCGCAGTGCGGGCAGCAAGCCCAGCGTCAGTTGGAAGTGGCCGAGATGGTTGGTCGCGAACTGCGATTCGTAGCCGCGGGCGTCCCGCACCAGTTCGCCGCCCATGATGCCGGCGTTGTTGATCAGGATGTGAAGCGGGCGGCCGGAGTTGAGGTACCGCGCGGCGAAGGCGTCGATCGAGGTCGGGTCGAGGAGGTCGAGCTGGGCGATCTCGACGCGCTCGATGCCGTCCAGCGCGGGGGCGGCGCGGTCCGGGTTGCGTGAGCCGACGGTGACGGAGGCGCCGGCCTTGCTGAGCGCGCGAGTGGTCTGCAGGCCGAGCCCGACGTGACCGCCGGTGACGACGACATTGGTGCCGGAGAGGTCGATGCCCTGCAGAACCTCGTCGGCCGTGGATGCCGCGGTAAAGCCGGATCCGATGGGGTGTTGCTTCTGCGTCATGGCTGTCCTTCCAACAGTGATCGGTGTGTGGTCAGCACCACGTCGGTGCTCAACGCTCGGAGTCAAGGGCCGCCATGTGTGCGGCGGGGTAGCGGTCGCCGGCCACTTGTTCCACCGGCACAGCCGCCTCGATGCGCTCCAGCTGCTCGTCGTCCAATGCGACATCGACCGCCCCGAGCGCCTCGTCCAACCGCGTTCGGGTACGCGCGCCGATCAGCGGCACGACGTCGGTTCCGCGGGAGGCCACCCAGGCGATCGCCGCCTGGGCCACCGACACCCCGAGCTCGTCGGCGACGCCTCGCAGCGTCTCGACCAGAGCCAGGTTGCGGTCCAGGTTGCCGCCTGAGAAGCGTGGGCTAGCCGACCGGAAATCACCCTGTCCACCACTGGATTTCGTCCAGTGTCCGCCGATCAGTCCGCGGGACAACACGCCGTATGCGGTCACACCGATCCCCAGTTCGCGGCAGGTGTCGAGAATGTCGCGCTCGATGCCGCGCGAGACCAGTGAGTATTCGATCTGCAGGTCGCTGATCGGCCGCACTGCCGCAGCGCGACGGATCGTCTCCGATCCCACCTCCGATAACCCGATGTGCCGCACGTAGCCCGCGTCCACAAGCTCACCGATGGCCCCGACGGTGTCTTCGATGGGCACCGCGGGATCCAGGCGCGCCGGCCGGTAGATGTCGATGTAGTCGGTGCCAAGCCGCTGCAGCGAATACGCGGCGGCGGCTTTCACCGCGGCCGGGCGGGCGTCGTAGCCGACCCAGGAGCCGTCGGGGCCGAGCTGGCCGCCGAACTTCACGCTGAGCTGGTAGGCCTCGCGGGAGGTGGAGCGCAGCGCCTCGGCGAGCAGCAGTTCGTTGTGTCCCATGCCGTAGAAGTCGCCGGTGTCCAGCAGGGTGATTCCGGCGTCGAGCGCGGCGTGCACGGTGGCGATGCTCTCGTCGCGGTCGGTGTCGCCGTACGCCCCCGACATGCCCATGCAACCGAGGCCGAGGGCCGAAGTGGTCAGAGTTCCGAGTTTCTTGGTTTGCATGAGGCCAGTCTTCGTCGGAACAGGCGCGGCCACCACGACGCGTTGAACCTGGGACTGCGAGTCCCTCCCTGCGCATCCCGGCTGAGCGGACAATGGTCGGATGGACCGTGATGCGCTGGCTGAGTTCCTACGGCGCCGCCGAGAAGCCGTGAGACCGGCGGATGTAGGACTGCCCGCGGGCGTGCGCCGTCGCACCGCCGGCCTGCGACGCGAAGAAGTGGCGCAGCTGACGGGGATGTCGGTGGACTACTACGGCAGGCTGGAGCAGGCCCGAAGCGCACAGCCGTCGCCCCAGATGTTGCGGGCGCTGGCCCGCGCATTGCGCCTGACCGAGGACGAGACGGATCACCTCTACCGGTTAGCCGGGCACGCAGTCCCCGACCGCGGCACGCGTTCGGTTCACGTGCGGCCCGCCCTGTTGTTCGTCCTTGACCAGATGCGCGACGCAGCGGCCTTCGTCTGCTCCGACACCGGCGTCATGCTCGCGCAGAATGAGATGGCCAAGCTGCTAATGGGCGACCGTGTCACCGGTGAGACCGGGCTGGGTGCCAGCCTCACCTGGCAGTGGTTCACAGATCCGAGCGCGCGCGAGACGGCTCCCGTAGACGATCAGGACGAGCACAGCCGGATCATGGTGGCAGACTTGCGCGCGGCGTGGGCCCGCCGGCGCACCGATGCCGACATGAGTGAACTCGTCGAAGGCCTGCTGAAACACAGCCCCGAATTCGCCGAGCTGTGGGCGCGTCACGAGGTAGCCACCCGGCGCATGCAGCGCAAGACGTTCCTTACCAGGGTCGGTCCCATCACGCTGGACTGCGAAGTGCTGGCGACGACGGACGGTCAGCAGTTGGTGGTTCTCACCCCGCCCGCTGGGTCTTCGGCTCTGGAGAAACTGCGCCTGCTCGCAGTCGTGAGGGACCAGGCCGTGGGCTAGCGATGAGATTGCCTGGGCAAGTGGGTATCTCGTGACGCTTCCCCCTCGCAGCGCTACGGTGAGCGGCAGTCCTGCTCGTCCCCATCAACAACGTCTCAGTGTCGACGGTATGACACTTAAAACGAGACGCGCTGTGATCGCGGACCTTGTTTTGTCTCACGGAGCGTTTCATTTCCTACGCCGCCTTGTACCTCGCAGCGCTTTCCGCGTTTCACGACACGCGGCGCTGCTCGTCTCATGGAACGGTTGAATTCCGTATGAAACTCATGAGGCTCGCGACTGTGCACGTTGGCCACACATGTGCCGCCAATGCCACGCCGGTCAGCGGCCTACCTCGATGTCCGCGACGATTGCGGCCGCCTCGGGCCCACAAACGCTCTGGAGGTCCACGGTGCCGGCGGCCAGCAGGTCGTCGATGCGGCGCTTGAGGTCCCCTGAGGAGACGTGGGCATAGAGGTTCGCGCCCGGGCAAGCGGTGTCCTGGCTGACGTCCCGGTGGCCGGCCAGCGTCTCGGTCGCGATGCCAAATTGTTGGGAGGCCCAGGCGAACGCGAGGGCGGCTCCCTGGAGTTGCTCCTCCGTCACCGCCTCTTCGTCGAAGTTCCCTTCGCAGACGACGAGGAAGTGGCCGGTTGGGTCGTAGCTCGTCGCGGTGTCGCCCACGAGCTCGGGGCTTCGCAGCTCGAAGATGTTCCCGTTGCGGTCGACGCATATGTGATAGGCGATGTCGGTCCACCCCTGCGAGTCCTGGTGGTACTGCTGGTGCTGGCGGAGGCGAGCGGGCGCGTTGCTGTTGTCGCCGAGGACCGCGGCCGTGTGGTGGATTGTCATGCGGCTGAGAGTGTGGAGCGTGCCGCCGGGGCGGGGAGGACGGGCGCCCCAAGCATCCCGGCATAACCGAACACCTGAACCGGCGCTCGCCGTGGGGGCGGTCGAAGTCATGGGCTCAGGTGGCGGGCTCGCCGTCGGGCTGGAGTCGGGGCCGGCCGTTGCAATGGGGCTCGGGGTGGGAGACGAACTCGGGACGGCCGCGGGCTCCTTCGAGCAGGCGCTGACAGTGGCGACGGCCAAGCCAGCGGTGCCGGCCAGCCGGAATACCCGGCGACGGCTGATCAGGTCCGGGACGCCGTCGGGCCGGTCGCGCGGAGGTGCGTCCATGGCGGTCACGATACGGAAACTCGGGCGTTGATCGCGGTAAAGCGCCCCTGTCCAGTTCCCGAATCGCACCTGCTTTTGCGGGTGTGTACACGTCGGCGCTTTATAGGATTCGCGCATGCCCATTGCTGACGGTGCGGTATTTGCTGGGTACACCATCGCGCGCTTACTGGGCACGGGGGGAATGGGCAGACCTCGCGCAGCATCCACGGTTGGCCCGTCTGGAAGCGCTGAAGATCCTGCCTGAGAGTGTGAGCGCCGACCCAGAGTATCGCCAGCGTTTCGCGCGTGAAGCCGACATCGCCGCCTCCCTATGGCATCCCCACGTTGTCGCGGTCCAAGACAGAGGAGAGCACGAGGGTCAGCTGAGGATCGCGATGGACTACGTCGAGGGCACCGATGCCGCCCAACTGATGCGCGACCGATACCCGCATGGGATGCCGCCGAAGGATGCGCTCGAGATTGTGTCTGCTATCGCTGACGCGCTCGACTATGCCCACGAACGCTACTTGCTGCATCGCGACGTGGAACCGGCGAATATCTTGATCACCGACCCGCGCATGGGTGATCGTCGGATTCTGCTGGCCGACTTCGGAATCGCGAAGGCCGCAAACGAAACCGACCGCCTTACGGCGACCAACGTGACCGTCGGGTCAGTCGCTTAGTGGTCTGGCACGGAATTTCGGTGACGTATTCGTAGGGGCCGTTATGCGGCGGGCGTGAGGGCGGCGTCTTCGTGGGCGGCGATGCGCTCGAGTAGGGCGTTCAGATCGTCTTGGTGAACTTCCATTCGAACGGTGTGGCGATCTGTTCGTAGTACTGCTGGAAGTCGAGCAGTCGGGCCTCGACCTCGTCGAGGGTGTGGAAGTCGTTGGGTGAGATGACTTTACGTTGCACGACGGAGAAGTAGATCTCCACTTGATTGAGCCAAGACGCGTGCACGGGCGGGTGGATCAGGCGCAGTTTCGGCCAGCGATGCTGGAGCCGGTCGATGCTGGCCTGTCCGCGGTGGGAGGAGCCGTTGTCGAGGACCCAGGACACTCGACGCGCGGTGGCGTAGGGCTCGGTGGTCATGACCTGGTCGACCAGCCGATCGAAGGGTCGATGCCGGATGAGCGGGATGAGCACAAAGCCGGCGTCACTCAGGTCGAGACCGCCGAACCAGAGAGTTCCGACCCTCGCGACACCGACCACCCGACCGGTTCGAAGCAGGCGGCCGAGAACGCCGCCAACGATCCACCAAGCTAGATCCGTACCTGATAGTCCGACGGATGCGAGCTGTGCGGTTGGTGAAGCTGTCGCCAGTGGGCACCGTCCGTTCCAGAGAACTGTAGGGAGGCACATCTATGCGCGTCGTCATCCACACAACCACACAATCCCTCCGCTGCCGCCCCGGCATCCGCCGACAGCATGCACCAGGCCGGCCCAGCGTCAAGACCGTTCGTCCTCGCTACGCTGCGGGCGCGCCGTCTTGACCCCGGTCCTGACCCGGCGCTGCCTACACGGAGGCCGAAAGCCAGCAAAACCACTGGTCGCTAACGTGTTGACAGCCCCGCCCTTTCAGGGATGACATAGGAGCTACTGCTCGTCGATGCCTTTCAGGGTGTGCCGGGCCCGAGAGAGTCGCGGGCCAGTGCCGTGCGGCATCGGGCTCGCAGTCGGACTCGTCAGTCTGGGGAGACAGATCACGCGATGTCAAAAAGGAAGAAAATTTGTGCGTTGACCGCTGCGGATCATGTGTGTGGTGCACACGAGACACGCATCGTGAGAACGAACGATGTGGCCAAGGTGGAGAGGATTGTCCGGATCTGGAACGGACAGCCCGATTAGGCTTTCCTCCCAGTGTCCGCGCCGGCCGTCGGAGTCGCGCGGCGAGGCGTTCCAGGTCGTGGGAGTGATGATTTGATAGTTGGAAATCTTCCCGTCCCGGATACAGATCCAGTGACTCACAGTTCCTCGTGCTGCATTGACCGCGCCAAAACCCCGGCCCTGGTCGGGCACATCAGTGGGCCACACCATGGCGGGTTCGCTGCTTTCTGCCCTTAGCGCCGATTTTCACGAAGCGAATTGACCCCCAGTTCGGGGTCAGGCGTAGTGGTAGCGCAGGCGCCGGCCACCCCACCAGGGGATGGTGACGGTGGGCGGTAGGTCGGCTTGGCGGAGCACGGGTGAGTAGGTGCGTCGGTCGAGTTGGACGACGATCTCCTGGCCTTGGTTGAGGATGGTCCCGCCGGTGTTGAGGAAGCGGCGTTGCAGGATGTCGGGGGTGGCGGTGGCGTAGCCGGGCAGCCGGCGGCGCAGCGCGGCGCAGACGGTGTGCGCGAGCACGGAGAGCACGACGTCGAGGTCGATGTTGAGCGGCACGGCGCCGGCCAGCGCGTCGAGCCCGAAGGAGCGGATGGCTTCGGCGAGGCGCTGTTCGATGTTCATCCGCCTCGCGTAGTGCTCGATGACGGGTTTGACCGCCAGGTCGCGGTCGTTGCTGATGAGGATGGTGGGTTCGTCGTGGCCGAGGCCGGCGACGGCGAGTTGGCGGATGGTGCCGGGGTAGCGGGACAGGGTGGCGGCGGGGCCTGGTGCACCCGCACCCGGCGGGTGTTGCCGCCGGCGCGGGCCACGGTGAGCGGCGTCCAGGCGCCGGCGGGCAGGGCGTGCAGGTGCTCGGTGAGCTTCGGGGTGCGGGCGCGCAGGGTGATGAAGCGGATGCCGCGGGCGTCCAATTCGGCGAGCTGGGTCTGGGTGGTGACCTTGGAGTCGAAGATCAGCAGCCCGGGGTCGCGGCCGCTGGCCGCCTTCCAGTGGTCGGCGAAGGCGAGCACCTCGCCTGCCTGGGTGGCCTTGGACAGGTCGGCGTTGCCGTAGAGCAGGGTGTGTGAGGCGGCGTCCTCGGCGAAGAAGGTGAGGACGCTGCGGGTGCGCTGGGAACGCCGCGGCACGTAGTGCTTCTCCAGTGCCGCGTCCTCGCCCCAGTGCATGACCGCGTGGAAGTCGAGGTTCAGCGCGTCGCCGCTGGCCAGCCCGGCGGCCAGGCTCGCCGTGTCCAGTGCGGCCAGGAACTTCTGCTGTTTGCTGTGCTGGAGCCGGTAGGAGTAGGTGGTAAGCGCGGTCGCCTTGGGCAGCGCGACCAGCCCGGCGAAGGCCGCGGCGCCGGGGTCGGCGGCCAGGTCGTAGACGTGGGAGACCCGCCGGGTCGCGGTGAGCTTGAGCGCCAGCAGCGACAGCACATAGGACAGGGCGGGGATCTTCGGGCTGGCCGGGTAGCCGGCCGCGGCGACCAGGTTGGGCAGGTCCAGGGCGAGCAGGTCCGGGATGGTCAGCAGCAGCCCGGCCAGCCGGGTCTCGGCCTGGGCGGGTAGCTCGGCGAAGTCGCGGGCCTCGGCGCGGGGCTGGACGTGGCGCCGCACCGGGCCGCGGGCGGCCTCCGGCCGCCGCCAGATCCGTGGCAGCCCCTCGGCGGCGATCACCTCGGCGATCCCGGTGCGGTTGAGCCCGATGCCCTCGGCGGCCAGCGCGGCGGCGATCTCGTCGATGGAGTGCCCGGCCGCGCGCAGCTCGAGGATCCGCTCGCGGGCGGCATCCTTGGCCGGGGCGGTCTTCGGCCCCGGCTTGCCGGACAGGAAGAACTCGGCTGCCCCGGCCCGGAAGTCGCGCACCGCGGAGAGCAGGCTGGCGCTGGTGTAGCCGAACCGGGCGGCCGCCTCGGCGGCGGGTACGCCCTCGGCCAGGTAGGCGCGCAGCGCCTCGTACCGGCGCTGCGTTGCGGTGGCCGGGGTGAGGAAGAATTCGCCGCCCGCTCGGGCCGGGGACTGGGGGTGTCTCGCTGACTGGTCGATACCGCAAAGTTCAGCACACAGTGGCGGGGCGCACCGAGTCGACACGCCGAGCCGGGCGACTTCCGTTGAATCACAATAATGTAGTTCCGCCGAGGTGGCTGCCGTCCCGCAGGAGCCTTCACGACATGACGTGGAAGCTGCTTGACCCGTCAGTGAGACGAACCCCGGAATTCGATGGTCGCCCCTCGCCCGATCGCGTGGAAGTCCCTGCGACGCAAGGGAAACCACGCGGACATCTACAGGCCGGGCCGGTCAGGCTGGGGAGGAACCCTCAGTCGCGAAAATCGGCGTTAGCTCGGCGATCGTCTGGCGCATGAGTTGCATGACCAGGACAGGCCTGTGCAGGCGGGTCAGTTGGCGGAGCCAGGCATTGGGCCCCTCGGCCCGCATCCAAGACGCGATGAGGGGATCACCGGCGAGAAAGAGGTCGACCATCGGCCCGAGTTGGACCACCTGATTCGCGTAGCGTGTCGCCTTGGCATGGATGTATTGGCCTCGGTCTGGCCCGTGCTCAGCCTTGGTGATCGAGTCCCACGGGTGGGTGGGTCCGTAGTCGGCAAACCATGAATAGCGCGTGTGTTCCCGAACCTGGTGGTGATCAAAGGGTTCAACAAGTTCGCCGTTGAGATATCCACCCGGCATCAGGAAGCCGTTGTTGTCGGGTCGTGGATAACAGCCACAACTCAGCAGGTAGCGGCTGCCCAGGCCCAGGTGCTGTAGACCGATGGAGCGCCCGAAGCCGGCGTAAAGCCCAGCGCCGGTGTCTGGATGCTCTTCTAGCCAGCCGAGAAACCCTTCGGCGGTGTGAAGTCCCATCCACTGGTCACTGGTACAGCCCAACACCTCTGCCTCATACCAGGATTGGTATTCGTCGATCGCGGCCTCACACTTCGCCAGTTTCTCGGCTGTCACCTCGCAGGTGACTCCTCCCGGTGCCATATAGGTGGCATGGGGCCACTGCCCGGCGAATGCGGTGATGACGCCGAGCATGCCTTTCGAGCGCAAGACCGCCTGGCGCGCAAAGTAACCCTTGAGCGGAGGCTCAAAAGCCGTCACCATCTTCTCGTATAGAGGGTCAGAGCGATAGGCGGCATGGCAGAAGTCGGGGCAGAACATCACAAAGGTTTGCCGGGCGTCATTCATCACGGCTTCGGCCATCAGACAGAGATTGCGCACGCGCACGCCATTGGGAGCGGGCTGGACACCCCAGGCGTCTTCGAGTGCTCTCACCCCGGCGTAGAGCTGAGCTGTGCTACAGATGCCGCAAATGCGCGGGACAATGACCAACACATCAGACGGCGCGCGGCCGACCAGAACTTGCTCGTAGCCTCTGTACATGGTGCCCACGCACCAACTGTCTCGGACCATACTGTCCTCAACATCAAGTCGAACCTCGAGATCTCCTTCAACTCGATTGAGGTCAATCGTGATTCGCTCGCGCACTTTTGGCCTCCCTCCACTTGAGCAACTCTCGGCTCAGCGGAAATTTCTGGCTGATGCAGCCATAGCACGAATGGCCCACCCATTCTGCGGTGCCACACTTCGGCCGGTCGGCGGCCGAGAGACAGGGTCGTACCAGTGTCGGTCGCCCGAAACGGTCTAACTGCGCCGGATCGGGATCGCCTGTCAGTAACCAACGCATGGCAAGGAGCATGGTGTCGGCATCAGCCGAGCAGCCCGCGATGTTGATGACAGGCAGCCCTTTCGCCGATCGCCAATCTGTCCCGAGAAGGCCGCCGGGCTGGCCGTCCGCATACTGCAAGCCCACCGCTGCGGTGGGGTTGGGTGGTGCTGCCGGGATGCCCCCATAACTGGCGCAGGTGCCCAGGGCAAGCACATAGTCAGCTGCCGCACAAAGCTCATACACCAAGTCTCGCTTCGGTTTACCGTCAAAGGTGTCGAAGAGACCTGTGCCATCTGGCCCCATCGCGATGGAGCCTTCGACGCACAGCAGTGTTAGCGACAACACTCCGTCCAGGATCTGGTGAACAATTGGTGCCAACGGGTCCAGCGAGAGCGAGGGATGCCACAGCAGCTGTACCCCGTCGTGCTCAAGCAGATCAATAAGACCAGTCGCCTGCCCGTCAACACCGAGCATGGCCATCGACTCCCCACTGCAAGAGCCACAGCCAATCCACAGCAGTGTCGGAGGTTTTCTGGTCGTAGCCGGGGTCGCAGCAAGTTGACTGCAACACGCCGGTATCCGATACACCATCGGCACCTCCTTCCGACCCTCAATTGCCGGACTTGGGTCGAGATATCTTGTATTTCTTGAACAGCTATTCGGAGCCATCCGCACGTCAGATGTGACGGAAGGATTACGTTGGATAGCGCCATCCCGCAGATGCCGGTGGATCGTTGCCGAGTTGCGCCGAGCAGATTCATTGTTTCGGCCGCCCAAATATTGCGCACGCGTAGGCGACTACTCGAATTCCCTTCAGACACATCTGGATCGGCTGTTGCACCGCTACGCGCTGCTTATCCTCGACGGCGATTACTACCGGCTGCGTGACCACCGGGACGAGCCGGAGGCAGTACGCCACCCCTGGTGTCGCGGCCAGCCCGGCCCCGATGCCCAGCGCGACTGCTAACGCCCCGACGCGCCCGAGGTACTTAGTGGTCGACCGCATAATTACAGTGACGTAATTCGGTCCCATACTTCCATACGGTTACGTGAGATGGTTCCCTTGACGAAGGGAGCAGCATGCCACGAACCAGCCCGTACAGCATTACTCTGGCCGAGGCCGAGCGGACAGAACTCGAAGCCCGCGCGCGTCGATATACGTCATCGTATTCGGAAGTTGTGCGGGCCCGGATCGTGCTCTACGCGGCCGACGGCCTGGGCAATGACGAGATCGCCGCACGCCTGGACACGCCGCGGCAAGTCGTCTCCAAATGGCGCAAACGCTTCTTCGACCAGCGTCTGGCCGGACTGACCGATCTGCCCCGGGGAGGACGGCCCCCGAGTTTTCCCCTGACGTCGTGGTCGCCATCAAGGCGCTGGCCTGCGAACTGCCGACGAAGACGGACACGCCGCTGACTCGTTGGCAGTGCCCCGATCTGGCCCGCGCCGCCGTCGAGTCCGGCATCGCCGCCTCGATCTCGGGCACCACGATCTGGCGCTGGCTCAGCGCCGATGCGATCAAGCCCTGGCAGCACCGCTCCTGGATCTTTCCCCGCGCCCCCGACTTCGGGCCCAAGGCGGCCCGGGTGCTCGACCTCTACGCCCGCCGCTTCGGCGACACCCCGCTGCGGCCCGATGAGTACGTCATCTCCGCCGACGAGAAGACCTCCATCCAGGCCCGCGTCCGCAAACACGCCACCACACCCCCGGCGCCGAGCCGGCCGGCGCGCGTCGAGGCGGGGTACTTCCGCGGCGGTTCCCTGGCCTACCTGGCCGCCTGGGACGTGCACCGCGCCAAGGTGTTCGGCCGCTGCGAGGCCACCACCGGCATCGACCCCTTCGACCGGCTGGTCGACCAGGTCATGACCACCGAGCCCTACGCCACCGCGCGTCGAGTGTCCTGGGTCCTCGACAACGGCTCCTCCCACCGCGGACAGGCCAGCATCGACCGGCTCCAGGATCGCTGGCCCAAACTGCGCCTGATCCACCTGCCCGTGCACGCGTCTTGGCTCAATCAAGTGGAGATCTACTTCTCCGTCGTGCAACGTAAAGTCGTCTCACCCAACGACTTCCACACCCTCGACGAGGTCGAGGCCCGACTGCTCGACTTCCAGCAGTACTACGAACAGATCGCCACACCGTTCGAATGGAAGTTCACCAAGACGATCTGAACGCCCTACTCGAGCGCATCGCCGCCCACCAAGGCACCGCCCTCACGCCCGCCGCATAACAGGCCCCTACGAATACGTCACCGAAATTCCGTGCCAGACCACTTAGGCTCGCATCGCCGTGTCTGAGCGCTGCCGCGAATTCACGGCAGGTATCGGAACGTTGAAATCGCTCTTTCGCCATCCCCTTGGCCAGCACATTCTCGATCGAACCGAGGTCGGCACGCAGCGTTCCTAATCGTAGTGGTGACGACGACAAATGGCTGTCGATCGGTCTGGAGCAGCTCCGCCGCTGACACGCAGCTCGCAACAATCCCATCTACGCCCGTGTACCGGCACGCTGGCACAGCGCAACGCGTGCGCCGGAACAGCTTACGGGCAAGGCGCTCGACGGCCGCGCAGATCAATATGCCCTGGCCTGCACAGCATTTCACCTTCTAACGGGCCGAACCACCGTTTGCCAATTCGAATCCGGCCGCGGGGGCGCATCGGCCGCGCCCCCCGTTCAAGGGCGGCGGCTGGGCCGGTGAGCCGAGGTTGGCGGAGTTTTCGATCATCTTCGAGAACTCGCAGGCCAAGTGTCATCTATTCCCAGCGATCAGGTTGGGCAGCATTACGACCGGGAATTCAGCGATGAGTGTCAGGCGAATCCTGTTGCGGTATCGCGCAGTTGATGACGTCGCCCTCCGACCGGTGTTCCGTCTCGTAGTCGCGCATCCGCCGTAATCTGATGGGGATACCGCGATTCCGGTTGTGATCGCAGAGAATCGGTGTTCTGGTAAGCAATGAACAGGCGACTGGCCGCGGGGAGTTCGGCCGCCGATTGCGTGCGTCCACCGTTAGCCGTACTCCCGGCATGGGTCACCGAACTCCTCGGATCTGGTGACTGTCAGAGAGCCTGAGCTGAGTTCCATGCATAGTCCTATCCCGTTCTAAAGATTCGGGAGCGATCGCTTCCTGACTCGCGCAGCGATCTGTGGGCCAGGGCCGCCGTAGGCGGTATGGACCCATGAACCTCTAGGGGGCCGTTGGTTGGAAATGTCGGCCGCGTCCTTCACCGGGCCAGCGGCTTGTAGAAGACCAAGCCGTTGCCTTTGCTGTCGTAGACCACGGCACGGCGCTCGTGTGCATCGTCGTAGGGGTCTTTCACTATGCCACCACCGCTGGCCTCAACCGCCTTCGCCGCCGCGTCAACATCAGCGGTCTTGATACCGACGACGACCTGCCCGGGTATGGGATGGTCCACCGCGGTCGCCAGTGCGAGAGTTATTGGCCCACCATCGAGGGCTGCGAAGTGAGTGCCGTCGCGGAACTTCAGTGGCATCCCCAGGGTCTCGCTGTAAAACCGGATGGATTCATCCAAGTCGTCGGTCGACAAGATGATCATCTTTATGTCGTGCTCACTCATGGCCGCCTCCTGCTTTCAGACTAAGCCCGCCGCCGACTCCGCGGCGCGGCGGGCAGCTTCCACTGCATCGCGAACCGCGCTCTGTAGATCCGCAGTCACATGCCCTGCTCGAGCGTCATCGGAGCGATACCTCAAGGCAGCTTCTTCTCAGCTGCCTTAGCCAGCCCACTCCGGCCGTCAGGAGCGCTGCCGAGCGGCGCGAGCTCCTCCAGATGTCGAATTCGACATCGTTCGACATCTCGGATGACAATTCGACACGGAGAATGGCAACCGACATCAGCACGTACACATCCTGATGATGATCATCAGTCAGCGCTTGTAGGTTCTCGCCCTCGGTGACATCTGGACACGCGCTGACCTGCCGGTTAAGAGCTTGTCTCATCCGGTGTGCACCGTGTTTAGTCTCAATTCGATGTCCTTTTTCAGACGACCGGAATCGTATGACTGGAGCCTGGTCGTCGCGACGACCTGGGGTGGAGCTCTGAAGCTCGCGAATCGTCACTGTGACGCTCGCCTACATAACGTGGGTTCTCCTAATCCGGTGCGCCGCAACGCTTTGGGATTGATCGGCTCTACGCTGGACGCCGACGTATGACAAACCGCCCAGATCCAGCTGATCTTCGCGAACCTCCTTGGTGTTACATCTGGGACGGAGTGGGTCTGGTTGATCCGGTTCGCAGGACGTGCCTTCCAGGTCGCTGATCTTCGAACGCCAACGCGGCGCCTCGCCGCTGTGAAGTCGGCGGTCCGTCTACGGCGCCGAGCACGCGCCACGTTTGGTCCAGCGCCGGTGCACTCGTTTAAGCAAGCGGGCCGAGCAGCTGGTTGAATCCCTCCGTCATTGACGGGTGGGTGTAGATCTCGTCGCGCAATTGGCTGGCGCTGATGCCGTGCCTAATGGCCAGAGCGACGGTGGTGTGAGCCGATCTGCTCTCGCGCAATGGAGGACCGCACATGGGCATTGCTGGTGCCGAAGCACACGTGACCGCGATAGGTTGACCGCTGTGGGCGCACGGAGCGGAGGTCGCGTGCTGATCACGGGTGGTTGCGGCTTCATCGGCCGCGCTGTCGTGAAGGCGTTCCAACGCAGGGGGATTCCCGTCACGGTCGTCGACCGGCAGGGGTCCCGACGGGCCGCGCGCCGGGGTGACCCACGTCGTCGGAGACCTCCGCGACAACCATGTCCGCGACGAAGCGGTGGCGCCCGACACGGATCGCCATCGTCCACCTTGCGGCGTCGACGTCGGTGCTCCGCTCGGTGGAGCGGCCCGCGCAGACGTATGCCGACAACGTCGCTGTCACCCAGGAACTGCTCGAGCTGGCCCGCATCAGGGGCGTGAGCAGATTTCTGCTGGCATCGACGAACGCGGTCGTGGGCGACGTGGGTACCACGACGATCACGGAAGAGCTGCCGTTGCGTCCACTTACGCCGTACGGAGCCACCAAGGCCGCCTGTGAGATGCTGCTGTCCGGCTACGCGGGGGCATACGGGATGACGACCTGCGCGCTGCGGTTCAGCAACGTCTACGGACCCGGCATGGCGCACAAGGACAGTTTCGTGCCGAGGCTGATGCGGGCGGCGCTCTCGGGATCGACCGTGCGGATCTACGGCGACGGATCGCAGCGCCGCGACCTCGTCCATGTCGATGACGTCGTACGCGGTGTGCTGCTCGGTTGGGACAGCCGCTACACCGGGAGCGGCGATCATCGGATCCGGGCTGTCGGTGTCGGTGCTGGAACTCGTCGAGACCGTTCGCCGTGTCACCGGCAGGCCCCTGCGGATGGAACATGTTGCGGCACAACGAGGTGAGATGCCCGCCGTTGTCCTCGACCTTTCGCATAGCGCGGACGTCATCGGCTACCGGCCGACCGTCGAGCTCGCGGACGGGCTCGCGAGCACGTGGCGCTATTTCCGCGACGAGGTCGGAGCCGCGAGCGCGTGAGGCGGCTCGCCGACTACCCGGACGAGGTGGACACCCTTGCCGTCGCGGAATTCCACCGGCACCATCGGCAGCCGCGCCTCGCCGAATTGGTGGTGGTGATCGCCGCGTACAACGAGGCCGCCGGCATCGGATCGGTGTTGCAGGACATACCGAAACGCTGCTGCGGCATGGTGGTGGACGTGCTCGTCGTGGTCGACGGCGCTACTGACGAGACCGCCGAGATCGCGCGCGAGCACGGCGTCTACACCTGCGTCGCAGCGCGCAACCGGGGTCAGGGCGCGGCGTTGCGACTCGGCTACCGGCTGGCCGCGGACTGCGGGGCGCGCTACGTGGTGACCACCGACGCCGACGGGCAGTACGACAGTGCGGAGCTGGCCACCCTGGTGCGGCCGCTGGTCGAGGACCGGGCCGATTTCGTGACCGGTTCGCGCAGGCTGGGCCGGCACGAGGCGGACAGCCGGCTGCGCTGGATCGGGGTGCGCGTCTTCGCGATGCTGGCCTCGCTGCTGACGTGGCGTCGAATCACCGACACGTCGTTCGGGTTTCGGGCCATGCGGGCCGATCTCGCGTGCTCGGTCCCGCTGGTCGAGCCGCAGTACCAGTCGTCGGAGCTGCTACTCGGCGTGACCGCCCGGGGCGCGCGGGTCCTCGAGGTGCCCATGACGATGCGCCGCCGCCGCAACGGCGCCAGTAAGAAAGGCGGCGACCTGATCTACGGTGCGCACTACGCGCGCGTCATGGTGCGGACGTGGTGTCGGGAGTACGTGCTGCGCGCTCGACGAAGATGAACCGGTCGAAGAGCACGAACTTCAGCACGAACATGGTCCCGTAGGTCGCCAGGAACGCGGCACCGACGAGGGTGACCTGCAGGGCGTGTGCGGCGACGTGGTCGCGAACCCAGCGATCGGCGGCCGTCGTGACGAGAATCGCGGTGACCGCGGTGACGACGACGATCACGGCGTACGGCAGGACCTCCCTGGTGCGGTCCGGGCGTCCGCGACGCTGCCACGCCCAGTACCGGTTCATCAGATAGTTCGGAACGGCGCCCGCGACGAAGGCAAGCAGGCTCGCCACCAGCGGGACGGCCGCGAACCAGTAGGTGACGACGAAGACGACCTCGCTGATGATCCCGGCGACGACCGACGCGCCGGTGTAGCGACGCCCACAGCCGAATTCGCTTGCGCCACGGCTGGATCACGGCTCGCCTCGTTTGCGGGCCACACACAACACGGACTGACCGAAGGGCACCCGCACCAGGCGTTCCAACGCCTTCGTTACCGGCACCACACAGCGATCGAAGACAGCGACCATCCTCGGGTTGGGTGAGCTAATGCCGCTCCTGCGAACCGTCAACCACCAGGCGACGCCGCCGAGCAGGTTCACCGGTCTGACCAGCTCGACATCCAGCCCCGCTCGCCGGACGACTTCGGCGAGAGAGCTCGGCGTATAGCGGCGGACGTGGCCGACTCTGCGGTCGAACTCGCCGTAGAGCTGTTGGTAGCCGGGGACCCAGAGGATGAGACTGCCGCCGACCTCGACGGCCGTGGCGAGCGACCGCAGCGCACCGGCGTCGTCGTCGATGTGCTCGAGCACGTTGATCGCGACCACCGAGGTGACGGGTTGCTCGAGATCCGGCGGTTTCCCCAACTCGAGTCGCCGGACCTCCACCTCGGGACGCCCGGCGAACCGGCGCGCCATGACCGCGACGGCGGCCGGGTCGACATCGGTCACGACAAGTCGGTCCAGATCGTCGAACTGCTCCGCGAACTCGCCGAGCCCGGCACCGACCTCGAGGATCGACCTACCGCAGTGCGGCGCGATCAGCTCGTACTGGTAGCGGCGATATCGGGGTTTATCGTGGCCCGCGGCCTCGAGTTGACGACCGGTGGCCGCGGTGAACGCACCGCAGTGATCGTGCATGTGCTACTCCTCGGTGCGCGGGCACTTGTCGCAATTGTGCACGTCACCGTTGGCCAGGCTTACCCTCGTTGCGATCATCACATTGGATAGGGTGCTGTTGTGCGGGTTCTGGTGCTCGGCGGAGACGGGTACCTCGGCTGGCCCACCGCCCTGCATCTCTCCGACCGCGGGCACGACACGGCGGTGCTCGACAACTTCGCACGACGCCGCTACGACGAGGAACTCGGCGTCTGCAGCCTGGTCCCGATCGAGGATCTCGACGTGCGGGTGGCGGCGTGGCGGGAAGTTTCCGGCAAACGAATTGCTGCGTACGCCGGCGACTTGCTGGACCCGGAGTTCGTCTATGCCACGTTGCGTGACTTCGGCCCCGATGCGATCGTGCACTTCGCCGAACAACGGGCCGCTCCGTATTCGATGATCGACCGCGCGCACGCCGTCTATACCCAGCACAACAACGTCGTCGGAACGCTCAACCTGCTGTACGGCATCGCCGAGACGAACCGGGACATCCACCTGGTCAAGCTGGGAACCATGGGGGAATACGGAACACCCAACATCGATATCGACGAGGGTTGGCTGGACATCGAACACAACGGCCGCAAGGACCGTGTCCTCTTCCCCAAGCGGCCGGGGTCCTTCTATCACCTGAGCAAGGTGCACGACTCGCACAACATCGAGTTCGCTTGCCGGAACTGGGGTTTGCGCACCACCGATCTCAACCAGGGCGTCGTCTACGGACAGCAAACCCCGCAAACCGTGTTGGATCCGCGGTTATCGACGCGGTTCGACTACGACAGCGTGTTCGGAACCGTACTGAACCGGTTCGTCATCCAAGCAGTGCTCGGCGAGCCGCTGACGGTATACGGAACCGGGGGGCAGACCAGGGGACTGATCGACATCCGGGACACCGTGGAATGCATCAGGCTCGCGGTCGAGAACCCCGCCGACCGCGGTGAGTTCCGGGTGTTCAACCAGATGACCGAAGCCATGTCCGTACGCGACATCGCCGACGTGGTGGCCGGGCAGTTCCCCGGTCCGGTACAGATCGAGCACCTGGACAACCCGCGGACCGAGGCCGCGGAGCACTATTACAACGTCAAGCACACCGGCCTAGTCGAATTGGGACTCCAACCCCATCTGCTGTCGGACACGCTGATCGAGTCGATGTTCGGCATCGTGGAGGTCAACAAGCACCGGGTCGACGTCGAAAAGTTGTACCCCACCGTGCAGTGGTCGCGCACCAACAACGTCTGATCTGGTGGCCACCCTCGCGCGCGCGACCCGCAGTCTGGTTGTGCAGCACTGGCTGTTCATCGTGCTGGTGGGCGTCGGAGTCGTGTTGCGGGTGCTGGCTTGGTTTGCGTACCAGCCCGCGTTGATGTTCGGCGATTCGTTCCGATATCTCAGCGATATCGGCATATACGACCCCGGCGGCCTGCAACCCATCGGGTACGAGCTGTTCGTATTGACGCCCACGCTCGCGGTGGACGGCTTGGAGCTGGTTACAGCGCTTCAGCACCTTGCTGGCGTGGGCTCGGCGGTCGCGTTGTACGCATTGACGTTGCGGCACGGGGCAAACCGGTGGCTGGCCTCGCTCGCTGCTGTACCGCTGCTGCTGGACGGCTACCAGATTCAGATCGAGCAGCTGATCATGTCCGACACCTGGCAGCAGGTGCTCCTGGTCGCACTCCTGTGGGTGCTGCTCGGCGTCGGTGCGCCGAACCCGCGCCGGGCCGCGCTCGGTGGTCTGCTGCTCGGTGTGGCGGTGATGTTCCGACTGGTGGCGTTTGCGCTGGTCGTACCGGCGTTGTGTTACCTGATCATTGCCGGCGGAGCATGGCGGTCGTGGCGAACCTGGCCGGGCTGGCGGACAGTCGGGGCACGCACGCTCGCGTTTGCCGCGGCATTCGGCCTCGTAGTCGCCGGATACGGCTGGTACTTTCACGCGCAGACCGGCCAATGGGGCCTGACCCGGACGACCGCCAACGTGCTCTACGGCCGTACCGCCGTCGTCGCGGACTGCTACAGGCTGAACCTCGATCCGCTGACGGCCCTGGCCTGCCCCGAGGAGCCGTTGGAGCAGCGTAAGAGGCTGGACGACTACGCCCACATCCAGCGGGAGGCGTCCTGGCGGGCTCGCTTTCCCGCTGGCACCGACTTGAATGCGGTGCAGAGGGCGTTCGGCAGGGAGTGATAGGCCAGCAGCCGCTGGATGTCGCCCGCGCCGATTGCGCTGGACTTTCTCAAGGGATTCCGCCCTACGAGGACGGATGCTCCCGGCGATACCAGCGGTGGCGCGATGGCAGTTCAAGCCCGAGTACCCGCTCGTCGACCTGGTTCACAGCACCAATGCTTCGCGCGAGTTCAGTGGACGGGACCCCACCGCCGTGCCCTCGCTCGCCGCGTTTCTCCGTGGGTACCAGCTCAGCGTGGGCTACACCCCTGGCACGTTGTTGGGTGCGTTCGGCGTGGTCGCGCTGCTCGCCGGGTTCGGGCTCGGCCGGGCCCGAACCAGCGGCATTCGCTCCGCCACGCTACTGGCGGTCGGCATGGGCGTGACCATTCTGCTCGCGTCGGCAGCGTTCGAGTTCTCGTGGCGCTACCAATTGCCCGGCCTCGTGCTTCTGCCGTTCGCCGGCGTGCTGGGGATTACCGCACTCCAGTGGCGAGGTCTGGGATCTCTTCGGGTGGGGTGTCTTTGACGACCGGCTACCCGCTGGGGCACTGGCGATGACCGACGTCGAAGCACGGACCCGCTGACGATCCAGCGATGAACCGCCGCGCCCTTCTGAAAGGCCCGATTGTTCTCGGCGCGGGTGCGCTACTCGGCACCCAGCTTGGCGGCTGCAACCCACCGAGTGCGCCCCCGAGCGCGCCGCCGTCAGCGCCCCGCGCGTCAAGGGTGCTGCTTGCCTACTTCTCCCGCGCCGGTGAAAACTACTACTACGGTGGCAGAACAAACCTGGAGGTCGGCAACACCGAGGTCGTGGCCGAGATGATCGCCGCCAGCACAACACTCGATGTCTACCGGATCGAAGCTGCAGAACCGTACCCGACGAGTTACCAGGCGACCGTCGAACGCAACAAAGAAGAACAGAACGACGAGGCGCGACCCGAAATCGCCGGTTCCCTGCCAACGTCGAATACCCCGGTGAACCACGTCGACGAGCCATGCCGAGCAGACGCTGAACCACACGTTCGGTCGCCGAATCGTCCGATTCCGCGTCTCACTCGAAAATTGATGAAACGCCCTTGTCGGCAGCGTGTAGGGAATCAGGGCATCCGCGAGACTACGGTTTATGACGGATTTCGCGCCAAATCCGTCATAAGCCGTAGTCTCGGCGCAATTTTCATCCTCCACGGCGGAGCGCAGCTCCCCCTAGAGCTGCTCGCGCTGATTAGCCCCTTCGCTGGCGGGCGATTTCGGCCAGCACCACGCCTGCGGCCACGGATGCGTTCAACGACTCCGTCGGCCCGGCCATCGGGATGGACACCACGGCGTCGCAGTTCTCCCGCACCAGCCGCGACAGGCCCTTGCCCTCCGAGCCGACCACCACGACCATCGGCCCGCTGCCGTCGAGCTCGTCGATGGTCGTGTCACCATCCGCGTCGAGGCCGACCACCTGGAGGCCGGCGTCGCCCCAATTCTTCAGCGTGCGATTGAGATTCGTCGCCCGGGCCACCGGCACCCGAGCCGCCGCGCCAGCGCTGGTGCGCCAGGCGACGGCTGTTACGGAGGCCGATCGCCGCTGCGGGATCAGCACGCCGTGGCCGGCGAACGCCGCGACCGAACGGACGATAGCCCCGAGGTTCCGCGGATCGGAGATGTTGTCCAACGCAACGAGCAGGGCCGGCGTGCTGTCCTTGGTGGCGGCCGCGAGCACGTCATCAGGGTGGGCGTAGGAGTACGGCGGCACCTGCAGCGCGACGCCCTGATGCAGCCCGTTGGTGGCGATCCGATCCAGATCGTGGCGTGGCACTTCGAGAATCGAGATGCCCGAATCGGCTGCGAGCCTGACGGATTCGGTGAGCCGCTCGTCGGCCTCGGTGCCCAGCGCGACGTACAGGGCGGTGGCGGGCACCCCGGCGCGCAGGCACTCCACCACCGGGTTTCGTCCCAGTACGATCTCGGTGTCGTCGGTTTTTCTGGCCGGCCGCCGCTGCTGCTGCTGGGCCTTGGCCGCCCGCTTGGCGGCGGGATGCTTGGGGCGCATGTGCGCGGGCGGGGTGGCGCCACGGCCTTCCAGACCGCGCCGGCGTACACCTCCGGACCCGACCGTCGGCCCCTTCTTCGTGCCGGCCTTACGAACCGCTCCCCGACGTCGTGAGTTGCCGGCCATCTACTTTGTGTACCCGTCGAGCAGCGCCCACTGCGGCCCGTCGGCGGTGTCGGTGACGTCGATGCCTGCCTCCTTGAGCCGGTCGCGGATCGCATCAGCCTCCGCCCAATCGCGTCGCGCCCGGGCGTCCTCGCGGCGCTGCACTTCGGCCCGCACGAGGACGTCGACGGCGGCCAGTGCGGCCGACGTTTCGTCGTGCGATTCCCAGCGTTCATCGAGCGGGTCGGCGCCGAGAATTCCCAACATCGCGCGGATCGACATCGCCTGCGTCAGCGCTGTTTCGTGGTCGCCGGCGTCGAGCGCCCGGTTGCCCTCGGCGCGCGCGGCATGCACTTCGGCGAGCGCGATCGGCACCGACAGGTCGTCGTTGAGCGCCGCGGCGAACTTCGGCGTCCACTCGCCGGGCACCACCGCGCCGACCCGGTTGCGGACCCGGTGCAGGAAGTCCTCGATGCCGAGGTAGGCCTTGACCGCGTCCTGCAGAGCGGTCTCGGAGAACTCGAGCATCGACCGGTAGTGCGCGCTGCCCAGGTAGTAGCGCAACTCGGCTGGCCGAACGCGTTGCAGCACAGCCGGAATCGCCAGCACGTTGCCCAGCGACTTGCTCATCTTCTCGCCGCCCATGGTGACCCAGCCGTTGTGCAGCCAGAAGCGGGCGAACGGGTCGCCCGCGGCCTCCGCCTGGGCGATCTCGTTTTCGTGGTGCGGGAACACCAGGTCCATGCCGCCGGCGTGGATGTCGAATTCGGGACCGAGATAGGCCCCGCACATCGCGACGCATTCGGTGTGCCAGCCCGGGCGGCCCGGGCCCCACGGCGTGGGCCAGGACGGCTCCCCCGGTTTGGCGCCCTTCCACAGGGTGAAGTCGCGTTGGTCGCGCTTACCGGTCGCCGCCCCTTCGCCCTGGTGCACGTCATCGATCTTGTGGCCGGACAACTTGCCGTAGTCGGGCAGGCTCAGGACGTCGAAGTAGACGTCGCCGTTACCGGTATAGGCGTGCCCGCGCTCCAGCAGCCGCTCGATCAGCTCGACGATCTGGGTGATGTGGCCGGTGGCACGGGGCTCGGCCGACGGCGGAAGCACTCCCAGCGCGTCGTAGGCGGCCGCAAAGGCGCGTTCGTAGGTGGCGGCCCATTCCCACCACGGCCGGCCCGCGTCGGCGGCCTTGTTGAGGATCTTGTCGTCGATGTCGGTGATGTTGCGGATGAACGCGACGTCATAGCCCTTTGCGGTGAGCCAGCGCCGCAGGACGTCGAACGCCACCCCGCTGCGGACGTGGCCGATGTGCGGCAGGCCCTGCACGGTGGCGCCGCACAAATAGATCGAGACGTGACCGGGCCGCAATGGCACGAAATCGCGCACGGCACCCGCCATCGTGTCGTGGAGCCGCATGCCGGGAGGCGATGTCGCCGACCCGGCGGCTCCTGGGCGATCGGTCACGACGCGCCAGCTTACCGGCCTATTTCGGCCCTAAGTACCAACACCGACCACCAACGCGGTCGCGATGGCGGCTAACCCTTCCCCACGGCCGGTCAAACCCAGGCCGTCGGTGGTGGTCGCCGACACCGACACGGGGGCGTCCAGGAGCTCGGAGAGCACCTTCTGCGCCTCGACCCGCCGCGGGCCCACTTTGGGCCGGTTGCCGATGACCTGCACGGCCGCATTGCCGACGCGGTAACCCTCGGCCGCCAGCAAGCCGCTCACGTGGCGGAGCATGTCGGCGCCGCTGACACCCCGCCACTCCTGGCGGTCGGTGCCAAAGACCTCGCCGATGTCGCCCAGCCCCGCGGCGGACAGCAACGCGTCACACAGCGCGTGAGCGGCGACGTCCCCGTCGGAGTGGCCGGCACAGCCGTCGGCGTCGGCAAACAACAGGCACAGCAACCAACACGGCCTGCCGGCCTGGATTGGGTGTACGTCGGTGCCGAGCCCGACCCGCGGCACCGACATGCGCGTCAGGACGCGGCGGCCAGAACCTCGTCGAGGATGGTTGCCGCCTTGGCGTCATCGGTGTTCTCGGCAAGCGCCAGCTCGCCGACCAGGATCTGCCGCGCCTTGGCCAGCATCCGCTTCTCGCCGGCGGACAGGCCGCGCTCCTGGTCCCGACGCCACAGGTCACGAACGACCTCGGCGACCTTGTTGACGTCGCCGGAAGCCAGCTTCTCGAGGTTGGCCTTGTACCGGCGCGACCAGTTGGTCGGCTCCTCGGTGTGCGGCGCACGAAGCACCTGGAACACCTTGTCCAGGCCCTCCTGACCAACCACGTCACGCACGCCGACATACTCGGCATTGTCAGCTGGGACTCGGACGGTGAGATCTCCCTGGGCGACCTTCAAGACGAGGTATTCCTTTTGTTCGCCTTTGATGGTCCGGGTTTCGATCGCCTCGATTAACGCAGCACCGTGGTGTGGATAGACAACGGTGTCTCCGACCTTAAAAATCATCAGATACGAGCCCCTTTCACGACTCAATGTTAACACGGGGCTCAGACACGCGCGGATCAACGGTGCAGGTCAGGGGCATCGCAGGTGAAGACTAGGGGTTGACAGGGTGACAAATCCGTGCAACACACCGGTCGCTTTGAGGGCCCATTGCGCAGGCTTGCGAGCGCCTTGGAGGTAGCTGCCGAGACGCGTCGGCCTGCCGCGCAAACCCGATTCCACCGCCGTCAACCGTTCCTGATTAGCGAGCAGGAGTGAGTCCTGTGCGGCCCGAACGGTGTTGGCCGCTGGCGGCGGGTGTTTTCCGGTGAACGGATACACCTCATGGTGGGTGTGTCGGTGGGCCGGAACTGCCGCGCCTGCCACCGTGGCCGCGGTGACGATCGGGCCTGGCCGGTGGTGTGCCCGCAGCGGTCCGCTGTCCGCTGCGGGGTCCTGCCGGCCGTCGCCTGATCGCCAGTCCGAGGCCACGTCTGCCGATCGCGGCCGCCGCGCCGTGATGGCGGGTCACGGTGGCCGGGTCGGAAGCCTGTTGCTGCAACGGGGTGGTCCAGTGCTGGTTGCCCCAGCGGCTGGTGTAGGCCGGGTCCACCCCGATCACCGCGACGCCGCGCCGCGCCGCCATCCCGGTGAGCCGGGCACGGAATCGCCGGGTGGGGATGCCGGCGATGGTGCGGCGCAGCCGTTTCCCGCGCGCACCGCGGCCCAGGGTTTCGCGCCCGGTCGCGCGGGCGTCGGCGAAATCCAGGTTCTCCACCACGACCGCCGCACAGCCGGCGCGCTGGGCGTGGTCGAGCAGGGCGGTGATCGCTGCGCGCACCCGCCCATCGCGGCCGCGACGCCGCTAACCCCTCGGTGTAGACCGCGATGCTGGTGGGGTCACCGACCGGGTTGCCGCTGCCGTCGAGCACGCAGCAGGCCAGGTGGTCGGCGTTGAGATCCACCCCCAGCACCGGCTGAGCCCGAAGCTGCTCGAGGGAGGCGGGCGGTTCGGGGGTGGCGGCCCAGGAGGCGTCCAGATACCAGCGGTCCCGGTCGGGGTCGTAGCTGATGTCGTAGCGCACCGCCCGCCGGCCGGCGACCCGCGCCGCCCACTGCTCACCGCGGTGGTGAAAGCCCACCGGGGCCGCGATCGTGAGGTGGGTGCCGAGCTGGGCGGCCAGCGCCGCGGGGGTCTTGATGCGCAGCTGGCCGGCCTCGTCGACGCGGATGGTTTCATTGCCGCCCGGCTTGCCCGTCTCCCCATCGGCGGTCAAAAACATCCGCTGCGCGTCCCAGCGGTCCCGCCACTGCTGCTCGGTCATGTCGGTGGCGTCGAGGTGATTGCGGGTGCGCCACAACCGTTTCCCGCCCACCACCATCGACGGGCGCCCCGCCGCCAACGCTCGCTCCGCGGTGTTCAGCCGCGACCGCAACCCCGCCAGCCGCCGCGTCTTGGCGAACCGCTCGGCCCGATTCCGGTAGCCCCGGCGCCGCCGCGATCGCCGCCGCCCGCCGGTGTCGTCGGCATCGGCGGTGTCGGTCGGGGCCAGCTGGCCGGGCCGCAGCGCGCACCGGGCCTCCAGCACATCCACCGCGGCCCGCAGATCGGCCACCTGGGCGGCCACCCCGCGCATCCCCAACCGGTACTGGTCGTCGACCGCGCGGGTGATCGCCCCCGCCCACCGCGACGACGCCACCCCGGTGACCGCGTGCTTACGCTCGGCCCGCCACGCCGCATGACCGTCACGATCCAGCACACCACGGTCAATCCGCTCGGCCAGCTCGCCGCGATACACCGACCCCAGAAACGCCCCGATCGCGGTCAGCGCCGCCGCCTCGGCCTCGCTCACATGAATCCGGGTGCGAATCCGCACCCCCGCCGGCGCGGCGGCCACCACCGGATCAGCGACCCGACGCAACCGCGCACCCACACCCAGATCCTGACAGCCACCACCGACAACCCCACCCCGCCAGCAGCAGCGCTAACTTCCGCGCGGTATCGCACACTTCCGCTCACCATTTGGCGAGCAGCTGCCAATCCTCCGCTACCGTCCACAACCGCCACCTACTACTGTGCATAGTCGAATCACAGCGACCGGCGTCCCGGTCGCCTCGTCGGCCGAGCAGGAGGCCCCAGTGGACCGTTTCAAACCGCGCACCCCTGCCATCAGCGCCGGCCTGGCCGCGTGTGGGCTGGCCGCCGCCGTCGCCCTCAGCGGCTGTAGTGCCGGGCAGGTGTCCCAGACGGCCACCCAGGAACCGGCGGTGAACGGCACCAGCGCCACGGCCGGCGACATTTCGGTCCGCAACATCCACCTGCGCGCCGCCCAGTCGACCGACTACGTGCAGCCGGGCCGCGATGTCGAGCTTTTGTTCGTCGCCGTGAACGGCTCGCCGGACACCAACGACAAGCTGGTCTCGATCTCCTCTGACGTCGGCACGGTGACACTGACCGGCGACACCGCGGTGCCGGCAAGCGGTGTGCTGGTGGTCGGCACACCGGACGGGCAGACCACACCGCTGGAGACCGTCGAGGCCGCCGAGGCCGCTGAGGCGTCAGTGACGCTGTCCAAGCCGATCACCAACGGGCTGACGTACAACTTCACGTTCGACTTCGAGCGCAGCGGCAAGACCACCGTCGGGGTGCCGATCTCGGCCGGCGAAGCGCCTCGGCGTGAAGAAGCCGTAGAAGCAGGCGGCGACACGGGCGGTCACTCGGGCGGTCACTGACCGCGACACGAGGGGTCACCACTGAGTTTCTGTCGGCCCCGACCGATACCGTCAGGGCGTGGCTAAGGCGCGTTCGCAGTACCGCTGCTCGGAATGCCACCACGTCACCGCCAAGTGGGTCGGCCGCTGCCCGGACTGCGGCACCTGGGGCACCGTCGACGAAGTCGCGGTCCTTGCCGCCGTGAACGGCTCACCCGTCCGGCGGGTCGTCGCCCCCACCACCCCGGCCGTGCCGATCAGTTCGATCGACCCCGGCAGCACCCGGCACTTCCATACCGGCGTCAGCGAACTGGACCGCGTGCTGGGCGGCGGGCTGGTCCCGGGTTCGGTGACACTCTTGGCCGGCGATCCCGGGGTCGGTAAGTCGACACTATTGCTCGAGGTCGCCCACCGCTGTGCGCAGGCCGGCCGGCGCGCGCTGTACCTGTCCGGTGAGGAGTCGGCCGGTCAGATCCGGCTGCGCGCCGAACGCACCGGCTGCACGCACGACGAGGTCTATCTGGCCGCCGAGTCGGACCTGCAGATGGCGCTCGGCCACATCGATGAGGTGCGGCCGGGCCTGGTGGTGGTCGACTCGGTCCAGACCATGTCCACCACCGAGGCCGACGGCGTAACCGGCGGCGTCACCCAGGTACGGGCCGTGACAACCGCGCTGACCATGGCCGCCAAGACCTCCGGCGTCGCGATGATTCTGGTCGGGCACGTCACCAAGGACGGCGCCATCGCAGGCCCGCGCTCGCTGGAACATCTCGTCGACGTGGTCCTGCATTTCGAGGGTGACCGCACGTCGTCACTGCGCATGGTCCGCGGCGTCAAGAATCGCTTCGGTGCCGCCGACGAGGTCGGCTGTTTCCTGTTGCACGACAACGGAATCGAGTGCGTCGCCGATCCGTCTGGCCTTTTCCTCGATCAGCGGCCGGCTCCGGTGTCGGGCACGGCCGTGACGGTCACGCTCGACGGCAAGCGTCCGCTGATCGGCGAGGTGCAGGCGCTGATCGGCGCACCCGCCAGCGGGTCACCGCGGCGGGCGGTCAGCGGAATCGATTCGTCCCGCGCGGCCATGATCACCGCGGTGCTGGAGAAACGCGCCAAGCTGCCCGTCGGTGCCAACGACATCTACCTGTCGACGGTCGGGGGGATGCGGCTGACCGACCCGTCGTCGGATCTGGCGGTGGCGCTGGCGATCGCGTCGGCGTTCGCCGACCTGCCGATGCCAACCACGGCCGTGGCGATCGGCGAGGTCGGCCTGGCCGGGGACCTGCGCCGGGTCAGCGGCATGGACCGCAGGCTGGCCGAGGCGGCGCGGCTGGGGTTCAGCCGCGCGGTGGTGCCGCCGGGCCTGAAGTCGGTGCCCGCAGGTTTGCGCGCGATTCCGGCCGACAACATCGTTTCGGCATTGCGCGTGCTCAGGGACATCGCGGACAATAGCGGCCAATCCGAGGACGGGAAATGGCCGTGAAGTCGAGCAGGTCGGGCCGAAATGTGGTGCAGCTGGTTCGCCCGACGCTGCGGGAGACGATTGCACGGCTGGCCCCGGGGACCGCGCTGCGCGACGGGCTCGAGCGCATTCTGCGCGGCCGCACCGGCGCTTTGATCGTGCTCGGGTACGACGACAGCGTCGAAACGATCTGCGACGGCGGCTTCTCACTCGACGTCCGATACGCGCCGACCAGGCTGCGCGAGCTGTCGAAGATGGACGGCGCCGTCGTGCTGTCCACTGACGGCACCCGCATCCTGCGGGCCAACGTCCAGCTGGTGCCCGACCCGTCGATACCCACCGACGAATCCGGCACCCGGCACCGCTCGGCCGAGCGCACCGCCGTCCAGACCGGCTATCCGGTGGTATCGGTGAGCCACTCGATGAGCATCGTGACCATTTACGTCGCGGGCGAACGGCATGTGCTGCCCGACTCGGCGACCATCCTGTCTCGCGCCAACCAGACCATCGACACGCTGGAGCGCTACAAGTCCCGTCTCGACGAGGTCCACCGGCAGCTGTCGACCGCCGAGATCGAGGACTTCGTGACGCTGCGCGACGTCATGACGGTGGTTCAGCGGTTGGAGATGGTGCGCCGGATCAGCCTGGAAATCGACGCCGACGTGGTCGAACTCGGCACCAACGGGCGCCAGCTCAAGCTGCAGCTGGAAGAGCTGGTCGGCGACAACGACACCGCCCGCGAGCTGATCGTGCGTGACTACCACGCCAATCCCGACCCGCCGACCGCCGCGCAGGTGACCGCCACGCTCGAGGAACTCGACGGGCTGTCCGACAACGAGCTGCTCGACTTCACCACGCTGGCAAGGGTTTTCGGTTATCCGTCGACAATGGAGGCGCAGGACTCCGCGATGAGTTCGCGCGGCTACCGTGCGATGGCCGGCATCCCGCGGTTGCAGTTCGCGCACGTCGACCTGCTGGTCCGGTCGTTCGGCTCACTGCAGGGGCTGTTGGCCGCCAGCGCGAACGATCTGCAGTCGGTGGAGGGCATCGGGTCGATGTGGGCCCGCCACATCCGGGAAGGCCTATCGCAGTTGGCCGAATCGACGATCGCCGACCGGCTGGCCTGAACCCTTTGCGCCGAAACTGCGTTCCAGCAGGCCCTCACTCGAACTTTTCCTGCATGGTTGCAGTCTCGCGCGATCGCCACGAACGGGAGCGCGAGGCGGTCGCTCAGCCTTCCGGCGGGGGTGCCTCGGCCGGCGGCGCCTCACCCTCGACCGGCGGTGGCGCCTCGGCGGCCGGCGCGGGCTCGGCGAGGATGAACGGAACCGCCGCCGACCGTAGGTTGCCCAACTGGACCACGAGGTTGTAGGTCCCGGGACCGATCGGCTGGCGGGGCAGCGGGCATTCCGGCGCGGAGCCCATGCCGGTCCAGGTCACCTCGGTCGTCACCTGCTCACCCGGCTGGAACGTCTTGACCAGCGTCTCGTTCGACGGCGCGCAGTCGAGGTTCGACCACAGCCGGGTGTTGTCCAGCGAGTAGACGTAAGCGGCCAGCACTGCGGCGCCAACATCGCGCTGGCAGCCCACCAGCCCGATGTTCGTGACGACCATGGTGAATTTCGGCTGGTCGCCGACGACGTACTGCGGCTCGCTGGTGATGCCCTTGACCGCGAGCGTGGAATCCGGGCAGTCGTCGCCCTCTTTGAGCACCGGCGGCGGCGTGACGGCCGCGGTCGGGGTGGGAGTCGGCGGCGGGGCCTGCTGCGCCGGGGGCATCACCGGCGTCTTGACCTCGGGGTTTTCGCCGGGAAGCGGGGTCGGCCCTGCGGCGGGGGTGGGGCCCGGCTTCTCGGCGTTCTTGTTGTCGGCGCCCCCGAAGTTCATCACGACCATGACCACGACGGCCGCGATCACGCCGATTACGAGGACCGCTATGCCCAATGCCAATGCCCTGCGGCGCCAGTAAATCTGCGTCGGTAGCGGGCCATGCGGTTCCAGTTCCAGCACAGCCTCACGGTAAGCCCAGGTCACGCCCAGTCGTCCGAGGTGCGTCGGCGTGTCGCCGGGTCAGCCTTCGCCGATGTCGCCCAGATAATCCCGCAACACCACCCGGCCGTCGGCGAGCTGGTAGGTCAGACCGGCGATCGCCAGCGCCCCGGCGTCCACCCGTCCGGCGATCGCGGTGGAGCGGCTATGCAGCTGGGCGGCGGTTTCGCTGACGTGCCGAGCCTCGAACTCGTCGACCCTGGTCAACCCGTCGCGGCGGCCCAACAGGATCGACGGGGTAACCCGTTCGACCACGTCACGCACATAGCCGCCGGGGACCACGCCGCCGTCCAGCGCCGCCAGCGTCGCCTTGACCGCCCCGCAGCTGTCGTGGCCGAGCACGACGATCAGGGGCACGTTGAGCACCGTGACGGCGTATTCGATCGAGCCCAGCACCGCCGAGTCGATGACGTGGCCCGCGGTGCGCACGACGAACATGTCGCCCAGTCCCTGGTCGAAGATGATTTCGGCGGCGACCCGGCTGTCGGCGCAGCCGAACACCACGGCGGTGGGTTGCTGCTCCTCCGCGAGGCTGGCCCGGTGATCAATGCTCTGGCTGGGATGCTCGGGCTTGCCCGCAACAAATCGGTCGTTACCCTCCTTGAGTGCCTTCCATGCGGACACTGGATTCGTGTTGGGCATAGCGGACATTCTGCCGGAGGCAGCCATGACCGTCGTTTCGGGCGAGTTACAGCGGTGGTACGACCACGCGCAGCGGGATCTGCCGTGGCGGCGACCGGGCGTGACGCCGTGGCAGATCCTGGTCAGCGAGTTCATGCTGCAGCAGACGCCGGTGGCCCGGGTTGAGCCGATCTGGCTGGACTGGGTGGCGCGCTGGCCCACACCGTCGGCGACGGCCGCGGCCAGCACGGCCGACGTGTTGCGCGCGTGGGGCAAGCTCGGCTATCCGCGGCGGGCCAAGCGGCTGCATGAATGCGCGACGGTGATCGCCACCGAGTACGACGATGTGGTGCCGTCGGATGTAGAAACACTGTTGACGCTGCCGGGCATCGGCGCCTACACCGCACGGGCCGTCGCATGCTTCGCGTACCGGCAGCGGGTGCCGGTCGTGGATACCAACGTGCGCCGGGTGGTGGCCAGGGCGGTGCACGGCCGGGCCGACGCGGCCGCGTCGTCCTCGCCGCGTGATCTCGACGACGTCGAGGCGTTGTTGCCGAATGATGCTGATGCGCCGCGCTTTTCGGTGGCGTTGATGGAACTGGGCGCGACGGTGTGCACAGCCCGCGCGCCGCGGTGTGGCTTGTGCCCGTTGAGCGCATGCGCCTGGCGGTCAAGCGGCTATCCGGCCGCCACCACCGCGGCACGCCGCGTTCAGCGGTACGCCGGCACCGACCGTCAGGTCCGCGGTCGGCTGCTGGATGTGCTGCGCGGCAACGACTCTCCGGTTACCCGCGCCCAGCTCGACGTCGCATGGCCGACGGATACCGCGCAGCGCGACCGCGCGCTCGACACGCTACTAGTCGACGGTTTGGTCGAGCAGACCGCTGACGGCCGTTTCGCGCTCGCCGGCGAGGCCGACTAACGGTGTTCGGGTCGTATGCCGAACCACACGTGTCACAAGCGGAAATCCACGTGTGAAAATGCCCGCCCAGCGAGCGACAACTCAGCGACAAGATCAAAGTCGCTGCGGTTGTCGCGGTGCAAAGTCGCTCGCTGGGCGGGCAATTTCAACAACGGGTTTCGAGGCGTGACTCTTCAGATCGCGAAGTAGCCTGAGGTCGTGGCGCAGGCTCCGCGCACTCGCTACGCCAGCTGTGGCGACATGGACATCGCCTACCAGGTCTTCGGCGACGGTCCGGTCGATCTGCTCGTGCTGCCCGGGCCACTCATCCCGATCGACACGATCGAGGCCGAGCCGTCGCTATACCGCTTCCATCGACGGCTCGCGTCCTTCGCCCGCGTGATCCGGTTCGACCAGCGCGGAGTGGGTCTGTCTTCCCGCGTCCCGTCGACGGACGTGATGGGGCCGACATTCTGGGCCGAGGACGCCATCGCGGTAATGGACGCGGTCGGATGCGAGCAGGCGACGATCTTCGGGTCCGGTTTCACCGCGATGAGCGGACTCGTTCTGGCGGCCGATCACCCCGACCGGGTTCGCAGTCTCGTGATCGTGAACGGCGCCGCTCGCGTACTACGAGCGCCCGACTATCAGGTCGGCGCCGACGCCAGCGCCGCCGACCCGTTCAGGACGGTCGCGTTGGATCCGGATGCGGTCGAGCAGGGCTTCGACGTTCTCGGGTTCATCGCGCCGACCGTCGCCGGTGATGGCGCGTTCCGCGCGTGGTGGGACCTTGCCGGCAACCGTGCGGCGTCGCCGAGCATGGCCCGTGCGCTGAACGACGTCTTGGCCGCATCCGACGTACGCGACAGACTCGCGCGCATCTCCGCGCCGACGCTGATCCTGCATCGCGAGAATGCCCGGTTCGTCGCCGTCGGGCATGGCCGTTATCTCGCCGAGCACATCCCGGGAGCCCGCTACATCGAGCTACCCGGCGCGGATTCCCTGCATTGGGTCGGCGAAACCGCGCCGATGCTGGATGAAATCGAGGAGTTCATCACCGGTGTCCGCGGCGGCTTCGACGCCGAGCGTGTGCTCACCACAATCGTTTTCACCGATATCGTCGGCTCCACCGAACACGCCGCGGCGCTCGGCGATCTGCGATGGCACGACCTGCTCGACAACCACGACAGAATCATCCGCCACGAACTCGAGCGGTTCCGCGGTCGCGAAGTGAACACGGCAGGAGACGGATTCGTCGCGACCTTCACCAGTCCCAGTGTGGCGATCGACTGCGCGGACGCGATCGTCGATGCGGTCCGGTCGCTGGGCATCGAGGTGCGCGTCGGCATTCACGCGGGCGAGGTCGAGGTGCGCGGCGCCAGCCCGAAGAAGGACGTCGCCGGCATGGCCGTGCACATCGGCGCGCGCGTCGCCGCATACGCGGGGCCGAGCGAGGTGCTCGTGTCGTCGACGGTGCGCGAGATCGTCACCGGATCGCAGCGCACGTTCGTCGAACGCGGCGAGTACGAACTCAAGGGCGTGCCGGGCCGGTGGCGGGTGTACGCCCTCGTCCGCGACCACGCGACGATCAAGCGGTAGCGGCGGTCTCCTCGCACGGACCGCCGCAGGAGAACCTGCGTCGGTAATCCGACGGTGTCACGCCGATGATCCGCCGGAAGTGGTGTCGCAGCAGTGTCGCGGTGCCGAAGCCCGAGCGGTCGGCAACCCGGTCGATGTCGAGGTCGCTTTCCTCCAGCATCCGCCGCGCGTACAGCACCCGCTGATCGGTGACCCACTGCATTGGCGTGCGACCGGTCTCCTCGACGAACCGGCGGGCGAAGGTCCGCGCCGACATGTGCGCCCGGGTGGCCAGCGTGGCAACCGTGTGCGGCTTGTCGAGATTGCCCAGGATCCAGTCCAGGTGCGGTGCGAAGCCCTCTGAGCAGCGGACGGGAATCGGCTGGTCGATGTATTGCCGCTGACCGCCGTCGCGCTGCGGCGGCACCACCATCCGGCGCGCGATCTTGTTGGTGACCTCGCTGCCCAACTCGCGGCGCACCAGGTGCAGGCAGGCGTCGATGCCAGCCGCGGTGCCCGCGCTGGTGATCAGATTGCCGTCGTCGACGAACAACACATTGCGGTCGACCTTCGCCGTCGGATACATCCGGGCGAGTTCGTCGGCGTGCATCCAGTGCGTGGTGCACGGCCGCCCGTCCAGCAGCCCCGCCGCGCCCGCGACGAATGCCCCTGAGCACACCGTGAGGATGATCGACCCGGAGTCCGCGGCCTTCCGTACGGCCGCCAGGGCGTCGGGTAGGTAGTCGGATCCGCCGATCGCCGGGATGGCCACCAGGTCCGCGCCGATCAGGTCGTCGAGCCCGTGATCGGGGGTGATGGTGGCGCCGACCGATGTCCGCAACGGCTTACCCGGCTCCGGCCCGCAGACCTTGAAGTCGAAGTTGGGAACGCCGTCGGCGGAGCGGTCGATGCCGAAGACCTCGCAGAGCACGCCGAACTCAAAAATCGCTAGACCGTCCAGCACCAGCGCCGATACGCTCTTAATTGCCATGGCAGCATTTTATCGCAAGGTGTCGGTCCTGCCACTGTTGGCGGGATATTTATGAGCGGAGCATTACTGCCATGACCACTGCACTGACCATCCTGATCCTGATCGCCCCGTTCGCGGTGGCAGCGGCGCTCAGCTGGGCCGCACATCGCTCAGACTCGCTTCGCATCCGATTCGACCAGTTCCGTTGGTCCGCACCGATGATGGGCCGGTTGTTCGAGGACGACCGCGACGGATTTCGCATCGCCCACGACGTGGACGCGATCCGCACGCGCTTCGAGCAGCAGCCGTCCTGGCCCGCCTCAGGCGCTACGGGTGAGCGTCGCTAGGAACGACTCGACCGCGTCCTGGTAGATCTGCGGCGCTTCGTCGTGGATCAGATGACCGGCGCCGGGCACGTGCAAATACGTTGTCCGGTGGCCGGTTTCGTTCATTTCGAGCATCTGCCCCGGCGGCGTGACGGAGTTGCCCGCCTCGATGAGCAGCGCCGGCACGCGCACCGCCTTCCATTGCTGCCAGTAGTCGCGGGTGCCCCATTCGGCGGCGATCTCGATCCATACCTTTGTGTGCCCGTGCAGCCGCCAGCCCGTCGCGGTCCGGTCGAACGCCTCCAGGAAGTACTGCCCCGCCACCCGCCCGAACTCGTCGTAAACCTCTTGGGCAGAACCGAATTCGATCGGCAGGGCGTGCAGCCACGGTTCCCACGGTCCGGTGGTGCGGCCGCGGAAATCCGGTGCCATGTCCTCAACCACCAGCGCGCCGACCAGTTCGGGCCGCGCCGCCGCCAGGCACCAGGAGTGCAGGGCGCCCATCGAGTGGCCGATCAGCACGGCAGGCCGCCCCAGCGCGGAAACGGCGTCGCCCAGATCGGCGACGAACCGCTCGGTGCTGATCGGGTACGCGTCGGCGACATCGCGGCCGCGATGCCAGGGCGCGTCGTAGGTGTACACCTCGCCCAGCCCGGTCAGCCACGGCAGCTGACGCGACCAGGTACTCCCCCGCCCCATCAGGCCATGCACGAGCACCAGCGGCTCGCCGTGGCCGCCCCAGCAGGTGAGGAGTTCTGTGACCATCCCGTTATCTTGCCGACGAGTCACGGTAGCCTGGCCGCATGCCCGTGGTGAAGATCAACGCAATCGAGGTCCCGCCCGACGCCGGCCCGGAACTGGAGAAGCGGTTCGCACACCGTGCACACGCCGTAGACAACCAGCCCGGTTTTCTCGGCTTCCAGCTGTTGCGGCCGGTCAAGGGGGAAGACCGCTACTTCGTCGTGACGCAATGGGAATCGGAAGAGGCGTTTCAGGCGTGGGCGACAGGTCCCGCTGTCGAGGCGCACGCCGGCCAGCGAGCGAATCCCGTGGCCACAGCCGCGTCGCTGCTGGAGTTCGAGGTTGTGCTGGACGTTGCGGGGACCGGCGCGAAGGCGTAACGCAGGCCGGGCGCGACACCGAGCGACCAAGCTGACGGTCTCGGTCGCGCTCGTCGTCGCCCTGGCCTGCGGATGCGCGAACACAGGACCGTCGCCCGCAGATGCGGCGTACGGCCTCTACATCGACACAAACACTCCCCAGGGGCTGCGGGCCAAGCAGACCATGGACATGCTCAACTCCGACTGGCCGATCGGCACTGTCGGGGTGCGCACGATGGCCGCTCCAGAACAGGTCGATGGCATCACTTCCGCGATGGGCAACCTGTGGTGGGACCGTCCGATCTCCGTCAGCGGCCTCAGTATCGGTGCCGGCAGCGCCACCCTGCACGTGCTGACTTCCTACGGGGTGGCACAGGACATCGCATTGCGCACCAACGACGACGGCCTGGTAGACCGCTTCGACGTGTCGCTGCAGCCGACGGCGATCAAGAAGTGGAGTGACATCGACGCCGAGCTGACCAAGTCGGGCGCGCGCTACTCGTATCAGGTGTCGAAGGTGACCGACGGCAAGTGTTCGTCGGTCGCGGGCACCAACACCGACCTGTCGTTGCCGCTGGCGTCGATCTTCAAACTGTATGTGCTGCTTGCCGTTGCGGATGCGGTCAAGGCAGGGACGGTGAGCTGGGACGACACGTTGACCATCACCAAGCAGGCCAAGGCGGTCGGCTCGGCCGGCCTCGAGGAACTGCCGCCGGGCGCTGAGGTGTCGGTTCGCAACGCGGCCCAGCAGATGATTTCGGCCAGTGACAACATGGCCACCGACCTACTGATCGCGCGGCTGGGCCCCGGTGCGGTCGAGCGCGCATTGGTGGCTGCCGGGCATCACGATCCGGCCAGCATGACCCCGTTCCCGACCACGCACGAGCTGTTCTCCGTCGGCTGGGGTGAACCGGATCTGCGGGAACAGTGGAAGCAGGCCTCACCGCAAGGCCGCGCGCAGCTACTGCAGCAGACGAATTCCCGCCCCTACCAACCGGATCCGACCCGGACGCATACCCCGGCGTCGGGCTACGGCGCCGAGTGGTACGGCAGTGCCGCCGACATCTGCCGCGTGCACGCCGCGTTGCAGGCGGCCGCGGTAGGCAAGGCTGCGCCGGTGAAGCAGATTCTTTCGGCGATACCGGGTATCGACCTGGACAAGTCGAAGTGGTCGTACATCGGAGCCAAGGGCGGAAACCTGCCGGGCGACCTGACGTTCAGCTGGTACGCCGTCGACCACCTCGGCCAGCCGTGGGTGGTCAGCTTTCAGTTGAACTGGTCGCGCTACCGCAGTGCGACCGCGGCGGGGTGGCTGCTGTCGATCGTGCACCAGACGTTCGATCTGGTGCCCATCGGCTGAGCTACATGCTGGACCGCAGCGTCCACGCGTGCCCACGGAAATGCATCACCGTCCGGCTCACCGGTGCAATGTCGATGCGCCAGAACGACTTCGGCGGCGCATCGAGCGCCACCAGGATCGCGGCACGGATAACCGCCGGGTGAGTGACGGCGACCAGCCGGGTGCGGCGGGCGGTGAGCGAGTCCATCCAGCCGCGCACCCGGTTGATCAGGCCCACGACGGACTCGCCACCGTGCGGCGCCCGCGTCGGATCGGTCAGCCAGATCGCCAGGTCGGCGGGGCGCACCCCGCCCAGCACGTCACCACGCCAGCGGCCGCAGTCCAGATCCGCCAGCCGCGGGTCGATGCTGGCGGGCAGGCCGAGCAGTTCTGCGGTCTGCCTGGTCCGTTTCTCCGGCCCGCAATAGGCGCGCTCGGTGACGCCCAGTTCGATGGACGCGTCGACTTGGCGGTGGCCGACCGAGTTGAGCGGCTCATCTGTCGGGAAGCGTCCGGCCGCCATCGCATCCGTCATCCCATGGGATACGAGGGTGAGCCGCACGACCTCCTTCACGCCGAAACACTCGCCGACTGGCGGCCGCTCCGTTCGCCGAGTAGACGGGCCACCATCGATGCGAACACCAGACCGATCGTTGCCCACATGACGACCTGTGTGCCCAACGAGTACAGCCGGAACTCGTAGAGGTCATCGGCCGGGAAATTCGCCGGGGTTTCGTCGATAGTCGGCAGCACGAGCATCACCGTCGTGATTGCCACCACGTATGCACTCAGCGCTAGCAGCGTGGCGCTCCAGGCACCGAACCGATCCACCAGTTGCCGGCCCAGCCACACCGCCGCCACCAGCACTGCGGCCGACAACACCACCATCATCAGGTAGAGCAGTGTCCGCTGGCGGATGGTTTCGTCCAGGCTCACCGCGGGCGGATTCGGCGGGTACTTCAGGAACGGAATCACGTAGAGCGACAGCAACATTCCGCCGGCCAGCTGCACAGAAAGAAGCCGCGGAGACAGATTTCCGATGCGGCCGTACGCCACGCAGTACGCCACCGCGAACAACGCTCCCATTGCGACGCTGAACGCCAGCACGCCGAAACCCATGCCGATGTTGGCCTGCACGCCGCGGGTGAACAGTTCGGCCCCGTGCTCGTGGCCGCCGTGCTCAGCGGCCGCGGCCTCCTCGAATGCGATCGCCCGGTCGATCACCGGCTCGACGAACGCGCGGGCGAACACGAACGCGACGACGCCGCCCAATACGCCGGCCAGCAGACCGCGCCCAATTATCTGCTTCTCCATGTGTTTGTCGCTGCCGGTGCTCAGTGGCACGGGAAGCCGAGGAGGTGGCGCGCGTCGTGCACGAATTCGTGCACGTAGGTGTTGTTGCCGAACACCGACGTCGCACCCTGGTCCAGCCCCACGAAGTAGAGCACCAGCAACGCGAGGAACGCCGTCATCGACAGCCACACTGCCGCCTTCGCTGCCGAGAGATCGACGGCGGGCGCGACGGTCTTGCGTGCCTCAGGAGAGGTCATGTGGATTTCCTTTCCGGGATTTCGCGTCCCAGTTTCAGGGTTGAGCACGGGCGTCGGGTCTGACTGTCCACAGTGGCGCGACCGTTCTGGATTCTCACCAGATTCCTTCGCCCGCCGATTACATCAGCATCCTAAGCAATCGGTCTAGCGGTTGTGGCGGACAGACGTAAAAGCCCCCGAAATCGCCTTGGCGATTTCGGGGGCCTTTGCGTTCCGGCTTATTCGGCCGCAGCCGCGCTCGGTGTGCCGGCGGCACCGGCTTGCGCCAGATCGGGCTCGACGGGCTTGGCCGGCTTCTTGGTCCCGGTGAAGGTGAACACCGCGTCCTCGCCAGCGCCCTCGCCGTCCCAGTTGTCGACGTCGACGGTGATGAGCTGGCCCGGTCGAATCTCCTCGAACAGGATCTTCTCCGACAGCGCGTCCTCGATCTCCCGCTGGATGGTGCGCCGCAGCGGCCTGGCGCCGAGCACGGGGTCGAATCCGCGCTTGGCGAGCAGGGACTTGGCCTTGTCCGTCAGGACCATCGCCATGTCCTTGCCCTTGAGCTGCTTTTCCACCCGGCCGATCATCAGGTCCACCATCTGCACGATCTGATCGGTCGTGAGCTGGTGGAAGACGATGACATCGTCGATGCGGTTGAGGAACTCGGGGCGGAAGTGCTTCTTCAGCTCGTCGTTGACCTTCTGCTTCATCCGCTCGTAGTTGGTCTCGCCACCGCCCTGGGTGAAGCCCAGGCCGACCGCCTTGGAGATGTCGGATGTGCCGAGGTTCGAGGTGAAGATCAGCACGGTGTTCTTGAAGTCGACCGTGCGGCCCTGGCCGTCGGTCAGGCGACCGTCCTCGAGCACCTGCAACAGGCTGTTGTAGATCTCCTGGTGCGCCTTCTCGATCTCGTCGAAGAGGACAACGCTGAACGGCTTGCGCCGCACCTTCTCGGTGAGCTGGCCGCCCTCCTCGTAGCCGACGTAGCCCGGAGGGGCACCGAACAGCCGCGAGGCGGTGAAGCGGTCGTGGAACTCACCCATGTCGATCTGAATCAGCGCGTCCTGGTCGCCGAACAGGAACTCCGCCAGCGCCTTGGACAGCTCGGTCTTACCGACACCGGACGGGCCGGCGAAGATGAACGAGCCCGACGGGCGCCGCGGATCCTTCAGCCCGGCGCGGGTGCGCCGGATGGCCTTAGAAACTGCAGCGACCGCATCCTCTTGCCCGATGATCCGCTTGTGCACCTCCTCCTCCATGCGCAGCAGCCGAGTGGTCTCCTCCTCGGTCAGCTTGAACACGGGGATGCCGGTCCAGTTGCCAAGCACCTCGGCGATCTGCTCATCGTCGACCTCGGCGACCACGTCGAGATCGCCTGAGCGCCATTGCTTCTCGCGCTCGGCAGCGCTGACCGACCAGTTGCTTTTCCTTATCGCGCAGGCTTGCCGCCTTCTCGAAGTCCTGCGCGTCGATCGCGGACTCCTTCTCGCGGCGCGCCTCGGCGATCTTCTCGTCGAAGTCGCGCAGGTCTGGCGGCGCGGTCATCCGGCGGATCCGCATCCGGGCGCCGGCCTCGTCGATCAGGTCGATCGCCTTGTCCGGCAGGAACCGGTCGTTGATGTAGCGGTCGGCCAGGGTGGCGGCGGCGGCAATCGCGCCGTCGGTGATGGACACCCGGTGGTGCGCCTCATAGCGGTCGCGCAGCCCCTTGAGGATCGCGATGGTGTGCTCGACCGTCGGCTCACCGACCTGCACCGGCTGGAACCGGCGCTCCAGCGCGGCGTCCTTCTCGATGTACTTGCGGTACTCGTCGAGCGTGGTCGCGCCGATGGTCTGCAGCTCGCCGCGGGCCAGCTTGGGCTTGAGGATCGACGCCGCGTCGATCGCGCCCTCGGCGGCACCGGCACCGACCAGCGTGTGCAGCTCGTCGATGAACAGGATGATGTCGCCGCGGGTGTTGATCTCCTTGAGCACCTTCTTCAGGCGCTCCTCGAAGTCACCGCGGTAACGGCTGCCGGCCACCAGCGAACCAAGGTCAAGCGTGTAGAGCTGCTTGTCCTTCAGCGTCTCGGGGACCTCGCCGTGCACGATCGCCTGCGCCAGCCCCTCGACGACGGCGGTCTTGCCGACGCCGGGCTCGCCGATCAGCACCGGGTTGTTCTTGGTGCGCCGGGAGAGCACCTGCATCACCCGCTCGATTTCCTTCTCGCGGCCGATGACGGGGTCGAGCTTGCCCTCCATCGCCGCCGCGGTCAGGTTGCGGCCGAACTGGTCTAGCACCAACGACGTCGACGGGTTGCCCGCCTCGCCACCGCGGCCGCCGGTCCCGGCTTCCGCAGTCTCCTTGCCCTGGTAGCCGGACAGCAGCTGGATGACCTGCTGGCGCACCCGCGTCAGCTCGGCGCCCAGCTTCACCAGCACCTGGGCGGCCACGCCCTCACCTTCACGAATCAGGCCCAGCAAAATGTGCTCGGTGCCGATGTAGTTGTGGCCGAGCTGCAGCGCCTCGCGCAGGCTCAGCTCCAGTACCTTCTTGGCGCGCGGGGTGAACGGGATGTGGCCGGACGGCGCCTGCTGTCCCTGGCCGATGATCTCTTCGACCTGGCTGCGCACGCCTTCCAGCGAGATGCCCAGCGACTCCAGCGACTTGGCAGCTACGCCCTCACCCTCGTGAATAAGTCCCAACAGGATGTGCTCGGTCCCGATGTAATTGTGGTTGAGCATCCGGGCCTCTTCTTGCGCCAGGACGACGACCCTGCGGGCACGGTCGGTAAATCTCTCAAACATCGGTGGTTACCTGCTCTCCATCACATAGGTCGGCGCGTTGCGCTTCAAAGCGCACTGCACCTGCCGTCCACTCTAATGGGCGGCCGCCCCGGGTGCCCCGCTTGGCGGTCCCTCCGCCTAGACATCTGGGGCTGACGAATCACGCCATCCGCCCTGTACCCGGTGCTGCACATGAGCAACGCCGTGGGTGGACGAAACGTTTCCCGGCCCCGGTGGCGACGAGTTCGCCGCTAGCGAAAGGAGAAGTTATGGACGGCCCGCGCCGGGAACCCTGGCAACGACCGATTACGTTGCCGCGTGGAATGCGTCGATGACGTCGGCAGGGATCCGTCCGCGGGTGGACACATTATGTCCATTTCGGCGCGCCCATTCCCGGATCGCCGCGCTTTGTTCGCGATCGATCGCCGCACGCCCGCGACCAGAGCCGGCCGAGCGTCCGCGCCGGCGACCGCCCACCCGGCGCCCGGCGTCGACCCATTGTTTCAGGTCGTTTCGAAGCTTTGCGGCATTCTTGTTAGTAAGGTCGATCTCATAGCTCACCCCGTCGAGCCCGAATTCGACCGTCTCATCGGCGGCGCCTTCGCCGTCGAAATCATCGACCAACGTGACGGTCACTTTCTTCGCCATTAGCTCCCACTGACCCTTCTGCCTGTGCTCTACATGAGTAGTTTGGATCCCTGCACCAATCTACCAATAGATTCACATACCATTCAACAACTTCTGAATAGAAGCAGATCAGTTGCTGTGTCGACGAACAATCGGGAACAATACTGTCTCTCGAATCGACAGTCCCGTCAATGCCATCAACAACCGATCGATGCCCATTCCGGTCCCGGTCGAGGGCGGCATCGCATACTCCAAAGCGGCCAGGAAATCCTCGTCGAGAGCCATTGCCTCGTCGTCGCCCGCCGCCGCCGCGCGCGCCTGCGCTTCGAACCTTTCGCGTTGGATAACCGGGTCGATCAGTTCGGAGTAGCCCGTCGCCAGCTCGATGCGCCGGATAAAGAGGTCCCACTTCTCGGTGACGCCGGCGATGCTGCGGTGTTCGCGGGTCAACGGCGAGGTCTCCACCGGAAAGTCACGGACGAACGTCGGTGCCCACAGCTTGTTGCCGACGGTGTGCTCCCACAGTTCCTCGACCAATTTCCCGTGCCCGTAACCACGATCACGCGGAATCTCCACGCTAAGCCGATCGGCGATCTCCCACAGGCGGTCGGCCGGCGTGTCGGGTGTGATCTCTTCACCCAGGGCTTCAGACAACGACGGGTACATTTGCATCGAGTCCCATTCGCCGTCCAGATCGTAGATCGTGCCATCCGGCAATCGGCACCGTTCTGGTGCCGATGGCCTCGTCGGCGACCTCCTGAATAAGCTCGCGGGTGACGATGGCGGAATCGTCATAGGTGCCGTAGGCCTGATACGTCTCCAACATCGCGAATTCCGGCGAATGTGTCCAATCCGCGCCTTCGTTTCGGAACACCCGATTCAACTCGAAGACCCGCTCGAATCCGCCCACCAAGCAACGCTTCAGGAACAGTTCGGGGGCGATGCGAAGGTAGAGGTCGGCGTCGAGCGCATTGGAGTGCGTTACGAACGGCCGGGCGGCGGCCCCACCCGCCAACGTCTGGAGCATTGGCGTCTCGACTTCGAGAAAGCCGCGCCGCTCCAGTGCGGAGCGCACCGCCCGCACCACTGCGACCCGTTGGCGGGCAATGGTGCGCGCTTCGGGACGAACGATCAGATCGACATACCGCTGCCGCACCCGCGCCTCTTCGCTCATCTCTTTATGGGCGACGGGAAGGGGACGCAATGCCTTTGAAACAATTTGCCAGGAATCGGCGAGCACAGACAGTTCCCCGCGCCGCGAACTGATCACCTCGCCGTGGACATAGACGATGTCACCGAGGTCGACGTCGGCTTTCCACGCATCGAGCGATTCCTGACCGACTCGGTCGAGGCTGATCATCGCCTGCAGGTGGGTGCCGTCACCTTCCTGCAGCGTTGCAAAACACAGCTTTCCGGAGTTGCGGGCAAAGATCACTCGGCCCGCGACGCCGACGATCTGACCGGTCTCCGAGTTGGCCGCCAGGTCGGGGTAGGCCTGCCGGATCTCGGCCAGGGTGTGAGTGCGGGCAACTTCGACGGGGTAGGGCTCGCGACCTTCTTCGAGCAGCCGCTCTCGTTTAGCCTGACGGATCCGGAACTGCTCGGGTATATCGGCCTCGGGCGTATCGGGAGAGCTCACGACGTGCCAGCTTAAATGAACGGATGTCCGCTGCGATCAACGCGACCGCCGTCGCCGCCTTGGCCGACCAGCCGCTGGACTGGCGATTCAAAGGATTACCGGCGTCGTGGTGGGACCGCACCCCGGCGCAGATCTGTGCGCAGGCGCCCAATTTGTTCGACGACGGCGCGACCGGCCCGGTCTGCGTGTTGCGTGCCAACGCGTTGACGCACAACCTCACCACGATGGCCGACTGGTGTCGGGACCGCGGTGTGGAGCTGGCACCGCACGGCAAGACACACATGGCGCCGCAGCTATTTGCTCGCCAGCTGGACGCAGGCGCATGCGGGATCACCGCGGCCACGCTGAGCCAGGTCCGCACCTACCGCGCCTTCCGCGTGCGTGACGTCCTGCTGGCCAACGAGCTGGTCGACGAGGCCGGATTGCGCTGGCTGGCGGCCGAACTGGACGCCGATCCCGACTTTCGGCTGGTGTGCTGGGTGGATTCGGTGCGCGGGGTGCAGCTGATGACGCAGGTGTTGTCGTCGGCCGGGGCGGGCAGGCCGGTCGACGTGTGCGTCGAGGTGGGCATGGCCGGCGGCCGCACCGGATGCCGCGGTCAGGACGCCGTCGACGAAGTGGCCCGCGCGGCGGCCGAATCGCCGCGGCTGCGGCTGGTCGGGGTGGCCGGCTACGAGGCAGCGCTCGGACACGACATCGCGCCCGATGCATTCGCCCGCGTCACGTCATATCTATCCGAAGTGCGTGCGTCCGTCGTACGGTTGGCCGCGCTGTTCGAGACCGACCGCGTCATCGCGACCGCGGGCGGCAGCACGTACTTCGACGCGGTCGCCGACGTGCTGACCGGATGGCCCGCGGGTATGTCGGTCCGCACGATTCTGCGCTGTGGCTGCTACCTCACCCACGACGACGGGCTCTATCGGCGGACGTCGCCGCTTCGCCGTGGCCTACTGCCCGCGTTGAGTATCTGGGCACAGGTGGTGTCGCGTCCCGAACCCGAACTTGCGGTGCTGACGATGGGCCGCCGCGACGTGTCATTCGATCAGGATCTACCCGTGCCGTATGCACTGTCCGGCAGCCGGGTCACCAAGCTCAACGACCAGCATGCGTACCTTCGGCTGGGCGACGGCGAGCGAGCGGAGGTCGGCGACTGGCTGGAGTTCGGCATCTCGCATCCGTGCACGGCTTTCGACAAATGGCAGATGATCCCCGCACTGGACCATGAGGGTCGCGTCGTCGACCTCATTCGCACGTTCTTCTAGCGGGCCTGCTTGAGACGGCCGCGCTGACTGTCCCGGTTGCGTTCGAACACCAGCCGCAGGCCGTCCAATGTGAGGTGCTGGTCGTAGTGCTCGACGGTGTGCATGTCGGGCAGCAGCAGCGGCGCGGTATGCCCGGTGGCCACGACGGCGACGTCGCTACCGGCGAAACCGTCGACGTCCTCACGAATGCGCCGCACCAATCCGTCGACCAGGCCGGCGAATCCGAACACGGCGCCGGCCTGCATGCACTCGACGGTGTTCTTGCCGATCACCGATCGCGGCCTGGCCAGCTCGACGCGGCGCAGCGCTGCCGAACGCGCCGCCGCGGCGTCGGACGACACCTCCACCCCGGGCGCGATTGCGCCGCCGAGGAATTCGCCCTTGGCCGAGACCACATCGACACAGATCGACGAGCCGAAGTCGACGACGATCGCCGCGGTCCCGTACTTGTGGTATGCCGCGAGGCAATTGACGATGCGGTCGGCCCCGACTTCCTTGGGGTTGTCGACCAGCAGCGGAATGCCGGTGCGCACGCCCGGCTCGATCAGCACGTGCGGCACGCTCGGCCAGTACTGTCCGAGCATCTCGCGCAACTCGTGCAGCACCGACGGCACCGTCGACAGGCCGGCCGCGCCGGTCAACTGCTCGGAGTCGTCGCCGATGAGGCCGTCGATGGTCAGCGCCAGCTCATCGGCGGTCACCTCGGACTCGGTGCGAGTCCGCCAGTGCTGCACCACTTTGGCATGGTCGCCAGAACCCGACACCAAACCGACGACGGTGTGGGTGTTGCGGACGTCGATCGCGAGCAGCACAGGCTTACCGCGGCGACATCAGCTCGGCCGCGTCGGCCGGCACGTAGGCGGGGTCAGAGGAATGGGAGCCCAAGTCGATCTGCTTGTTGTCGGCGTCGACGAACACCACCCGCGGCTGATACGTCCGGGCCTCGGCGTCTTCCATCGTGCCGTACGCGATCAGGATCACCAGGTCGCCTGGATGCACCAAATGCGCTGCGGCACCGTTGATGCCGATGACACCGCTGCCGCGCTCCCCGGTGATCGCGTAGGTGACCAGCCGCGCGCCATTGTCGATGTCGACGATGGTGACCTGCTCACCCTCGAGCAAGTCGGCCGCGTCCATCAGGTCGGCGTCGATGGTCACCGAGCCGACGTAATGCAGGTCGGCCTGAGTGACGGTGGCACGGTGAATCTTCGACTTGAGCATTGTCCGTAACATCAATTCCTCCAAGGCAATTCGTGATTTTTGTCCGACCCGACCCATGGATGTCCGTCGGTGCCGGCGGTTACTCCGATGTCGATGGCGATGTTGTCCAGAAGCCTGGTGCTGCCCAGCCGGGCGGCCACCAGCATGCGACCGATCCCCTCGGGGGGTGGCGGGCCCAGCATCGGGTCGCGCACCTGCAGGTAGTCGACCTCGATGGCGGGCACCTCGTCAAGCACGGCGCGCGCGGCGTCCAGCGCGGCCGACGTACCGCCCGACGCGGCGTACATGCCGGCCAGCAGCGCCGACGACAACGCTCCGGCCTGCTCTCGCTCGACCTCGTTGAGATAGCCGTTGCGCGACGACATCGCCAGGCCGTCGAGTTCCCGCACGATCGCCACTCCGACGATCTGTGTGTCGAGGTTGAGGTCGGCGACCATCTGCCGCACCAGCACCAGCTGCTGGTAGTCCTTCTCGCCGAAGAACGCGCGGTCCGGCCGCACGATCTGCAGCAGCTTGAGCACGACGGTCAGCACACCGGCGAAATGCGTTGGCCGCGCAGCACCTTCGAGCTCCCCACCCAGTGGCCCCGGCTGCACAGAGGTGCGGGGGCCGTCGGGGTACATGTCGGCGCCGGTCGGGGTGAACGCAATTTCCACGCCCTCGGCGCGCAGCGAGGCGAGATCGTCGTCGAGCGTGCGGGGGTAGGCATCGAGGTCCTCGCCGGCGCCGAACTGCAGCGGGTTGACGAAGATCGACACCACCACGACGGCTCCTTGCACCAGCTTGGCGGCCCGGATCAGCGCCAGGTGGCCCTCGTGAAGGGCGCCCATCGTCGGCACCAGCATCACCCTGCGGCCGGTGGCCCGCAGCGCCCGGGTGACATCGGAGACGTCGCGCGGGCTGGAATAGACGTTCAGCTCACCGGCGGTGAACTGCGGCTTGCGATCGGTCATGGCTGACCCGGTGATTCGGAGAAGACGGCAAAGATCTCCTTGGGGGCGTGCGCGCGCTGGGCTGTGCGCAACGAGTTGGCCCGATACGTCTGCGCCAGTTCGGGATCCAGTTCGGCGAGCGCCTGTAGGTGACGCGCTACCGCGGCGGCGTCACCGCGCGCCACCGGGCCGGTCAGCGCCGCCTGTCCGCGCTGCAGCGCGTTCTCCAGCGATGCCCTCGCCAGCGGACCGATGACCCGCTCGGCGATGCCGCCGGGTGCGTCGCCCACGAGTTCCTGGCCGAGCAGTTCCTGACCCCACAGCGCGCCCCGCAGCGCCTCGACGGCGTCGAGCAGCACGGTGACGACGTGGTTGCTCGCATGCGCCAGCGCGGCGTGGTACAGCGTGCGAGCGTCCTCGCGGACCCGGAACGGCTCGCCGCCGATCTCCAGCACCAGCGACTGGGCGATCGCGTACCCCACCTCGTCGGCGGCGGTGATACCGAAACAGGCGTCGGGCAGCCGTTCGATGTCTTCGTCGGAACCGGTGAACGTCATCGCCGGGTGGATGGCCAGCGGAATGCAGCCTTGTTCGGTCAGCGGGGCCAGCACGCCGATGCCGTTGGCTCCTGAGGTGTGCGCGACGATGGTGCCCGGCCGCACCGCCTCGGTGGCGGCGAGGCCCGACACCAGCGCTGCCAGTTCGGCGTCGGGGACCGCAAGCAGCAACAGTTCGGAACGACCTGCGACCTCGTCGGGCGGCAGCACGGCAGTGTCTGGCAGTCGGCGCTGGGCGCGCTGCCGCGATGCTTGCGAGATGGCACTGCACGCACCCACGACGTGGTCGGCGCGCTCCAGCGCGACACCGAGCGCGGTACCCACCCGACCAGCGGAAATGATGCCGATCGTAAGCCGGGCCGGGCGCAGTCCGTCGTGGGGACCCCACGCGGGCGTAGGGGACTGCTCCATCGCAGACGACCTCGCAAAAGGTTCAGTGGTTTCGTTCCGGTCCTGCATTGCGGGTACCGGACGGTCGCTACGAGACTAGCTCATTGCTACCCATTTCTTGGGCACTGTCCTGTGGGGAAATGAGTTGTTTCGCTCACAGTTGACACAGCCGGTTTGGCGGTGGCTTGTGTGATGTTCACTCCTCGCGGCGGCGACGACGACCGTCTCCGGTCGGCGTGGCCTGGAGCCTCGCGAGCAGCTCGGCAACCGACTGCCCGCCTGTGTGCTGGCCGTCGGCCTCCTGCGGCTCGTCCGCGCTGCGGTGCCGCGGCGCATCCGGTGGTGGCGGGGGTACGGGCTCCGGGTGAGGCGGTGGATGCGGGGGCTCGGCGGCCAATGTGGGCGGTGCGGGGGGACGTCCGGGGTCGACGGACTCGGGCGGTGCGGAATGGCGACCGCGATGGGGTTCTACGGGCGGCGACGACATCGCCGGCTCGACCCGTCGCCTGCCGACATATTCGTCGGACGAGCCGTTCTCCGCGACCGGCGAAGCCCAGTTGCTGCCGGGCGTGCCGGCCGGAATCCACTGTCCCTCGGCCGGCGCCGGCTGCCAGTCGGTCGACGGCGCCTCCGCCGCGACGGGCTCCGGCTCGGGCGGCGGTGGCGGCGGAGGTGGTTCGGGCGCCTTGGGCCGTGGCTCTTGTTGCGGTGGTAGCCAAGGGAATTGAGGCTCAGGCGCCGGCTCAGGCGGTGCGGCGGGTTGGGGCTGCGGCGGTGGGGGTGACCAAGCACGCGGTGGCGTCTCATCTGCCAAGGGTTGCCGGCCCTCTGGCTCCGCTGCCACATGTGGCCGCCCCTCCGGCTCCGCCTCCGACGGTCGGCGGTGCGCACCCCCGTAACCCGCCGCCTGCGCCCACTCGGGCTCGGGCGGATGGGGTTCGGCGGGCACGTCGATGATCGGGCTCTCCTCGGTGCGGACGTCGACGTCCTCGCGATCCTCGGTGTCGATCCGACTACTGGTGACCCGGCCGGTGGTTTCGGCGTCACGGGCCCAGTCGCTGTAGGCACGGACCGTAGTGCGTTCGGTTTCGATGGCGGGCCGGTGCGACAGGTCGGCGTCGAAGAGGATCTCCAAATTCGCCCGGAGAGCGGCCAACTCGGCCCGCAGGCCTGCCACCTCGTCGGCCGCCAGGGCCCGCAACTCGGAGGAGAGCTCACGGCGCAGCTGCGTTTCCACCGTCAGCTCGTATTCCCGCCGGGCCGAGATCTCGCGGTCCAACTGCAAGTCGTAGACCAGTTTGAGGTCACGCACCTTGGCCTGGTCCATGTCGCTCTGTCTGCGGTAGATGACCGACACGAAGGCGGCCACCACCGCTGCCCACAACGCGAGGATGACGGCCAGCTTGAGCAGCTCGACCCGGTTGGTGAACACCAGGGCAGAACTCGCCCCGATGGCGAGCACCAGCAACACCGTCAACAGCAACCAACCCGGCCTTCGGCCGCCGCGCCGAGACCGCGTAGCGCGGGTCAGAACGGTCATGGGCCGACTGTACCCGCCACAGGTCACCTGGCGTGTCGCGCACGGCGGCGATTCGCTATCCGCCGTTGGCGCGCCAGCTACTCCGCCGCCCCGTCGGCGTTGTCTTGCGGCTCGTACGGTGACTTGCAGCAATGCTGAAGCCACAGTGCGGCAACCACCAGCGCGAGCGCACTCACGGCGGCAACGGTCGCGCCCGCGGTGTCCTCACCGGCCACCCTCAGGGTGCTGCGGCGGGGCAGCAAGTAGACCAACACGCCCACCCACCACCCCAGCACCAGCGCGCCCACCCACGCCGACGCCTTGGCGATCGTCACCGATCTGGCCACCGCGAGGGGATGCAGCCAGCCCGGCCCGTCGCCGATGTGGCCATCGTTGATCTTGGCCCGCACGTAGAAGGCCCAGCCGGCCTCGGGGATCGCGACGGCCAGCAGCGACACTCCGGTCCACAGCGTGATCGGCGGGAACCACCGGTAGAGCAGCACGACCAGCATGTAGCCCACTACGGCGGCGATCACCGTCGCGGCCGTCAGGTCACGTTTGCGGGTCGGTCCCATCAGCTTTCCGGGGCCTGCTGATCTTGAACGCCGAGCACCAACCCGGTGAGGCGAACCCCGTCACGTTCGGCCGGGTCGATCTCCACGAGCAGGCGGGCGACGGGCTGCGGCGCGCCGGCCACCGTCAGCGTGGCGTCAGGGTCGACCTCCAGCCACGGAACCAGCACAAATGCGCGCAGGTGAGCCAGCGGGTGCGGCAGCGTCAGCTCCTCGTCGCGGAGGATTATTTCGTGATCGCCGGCCTCGGTCGTCTCCATGCATGTGACGAGGTCCACGTCGAGGGTGCGCGGACCCCAGCGCTCGCCACGTACCCGGTTGGCGGCCCGCTCCAACTCCTGCGCACGGCGCAGCCAGCCGTGGCCGTCGAGCGCAGGGTCGTCGGCGATCAACACCGCGTTGAGGAACGCGCCTTGCTCGACCCCGCCCCACGCTTTGGTCTCGTAGACCGGCGACACCGCGCGCACCGCGCCGTCGAGTCCGTCGACGACGGATTGCAGCCGCGCCATCCGGTCGCCCAGGTTCGACCCGATGGACAGCACCACGGAAGTCATTTAGTGCTCCTCGCGTGCGCGGAAGTCATTTAGTGCTCCTCGCGTGCGCGGAAGTCAATTCGCACCAACGCGGCCGCCGCGCCGAGATCGTCGCGCGACCACCGCGACGTCGGCGAAGGTCAGCGGAATGGGCGCGGCGGGTTTGTGCACAGCCACCTCGACGGCGTGCACCCGCTCGTCGGCCATCACGTCGTCGGCGATCGCGCCGGCCACGGTCTCGATCAGCTTCTTGGGCGGCCCGGCAACGATGTCGGCGGCCCGTTGCGCCAGCGTGCCGTAGTCGACGGTGTCGGCAAGGTCGTCGCTGGCTGCGGCCGCCGCCAGGTCGATCCACACCGTGATGTCGACGACGAAGTCCTGGCCGTCGCGACGCTCGTGCTCGAAAACGCCGTGATGGCCGCGAACAGTCAAGCCGCGCAATTCAATTCGGTCAGCCATCGCGGCCCGTCCAGGCGTCGAGCACCTTCAGCGCGTCCACCGACGCTCGGACGTCATGCACCCGCACCCCCCACGCGCCGTGTAGGCCGGCCAGCGCGGAGACCACGGCGGTGGCGGTCTCCCTGCCGTTCGGTGGCCGCGGCTCGCCATCCGGACCCGCCAGCAGCGCGCCGAGAAAACGTTTGCGTGAGGCACCAACCAACACCGGGATCCCGGTGCCGACGAACTCGGGCAGCGCGCGCAGCAGCGCCCAATTGTGTTCTGCGGTCTTGGCGAAACCGAGCCCGGGGTCGATGATCACCTTGGCCGGATCGACACCTGACGACACCGCGGCGTCGACGTTGGCCAACAGTTCGTCGCGAACCTCGGCCACCACGTCGCGGTATGCCGGCACCTCGTGCGGCATGGCCGCACGGACCGACCGCCAATGCATCAGCACCCACGGCACTTTCGCGTCGGCAAGCAGCCCGGCCATGTTGGGGTCCGCCCGGCCGCCGGAGACGTCGTTGACGATCTGGGCACCGTTCTCCAGCGCCGCCTGTGCCACGTCGGCGCGCATGGTGTCGATGCTGACCGTGATGCCTTGTCCGGCAAGCTCTTTGATCACCGGCAGCACGCGCGCGGTCTCGACCCCTGGGTCGACGCGGGTGGCGCCGGGACGGGTCGACTCACCGCCGACATCGACGATCGTGGCGCCTTCGGCAGCCAGTGCCAGGCCATGCTCGACGGCGCGATCACGGTCTAAGAACAGTCCCCCGTCGGAGAAGGAGTCGTCGGTGACGTTCACGACCCCCATGACCTGCACGCGCGTCGTGCTCACCTTCGCAAGATCAGGTCCAGCGCCTCGGCCCGCGATGCCGCATCGCACTTGAACTGGCCGCGCACCGCCGATGTGGTGGTGACGGCGCCCGGCTTGCGCACGCCGCGCATCGCCATGCAGAGGTGTTCGGCCTCGATGACGACGATGACGCCGCGCGGATCCAGTTTGCGCATCAGCGCGTCGGCGATCTGCGCGGTCAGGCGTTCCTGCACCTGCGGCCGCTTGGCGTACAGGTCCACGAGCCGGGCGATCTTCGACAGCCCGGTGACCCTGCCATCCTTGCCGGGGATGTAGCCGACGTGCGCCACCCCGTGAAACGACACCAGGTGGTGCTCGCAGGTGGAGTACAGCGGGATCTGCTTGACCAGCACCAGCTCGTCGTGCTGTTCATCAAAGGTGGTGTCGAGCACGGTGTCCGGGTCGGTGTAGAGCCCCGCGAACATCTCCTTGTACGCGCGCGCGACACGTGCCGGCGTGTCCTCCAGCCCGTGGCGGTCGGGATCCTCCCCGATCGCAACCAAGAGCTCGCGAACCGCCGCCTCGGCGCGCGGTTGGTCGAACACCGGGCTGGTGAACGTGGCCGAATTGTTGTGCGGCCGCGTCATCGTCATCGAAGCCTCCGTTCGTGATCAGCCGTGTGCCGGCGGATTGGACCGGCTGTCGCCCTGGCCTGGGTCCTCGTTCGGGTTGGGCGCGGGTGCGCCACCCTGCGGCGCGGGCTGTCCAGGCTGCGGGTAGGGCTGATACGGCGGGTAGGGCTGTTGCCAGTGCGGCGGCGGGTACCAGTACCCCTGCGGCTGCTGGGCCGGTGGCTGCTGCTGCGGCGGCGGCGGCCAACCGGGGGCGTGCCAGCCGACGGGGGCGCCGTAGTCGGGCTGCGTCGCCGCATTCGCGGGAACTCCGTTGGAGCCGGAGCCATTTGCGCCGTTCTGCCGAGCCGCCGTCGCTTCGGCCGCCTGGGTGGCCTGCGCAATGGCGGCCTTGAACGCCGGCTCGGGAACAGGCTTGGGCCACTCTTCGCCGCGCTCGATCGCCAGCTCGCCGGGCGTCTTGATCGGCGGCTTGTCCGACGGGACGCGACCACCGAAGTCGTCGAACATGGTCAGCCGTGGCCGCTTCTTGACGTCGGCGAAGATGGCCTGCAGTTCGGCGCGGTGCAGGGTTTCCTTCTCCAGTAGCTCACCGGCGAGCGTGTCGAGCACGTCGCGGTACTCGGTGAGAATCTCCCACGCCTCGGTGTGTGCGGCCTCGATGAGCTTGCGCACCTCGTCGTCGATGATCTGCGCGACCTCGTGGCTGTAGTCGGCCTGGGTGCCCATCGTGCGGCCCAGGAACGGGTCGCCGTGTTCGGTGCCGTAGCGCACCGCGCCGAGCTTGGCGCTCATGCCGTACTCGGTGACCATCGCGCGGGCGATCTTGGTGGCCTGCTCGATGTCGGACACCGCTCCGGTGGTCGGCTCGCGGAACACCAGTTCCTCGGCGGCGCGTCCGCCCATCGCGAACACCAGCCGCGCGATCATCTCCGAGCGGGTCATCAGGCCCTTGTCGTCCTCGGGCACCGCCATCGCGTGCCCGCCGGTGCGGCCGCGGGCCAGGATCGTCACCTTGTAGATCGGGTCGATGTCCGGCATCGCCCACGCCGCCAGCGTGTGCCCGCCCTCGTGGTAGGCCGTGATCTTCTTTTCGTGCTCGCTGATGATGCGGCTCTTGCGGCGCGGCCCGCCGACGACGCGGTCGACGGCTTCCTCGAGCGCGGGGCCGGTGATGACGGTGCCGTTCTCGCGGGCCGTCAGCAGCGCGGCCTCGTTGACGACGTTGGCCAGGTCGGCGCCGGTCATGCCGACGGTCCGCTTGGCCAGCCCGTCCAGGTCGGCGTTCGTCGCGATCGGCTTGCCCTGTGAGTGCACCCGCAGTACGGCCCGGCGGCCGGCCATGTCGGGGTTGGACACCGGGATCTGCCGGTCGAAGCGGCCCGGCCGCAGCAACGCGGGGTCGAGGATGTCGGGCCGGTTGGTGGCCGCGATCAGGATGACGCCGGCGCGCTCGCCGAAGCCGTCCATCTCGACCAGCAGCTGGTTCAGCGTCTGCTCGCGTTCGTCATGGCCGCCGCCCAGACCGGCGCCGCGCTGGCGGCCGACCGCGTCGATCTCGTCGACGAAGATGATGCACGGGCTGTTCTGCTTGGCCTGCTCGAACAGGTCGCGGACCCGGGATGCGCCGACGCCGACGAACATCTCGACGAAGTCCGACCCGGAGATCGTGAAGAACGGCACGCCGGCCTCACCGGCGACGGCGCGGGCCAGCAGCGTCTTGCCGGTGCCGGGCGGGCCGTACAGCAGCACGCCCTTGGGGATCTTGGCGCCCAGCGCCTGATACCGAGACGGGTTCTGCAGGAAGTCCTTGATCTCGTAGAGCTCCTCGACGGCCTCGTCGACGCCGGCGACGTCGGCGAAGGTGGTCTTGGGCATGTCCTTGGAGAGCTGCTTGGCCCGCGACTTGCCGAAGCCGAAGCCCATCCGGCCACCGGTCTGCATGCGGGAGAACATCACGAACAGGCCGACCAGCAACAGCAGCGGCAGCAGGTAGATCAGCAGCGAGCCGAGCATGCTGCCCTGGTTCACGACGGTGTTGGTCTTTGCGTTTTTCGCGCTTAGTGCGTCGAACAGCGTCACCCCGTAGCCGGTGGGGTATTTGGTGATGATCTTGTCGCTGTTCTCGGTGTCGGCGTTGCCGTTCTTCAGCTCCAGCCTCAGCTGCTGCTCACGGTCGTCGATCTGCGCGCTCTTGACGTTGTCGCTGTTGATCTGGGCCATCGCCACCGAGGTGTCGACGGGCTTATATCCGCGGGTGTCGTCGCTGAAATAGAAGAACGACCAACCCAGCAACAACACAACCGCGATCGCGGTGAGCGTGCGGATCACATTTGTCCGGTTCATCAAGCATCGGCCGAAGTCGGCCAGGTCCTTCCAATACGCGCAGCTGGGATAGTTCAGGCTACCGCTAGACCAACGTTCGGCAGTTCCCGACGGGTCCCTGGAGGTCTTATCGCCGAAACTGTTTTCCAGCAGGAAAAGTGCGAGTACGCCCCTGACGGAATACAGTTTCGCGGCATCGTGAGCCCTTTTCGACCGGCCCAGCCTGTGCTTGGCTGGTGACCGTGCTCACATCGACCGAACGGTTAGTTGAGACGAATGGGGTGCAGCTTCGGGTGACCGAGGCCGGCGACCACGGAGCGCCGGTCGTCGTGCTGGCCCACGGCTTCCCCGAGCTGGCCTACTCGTGGCGACACCAGATCCCGGCGCTGGCCGATGCCGGCTATCACGTGCTGGCACCCGATCAGCGCGGCTACGGCGGGTCGTCCAAGCCGGAGGCCGTCGACGCCTACAACGTCGTCGAGCTGAGCGCTGACATCGTCGGCCTGCTCGATGACGTCGGAGCCGAACGCGCGGTGCTCGTCGGCCACGACTTCGGCGGGGTGGTGGCATGGAACGCACCGTTGCTGCATCCGGACCGGTTCGCCGGGGTGGTCGGCTTGAGCGTTCCGCCGGTCCCGCGGCCCCGAGTGCCGACGACGCAAGCTTTCCGCAGGATCTTCGGCGAGAACTTCTTCTACATCCTCTATTTCCAGGAACCCGGGCCGGCCGACGAGGAGCTGAACCGCGATCCGGCAACCGCCCTGCGCCGGCTGATGGGCTCACTGACGACCACTGACGAGGCGGCCGCACTGCGAATGCTTCGACCAGGTCCCGAGGGCTTCGTCGAACGCATACCGGAGCCCGGAGCCCTTCCGGACTGGATCAGCCAGGAGGAGTTCGACCGTTACGTGGCCGAATTCACGAGGTCAGGGTTCACCGCCCCGCTGAACTGGTACCGCTGCTTCGACCGCAATTGGGAGCTGACCGCGACGACGCCGGCAGCCACCATCACCGTGCCATCGCTTTTCATCGGCGGGACCGCCGACCCGACGCTTGCCTACACACCGCGCAAGCGGGTCCGCGATGTCGTCTCCGGTGACTACCGCGAGCTGAGGATCGAGGGCGCCGGGCACTGGATTCAGCAGGAGCGGCCCGGCGAGGTGAACGAGGCGATACGCGACTTCCTATCCAGATTGGAGCTCAGATGACCCGTCCATTGAAGTTCGGGGTGTTCATCACGCCGTTCCACCCCTTGGGCCAATCCCCCACCGTCGCACTGGAATACGACCTCGAACGAACAGTGGCACTGGACCGGCTCGGCTACGACGAGGTCTGGTTCGGCGAGCATCACTCCGGTGGCTACGAGCTGATCGCCTGCCCCGAGGTGTTCATCGCCGCGGCCGCCGAGCGGACCAAGCACATCCGACTCGGCACCGGCGTGGTGTCGCTGCCGTACCACCACCCGCTGATGGTGGCCGACCGCTGGGTGCTGCTCGACCACCTCACCCGCGGGCGGACGCTGTTTGGCACCGGCCCGGGCGCGCTACCGTCGGATGCCTACATGATGGGCATCGATCCGGTCGAGCAACGGCGGATGATGCAGGAGTCGCTTGAGGCCATCCTGGCGTTGTTCCGGGCCGCGCCAGAGGAGCGGATCAGCAGGCACTCCGATTGGTTCACGCTGCGCGACGCTCAGCTACACATCCGGCCGTACACCTGGCCATACCCCGAAATCTCCACGGCGGCAATGATTTCCCCGTCCGGACCGCGGCTGGCCGGCGCCCTGGGCACGTCGCTGCTATCGCTGTCGATGTCGGTGCCGGGCGGTTACGCCGCGCTGGAGAACACCTGGGAGATCGTCGTCGACCAGGCCGAGAAGTCGGGACGCGACGAGCCGGATCGCAAGGATTGGCGGGTGCTGTCCATCATGCACCTGGCCGACACCCGCGACCAGGCGATCGACGACTGCACCTACGGCCTGCAGGATTTCGCGAACTACTTCGGCGCGGCCGGTTTCGTGCCGCTGTCGAATTCCGTTGACGGCACGCAGTCCCCGCGCGAATTCGTCGCGGAGTATGCGGGCAAAGGCAACTGCTGCATCGGCACACCGGGCGACGCGGTCGCCTACATCCAGGACCTGCTGGAAACCTCCGGTGGCTTCGGCACCGTGCTGTTGCTCGGCCACGACTGGGCGTCGCCGCAGGCGACCTATCACTCCTACGAGCTGTTCGCCCGCGAGGTCATGCCGCACTTCAAGGGCCAACTGGCCGCGCCGCGCGCGTCGCACGACTGGGCCAAGGGCATGCGCGACCAACTGCTCGGCCGCGCCGGCGAGGCCATCGTCAAGGCGATTTCCGAGCACACCGATGAGCTGAAGATGGAAGCCGAAGGCGCCGAAGGGAAGGATGGTTGATGCGCGCCGCGGTGCTGCGTGACGGGCGCATGGTGTATCGCGACGATGTCCCAGAGCCGGTGCCCGGCCCCGGCGATGTGCTGGTTGCGGTGCGGGCATGCGGAATCTGCGGCTCGGACCTGCATTTCGCCAAGCACGGCGCCGAGGTGCTGGCGCTGAGCGGGCAGATCGGGGGCACCGGCGCCGACGGCGGGATGAACGTCGATGTGAACCGCGATGTCTTCATGGGGCACGAGTTCAGTGCCGAGGTGCTCGAGGCGGGGCCCGGCACCGACGCCCCGCCGCCGGGGACCGTCGTCACCTCCATTCCGGTGCTGTTGTCCGCGAAGGGTGCGGAGCCTATCGTGTACTCCAACACCACGATTGGCGCCTACGCCGAACGGATGCTGTTGTCGGCGCCGCTGCTGATGCCCATCCCCAACGGCCTGGAACCGCGCCACGCCGCACTGACCGAGCCGATGGCGGTGGGCCTGCACGCGGTCAACAAGTCGGCGATCGAGCGCGGCGAGACGGCGCTGGTGCTGGGCTGCGGACCGATCGGCATCGCGATCATCGCTGCGCTCCGCAACCGGGGCGTGGAATCCATTGTTGCCGCGGACTATTCACCGAAGCGGCGCGAGCTGGCCGAGGCAATGGGGGCACATGTGACGGTCGACCCGGCGCAGGGGTCGCCGTTCGACACCGCCGCGCCCGCGGTGATATTCGAGGCGGTCGGCGTGCCGGGCATCATCGACGACGTGCTGCGCCGGGCGCCGACCGGCAGCCGGGTCGTCGTCGCCGGGGTATGCATGCAGCCCGACACCGTGCACCCGTTCTTCGCGATCGCCAAGGAAATCAATCTGCAGTTCGTGCTCGCGTACGACCCGACCGAGTTCGCCGACTCGCTGCGGGCCATCGCCGAGGGCGACATCGACGTCGCCCCGATGATCACCGGTGAGGTCGGCCTCGACGGGGTGGGAACGGCGTTCGACGAGCTGTCCGATCCCGACCGGCATTGCAAGATCCTTGTGACGCCATAACGGTAGGGTGCCAGGCGTGCCTGCTGCTGAAAGAGCGAAGATGCCGACCCGACTCCTCGTCCTCGCCGCGGCGGGACTGGTTGCTGTCCTGTCGGCCTGCGACGCGTCCTCGAGTCCCGCGACGACCCCGGATGCCGACCTCAGGCAGGTCACCGTCGTGGGTGCCGGCGAAGTGCAGGGCACTCCGGACACGCTGACCGTCAGCGCGTCGATCGAGTTCGTCGCGCCCGATGTCACCGGCGCGATGAACCAGACCAGCGATCGTCAGCAGGCGGTCATCAACGCGCTGGTGAATGCCGGCGTCGACCGCAAGGACATCAGCACCACGCAGGTGAGCCTGCAGCCGCAGTTCGCGGGCGGCGACAGCACCGCCATCATCGGCTACCGGGCGAGCAACTCCATCGACGTCAAGATCCGGCAACTGGACGCGGCCTCGCAGGCGTTGGCGCTGATCGTCAGCACCGGCGGCGACGCCACCCGGATCAACTCGGTGAACTATTCGATCGAGGACGACTCGCAGCTGGTGAAGGACGCGCGCTCCCGAGCTTTCAATGACGCCAAGGATCGCGCCGAGCAGTACGCGCAGCTGTCCGGCCTGTCCCTCGGGAAGGTGATTTCGATTTCGGAGGCGGCCGGCGGCACACCGCCACCGACACCGCTGCAGCGTGGAGCGGAAATGGCGTCGGCAGTGCCGCTGGAGCCGGGTCAGCAGACGGTCGGCGTTCAGCGTGACGGTGATCTGGGAGCTGACCTAACCCGTTCCCGCGAAACTGTATTCCGGCAGGCCCGTTCTCGGACTTTCTCTGCTGGAATACAGTTTCGGCGCAGGGCTCTCAGCCCGCTGGGGCGATGTCGACCGGGATGCCGTTGAGCACGGCCGTGCCCGACAGCGGGTCGAGATGGTTGCCGTCGTTGAGCTGGTTGACGTTGACACCTGGCTGGCTGGCCGCGACCCCCTGCCGGGTGTCGCCGCGATCGTGGCCCCATCCGTGCGGCAGCGAAACCACACCGCGCCGCATATCCGGAGTGGCTTCGACCGGGGCCAGTAGTTCGCCTCCTGGACCCTTGACGACGGCGGTGTCGGAGAGGCCCAGTTCGGCGGCGTCGTCCGGATGGATCCGCAGTGTGCACCGGTTCGTGCCGCCCGACAGCGCGGGCAGGTTGTGCATCCAGCTGTTGTTTGAGCGCAGGTGGCGCCGGCCGATGAGGACGAAGCCGTCGGCGCCTCGTCCGACGGAATCCGCAACCGCGCCGCGTCGGAGATCAGCGGCGCGGGCGCGAGTTCGATTCGGCCGGACGGAGTCCGCAGCACCCCCGGCAAGCGCGGTCGCAAGGGACCCAGGTCGATGCCGTGCGGGGCGGCCTGGAGTCGACCCAAGGTGAGCCCGTCGGGGTTGGCTCCGAACGCGTCGCCGTACGGCCCGAGCCGAAGCATCATGTCGAGGCGACGTTCGTAACCGGGTCCGGGGGCAAGCATTGCGGTCAGTTCCTCGACCGCCCGCCCGGCGACGGGTGAGTTCGGATCGGCGGTCTCCTTGGCCAGCGTCGTCGCGATGACCTGGTCGTCGACGAGTGCGGGATCGGCTCGATGTCCGGCGCCGTAGAGGATCAGGGCGAGGCGGGACAGGATCTCCGGCTCGTCTGGTCGCCCGGCGAGCGGCAGCGCCGGCGGCGAGTAGCGCGCGTTGTTGCGCACCGCGAGGTTGTTGAGCGCGAAATCGTAATGGGGGCTCTGCGACGGCGGCGGTGGCGGAAGGATGACGTCGGCATGCCGCGTCGTCTCGTTGAGGTAGGGGTCGATGCTGAGCATGAATCCGACGCCATCGAGGGCCCGGTCCAGCCGATCCCCGTCGGGAGCCGACAGCACCGGGTTACCGGCGATCGTGATCATCGCCTTGATCTGGCCGTCGCCCTGGGTGTCGATCTCCTCGGCGAGTGCGGCGGCCGGGAGTTCGGACAGGACCTCGGGGTAACCGGAGACGCGGCTGCGCCAGCGCCCGGTCACAAACCCCCGCCCGGGCTTTGGTGGTCGCGGCGCGGGTGCCGCCGCCCCCAGCGGGAACATCGCCCCGCCCGGGCGGTCGAGGTTGCCGGTGAGGACGTTGATGACATCGACCAGCCAGCTGCCGAGCGTTCCGAATTCGACTGTGGACGTGCCGATTCGGCCATAAACCGCTGCCGACGGAGCCGCGGCGATCTCGCGGGCCAACGTGCGAATCTCGTCGGCCGCCACCCCGCAATGGCCAGCGACCGCCTCTGGCGGGAATCCGGCGGCCAACGCACGGACCTCGTCGACACCCGTGACGTATTCGGCCACTCCCCCGAGATCGGCGGCGACCAGATTCTCCTCGAACAGCACGTGCACGACGGCGAACAGCAACGCGGCGTCTGTGCCCGGTCGCGGAGCGAGATGACGATCGGCGAGCTCGGCGGTGCGCGTGCGGGCCGGGTCGATGACCGTGAGCCGGCCGCCACGTTTCCGCAGCGCCCTCAGCTTGCCCGGGAAGTCTGCGGCCGTGGCCAAACTGCCGTTGGACACAAGGGGATTCGCGCCGATGACCACCAGGTAGTCGGTGCGGTCGAGGTCGGGCACCGTGAAGGCAACCGGGCTGCCGAACATGTAGCCCAACGCGACATGCTTGGGCATCTGGTCCAGGGTGCTGGCGGAATACACCTGATGAGTGCCGAGCGCGCGGACGATCAGTGGCGCGTACAGGCTGCCGGCGACGGTATGCGCATTCGGGTTGCCGAGGTACACCCCGACCGACGTTCCGCCGTGTTCACGAATGACCTCACCAAGTCCTTCTGAGACGGCGTCGAATGCCTCGTCCCAGGTGGCTTCGGTCAACGCACCGTTGCGGCGGACCAGCGGCCGTGTAAGCCGGTCGGGATCGTTGTCGAGCTCGGCGAAGCTGGCCCCCTTCGGGCAGATGAATCCCGCGCTGAAGACGTCCTGCCGGTCGCCGCGGGCGCCGGTCACCCGGCTGTCCTCGATCGTGAGCGTCAGGCCGCAGGTGGCCTCGCACAGCGGGCAGATCCGCAGGGCAGTCCGGGTCTCAACCATGCCGGCATTCTGCGCCGACTACAGCTGCTCGTACACCTTGGGGTCCAGCGTTCCGATGTAGGGCAGGTCGCGGTAGCGCTCGGCGTAGTCCAGGCCATACCCGACGACGAACTCGTTGGGGATGTCGAAGCCCACGTATTCGATCTCGACGTCGGCGCGCACGGCGTCCGGCTTACGTAGCAGCGTGCACACCCGCAGCGACCGCGGATGCCTTGTCGCCAGGTTGCGCAGCAGCCAGGACAGCGTCAGCCCGGAGTCGACGATGTCCTCGACGATCAGCACGTCGCGGTCGTTGATGTCGCGGTCGAGGTCCTTGAGGATCCGCACCACGCCCGACGACGATGTCGACGAGCCGTATGAGCTGACCGCCATGAACTCCAGCTGCGTTGGCAACGGAATCGCCCGGGCCAGGTCGGTGACGAACATGACCGCGCCCTTGAGCACGGTGACCAGCAGCAGATCCTGGCCGTTCGCGTCGACGAGATCGCGGTACTCGTCCCCGACGAGCGCGCCGAGCTCGGCGACCCGCGTCTGGATCTGGTCCGAGGAAAGCAGCACCGACTTGATGTCGCCCGGGTACAGCTCGGCAGATTGCTCAGGCACGACCACAGCGTGCCATGCCACACCCCCGACGACCAACGTGAGTTCAGACCGGCTCGGTGCGCAGGGTCAGCGTCCCGTCGCGGCGGCCGGCAATCAGCCGATGGCTGCGCAGCGGCGACCCGACGGCCACGCCGCCCTGTCCGCGCCACGCCGTGACCAGGGTGTCCACCCCGCGGATCTGCTTGTCGGTCAGGCCGCTGGCGCCGCCGGCGAGCAGCCACCCGCGAATCACCCTGCGCCGGACCGCGTCCGGCAGCGCGGCCAGCCGGGCGGTGTCGAGCCCGGCGCCGGTGCCGACTTCGGTCAGCGCCCGTGCCGCCAACTCGTCGAGCGTGTCGGTGTCCTCCCGCAGCGACGTCGCGGTGCGGGCCAGCGCTTCGGCGACCCCACCGCCCAGCACCTCCTCCAGCAGCGGCAGCACCTCGGTGCGCAGCCGGGTCCGGGTGAAGCGGCGGTCGACGTTGTGCGGGTCCTGCCACGGTGTCACGTCCAACTCGGCGCACGCGGCGTGGGTGACGGCGCGGCGAATGCCCAGCAGGGGGCGGTACCACGGCGGATCAACGGGCCGCATGCCGGCGATCGAGCGGGCACCCGATCCGCGGCCCAACCCCAGCAGCACCGTCTCGGCCTGGTCGTCCAGCGTGTGCGCCAGCAGGACCGACGCGCTACCGCGGGCCGCGTCCAGCGCGTGATACCGCGCGGTGCGGGCCGCCGCCTCGGGACCGCCTTCGGTGCCCACTTCGACGCAAAGCACTTGTGCGTCAACGCATCCCAACTTGAGTGCCTGGTCGCGCGCCGTCGACGCCACCTGCTCGGAGTCGCGCTGCAGCCGATGGTCGACGATCAGCGCGGTCGTCGGCTTCACTGAAGCGGCGACGGCGGTCAGCGCCAACGAATCCGCGCCCCCCGACAACGCGACACACCAGCGTTCGTGCCCGCCGGAATGGTCGCGGGCGAACCTCACGACCGCCGCCTGCAGCGTGGCTACAGCACCCTGTCGATCCATCGCTGCGGCTCGTCGATTTCCGTTGGCAGCGGCAGGGTTTCAGAGTCGGTCCAGACGGTGTTGAACCGCGCCATTCCGACCCGGGACACGACGTGGTCGACGAACGCCTTACCGCGGGTGTACTGGCTGAGCTTGGCGTCGAACCCCAGCAGCGCTCGCAACACCCGTTGCAGCGGCGGCTGCTTGCGGCGGCGCCGCTCGTCGAACCGGCGGCGGATGGTGGCTACCGACGGCACCACCGCGGGACCGACGGCGTCCATCACATGGTCGGCGTGGCCCTCCAGCAGCGTCCCCAGCACCAGCAGCTGATCCAGCGCCTTGCGCTGCGGCTCGGCTTGCACCGCCCGCAGCAGGCCGATCATGCCGCTCGAATTCGGTTCGGGCGCAGACGCATTGCGGTTTCGGACGAACGCGGCGAGCCGGCCGACAACGTCGACGACTTCTTCGCCGACGTCCTCGGTGAGCACGGCGAGCGCCTGCGACATGTGGTCGGCGAGCCACGGATTGGCCCGGAATTGCACCCGGTGAGTGACCTCGTGCAGACACACCCACAGCCGGAAATCGGCCGGCACTACCCGCAATTGGCGCTCGACGGCGATCACGTTCGGGTACACCAGCAGCAGCTCGCCGCCGTTCGGCGCGAACGGGTCGTACTGGCCGAGGATGCCCGACGACAAGAAGGCCAGCACGGCGCCGGTCTGCGCCCCCGTGATGCGTCCGCTGATGAAGCCGCGGGGTTGGTCCGTGCCGCCCGTCATCACCCGCATCGACTGGGTGGCGGCGCGAATCCACCCGGGGCGGTCCACGATGCGGGCCTCGGGAATCTCGCCGCTCTCAATGAGCCCGGTGACATCGCGCACCGGCGGTTCGGCGCTCCGCGCGGCCTCGGTCAGTTGCTGGATGACCTGACGGTGGGTGTAGTCGGTGGCGGCGGGGCCGGGCCGGGCCAGCTTGGCGCCGACGGCCGCCGCGAACTGCCAGTCGACGGCGCGGCCGACGGTCAGCTTGGACTTGGTGGAGGAGTTCATGTGCTGCATCCGCACGACCGCAGCGTGGCGGCCAGTAAGTCGATCGCGGTGCGTCCGGTCGGCCCCGCGTTGTTGGAGATCAGCGCGAACGTGAGGACCCGCCCGCTCGCGTCGGTGATGATGCCGGCCAGCGCGTTGGTGCCGGTCAGCGATCCGGTCTTGGCCCGAAGGTAGCCCGCCGCGGCACGACCGGCATCGGTGTCGAGGTAGCGGTTGGACAGGGTGCCGCTGCCGCCCGCGATCGGCAGCAGATCCACCAGCGGCCGCAAGTCGGGCTGGGCGCTGCCGGCGGCCGCGTTGACGACCTCGTCGAGGGTCTCGGCGGACAGCCGGTCGTCGACGGACAGCCCGCTGGAGTCCATCAGGCGAGCGCCACTGGTGTCGATCTTGGCGCTGTCGAGCTGGCTCAGCACCGCCTGGCTGGCGCCGGCGAAACTCTGCGGGCGGTTCATGTCGGCGGCGACTTCTCGGCCGATCGATTCGGCCATCACGTTGTCGGAGGCGTTCATCATCTCGCGCAGCCGCTCCATCAGCGGCGGCGATTGCACCGACGCGATCTCCTCGCCACCGCGCAACCCGGCGGGCAGCACGATCACGGTCGCGGGGTCGACCTTCAACGCCACGGCCAGTGCGCGACCTGCGTCCAGCGCCGGCGTGGTGGACCGCCGCGACTCGACGCTCACCGGCTGGGTGCGGCCGCCGTCGAGCATCACCGACTCCATCGGAGCGATGTCACCGCCATCGATGTCGGCCGGGTCCCAGCCCGGCGCCATGGTCGGGCCGCTGTAGGCGCTCACGTCGACCTGCACGGCCGTCACCTTGATGCCGCTGCCGCGCACCTGCTTGGCCAGGTCACTGATCCGCGCCGCATCGCGGTACCAGCTGTCTTGACCCGGCGGGGCCGCAGACAGCGTCGGGTCACCGCCACCCTTGAGCACCACCAGCCCGGGCGAGGTCTTCTGGTCGGCGGCCAGCACCCGGGTGGTGAGCCGGGCGTCGCGGTCCAGGGTCAGCAGCGCGGCGGCCGCGGTGAGCACCTTGTTGGTCGACGCCGGCTGCATCGGCACATCCGCAGCCTGCGCCCACAGCTGGGCCCCGGTCATCGCGTCGGTGATCCGGCCGGTCAGGTTGCCCAGGTTCGGGTCGGCCACCAAGGGCGCCAGCGTGGCGGCCAGGCGGTCGGGTGTCGGCTTGGGCGCGGAGTCGGCGACGGGCATGATGCCCGGCTTGGCGGTCGCGGCCGGCGGAGCCGGCTTGACGGCCTGCGCGTCGGTCGAGTGGCCCGTGGTGAGCACCGCGGCAACCGCGACGAGCGCAGCGACCAGCACCAGGACCGCCGCCCCGATCACCACATGGGTGGATCGACGCCACCGAGTGGGTCGCATGATTCTCCTGACTCTGGCCTGCCACAGCAGGGTATCGCTCGTCTAGGGTTAACCCGCGTCGTCACCCGACGACCCCTGATCCGAGCACATGCGAAGGAGCCGCGGCGGTGGAGTTCGACGTCGTCATCGAGATCCCGAAGGGTTCGCGCAATAAGTACGAAGTGGACCACGACACCGGCCGGGTCAAGCTGGACCGCTACCTGTTCACCGCGATGGGCTATCCCACCGACTACGGCTTCATCGAGAACACGCTGGGCGAGGACGGCGACCCGCTCGATGCCCTGGTGCTGCTGCCCGAACCGCTGTTTCCCGGGTGCCTGGTCGAGGCCCGGCCGGTGGGCATGTTCCAGATGACCGACGAGGCCGGCGGCGACGACAAGGTGCTATGCGTGCCGGCCGGTGACCCGCGGTGGGACCACATCAAGGAACTCGGCGACGTGCCGGCGTTCGAACTCGAGGCGATCAAGCACTTCTTTGTGCACTACAAGGACCTCGAGCCGAACAAATGGGTGAAGGCCGCCGACTTCGTGGATCGTTCTGCGGCCGAAACCGAGGTGCTGGCTTCGCTGGAGCGGTTCAAGACTACGGGCCACTGATACAGATTTTTCCCGGCCGTAACACGGCGTAACGCGCGCGTGCTCTGGGGCTTTGATGATTGCGGTGTGTTGATGCATCAGGGCATGGGGCTGGAGGCCTTCAACGACATGCCGCTGCGCAGGGCGGTGCACGCTGTCTACGAGTGTTGCTACAGCGTGCCGCTGGCGGCTGATTTGTGCCGCGGCCGCCCATACGACGACCACGACGCAATGTTCCGGCAGGCCGACAGGCTGCTGTTCGGCCTCGCCGAAGACTCCATCGACTCGATTCTGCAGGCATACCCGGACGTCGGTCGGCGGCCCGGGAGCGAGAAATCGCAGGCCGAGCAGTGCGCGGTGTGGGACGAGCGGCCCGAAGTGATGGATCGGCTGGGCGCCGCGTCGAAGCGCTACCTGGGGCATTTCGGGTTCGGCTTCGTGATGTTCGTCAACGGCTACTGCGCCCAGGATGTGCTCGCGACGATGACCGACCGGCTGCTCAACGACATCGACACCGAGCGCAAGGTGGTTCGCAACGAGCTTGCCAGGATCAATCGAACACGGCTCGAGCGCATGCTGGGACCCGAAGGCGGCTACGACAACTGGTGACCGCATAGGCCGGCCGGTCACCGAGGCGCGTCTGGATATTCACCCGGACGGCGGCATGGCGCGGCTGCGTCTGTTCGGCCGGTTGACGCCGGAAGGCTTGCGGTGGGTTACCGAGAGCTGGGACGCCAGCGGCTGATTGCGGTCGGCCGTGCGGTTTCGTACGCGACACCCCGCTTGGGCTCAACCCTTCGCTGCCTTCGACGCCTTCTCGGCGCGCACGAGCAGAGCCGCAGAGGGCACCACCTTGCCGGTCAAATAAGTTGACATCCTGGAAGCCGAGGTCCCGAGGCGCTGGGCGAATTGCGCTGCGGTCAAACCGGATCTCTCTACGAGGGCGTTGAGCCGTCGCCTGACCTCCTCGCGAGCGTCAGCCTCCGCAGCATCACGTGCGTGCGCAAGGGTTCGCCGCAGCGTGGCGGCAACGCCCACATCCTCGGCAAGTTCGACAGCTTGCTCCAAGTCGCCGGCAGTCGGGCCCCAGGGATCGGCACGGACTGCCTCGGCGATGCGACGCCAGTGTGGCAACGATCCGCGGTCGATCGCAGCGAGGATCCCTTCGACCCCCCACGAATCGACGGGATCGTCCGGAGTGACGTCGATGTTTCGAAATCGGAGAGCACGCATCGGACACCACGTTTTCTGCTACACCAGCATCGCGTCGGCGATGGCTTGACACTGACCAGCAACGGCACCCCATGACTGCCACTTCGGGGCTAACTCCTTGTATCGGCCCAGATTGGCGGTTGTGCGCGAATCTTGGGGCCGAGGTTGTCCGAGCTGCCGCAGAACCTGCCCCGCGACCGATGCTTGCCCGTCCTCGTCTTCGTCGTAGTACTCATCGATGTTGGCCAAAGTCGTAGCTGCCCACTGTATTCCGAATCGGTCAGACAGTGCGGCCACGTCGATATAGTCACGTGTCTGGTTGCGCTTGACTAGCAGATAGGCCTTGATGCGCAATGTCTCCTCGGGAGTCGGCGCAACGATGCTTCCGTCGCCGGGAACCTTGACGACCAGGGTCTCCAAGGGGCGCCGGCGAATCAGTTGGCGAATGCCTACCTCGATGTCGCCGAGGCTGCCCAAGAGGATCTTCCCCGGCACCGCACGGTTGAGTACCCAATCGGGGTCGGTTTCGAGAGCCCCAAGGACAGCCTCAAACCGGCTCGCGAGATCAGCCAGCACGTGGTCGTGGTCGTACGAGGCGCGATGGCCGGCGTAGAGGACTGCCGCCGAACCGCCGACGAGCACGGCGTCGGGTACGAGCTGCTGAAGACGCGCCGCCGACCGCAGAACGTCGCCGAACTCAACCATTACACCCGCCTAGTTATCAAATCTGATAATATCGCGGCTCTTGGCCTGGCGCCACAGCTATGTCCTCAGCGAGGGCATCGACAACCCTGCAGGCCCGACGCGCCGCTGTCAGTGCGTGCGCAAAGCCAGATTCTGAAGCGGCTCGCCGCGTGCCAAGCGTCCGATGTTGGCCGCAATGTCGTCGACCCGGCGGACGAACGTGTCGTGGGTGACGCCGGACGAATGCGGGGTCATCAGCACGTTGGGTAGCTCGCTGAATGCGTACTTGCTTGGCGCGGTGTCCTGGCCGGCATCCGGGTACCGGTACCACACATCGATCGCGGCCGCCGCGATCACGCGGGCCAACAGCGCCTCATAGAGCGCGGATTCCACCACCAAGGGGCCGCGGCCCACATTGATCAGCACTCCGTTCGGTCCAAGTGCGCGCAACTCCTGCTCACCGATCATCCCGACGGTGTGCTCGTTCAGCGGCGCCGACACAACTGCCACGTCGGATTCGTCCATCAGCCGGCCAAGTTGCCCGACGTCGGCCGCCCATACCAAGCCCTCGGCCGCGGCGTCGAGCCTTCCGTTCCCCGTGACGGCCGCCCCCACGCAACCAAACGCCCGGAACAACTGCCAGCCGCGACGTCCGATGTGCCCGAAGCCGACGAATCCAATGCGTGCTCCCTGCAATGATTTCGGCTGCGGGATCGACCGGTCGTACACCGAGGTCGCCCACGTCTCTTCGCGCAGGGCCCAGTCTTGTTCGAGAAAGCCGCGCCGCATCAGCACCGCCGCAGCGAGAACGTACTCGGCGATGGACTGTTCGTGGTGAAAGGTGTTCGCCACCAATACGTCCGGGCCAAGGGCGTCGAACGCGATCTTGTCGGTGCCCGCACCGGCGGTGTGCACGAGTCGCAGTTTCTCCGCAGCGCCGGCCATCGCCGACGTGAACCGGCCGCCGACGAAGACCTCGGCATCGCGCAGGTCCTCGAGCAACTCGTCACCATTCCACGCGTCGTGCCAGTGCACCGTCGAATCCGCTGGCAGGGCGGCTTGGAGGCGGTCCCGGTGCGGCACCAGATTGGGATCGGCGACGACGACCTTCATCGTTGCAGTGCAGGGCGTTTGCTATCGAAAGTCCAGGCCGGGATCAAGTACTGCATGGCCGCGGCGTCGTCACGGGCGCCGAGGCCTTCAGCCAGGTAGAGCTCGTGTGCTGCGGCCACCGCGTCCGCGTCTAGCTCGACACCGAGACCCGGCCTGTCGGGCACGGTGAGCTGTCCGTCTTCGATCATGTACGGGCGCTCGGTGATTCGCTGGCCGTCCTGCCAGATCCAGTGGGTGTCGATCGCGGTGATCGTCCCCGGCGCGGCGGCGGCGACGTGGGTGAACATCGCCAGCGATACGTCGAAGTGGTTGTTCGAGTGGGACCCCCACGTCAGCCCCCAGGCGTCACACAACTGCGCGACGCGGACCGATCCGTTCATGGTCCAGAAGTGCGGGTCGGCCAACGGAATGTCAACGGCACCCGCACGGATGGCGTGCCCGAGCTCACGCCAATCAGTCGCGATCATGTTCGTGGCCGTCGGCAGCCCGGTGGCGCGCTTGAACTCCGCCATCACCTCACGACCGGAGAACGCGCCCTCGGGCCCGACCGGATCCTCGGCATATGCCAGGACGTCGATCAGGTCCCGGCAGATTCGCACCGCGTCGTCGAGGAGCCAGCCGCCGTTGGGGTCCAAGGTGATTCGCGCATCTGGGAACCGTTCCGCGAGTGCCGTAACCGCTTTGGCCTCGTCGGCGGCGGCCAGCACGCCGCCCTTTAGCTTGAAGTCGCGGAACCCGTAGCGGTCACGTGCGGCCTCGGCCAGCCGCACGACGGCTTCCGGCGACAGTGCCTCGTCGTGCCGGATCCGCAGCCACTCGTCGGCATCGGCGTTCTCGTCGGACGCCGACCGGTATGCGAGATCGGTCTTTGTGCGGTCGCCGACGAAGAACAGATACCCCAGCACCGGCACCCGATCGCGCTCCTGGCCGTCGCCGAGCAGCGCGGCGACGGTGACGCCGAGGTGCTGACCGAGCAGATCGAGCAGCGCCGACTCCACGGCGGTGACGGCATGGACGGTGACCCGCAGATCGAACGTCTGCGCACCGCGGCCCGCGCTGTCCCGGCCGGCGAATTCGCGTCGTATGGCAGCCAGAGTGGCGTGATAGGCACCGAGACCGCTGCCAACCACGAGAGATGCGGCGTCTTCGAGCGTGCGACGGATCGGCTCACCGCCAGGCACCTCGCCGACGCCCGTGTTTCCTTCGGAATCGGTGAGAATCACCAGATTTCGGGTGAAGAACGGGGCGTGCGCTCCGCTCAGGTTCAGCAGCATGCTGTCGTGTCCTGCGATCGGGACGACCTTCATCTCGCGGACGATCGGGGTGCGGCTCTGCGAGGACATGATGCCCTTCAGGGTACTGAGCCGGTTCGATGCACGTCCAACACTAAGAAGGCATGGACTGATGCTTGAGCAGCATTGATCGGACCACCCGCGTCACCTTGTCGCCCACCGCCAGCAGTGCCTCTACGATCTCGCGCTCCCGCTCCTCGGTTAACCGGACGATCGGGACCGACGCGCTGATCGCGTCCTGTGCGGGGTACGCGTAACGTAGCGCGACCGCGAAGCACCGCAGCCCCAGGGTGTTCTCTTCGTTGTCCGTCGCGTAGCCGCGAATGCGGACCTCGTCGAGAACATTGTCGAGGTCGGCCGGGTCGGTGATCGTGTGGGCGGTGAGCGGGGTAAGCGTCGCGGGAAGGTGCTCGTCGCGCTCGGCGCCGAACCGCTCCGCGAGCAGCGCCTTACCCAGCGCGGTGGTGTAGGCGGGCAGCCGTCGGCCCACCTTGTTGGCGGTGCGTACGTACTGCCGGGATTCGCGGGTCGCGAGGTACACCACGTCGGTGCCGTCTAGGCGGGCGATATGGAAGGTCTCGTCGAGGTCTTGTCGCAGATCGTCGAGGAACGGCGTGATCACCGGAAGATATGGATCGGTGTCCAGGTAGCTGGTGCCGACCAGCAGTGCGCGAATCCCGATGCCGTACAACGTGCCCGACGCGTCGGAGCGAATCCAGCCCTGCGTCACCAACGTTCGCAGCAGGGCGTGGGCACTACTGCGCGGCATGTCCAGTGCGGCGCAGATCTCGCGGATCCGGGCCGGCTGGTCCTGACGCGACGCGAGATACTCGAGCAAGTCGACGGTGCGCACCGCCGACTTCACCTTGCGCACTGCCACGTCGGATGTGCGCTCCGGCTCAGCCCCCTGTGTCGGCACGATCAGAATCCTACGAGTTGCCGAATGATCAGCACGATCGCGCCAACCGCGGAGATCACGATCGCCACCCACCGCTGCCGCTGCCGATTGAGCAGATGATTGACCATCCGAGACAGCGCAAAGCCGACCGCAACCGCCGGCATCAACACGGCGAACGACGACACGGTGCGTCCGTCCACCGCGCCGGTCAGCGCCAACACCGCGATCGACATCACGGAACCGACAAGGAAGAAACCACTCATGGTGCCGCGCAGCCGGGCACCGGTGGTGTTCTGCCACACCAGTGCCATCGGCGGGCCACCGATCGACGTCGCGGTGCCAAGCACCCCGGATGTGGCGCCGGCCAGAACGAGATTGCGTCGATGCGGGGCGGGGATCCAGCCGGTGCTGGTCAATGCGACACCGCCAAGAACGACGCCCGCAAGCGCAAAGGCCAACACGCGCTCGGGCAGTGCGGCGAGCAGCAGGGCGCCCGCAATCGTGCCCGGCACTCGTCCGGCCAAGGCCCACCCGGTGCCGGCCATGTCGATCTCTTGGTGTTCCCGTATCACCACGAAGATCGTCAGCAGGGTGGCCAGCATGATCAGGGTGCCCGGAATCAACCCCGGGTCGACGATGGCGACGATGGGCGCGGCGAGCATGCCCATCCCGAACCCGATCGACGCCTGCATGCACGACGCCAGGACGATCGCAACGGCGACAATCGAATACGCTGCGATGCTCACGCGGACACGGGAGTTGCCCGCTCCGGGAGCAGCGGGTGGTGGCAGAGCGCACTGTGTCCGCTGACCTCCCGATCGAGGGCATCAGGTGGCGTCTGCGTCGCGCACATCTCGGTCGCTCGCCAGCACCGGGTCCGGAAGCGGCAGCCCGACGGCGGGTTGAGCGGCGAGGGCACCTCGCCCTTCAGCAGGATCCGGTTGCCGCGTTGCGCCGCATCGAGTTTCGGTGCGGCCGACATCAGCGCGGAAGTATAGGGATGGTTGGGTCGATCGAAAACCGCTTCGGTGGGACCGGTTTCGATGATCCGCCCGAGATACATCACCGCCACCCGGTCGGCAACGTGGCGCACCACCGACAGATCATGCGAAATGAAGATGTAGCTGATGCCCAGCTGTCCCTGAAGGTCGTTGAGCAGGTTGAGCACCTGAGCCTGCACGGAGAGGTCCAGCGCCGACACCGGCTCGTCGCAGACGATGATGTCCGGATTCAACGCCAGCGCCCGGGCAATGCCGATGCGCTGACGCTGGCCGCCGGAAAACTCCTGGGGATAGCGGTCTGCGTCGCGGGCCCGCAGACCGACGAGGTCCAGCAGTCCGCGCACCCGCATCTCGCGGTCCTGCCGGGTCTTGTGCAGCGTCTTGTGCGTCCGCCAGGGCTCGGCGATGATGTCGCCCGCCGACATGCGCGCGTTCAGCGAAGCGTACGGATCCTGGAACACCATCTGCACCCGCCGGCGGAACTTCAGTAGTTCCTTGCCTCGCAGGCTGAACGGGTCGATGCCGTCGAACGTGACCGTGCCGGAGTCGGGCCGCTCCAGCATCAGCAATGTCCTTGCCAGGGTCGACTTTCCGCAGCCGGACTCCCCCACTAGGCCCAGTGTCTCGCCGCGGGCCAGGTCGAGACTGATGCCGTCGAGTGCGCAGAGCTTGTTCTTGCCGGCGTTGGGCACCCGGAAGGACTTGGTGACGTCGCGGACTTCGAGCAGTCGATCAGACATTCTTGACCTCTCCGGGGAAGTGGCAGGCGGCCTTGCGGCTGGAGCTGAATGTCGCCGGTCGGTCGGCTCCGCCGCCGACCGCCTCCAGCGCGGGCCTGGTCGTGGAGCAGAGCTCGCGGACGAGCGGGCAGCGCGCCTGGTAGACGCAGCCGGCCGGGATCGAGTGCAGATCCGGGGGCGCGCCGCCGATGGACTTGAGGTCCTCCCCCCGCGCAGCGTCCGTCGGAACCGAATTGAGCAAGCCCTTGGTGTACGGGTGTTGCGGATTCGCGAACACCTCTGATACCGGCCCGGTTTCGACAATGTTGCCGGCGTACATCACCGCGACGCGGTCGGCCTCCTCGGCAACCAGGGCGAGGTCGTGGGTGATCAACACGACGGCCATGTGGAATTCCGATCGCAGGTCCCGCAGCAGCGCCATGATCTGGGCCTGCACGGTGACATCCAGTGCGGTGGTGGGCTCGTCCGCGATCAGCACACTCGGATTCAGCGCGACGGCCATCGCGATCAGCAGGCGCTGACGCATGCCGCCGGAGAACTGGTGCGGATAGGAGCTCAGTCGGGACTCGGGCTGCGGGATCCCCACGCGCGCCATCAGGTCGACGGCCTTGCGCTTCGCCTCGGTTGCGCTGAGGCCCTGGTGGATCCGGAACGGTTCGGCGAGTTGTGTTCCCACGGTGTACAGCGGGTTCAGGGCGGTCAGCGCATCCTGGAACACGATCGCGAGTTCGGTACCGGCCAGCTTGAGCCGCTTCTTCTTATCCACAGCGAGCAGGTCGACATCGGCGAGACGAGCCGATCCAGCGACCACGTCCGCGACCGGTTCGAGCAGCCCCACCAGCGCGGTCGCGGTCATGGACTTCCCGCAGCCGGATTCGCCCAGCAGCGCGAGTGTTTCGCCGCGGTGCGCGGCGAAGGACACCTCGTTGACCGCGCGGACCGTGCCAGTGATGGTTCGAATGTCGACACACAGGCCGTCGACCTCGAGCGCCGGATCGGCGTCGACCTGGTCGGCGGGGACGTGGTCTGCGAGAGCGGTCATGACTGTACCTTTCAGGACAGGCGCTTTGTGGCGCCGGTGAAGCGGGACAGACGCTTTTGCGGGACGGTGAGCCGCCACCGCTGCCCCGGATCGGTCGCGATCCTGGCCCACGCGGCGAGGATCGTGGCCGACACCGTGGTGATGACGATGGCCAGACCGGGGAAGAACGACAGCCACCAAGCGGTGTGCAGGTAGGTGCGGCCTTGCGAAACCATCAGGCCCCAGCTGACATCGGGCGGCTGGATGCCGATGCCGAGGAAGCTCAGCGAGGACTCGGCCAGCATGACGTAGCAGAAGTCCAGCGTGGCGACCGTCAGCAGCGTCGGCAGCACGATCGGTACGACGTGGCGCGTGATGATCGAGGTGGCACCGGCCCCGAAGGTGCGCGCGGCGTCCACGAAGAGCCGGCTCTGCAACTCGGCGGATTCGGCCCGGGCCGTGCGCAGGTAGACGGGAATACGCGTGATAGCCAGCACCAGAACGATATTCGCGGCGCTCGGCGAGAACACGTACAGCACGACCACCGCCAGCAGCAGCGACGGGAAGCTCATGATGACGTCGGCGATCCGCATCGCGACGGTCTCCCGCCAACCACGGTAGTAACCGGCCCACATGCCGATGGCCGAGCCGACCACCGCGGAGAGCACCACGGCGGGGATGGCCACCGACAGGGTGGTTCGGCTCGCGACGATGAGCCGGGCCAGCATGCTGCGGCCGAGCGGATCGGTGCCCAGCACGTTGGCCCACCCGTGCGCGAGGGTGAACGGCGCCTGGTTCGAGTTGTCGAGGTCGATGCGGGTCGCCAGGTCGCCGACGAGCATCGGCCCGAATACCGCAGTGAGGAAGACCAGTCCGAGCACCGCGGCCGCCACAGCCGCCACCCGGTCGTTGATCAGCAGCCGGTACCACGGCGACCGGCCGCGCTTGCCCGCCGACTCGGTGTCCGCCTCGCCGACGATCGCCGTCGTCGGTTTCGCCGGCACGTAGTCGAGTTGTGTGCTCATGTCGAAACTCCCTTAGACCCTTGCCGGTTCGCGCACCCGCGCGTCCAGCAGCGCGTAGCAGCCGTCGATGATGATGTTCAGGGCGAAGATGCTGACGGCGGTGAGCAGCACCGCTGCCTGTAGTACGGCGAAATCACGTTGCAGGATCGCGTCGATCATCAGCTTACCGATGCCGGGCCAACCGAAGATCGCCTCGACCACCACCGCGCCGTTGATCAGGCCGACCGCGAGGTCACCGGCGACTGTCAGCGCCGGCGCGGCGGCATTGCGCAGCGCGTGATGCGTGACGACGCGGAAATCGCTCGCGCCCTTGCTGCGTGCCAACCGCACGTACGGCGCGGACAACGCGGAAACCATTGCGCCGCGGACGACTTGGGTCAGCACCCCGAGAGGCCTGATCATCAGTGTCGCGATGGGCAATATCCACGACAGCCCGCTGTCGACGCCCGAGGTCGGCAGCACTCCCAGGAGCACGGCGAACAGCCACACACCGGTGATCGCGAACCAGAAGTCGGGGATGCTCGCCGCGGTCATCGATAGCAGGCTGGACAAGCGGTCGGCGATTGAGTTCGGCCGGTAAGCGGCCCAGCAGCCGATCACGATCGCACCGACGATCGCGAGCAGCATGGTGGTGATTGCCAGCTGCAGGGTTGCCGGGAACGCGCGCAGCGCCATCTCGGACGCGGATTCGCCGGTGCGCATCGACGTGCCGAAGTCGAGGTGGATGACGCCCTTGAAGTAGTCGACCATCTGCGTGAGCAGCGGCTGGTTGAAGCCGTTCTTCGCGGCGAAAGCCTCGCGCTGCTCCGGGGTCGCGGACTCGGGCAGATAGAGGTTGGTCGGGTCACCGGTGAGACGGGCCAGCAGGAAGACACCAAGGAGCACGATGATCAACGGCAGTGCGCTGGTGTACATCCGGCGGCGAACGAACGCGAACATGGGTTATGGCCTCCCGGTTGTCACTGCGTGTCGGTGCGGTCGGCGGTGGCGAACGTCATCTCGGAGAGTCGCATCTCGTCGCCGGTTGCGGAGTTGGGTTGATAGTCGACGCGCGCCGACTTGGCGAGCACACCGTTCATGTGCGCGATGTAGGCGAACTGGGCGATCTCGTTGGGTTCTTCGGCGAACAGCTTGGCGTATGTGTCCTGGCGCTGTTGACCGGTGAGTTGTCCCGCCGCTTCGATCTTGCGGTCGAAAGCAGCTGTGCCGTAGCCGTTTTGCGCGCCGTCGGTGCGCATGTACTGGTCGACGCTGAATGCGGCGTCACCGGCCTGGTTGCCGTGCATGATCAGCGCCACGAACGGCCCACTGTTGTCCGGGAAGGGCCGCAGTTGGTACTGCAATTGGCCCGCGGTGTCCATCATTTCGATCTTGACGTTGAGTCCGATCTGGCTCAGCTCGTTCTGGATGACCTCCACGGTCTCGGTGATCTTCGGGAACTGCGCGGTACGTCCGATCAGCCGGATCTGCTTGTCGACGGGCACACCGTCGGCCCTCGCCTCGTCGATGAGTTGCTTGGCCTTCTCCGGATCATGCGGCCACAGTTGCAGATCCGGGTTATACCCGACGACCCCTTCGGGGATGAGCTGTGCGGCCGGCTCACCCATGCCCCGGAACAGTGCCTTCACGATGCCGGTGCGGTTGACCGCGTAGTTGATGGCCTGCCGGACGCGGATGTCGTCGAGCGGCGGTTCGGTGCCCGTGATGCGCAATGCGGTGGTTTCGTTGTTGGGGAACGCCACGCCGAGGTCACCTGCCCCGTCCTCCGGCCCGATCAAAGTACCGATGTCGGCTTCGTCGTTGACGACCATCGCTGCGCGCACGCTGCCTTCGCTGCGCCACTGGTATTCGGCGCGGGCGAAGTCCGGCTTGGTCCCCCAGTAGGCATCGTTGCGCCGCAGCACCAGCTTCTGGCCGTACTCCCAGTCGGCGATGGCGTACGGTCCGGTGCCGATCGGCTCACGCACCTTTTGCGAGGTGCTCGTCGAGCGCGGCACGATTTCGACGAACGAAATCCTCAGCGGCAGAATCGGATCTGGCTTCTCGGTACCGACTGTCACTGTGGTGTCGTCGGGCGCGGCCACCGCCAGCTTCTCGTCGCCGAACACGTACCCGTCGACGTTGCACTGAAGATCGGAGTTGACGGCGCGGTCGATGGAGAACGCCGCGTCGGCCGCGGTGAACGGCGTTCCGTCGGAGAAGGTGACGCCTTGGCGCACGTCGAACGTCCACTCGGTATCCGACGTCTGGCGCCATGCGGTTGCCAGCAGCGGCGCGAGTTCGCCAGTGCTCGGATCCCGTTCGACGAGCGGTTCGGAGATGTTGGACCGGACGACGACGCCGGTCGACGTCAGCGAGCTTTCGCAGGGTTCGAGGGTGGGCGGTTCCTCCTGCAGCACGATCCGCAGCGTGTTGACGTCATACCCGCCATGACGGGAATTGGCGACAGTGCAGCCCGACGCGATCACACAAGTTCCCGCGATAGCGGCGGCAACGGTAAGCACGCGATGCGCTCGCCGTGAGTACGGGGCTGCGGGCCTCATTGATCCTCCAGTTGGGCTGTCCACGTATGTGGATGAAGTCTGTGACCGCAGACACAAGCTAAGAGCGTGCGCAACTGCGCGTCAACCCGGCGAAACGGCACGAATGGGCGATGAATCGCAGTTGGAGTGAGCGGGTAGGCCGCCGCGAGTAGCGCGTTGACGTGCGGGTTCGCGGTCGGCTCGGACCCTGTAATGCGGCCGCGTCGGGCGGGAATGGCTAATTATGCGGCTTACGCATTAACCAATGCTATTTCCGAGTTGGACGGGTATTCCCAGCACGGCTTACGGTACCTACATGCGTCGTGTTCTTCAGGTCGGTCCGCTCAAGCCGTCCCTGGCCGAGAGGCTGTCCACCACCTACAACGCGCGCGTGCTGCCCGACGCCGACGACGGCCGCGACGCGTTCCTGGCCGAGCACGCCGACGAAATCACTGTTGCAGTCACGTCCGGCCGCACCGGCGTCGACGCCGCGTTGATGTCCGCGCTGCCGAACCTCGGGGCGGTCGTGAACTTCGGCGTGGGCTACGACACCACCGACGTGGAGCTCGCGGCAAGCCGCGGCATCGGGGTCAGCAATACACCCGATGTGCTCACCGACTGCGTGGCCGATACAGCGGTCGGCCTGATGATCGACACCCTGCGTCAGTTCTCCGCAGCCGATCGCTATGTGCGCGAAGGGCGTTGGCCGGTGGAGGGAAACTATCCGCTGACCCGTCAGGTCAGCCAGTCGCGCGTCGGCATCGTCGGACTCGGCCGCATCGGAAGCGCGATCGCACACCGCCTGACGGCGTTCGGCTGCTCCATCTGGTACCACAATCGCCGCCCGGTGGCCGACAGTCCTTACGCCTATGCAGCCTCGCCCGTTGAGCTGGCCCGCGAGGTCGACGTGCTCATCGTCGCCGCGGCCGGCGGCACCGACACTCGCAACCTGATCGATCGCGACGTCATCGAGGCGCTTGGCCCCGACGGGTTCCTGATCAACATCGCCCGCGGCAGCGTGGTCGACGAAGCCGCGTTGGTGGACGCGCTGACCGCGGGCCGGCTCGCCGGCGCGGGACTCGACGTGTTCGCCGCAGAACCGAAGGTTCCCGAGGCGCTGCTGGGCATGGACAACGTCGTGCTGCTCCCTCACGTCGCGAGTGGGACGGTCGAAACCCGGGCGGCGATGGAGGAACTCACGTTGCGCAACTTGGACACTTTTCTGCGGTCGGGGCGGTTGGTGACTCCGGTGCCGATGCCGGTGGCCGCTCCGGGCTAACGAGTGTCTTACTGCCCAACTCTCAGCGACAATGTCGCTGTGGGCGCGGCACTTAGAAGTTGTTGCAGGTGTTGGCGACCTGCAGAATCAGTACCTCGTATTGCTGGACCGCCGGCACGCTCTGCGCCTGCTCGACCATTTGCCTACGCTGATCGGTCGGCGAGGCGATCAGCTGTTGCAGCCACGCAACCGCCATGGGGTTCGCGGATAGCTCGTTGGCGACTTCGGGCGACTGTGTGTTCAGCGCCGCCATGACCTGTGGATAGCTGCAACTTGAGTTGATGATCGGGCTCACATCCGGTCCTGCGGAGGCGATCCCGACTCCAGCGGTCAGGGACAACGCCAGACTGCCAACCGCGACGACCAGTCTCTTCGACGACAGCATCTTCCGTATACCTTCCAAGACAAAGCTCGCTGGGCGGCGACGACATCCTGCAAGGCGCCGTCTTTTGGTCGACGCTAGCAGGTCTGATCCGCTGCTGCCGGGTCGCGGTTCAATAGCCCACATCCTCGATCAGATCATCCGTGGTCCATTCCCGTTGGGGTAGAACGTCTCTCAGCAGGCGGTGCAGTGCGGGGTTGGTGCTGTCGCTTCGCCAGGCGGCATCGAGTTCCACCGGGCGATCCCGGAACGCACCGATGGACCGGTACACCACGCCATCGGGATGCAGAGTGGCCGCCGACGCCGGTACCAGAGCGATGCCGATACCCGACCGCACCAGCACCAGCATGGTGTGCACCTGCGTGACGTACTGGACGTATCGCGGCGTCGCGCCCGCGATCGTGAAGGTGCTGATCAGCAACTCGTTGAAGTACCTCGCCTCCACCGGCGAATACATGACCAGGTCCTGGCCGTCCAGATCGTTCAGCGTCAGCTGACGGGTGATGTCGACCAGCGGATGTGCCGCGGGCAGTGCGGCGATCAACTGTTCATGCAGCAGCGGCCGGGAAACGATGCCAGGACGTTTCAACGGTGGCCGCGCCATTCCGAGGTCGAGCTCGCCGGTCATCAAACCCTCGAGCTGGGCTGACGAAACCATCTCGCGCAGTTCGACTTCCACGTCCGGCAATTGTTCGCGCGCCTTGTCCAGAAGGCGGGGCAGCACGGCGTGTGCTGACGCGGCGGTGAAGCCGACCACCACGGTGCCGAGATCACCGGCAGGCACCCGCTTGACGTTCAGCGCCGCACCCTCGGCCAGCTGGAGAATTCGCCGGGCATCGGGAAGAAAGGCGACCCCGGCCGGGGTGAGGATGACCGAGCGGGTGGTGCGGTCGATGAGATGGACGCCGAGTTCGTTCTCCAGCTGCTGGATCTGCCTGCTCAGCGGTGGCTGCGTCATGTGTAGCCGCTCGGCGGCGCGGCCGAAGTGCAGTTCCTCGGCCACCGCGATGAAGCAGGACAGGCGCGCGAGCGAGAACACCGATGCACTCCTAGCATCACTACGCGCCGCAGATGCGGCGATTGCGCATCAGTCTAGCGGCGGACCGGCTACCAGCGGGGGCTGATCGCCTCGTATTGCGGGTCGATGCTGCGCATATAGCCGGTGTCGTCGCGGTCACGGATCCCGCAACGCAGGTATTGCTCATGGAGAGCGTCGAGCTGCGCCGCGTCGATCCGCACGCCGAGGCCGGGTGTCGTCGGCACCGGCACGGACCCGTCGACGAACTCGAGTGAGCCGGGTTCGACGATGTCCTCGGTCTTCCACGGCCAGTGGGTGTCGCAGGCATAGGTCAGGTTCGGCGTGGCCGAGGCCAGATGCACCATCGCGGCGAGGCTGATCCCCAGGTGCGAGTTGGAGTGCATCGACAGACCAAGCCCGAAGTTGTCGCAGATACCGGCCAGCAGCCGCGACCGGTGCAGGCCACCCCAGTAGTGGTGGTCCGAAAGCACGACGCCGACAGCCTGTTTCGCGATTGCCGGCGCAAGCTGGTCGAACGCCACGACGCACATGTTGGTGGCCAGAGGCATCGAAGCCTGCCGCGCAACTTCGGCCATGCCGTCGAGATCCGGTGTCGGATCCTCGAGGTACTCCAGCACCCCGGCGAGGCCCGATGCCACCTTGACCGCGGTCTGTGGCGTCCACGCCGCATTCGGGTCGACCCGCAGCGGATGGTGCGGGAACGCGGTCCGCAGCGCTTCGATGGCCGCCATCTCCTCGTCAGGCGGAAACACACCGCCCTTGAGTTTGATTGCGGTGAAACCGTATTCGCTGATCATCCGCTCTGCCTGGGCGACGATGCCGGCCGGATCGAGCGCGGCCCCCCAGCTGTCGGGCTCGGCGCCGGGGTGGGCCGCCCACTTGTAGAACAGATAGGCGCTGAACGGCACCGCGTCGCGGACCTTGCCGCCGAGAAGATCGGACACCGGTCTGCCCAATGCGTGGCCCTGCACGTCGAGGCAGGCGACCTCGAACGGCGAGAACACCCGGTCGACCGTGCTCGACGTGGTGATCATTCCGGCGAGCCCGGAGCCGTGTGTTCCCGCACCGCTCTCGCCGCCCAGGCAGTCGGAGATCAGGGCACGAATTACGTTGAGCGCGAAGACGTCCTGCCCAACGATGGCCCGTCCGGCGGCGTGGAGCCGGTCCAGATGTGCCGCATCGGCATAGGTCTCGCCGAGGCCGACCAGACCGGAATCGGTGTCGAGCTGGATGATCGCGCGAAGTGCGTAGGGCTGGTGTACCCCGACGGTGTTCAGCAGCGGCGGATCCGCGAACGCCACCGGGGTGATGCGCGCCCCGGTGATGCGGATCGGCTCACCGCTCATCAGTGCACCGCTTCGGCCGCTAGCGCTTCGGCGAGCACCGCACGTCCCGACGCGATTATGGTGCGCAGTTCGGCGACGTCGTCGGCGGTAGGCATGATCAACGGCGGCCGAACCGGGCCGGCGTCGATTCCTTCCAGCGCGACACCGGCTTTGATCAACGACACCGCGTAACCCGGCACCTTGTCGCGCAAGCGCACCAGGGGGTGGAAGAACTCGCGCAAAAGCGCCGCGGTCAACGGTTCGTTATCCTTTTCGAGCGCTTGGTAGAACGCCAGCGCCAGTTCGGGCGCGAACGCGAACGTCGCCGAGGAGTAGAGCGTCACCCCGATCGCCCGGTACGCCTGTTGTGACACCTCCGCCGTCGGCAGGCCGTTGAAGAATTGGAATGCCTTGCCGGTCGGTGCCAACGCATCGGTCACGGCCCGCACGATGCGGGCAACCTGATCCAGATCGCCTGTGCCGTCTTTGAATCCGACGACCTTGTCGATCTGTGCGACCTCAACGGCAGAGGCTTCGGTGTAGCGCGCGTTGTTGCGGTTGTAGACGATGACGGGCAGGTCGGTGACCTCGGTGACGGCGCGGGTGTAGGCAACCAGCCCCGCCTGCGGCATCTCCACGAGGTACGGAGGCAGCAGCAACAATCCGTCGGCACCCGCCTCCGCGGCGACCCTGGCGAAGGTCTTGGCCTGGGCGATCGGCCCGCCCACGCCGGCGTACACCGGTACCCGGCCACCGACCACGTCGACGGCGGTCCGGACGACGGATTGAAGCTCCTCTGCATCCAGCGCGTGGAATTCGCCAGTGCCGCAGGCGATGAAGACGCCGCCCGGTCCGGCGTCCACACCCTTGGCGACGTGCTCCGCCAACCGCTTTGTGTCCACGTCACCCGATTCGGTGAACGGGGTGACGGGAAAGAACAGAACGCCATCAAGGGCGGCGTGCATCTTGACTCCTCGCGAACTCGTCATCTGGTCAGTCTTTGCCGAGGTGGCCGTCGATGCGGCGCCACAGCCGGTCGGGATTGCCGTCGGCAATCGGCCTGGGAAGCAAAGCCTTTGGCACATCCTGGTAGCAGACCGGGCGCAGGAAGCGTTCGATCGCGCGCGAGCCGACCGAGGTGGTCCTGGAGTCGGAGGTCGCCGGGTAGGGACCGCCGTGCACCATCGCGTGCCCGACCTCGACACCCGTGGGCCAGCCGTTGAACAGGATTCGGCCGGCCTTGAGTTCCAGGATCGGCAGGAGTCGTTGGGCGTCCTCGTAGTCGGATTCGTCGGCGTGCACGGTGGCGGTGAGCTGACCCTCGACCTTGGCAGCGACGCTGCGCATCTCCGCGGCGTCGGCACAACGCACGATCAGGCTCGACGCGCCGAACACCTCCGCCTGCAACGCCTCTGACGCCAGAAAGCTTGCGGCGTCGGTGCTGAACAGCGCCGAACGGCCGACGGCGGGGCCATCGTCGGCCGTTCCGCGCGCGATGAGGTCGGCCTCTGTCTGCACGGCGGCGACGCCGCGGCGATAGTTGTCGGCGATATTCGGCGTCAGCATCGCAGTAGGCGCGGTCTGGGCCACCTCGTCGCGCGCGGCCGCGATGAACGTGTCCAGGTCCGGGCTGTCGACGGCGATCACGAGGCCCGGGTTGGTGCAGAACTGTCCGGAGCCCAGCGTCAGCGAACCCACGAAGGCGCGGCCGATGTCGGTAGCCCGGCCGGCCAGCGCACCGCCGAGCAGGAACACCGGATTGATCGAGCTCATCTCGGCATACACCGGAATCGGTTCCGGCCGGCCGGCCGCCGCGGCCACCAGAGCCGTTCCCGCCGTGCGGGACCCGGTGAACCCGACGGCCTTGATGCGGGGATCGGTGACGAGCGCGATGCCCAGTTCGGGCCCGGAGCCATAAAGCAGCGAGAACGTCCCGGCGGGAAGTCCTTCGGTACGCACCGCGTCCGCGATCGCGCGGCCCACCAATTCGGATGTTCCGGGATGCGCGTCGTGCGCCTTGACGATGACGGGGCAGCCGGCCGCAAGGGCCGACGCGGTGTCTCCGCCGGCGACCGAGAATGCGAGCGGAAAGTTGCTGGCGCCGAACACTGCGACCGGCCCCAGTGGAACAGTGCGCTGCCGGATATCGGGTCGGGGCAACGGCTTGCGATCGGGCTGCGCGGGATCGATACGCGCCCCGTTCCAGCTACCCTCGCGGACGACCGCGGCGAACAGCCGCAGCTGTCCGGTGGTGCGACCGACTTCGCCCGCCAGCCGGGCTTCGGGCAGGCCGGTCTCGGCGACGGCACGCGGGACCAGATCGTCGCGGATCGCTTCGATGTTGTCGGCGATCGCCTCGAGGAACGCCGCGCGCCGATCCGGCGGAGCGGCTCGGTAGTCGGCGAACGCCGCCGCAGCCGCCGCGCACGCCGCCTCTACATGTGCCGCATCGCCGTACCGATAGGCCGGCTCGAGGTCGGCTCCGCGGTTGGGGTCGAAGCCGCGGATCTCGGCTCCCGATCCGCGCACCGGCGACCCCGCGATGATCATCTGTCCTGTCAGTTCGGTGGAAGACGACACCATGGAAGTCATACTCGCAGGTTAGAGGCCCGATAAATACATGTCCAAGTCAAATGTTGGCCTAATTCATTCACTCGTCGCATCAATAGGGATCTGGGCCGAACATCCCGCGCCGTGACGCATGATGATCCGGTGAACGACGTCGTGCGCGGCCACTGCGCTGCCCGCTTCGAGAAGGTCGCCGACGCATTGGCCGACGCCATCTCCGAGGGCGAGGAAGTCGGCGCAGCGATCGCCATCGACGTCGCCGGCGAGTCGGTCGTCGACATCTGGGGCGGCCACGCCGACGCGGCGCGCACCGTTCCGTGGGGCGAGGACACCATCGTCAACGTGTTCTCGAGCACCAAGAACGTCACCAGCCTGGCCGCGATCATGCTCATCGACCGCGGATTGGTGGCGCCTTCGGCGCCGGTGGCGGACTACTGGCCGGAGTTCGCGGCCAACGGTAAGCAGGACATCGAGTTTCGCCACCTCCTGTCGCACAGCTCCGGGGTGTCGGGGTGGGAACAGCCGTTCGCACCCGAGGACATGTACGACTGGGGCAAGTCGACGGCGGCACTGGCGGCCCAGGCCCCGTGGTGGCCACCGGGCACGGCGTCCGGCTATCACGCCCAGAACTACGGTCACCTGATCGGCGAGGTTCTCCGCCGGGTCACCGGTAAGACGTTGAAGGAATTCGTCCGCGACGAGATCGCAGGTCCGGTGGGCGCAGACTTTCAGATCGGCGCCCGCGTCGAGGACACCGGACGCATCGCCGAGATCGTCCCTGCGACCGAGCCGCTTGACCTGCCGCCCTTCGACCAGCTTCCCGAGCCGATGGTCAAGACGTTGACCGGCCCGCCGCCGGATCCGAACATGGCGAACACTGCGGCCTGGCGTGCTGCAGATCTTGGTGCGGTCAACGGGTACGGGAACGCCCGGTCGCTCGCGCGGATCTTGTCCGCAATTTCCTTGGGCGGCACCGTGAACGGCGTCCAACTTCTGCGGCCGGAGACCATCGAGAAGGTGTTCGAGGTGCAGTGCGACGGGCCCGATCTGGTACTGCTGGGCCATCCGGTGCGGTGGGGGCTCGGCTTCGGTCTGCCCCAGCACGAAACCTTTCCGTTCGTACCCGACGGAAAGATCTGCTTCTGGGGCGGCTGGGGCGGCTCGTGGGAGACGATGAACCCCGACCACCGCGCCACCATCGCCTACGTGATGAACAAGATGGCTCCAGGCATCGAGGGGTCCGAGCGCACCGAGCGATATTTCACCCTGATCTACGAGGCCCTGGCCTGACCGCGCCGAGACTGCGCACAGATCGCGAGAATCCAAGGGCCGAAATCGCGATCTCCCCGCAGCCTCGCGATCAGCTCAGGCCGAATCCAACGATTCCTTCTCGTCGCGTCGATCGCGGACCCGCGTCTTGTACAGGCTCGCGACGGTGGTGATCACCAAAGTCACGATGATGACGCCCAGGCTGAGCAGGGTGGGAATCTCGGGCACCGGCACGTGCTCACCACCGTTGATGAACGGCACCTCGTTCTCGTGCAACGCGTGCAGAACGAGCTTCACGCCGATGAAGGCCAAGATGAACGCCAACCCCTGTGACAGATAGACCAGCCTCTTCAGCAGGTCGCCCAGCAGGAAGTAGAGCTGCCGCAGACCCATCAGCGCGAACACGTTGGCGGTGAACACCAGGTAGGGCTCCTGGGTCAGGCCGTAGATCGCAGGGATGGAGTCCAGCGCGAAGATGAGGTCGGTGGTGCCGAGCGCCAGGATGACGAGGAACATCGGCGTCATCAACCGCTTGCCATTCTCCCGTACGTAGAGCTTGAGGCCGTCCCACTTGTCGGTGAGCCTCAGGTGTCTGCGGGCGAACCGCACCACTACGTTCTCGGCGTCGTCGTCGTGCTCGGTGTCGCGGGCCAGATTGACGGCGGTATAGAGCAGGAACGCGCCGAAAATGTAGAAGACCCAGGAGAACTGCTGAATGGCCACCGCGCCCAGCGCGATGAAGATGCCGCGAAACACCAGCGCCAGGATGATGCCGACCAGCAGCGCCTGCTGCTGGTAGACCCTCGGCACTTTGAAGCTGGCCATGATGATCAGGAAGATGAACAGGTTGTCCACGGACAGGCTGTACTCGGTGATCCAGCCGGCGAAGAACTCCAGCCCGAACTGGCTGCCGTGGAAGAACCACACCCAGACCCCGAACGCCACCGCGAGACCGATGTAGATCGTCAGCGCGGTCGCCGTCTCGCGAGTGGACGGTTCGTGGGGTCGACGCCCGATCACCACGACGTCGAACAGCAGGACGGCAATCGTCACGCCCAGCGTGATGATCCATTCGAGTTGGGATACGTTCACAAAGCCTCCGGTCGTCAGTCAACGCCGGAGGTCTCTTCCACCGCCGCGTTTACCACGCAGTTGGCCCGCAGTACCGGTCGTCCGATGACGGTCGACGTGATGACGACACCGCGGCGTAGGAATACTCCCCTCCGCGCTCGATTCTGCCAGGCCGGTGCGGCCAGGCGAAATCTAGGCGGACCGAAGGGCGTGAACTTGCGGTTACTTCGTGACCGACACCAAGTTGCCCGGTGTGTTCGGTGACGTGCAGCCGTCGTTGTCGCAATTGTGATCGCCCACCGCGTGCGCCGCAGGCGTGCCACGCCCACCCCTTAGTAGTTTGTAGTCGTGACAGGCGATTCTCTGCCGGAGATACCTCCTCAGTACGTGCTGTCGCCGTTCGCTCCCGAGCCGCGCACGCTGATCGACGTCCTCCACGAGACCGCGGGCCGTCACCCCGACTCGCCCGCTCTTGACGACGGCGAGGTCCAGCTCACCTACGCGGAGCTCATCGCCGACATCGAGGAAAGCGTCCGGTGGCTCGCGGCCCGCGGCATCGGCCGCGGCGACCGTATCGGCATCCGGATGCCGTCGGGCAGTTACGCGCTGTATGTGGCGATCCTCGCGACGCTGGCCACCGGTGCGGCGTACGTCCCCGTCGACGCCGACGACCCCGAGGACCGCGCCGAGCTGGTGTTCACCGAGGCGAATGTGGTCGCGGTGATCACCGAACAGGGTTTGGTCCGCAGGGCCGGCTCGTCGCGCGGGTGGCGCGCCGCATCGCCGCTGGGCCGCGACGACGCGTGGATCATCTTCACGTCCGGGTCCACGGGCACGCCGAAGGGCGTCGCGGTCACTCATCGCAGCGCCGCGGCGTTCGTCGACGCGGAAGCGCAAATGTTCTTGCAGGACAACCCGATTGGTCCCGGGGACCGGGTGCTGGCCGGCCTGTCGGTGGCGTTCGACGCGTCATGTGAGGAGATGTGGCTGGCCTGGCGGCACGGGGCGACCCTGGTTCCGGCCCCCCGCTCGCTGGTGCGCAGCGGCATGGACCTGGGGCCGTGGCTGGTGTCCCGCGACATCACCGTGGTGTCGACGGTGCCGACGCTGGCGGCATTGTGGCCCGCCGAGGCGCTGGAAGCCGTGCGGCTGCTGATCTTCGGCGGCGAGGCCTGCCCGCCGGAGCTGGCCGAGCGGCTGGCGGTCGAGGGCCGCGAGGTGTGGAACACCTACGGCCCGACCGAGGCGACGGTGGTGGCGTGCGCAGCGCGGCTCGACGGGCGCGGGCCGGTCAGCATCGGCCTGCCGCTGGCCGGCTGGGATCTGGCGGTGGTGGACAAGGACGGCGTCCCGGTGCGCATCGGCGAGGTCGGTGAACTCGTCATCGGCGGGGTGGGGTTGGCCCGCTACCTCGATCCGGAGAAGGACGCCGAGAAGTACGCGCCGATGCCGACGCTCGAGTGGACGCGCGCCTACCGCAGCGGCGACCTGGTGCGACTGGAACCCGACGGCCTGTTCTTCGTGGGCCGAGCCGACGATCAGGTCAAGGTCGGCGGACGCCGGATCGAACTCGGCGAGGTGGACGCCGCGCTGGTGCATCTGCCCGGTGTCAGCGGCGGCGCGGCCGCGGTGCGACGCACCACCAGCGGCACACCCCTGTTGGTCGGCTACATCGCCAGCGCCGACCCGTCGTTCGACCTGGCCAAGGCGCGCGCGAATCTGGCCGAGACACTGCCCGCCGCGCTGGTGCCGCGGCTGGTGCGCCTCGACGAGCTACCGACCCGCACGTCGGGCAAGGTGGACCGCGATGCGCTGCCGTGGCCCCCACCCGGCGAGACCGAAGAGGCAGCGCCGGACCTGGGTGGCACCATGGGCTGGCTGGCCGGGTTGTGGCGCGACGTGCTCGCCGCGCCTATCGAAGGTCCCGAGGCCGACTTCCACGCCCTCGGCGGCGGATCGCTGTCGGCGGCCCAGCTGGTGGCCGCGATGCGCCAGCGCTATCCGCAGGTGACGGTCGCCGATCTGTACGACCATCCGCGGTTGGGCTCGCTGGCGGGATATCTCGATGAACTCGACCCGCCGCCTCAGGTGGAAACCCGGGTGGTGCGGCCGACGTCGAGGCTCACCCAGGCCGTGCAGGTGGCGCTGTCGCTGCCGTTCGCCACGTTGACCGGTATGCAGTGGGTGGTCTGGCTGGCGCTGGTCAACAACGTCATCGCGGAACTGCACCCGGTTGGCTGGACCGCGACGATCAACTGGTGGTGGATCGCGGTCGGCTTCGTGCTATTCATCACCCCGCTCGGCCGGATGGGCATCGCGGTGCTGTGCGCACGGATGTTGCTGGCCGGGCTGGAACCGGGGACCTACCGCCGCGGCGGGCCAGTGCATCTGCGGGTGTGGCTCGCCGAGCGGCTCGCGGAGGCCAGCGGCGCGGAGAACCAGGCCGGTGCGCCGTGGCTGGTGTACTACGCCCGCGCGCTGGGCAACAAGGTCGGCAAGGGCGTCGACCTGCACTCCGCTCCGCCGGTGACCGGGATGCTGACGGTGGGCCATCGCGCTTCCGTCGAGCCCGAGGTCGACCTGTCCGGGCACTGGATCGACGGTGATCACTTCCACGTCGGCCGGATCTCCGTCGGCAACGACGCCACCATCGGGGCCCGCACCACGCTGCTGCCCGGGGCGACCGTCGGCAAGGACGCCGACGTCGCGCCGGGCTCGGGCGTGGTCGGCAAGGTGAAGAGCGGCCAGTACTGGAAGGGCTCGCCCGCGGTGAAGTCCGGCAAGGCCCGCCACCCCTGGCCCGACCACCGCCCACGGCGGGCACCGCTGTGGGTCGCGATCTACGGGGTGACGTCGATGCTGCTGGGCGGATTGCCGCTGCTGGCGCTGGGCGTCGGCCTGGCCGTGATCGGCTGGGGCGTCCGCGACGCCGCCTCGCTGACCGAGGCGATCGCACCGGCCGCACTGTGGACACCGGCGGCCACGCTGGCCGCGTTGGTGACGTATGCGGCGTTGACGGTGATCGGGGTGCGGGTGCTGTCGCTGCGGCTGCGCGAGGGCTATCACCCGGTGCGCAGCCGCGTCGGCTGGCAGGTGTGGGCCACCGAGCGACTGATGGATGCCGCCCGAAACTATCTGTTCCCGGTGTACGCCAGCCTGCTCACACCTTGGTGGCTTCGGGTGCTGGGCGCGAAGGTGGGTCGAGGGACCGAGATTTCGACCGCGCTGCTGACGCCGAAGTTCACCGTCATCGAGGACGGCGCGTTCCTGGCCGACGACACCATGGTGGCGTCCTACGAGTTGGGCGGGGGCTGGATACACATCGCCAAGGCGACCATCGGCAAGCGGGCGTTCCTGGGGAACTCCGGCATTACCCAGCCGGGCCGCCGAGTGCCCGATGACGGGCTGGTGGCGGTGCTGTCCGCGACGCCGCACAAGGCCAAGGCGGGTTCGTCGTGGCTGGGCAGCCCGCCGGTTCGGTTGCGCCGCAAGCCCACCGCGGCGGACGTCCTGCGTACCTTCCATCCGTCGCTGCGGTTGAAGGTCCTGCGCTCCGCGGTGGAGACCTTCCGACTGCTCCCGGTGGTGGTGACCTTCGCGATCGGTGTCGCGGTGCTGTTCGCGTTGCAGTGGCTGGCAATCGAGTTCGGCTGGCTAACCACGGCGCTGGCCGGCGGCGTGGTGCTGCTGGCCGCGGGAGCGCTGGCGGGTGGCATCGCCGTCATCGCCAAATGGCTTCTGGTAGGGCGCATCCGGGCCATCGAGCATCCGCTGTGGTCGTCGTTCGTGTGGCGCAACGAGGTATCGGACACCTTCGTCGAGACCGTCGCCGCACCGTGGTTCGCCCGCGCCGCCAGCGGCACCCCGGTAATGAACCTCTGGCTGCGGGCGCTCGGCGCGTCGATCGGCCGAGGCGTCTGGTGTGAGACGTACTGGCTGCCGGAAGCCGACCTGGTCACGCTCGAGAAGGGTGCCACCGTCAACCGCGGCTGCGTCGTGCAGACCCACCTGTTCCACGACCGGATCATGCGGATGGACACCGTTGTGCTGGAAGAGGGTTCGACCCTGGGCACGCACTGCGTCGCGCTGCCCGCGGCACGGATCGGTGCAGGCGCCACGGTGGGTCCGGCGTCACTCGTCATGCGCGGAGACGAGGTGCCGCCGTCGACCCGCTGGCAGGGCAACCCGATCGCACCGTGGAATGTGTTCCGCAAGAAGCGCGGCGATGCACCCGGTCCGGGACCCGGGAAAACAGAAGAAACCGCCGCGTGACGAGAAGCAAGAAGGCGGCGAAGAAGAGCGCACCTCCGGTCATTGACCCATACCTGCCAGCCATCGGCAACTTCGGCTACCGGGTATCTCGCTACGAGCTCGACCTGGAATACAAGGTGGCGATCAACCGCCTGTCGGGGTCAGCCACCATCACCGCCGTGACGCTCGCGGCGTTGCGCACCTTCGCCCTGGATCTGTCGGACGCGCTGAGGGCGACGAAGGTGTCGGTGAACGGCCGGCGACCCGCGCAGTTCAGATCGTCTGGCGGCAAGCTGCACATTGCGTTGCAGGAGTCGCTGCCCGCAGGAGCGGCGATGACGATCTCGGTACGCTACGGCGGCACTCCGCGTCCGATCCAATCCTATTGGGGCGAAGTCGGTTTCGAGGAACTCTCGAATGGAGCGCTGGTGGCAGGGCAACCCAACGGCGCCGCTTCGTGGTTCCCCTGCGACGACCATCCGAGCGCGAAGGCCAGCTTCCGCATCCGGATCAGCACGGACAGCCCGTACCGCGCGATCGCCAACGGCGATCTGCTGTCCCGCCGGGCGCGCGCCGGGATGACCACCTGGACCTACGAGCAGGCCGAGCCGACATCGACCTATCTGGTCACGCTGCAGATCGGGATGTACGACACCCTTCGGCTGGCGAAGAACGGCGTGCCGATGCAGGCGGCGCTGCCGGAGCGGCTGCGGCGCAACTTCGAGCACGACTTCGGCCGTCAGCCGCAGATGATGAAGTTGTTCGTCAAGCTGTTCGGGCCGTATCCGCTATCCACCGGCTATACCGTGGTGGTCACCGACGACGACCTGGAGATACCGCTTGAGGCGCAAGGTATTTCGATCTTCGGGGCCAACCACTGCGACGGGCAACGCGGCGCCGAGCGGCTGATCGCCCACGAACTCGCACACCAGTGGTTCGGCAACTCGGTCACCGCGAAACGCTGGCGGCACATCTGGCTGCACGAGGGCTTCGCCTGTTACGCCGAATGGCTGTGGTCCGAGTACTCCGGAGGCCAGAGCGCCGACGAGTGGGCCCGTCACTACTACGAGCGGCTGAAGAACTCCCCGCAGGACCTGCTGCTGGCCGACCCTGGCCCGCGCGACATGTTCGACGACCGGGTGTACAAACGCGGCGCGCTCACCCTCCATGTGCTGCGGCGGCGCATCGGCGACGACAACTTCTTTGCGCTGCTGCGGGATTGGACGACGCGTCACCGCCACGGCACCGCGGTCACCGACGACTTCACCGGCCTGGCCGCCAATTACGCGCACGAGTCCCTGCGACCGCTGTGGGACGCGTGGCTGTACTCGACCCAGGTGCCCGCGTTGGAAGCCCCTTCGTGACCGACGCCGGAACGCCCACCACCGGCCCGATCACGCGCGGCAGCGTGGCCCGGGTCGGCACGGCGACCGTGCTGTCCGCGCTGTGCGGGTACGCGGTGCTGTACCTGGCCGCCCGCGATCTCGAACCGGCGGGGTTCTCGGTGTTCGGTGTGTTCTGGGGGGCGTTCGGTCTGGCCACCGGCGCGGCGTTCGGTCTGTTGCAGGAGGCCACGCGGGAGGTGCGCTCGGCCCGCTACACCGAGGTTGTCGCGGGGCCGCGCACGCATCCGATGCGGGTGGCGGCGATGGCCGGCGTGGTCGCCGCGGCGGTCATCGCGGCGAGCTCGCCGCTGTGGTCGGGTCACGTGTTCGTCGAATCGCGCTTGTTGAGCGTGGTGCTGTTGAGCGTCGGGCTGGCCGGCTTCTGCCTGCACGCCACCCTGATGGGCATGCTGGCCGGGGTGAACCGGTGGACCCAGTACGGGTCGCTGATGGTGACCGACGCCGGTCTCCGAGTGGCCGTGGCGGCGGCGGCGTTCGTGGTGGGCTGGGGGCTGGTCGGATACCTGTGGGCGACGGTCGCCGGTTCGGTGGCGTGGCTGATCATGCTCATCGCCTCCCCGGCGACGCGGGCCGCGGCGCAGCTGTTGACACCCGGCGGCACGGTGACGTTCCTGCGCGGCGCATCGCACTCCATCGCCGCCGCGGGCGCCAGCGCAATCCTGGTGATGGGCTTCCCCGTGCTGCTCAAGGCGACCTCGGGCGACCTGGGTGCGACGGGCGGCGTGGTGATCCTGGCGGTGACGCTGACCCGCGCGCCGCTGCTGGTGCCGCTCACGGCGATGCAGGGCAACCTGATCGCGCACTTCGTCGACAAGCGCACGGAGCGGTTGCGTGCCCTGGTCGCACCGGCCGCACTGGTGACCGGTCTGGGCCTGCTCGGGGTCCTGGTCGCCGGGGTGTTCGGACCCTGGCTGCTGCGCGAGGCGTTCGGGGCCGAGTATCGGGCCGACGGCGCGTTGCTGGCCTGGTTGACCACGGCGGCGATCGCGATCGCCCTGTTGACATTGACCGGCGCCGCTGCGGTCGCGGCGGCGTTGCACCGTGCGTATTCGGTCGGCTGGGTCTCCGCGACGATCGCGTCGGCCCTATTGCTGCTGCTGCCGGTGAACCTGGAGACCCGTACCGCGATCGCCCTGCTGTGCGGGCCGCTGGTGGGAATCGCCGTACACCTGGCCTCGCTTGCCAGGGTCTCGCGATCCTGACCCTGTATTTTGTGAGGCATCAGTATCGGAGACACGCGTTACCACGACGTTTGGATCGTCGTCCCGGCCTTCAACGAGGCGAGCGTTATCGGCGACGTCATCGCTGACGTTCGCTCCGTTTTCGATCACGTGGTCTGCGTGGACGACGGCGGTCGCGACGACACCGGCGATGTCGCGCTGCGCGCCGGCGCGCATGTCGTGCGCCATCCGGTCAACCTCGGTCAGGGCGCGGCGATCCAGACCGGGGTCGAGTACGCCCGCAAGCAGCCCGGGGCGACGGTGTTCGCCACGTTCGACGCAGACGGCCAGCACCAAGTGAAGGACGTCATCCGGATGATCGACCGGCTGTCCGCCGACGACGTCGACCTGGTCGTCGGCACCCGGTTCGCGGACCCCGGCGTGGTCACCCGCACGCCGATCCTGAAGCGGTTGGTGTTGCGCTCGGCGGCGTGGTTGAGCCCGCGCAGCCGCAAGCTCGGGCTCACCGACGCGCACAATGGCCTGCGGGTCTTCAACAAGAAGGTGGCCGACGGGCTGAACATCACGATGAGCGGCATGAGCCACGCCAGCGAGTTCATCGCGCTGGCCGACGAAAACCATTGGCGGGTAGCCGAAGAGCCGGTCGAGATTCTCTACACCGACTATTCGAAGTCGAAGGGGCAGCCGCTGCTCAACGGCGTCAACATCATCTTCGACGGACTGTTGCGAGGGAGGTTGTCCCGATGAACTGGATCCAGGCGCTGCTGATCGTTTCGGTCCTGACACTGCTCGTGTATCTGCTTCGCTCGCGTCGCACAGCTAAGTCGAAGGCGTGGGTGAAGGTGGGCTATGTGCTGTTCGTGATCGCCGGCGTGTACGCCATCCTACGTCCGGACGACACCACGGTCGTCGCGAATTGGGTTGGCGTGGACCGCGGTACGGACCTGATGCTCTACGCGTTGATCATCGCGTTCGCGTTCACCACCCTGAGCGCGTACATGCGGTTCAAGGACATCGAGTTGAAGTACGCCCGGCTGGCCCGGGCCGTTGCACTGCAAAGCGCCCGGGTGCCCGACGAGCGTTAAGTCGACTTCGGCGGTGGTGCACCGCTGAGCAGCGACGCCAACAGCTGGATCCGTTTGGCCTCGATGTCGGGCTGCGGGAGCACCGCTCGCACAATCGCGGCGCCGTCGAACGTGTTCGTCAGGATCGCGACCAACGCGGCGAAGGTGTCCTCCGCGAACTGATCGGCCCCCGGCAATGACCGAGCAATGTCATGAATATTCGTGGCGTATTCGGTAAGTACCTCTTGCAATGTGGCTTTCAGCTTCTCGTCTGTGCGTGCGGCGACCAGCAGTTCGTACATCACGGTGTTGGTGGATTGCCGGTCACGTCTCGCAGAATCGTCAGCGCCGCCTCCAACGCCGGCTGGCCGGCGGGTATCTCGGCTACCTGTTTCGTGAACAGGTCCAGCTGGCGTCGCATTACTTCGCGGGCGGTCGCCGCCATGAAGTCGCCCATAGTGGGGAAGTGCCGGAACAGCGCGCCGTCGGAAACCTGTGCGCGCTTGGCGATCACCGCAGCCGATGCCCGCGCATAGCCGACCTCGATGATCGTGGCGATGCTCGCGTCGAGCAAGCGAGCGACCGTTTCCTCGCGGCGTTGCTGTTGTGTTCTTGCCATGTCAGGCCGGCGCTCGACGGTGAGGAACGGCTCACCCGCGCGCTCGGCGTCGCGCACCCGCTTGAGCAGCCGCAGCGCGTAGTTGTAGAAGGCCATGTTGCGCAGGTGCGCGCCGGCGTCGGAGAAGCCCATGTGGATGGACGGCTCGGCGGCCAGCTTGTTGAGCTGCTTGGGCCGGTGGTTGGCGACGATGGTCGTCCAGCGGACGTTGCGTTCGCCGTTGTCGACGAGCACGTCGAGGAACGCGTCGAGCGGGTGCAGGCCGCGTTCGTCGGCGATCTGCCCGAAGCTCTTGCCGATCAGGGTCGCATCGGGGCATTCGACGATGACCGCGTCGTGAAGGTCACGATGCCACAACGACGGTCCAAGTTTCCTGCGGTCGAACGCTGCGCACAGATCGCGTTTTGCAAGGATCTTGCGATCTCCCCGCAGTCTCGGCGATCTTTTACTGAGTCCGGAAGAACTCGACCGTCTGGGCCACGCCGTCATCGATGCCGACCTTCGGCCGCCAGCCCAACACGTTGGCGGCCAGGCCGATGTCGAGGCAGGACCGCTTCAGATCCCCGAGCCGCGGCGGGTGGAACTCCGGGTCGTCGGGAGCGCCGACCGCTTTCGCGATCGCCGAATGCAGCTGCCGGACCGAGGTTTCCACGCCCGTGCCGATGTTGAACCGCTGGCCGCCCCCGGCCTCACCCGCCGCCTTGACGAACGCGTCCACCACGTCGTCGACGAATACGTAGTCGCGGGTATCGGTACCGTCGCCGAAGATCTTGGTGGGTTTCCCCGACAGCAACGCCCGGGCGAAGATGGCCACCACCCCGGCCTCACCGTGGGGGTCCTGGCGTGGGCCGTAGACGTTGCCGGGCGCGATGTGCGAGCACTCGAGGCCGTAGAGGTTGCGGAACATGTTCAGGTAGATCTCCCCCGCGACCTTGCCCGCCGCGTACGGGGAGGCCGGGTCCGCGGGGGCTTCTTCGCTGGTCGGATAGGCCGGCGGGGTGCCGTAGATCGATCCGCCCGACGAGGTGTGCACGATCTTGCGGATGCCGGCGCGGCGGGCCGCCTCCGCGACGCGCACGGTGCCGACGACATTGACTGTGGAGTCGAACGGGGGGTCGTCAACCGAGTGCCGGACGGAGATCTGGGCGGCCAGGTGGAAGACCACCTCGGGCTGGGTCTCGGCGAGCAGCGCGGTCAGGTCGGCGCTGACGATGTCGGCCTTGACGAAGTCGAAGTCGGCGCGCCGCTCGGCCTGGCCCAGGTTCTCGCTGCGTCCGGAACTGAGGTCGTCGAGGCCGACAACGGTGTGCCCGTCCGCGAGCAGGCGATCTACCAGCGTTGATCCGATGAAACCGGCTGCCCCCGTCACCAGTGTGCGCATCGGCTCACCATACCGACGGCCGCTATGAGCGGGCGTGGACCGTACAGTCGACGAGAGATGAACTGGGTCGCCCGTACCGCCGCCGCGCTGATCGCGGTGCAGCTGGTCATCCGGGCGGTGCTCGCGTTCGGCGGCTACTTCTATTGGGACGACCTGATCCTCACCGGCCGCGCGGGCACACAGAACCTGCTCTCGCCGGCGTATCTGTTCGACGACCACGACGGCCACGTCATGCCAGGGGCGTTCCTCGTCGCCGGCGTCATTACCCGGCTCGCGCCGTTGAACTGGATCGGCCCGGCGATCAGCCTGGTGGTATTGCAACTGCTGGCGTCGCTGGCGCTGCTGCGGGCGCTGCACGTCATCCTGGGCTGGCGGCCAGTGCTGCTGCTGCCGCTGACGTTCGCGTTGTTCACCCCGCTGGCGGTGCCGGGGTTCGCATGGTGGGCGGCCGCACTGAACTCTCTGCCGATGTTGGCGGCGCTGGCCTGGGTGTGCGCCGACGCGGTTTTGTTGGTACGCACCGGCAACCAGCGCTACGCGATCACCGGGCTTCTCGTCTTCTTCGGGGGCTTGTTGTTCTTCGAGAAGTCCGCCGTCATACCGTTCGTCGCCTTCACGATCGCGGCCCTACTCAGTTATGTCACGGGTGCGGGCTCGATGATGGATGTGTGGCGCCGCGGTTTTCGGCTCTGGGTGCCGTCTCTGGCCCTGACCGCTGCGTGGGTCGTTGTCTATCTGATCGTCGTCGACCAGAAGCGCTGGAGCTTCGACGTGTCGATGACGTGGGATCTGTTGAGCCGCTCCGTAACTCATGGCATTGTGCCGGGTTTGGTTGGTGGGCCATGGGATTGGCAACGCTGGGCACCGGCGTCGCCGTGGGCGACGCCGCCGGTGGTGGTGATGGTGCTGGGCTGGGTGGCGCTGGCCGCCGTGGTCGCTGTGTCGTTCATCCGCAAGGAACGCATCGGCGTGGTGTGGCTGGTGGCGGCCGGCTACGCGGTGGCCTGTCAGATCCCGATCTATCTCATGCGCTCGTCGCGGTTCACCGCGCTCGAGTTGGCCCAGACGCTGCGCTACCTGCCGGACCTCGTCGTGGTGCTGGCGCTGCTGGCCGCCGTCGGCCTGTGCGCGCCGAACCGCGAACGGTCGCGATGGTTGGACGCGTCGCGCACGCGAAACGTCGTGATCTGGGGCGCGACAGCAGCATTCGTGGTGAGCAGTCTGTACTCGACCGCGACGTTCCTCACGATCTGGCGGGACAACCCCGCGCAGCCGTATCTGCAGAACGCGCGGGCGGGACTTGCGGCGGCGGCTGCCTCGGGCGCGCCGATGCTGGACCAGGAGGTCGACCCCATGGTGCTGCAACGGGTGGTGGGGCCGGAGAACAGGGCCAGCCACATGTTCGCACTGCTGCGGGACCGTCCGGAATTCGCCGGCGCGACAAGCGAACTGCGCATGCTCGACGCGACCGGACGGGTCGTCGACGCGAAGGTCACCTGGGTGCGGACCATTGTGGAAGGCCCGGCACCGCAGTGCGGCTACTTCGTCCAGCCGGACTTCCCGGTCCGGATGCCGCTCGACGGCCCGTTGCTGCCCGCCGATTGGACCACCGAGATCAACTACCTCGCCAACAGCGACGGCTCCCTGACGCTGTCGCTGTCGGAGGGAGACGAAGTCAAGGTGCCGGTTCACCCCGGTCTCAACCGGGTCTATGTGCGCCTTCCGGGTGCAGGCGACGCGATCAACGTCCGCGCGAACACCTCCGCGTTGTCGGTGTGCATAGCGTCCGGCCCGGTGGGATTCCTGGCGCCGCGGTAGCCGGCGGCCTGGCCTCTCAGTAACTCATCAGCATGTCGGCAAGCTCCTTAGGGCGGCTGAGCGCGACGCAATGGCCGGCCGCGATCTCGTCGGGGGTGACGCCCAGCCGTTCGGGTACCAGCCTGCGAAAAAAGTCGGGCGGGAAGAAGCGATCCTCATTGCACAGTACGAACTTCGTCGGCACCGCCGGCCACGCATCGAGCGGCCATGGCGCCGCCATGGCCGCCTCCGACGGATGCACACGCTCTCTGCTCATCGCCTCTTCGGCCAACTTCCGTGGCACGTCGTGATAGAAGCTCACATACGGGTCCGCGTTGCCGGTCAAACCCCCGTCACGCGCGGCCTGCTCCTCCACCGAGCGCCCGTAGCCGGTGTTCTCCCACCAGTCGTTCGGTGCCTCTCCGGGTGAAGGCACCATGCCCGCAACAAGGACCAACGCTTTGGTTGGGAGCCGGCCGGCAGCCAGGGGAGCGGTGAACCCCCCGAACGACTGCCCCACCACGACAACGGCCTTCCGATCACCGACGGCCTCCACGACGGTATCGGCGTAATCGTCCAGCGTTTTCGATTCGTCATCAGCGGGAAGGTAGGGAGCGACCGTCTCGTGCCCTCGCGCGCGCAACTCGGCCTCTACAAGATGCCAGTACCAGCCGCTGTCTCCCGCACCATGAATCAAGGCGAACGTAGTCACAGTCAGATCATGCAGGAGCGAGCCCGCACCGACGTCCATGCCAAGGTGGATGCATGACAGATGTGCGTGAAAAGGGTTTCCGAGTCTTCCGCGAGCTGCTCCCGGGCGTACTGCCCGACGGCGACGTGGACGTTCGCAACGGCGAGTTCGGCGACGAGCTTCTGGAGATCGGCATCGACAACGTCTTCGGCCGGCTGTGGGGCCGCGACGGGCTGAGCCGCCGCGATCGAAGCCTTGTCACGCTGGGCATCCTGATCGCATTGCGCGCCACCGACGAGCTCCAGTTCCACGTACAGATCGCCCGCAACAACGGACTCACCGAGGACGAGATCGCCGAAGTCATCTACCACGCCAGTGGCTACGCCGGCTTCCCAGCGGCCAACACGGCCTGCAAGGTCGCGCGCGAGGTGTTTGATGCCGAGTCGTGACGGGCAATCGCGATCTGTATGCGCCGAACGTGCGGTGACTGCGAAAGATCGAGCGAAATCTCGCAGTGGCTACACGCTCGGCGCAAAAGAATGGAGCCACCTGGGGGAATCGAACCCCCGACCTATTCATTACGAGTGAATCGCTCTACCGACTGAGCTAAGGTGGCGTGCTCGCGATGAGCGCTTGCGCGAAGAGCAATGTCACCGTCGGGCGGCACGAGTCTACGGCAGGCCGCACCGGCGACCCAAGTCAGTCGCGCAGCGCTCGCCCCACGGTGGCCACCATCGCGTCGACCGCGAACTTCGGCTTCACGTTCACCGCCAGCGCCTCACGACACTCCAGCACGGCCTCGATGCATCGCAGCAGCTTCTCCGGCGACGCGTGCGCCGCCATCGCCGCGACCCGATCCGCCATGTCCGGATGGTTGGCCTGGACCTCACCCGCTCCAGACGACACCAGCAGCGCATCGCGGAAGTACGTCGCCAAGTCGATCAGCGCCCGGTCCAGCGCATCGCGGGAGGCACGCGTCTGGCGCGACTTCTGCCGTCGCTCAAGGTCTTTGATGGCACCCGTCGCTCCGCGCAGCGTGCCCGCGGTCCCCTTTCCCGTACCGCCGGCGCCCAGCGCAGTGCGTAGCTCCTCCGTCTCGGCCTCGTTGCGGTCTTCGGTCAGCGCCCGCGCTTCGGCCTCGGCCGCCGCCACCAACTCCTCGGCCGCGGCGTAGGCCCTCGAGGGAGTCGCCGCGTCACGCGCCAGCCCGAGCGCCCGCGCCCGGCGTTGTCGCGCCTCCTCGTCGGTGGCCAACCGCCGCGCGCGACCGACATGGCCACCGCTGACCGACGCCGCCCAGCGGGCTTCCTCCGCAGGAAGGCCGTCGGTGTCGATCAGCACCCGTGCGATCGCGTCCACCGGCGGCGTCACCAGCGCCACATGCCGGCAGCGCGAGCGCAGCGTGATCGCAATGTCCTCGGGATCGACCGACGGCGCGCACAGCAGGAAAACCGTCGACGGCGGCGGCTCCTCGACCACCTTGAGCAGCGCATTCGCCGCGCCCTCGGTCAGCCGGTCGGCGTCTTCGATCAGTACGATCTGCCATCGCCCGGTCCCGGGCCGTCGCGACGCGATCTGCACGATGCTGCGCATCTCGTCCACCCCGATCGACAAACCCTCGGGGATGATCCGGCGCACGTCGGCGTGGGTGCCGGCCATCGTGGTCGTGCAGGCGCGGCATTCCCCGCAGCCCGGCACGCCGTCGGAGGTGCACTGCAGCGCGGCCGCGAAGCACAGCGCCGCGATCGAGCGTCCCGATCCGGGAGGGCCGGTGATCAGCCAGGCGTGTGTCATGGTGCCGGTTGTCACGGCGATGTGAGCCGCGTCACCACGCGCGGCCAGCGCTGCGGCAACCAACTCCGCTTCCACGGCGTGTTGGCCCACCAGACGCGAAAAAACCCCGGTCATCACCGCCAACAGTAGTGGTCAGACCGACAGAACCTGTTCACGGCGGCTCAGAAGGTCTGTCAGGACCGATACGGTTGTCAGGTGACCACCGAGGCCATCCCGATCGGGCGAATCAGCGCATTCGTCCGCTGGGTGGCGCGCACGCCGTGGCCGGTGTTCACGCTGGGCATGCTGCAGGCCGACATCATCGGCGCGCTGTTCGTGCTGGGCTTCCTCCGCTTCGGGCTACCGCCTGAGGACCGCATTCAGCTGCAGGACCTGCCGGCCTTCAACCTGGCCATTTTCCTGGGCTACCTGTTCGTGTCGTTCACCGTCGCCTCGTACCTGAGCCTGCGCCTGCTGATCCCGGTCATGCGCTGGCAACGCCGAGACACGCTGCTGGGCGACCGCGACCCGGCCACCACCGAGATGGCCCGCACCCGCGCGTTGAAGATGCCGTTCTATCGCTCGGTGATCAGCGTGACGAACTGGTGCCTGGGCTCCATCGTCTTCATCGTCGCCAGTTGGCCGGTCGCCAGCGAGTCGGCGCCCGTCGTCGCGGTGGCCACCGCGCTGGGCGCCACCGCCACGGCGATCATCGGCTATCTGCAGTCGGAACGGGTGCTACGGCCGGTCGCGGTGGCCGCGTTGCGTGGCGGCGTGCCGGAGAACTTCCGCGCACCCGGCGTGATCCTGCGCCAAGTGCTGACGTGGGTGCTGTCCACGGGCGTGCCGGTGCTGGCCATCGTGCTGGCACTGGTGGCCAGCAAGGTCGAAATTCTCACCGCGCCCGCCGACCGGCTCACCACGCCGATCCTGCTGCTGGCCATCGCCGCACTGGTGATCGGGCTGGCCGGCACCGTGCTTGTGGCGATGTCCATCGCCGACCCGCTGCGCCAATTGCGCTGGGCCCTGGGCGAAGTGCAGCGAGGCAACTACAACGCCCACATGCAGATTTACGACGCCAGCGAATTGGGCCTGCTGCAGGCCGGATTCAACGACATGGTCCGCGATCTGGCCGAGCGGCAACGGCTTCGCGACTTGTTCGGCCGCTACGTCGGAGAGGACGTCGCTCGTCGAGCTCTCGAGCGCGGCACCGAGCTGGGCGGCCAGGAACGCGACGTCGCAGTGCTTTTCGTCGACCTCGTGGGCTCGACTCAACTGGCCGCGACCCGGCCCGCGGCCGAGGTCGTCAACCTGCTCAACGACTTCTTCCGAGTCGTGGTCGATACGGTCAACCGACACGGCGGGTTCGTCAACAAGTTTCAGGGCGACGCGGCGCTGGCCATCTTCGGCGCGCCGATCGAGCACCCCGACGCGTCTGGTGCGGCGCTGGCGGCCTCCCGCGAATTGCACGACGAGCTCATCAGAGTCCTCGGCGAGACCGATTTCGGCATCGGGGTGTCGGCCGGACGCGCCATCGCCGGGCACATCGGCGCCCAGGCCCGCTTCGAGTACACCGTGATCGGCGACCCCGTCAACGAGGCGGCGCGCCTCACCGAGTTGGCCAAGCTGGAGCCGGGCCATGTGCTGGCTTCGGCGATCGCGGTCAGCGGCGCGCTCGATGCCGAGGCGCTCTGCTGGGACGTCGGCGAGATCGTGGAACTGCGCGGCCGCACCGCGTCCACCCAGTTGGCGCGACCGCTGAACCTGGTGTCCCCCAGCGAGGTCGGTGAGGTCCGCAGCGACGTTACCGGCTAGCGCGCCGGTTTGCGTAACGCTGTGGCGGGAATCGGTGCGAAACTCCGCCCTGACGTTACGTAATCGCTCGGAGGCGGGTATCAGCTGCGCTTGGCGGCCTTCTTCGCAGGTGACTTCTTGGCGGCCTTCTTCGTCCGCTTGACCGGTCCCCGCGCGCGGCGGTCGGCCAGCAGCTCGGCCGCCCGCTCGTCTGTGATCGACAACACGTCGTCACCCTTACGCAGGCTGGCGTTGGTCTCGCCGTCGGTGACATACGGCCCGAACCGACCGTCCTTGATTACCATCGGCTTCCCGGTCGCCGGGTCGTTCCCCAGTTCACGCAGCGGGGGTGCCGAAGCACCTTGTCCCGCACGGCGTTTCGGCTCGGAGTAGATCTTGAGCGCCTCGTCGAGCGTGATGGTGAAAATCTGCTCTTCAGTTGTCAGCGAGCGAGAGTCGCTGCCGCGCTTCAGGTATGGACCGTAGCGGCCGTTCTGCGCGGTGATCTCCTCACCGGTATTCGGATCGACACCGACAACCCTTGGAAGCGACAGCAGCTTCAACGCGTCGTCCAGCGTCACCGCCTCCAGGCTCATCGATCGCAGCAGCGACCCGGTGCGCGGCTTGGGGCCGGTCGGCTTCTTGCCCTTCTTGGCGGGTGAGCCGTCTTCGGGCTCGTCGGGCTCGGGCAGCACCTCGGTGACGTACGGCCCGTAGCGGCCGTCCTTGGCGACGACCTCGTGCCCGGTCTCCGGATCGACCCCCAGTGACCGACCTTCCTGGGGTGTGGAGAACAGCTTTTCGGCCAGCTCCAGCGTCAGCTCGTCGGGCGTGAGCGAGTCGTTGAGATTGGCGCGCTGCGGCTTGGGTTCACCGTCGTCGCCGGTCACCATGCGTTCCAGGTACGGCCCGTTCTTGCCCACCCGCACGTAGACGGGACGGCCCTGCTCATCGTCAAACAGCTTGATGGAGTTGACTTCTCGGGCGTCGATGCCCTCGAGGTTCACGCCGACGAGCTTCTTCAGCCCGCCCGAGCGCGCGATCGATTCGGGCACACCGTGCTCGCCGCCGAAGTAGAAGTTGTTGAGCCACGTGGTGCGTTGCTCGTTGCCCGCGGCGATCTCGTCGAGCTCGTCTTCCATCGCCGCGGTGAAGCCGTAGTCGACAAGCCGACCGAAGTGCTGTTCGAGCAGCCCGGTGACCGCGAACGCCACCCACGACGGCACCAGCGCGCTGCCCTTCTTGTGGACGTAGCCGCGGTCCTGGATGGTCTTGATGATCGACGAATACGTCGACGGCCGGCCGATGCCGAGGTCTTCCAGCGCCTTGATCAGCGACGCCTCGGTGTAGCGCGCCGGCGGCGAGGTGGTGTGCCCGTCGGCCGTCAGCTCCTTCGCGTCGACGCGCTGGCCCTGCTCGAGGTTCGGCAGCCTGCTCTCGGCGTCGTCGGCCTCACCGCCGGAGAAGTCATCGAGGCTCTCGACATAGGCCTTCAGGAAGCCGGAGAAGGTGATCGTCCGGCCGCTCGCACCGAACACCACCTGCTGCCCGCTCGACTCACCGGAGATGCGCAGGGAAAGCGTCGTGCCCCGCGCGTCGGCCATCTGCGAGGCCACGGTGCGCTGCCAGATCAGCTCGTAGAGCCGGAATTCGTCGGTATCCAGCTGGCTGTGCAGCTGACCGGGCGTGGAGAACACATCGCCGGCGGGCCGGATGGCCTCGTGGGCCTCCTGGGCGTTCTTGACCTTGCGGGTGTATTGCCGCGGCGTCGGGTGCAGGTATTCCTCGCCGTAGAGCTGGCGGGCCTGGTTGCGCGCGGCGTTGATGGCCGACCCCGACAGCGTCGTTGAGTCGGTACGCATATAAGTGATGTAGCCGTTCTCGTAGAGCCGCTGCGCGATGCTCATCGTGCGCTCGGAGGAGAATCGCAGCTTACGGCCGGCCTCCTGCTGCAGCGTCGAGGTCATGAACGGCGCGTACGGCCGACGGGTGTAGGGCTTTTGTTCGACCGACGACACCGTCAGCTGCGCACCGCGCAGCCCGGTCGCCAGCGCACCCGCGCTGGCCCCGTCGAGCACCAGCACCTCGCCGGGCTTCTTGACGGCGCCCAGCGAGTCGAAGTCACGCCCGGTGGCCACCCGCCGCCCGTCGACCGAGTTCAACTTGGCGGTGAACGTCGGCGGCTGCGCCTCCGGGTTGGAGACGCTGGCGTCGAGTTCTGCCGTGACGTCCCAGTAGCCGGCGGTGCGGAACGCCATCCGTTCGCGTTCGCGCTGGACGATGATGCGGGTCGCCACCGACTGCACGCGTCCGGCCGACAGCTTCGGCGCGACCTTCTTCCACAGCACGGGGCTGACTTCGTAGCCGTACAGCCGGTCCAGGATGCGGCGGGTCTCCTGCGCGTCGACCAGGTCGTTGTCCAGGTCGCGCGGGTCCGCGGCGGCGGCCCGGATGGCCGGCTCGGTGATCTCGTGGAACACCATCCGCTTGACGGGAATGCGCGGCTTCAGCGTCTCCAGCAGATGCCAGGCGATGGCCTCGCCCTCTCGGTCACCGTCGGTGGCCAGATAGAGCTCGTCGACGCCCTTGAGCAGGTCCTTCAGCTCGGCGACGGTGTTCTTCTTATCCGGGCTGATGATGTAGAGCGGCTCGAAGTCGGCGTCGACGTTGACCCCGAGACGGGCCCATGGCTCCGACTTGTACTTCGCGGGGACGTCGGCGGCGGCCCGCGGCAGGTCGCGGATGTGCCCGCGGGACGACTCGACGATGTAGTTGGAGCCCAGGTAGCCAGCTATTTTGCGTGCCTTAGTAGGCGACTCGACAATGACGAGCCGCCGCACACTCCCGTTGCGGCCGCTGCCGCGGTCCCCGTCAGCCACCTGTGCCTACGCTCCACTTCTCCTGTTGCCCCACAGTGCCGGATGTGCCTGCGTCGGCGGTCGACCGACCCTGTTAGCAACTGACAATTTCGCACCCCGCGCGAGCCGACGCAAACTGACCCCCCTGTCACCGGCCACTAAATGCGGGGCCACTGCTCAAACGCTTCGACGTTGCCCGGCGGTTCCCCCACGTTCTCTACCAGGCGCGATAGCCGTCGTCGCCCGCTGATCCGCAAGGCCGGGTGGGACCCTCGGGTGCCGATCAGTGTCGGGGCTATCCCCACCCTCATCATCGCCGAGGCGAGCGGCGAATGGGTGTCCGGTGCATGTGGGTCCAGGCCGAGTAGATACCGATCGGCCTCCGGGGTGCCTGCTGCAAGCGTCCAGGCCCGTAATTCCCGCGGGCCGGGCAACCACTGCGGCGGCACGGTCTTGACCGCCCCGCGGGTCCAGTCGCCGGCAATGGCCACCAGCCGCGGGTCCACCGCCGTGCGCACCAGCGGGGTGTTCTCATCGGTGCGGGAAATCTCCGGCTGTAGCCCGGCTTCGGTGATCATCTCCGCGAGAGCCTCGGCACGCCACAGCCGGTCCACCACCACCGAGAGCCGCGCGCCTTGTTCGGTCGGGCCACCCACCAGCACCACCTGGCCCGGGGCGGCGAGAATCCCGGTCAGGTCGGCGACCGCGGGCGGCACCGACTCTGCCGAGAAGAACGACAGCTGGCTCACGCAATCGACAGTAAGCCAGTGGCGCCTGACCAATGCATCGCCGGGCCGCACGGCCCTAGAACGGAAACACCCCCCGCGGTGTCCGTTACCGGAGCTTCGCGGGGGGTTTCTCAGGTCTTGTAAGTGCGTGAGCCTAGACGGCGCGAACGCCCGTGGCCTGTGGGCCCTTGGGGCTCTGGCCAACCTCGAACTCGACCTTCTGGTTCTCCTCCAGGGTGCGGAAGCCGCTTCCCTGAATCTCCGTGTAGTGGACAAAAACGTCCGCGGAACCGTCCTCGGGTGCGATGAACCCGAATCCCTTCTCCGCGTTGAACCACTTCACAGTTCCCTGTGGCATCTTTGTTACTTTCCTTCTCTTCTTACCGGGCGGTTCACCGACTTCCGGCGTACCGGGCCCGTTCCGACCGCCATACCTTCGTGGAGTCGTCGGAACTTGACCCGACCTACAACCCTCGCAGGAACCGCGATCGCAACGTCGATCCTGCGAGTGCTAATACACGAACACAGAAGCTGCGACCGCAGTCAGTCAATCACGTTCAGGGCCGCGGCGACAGTCTCGACTCGATCAAGTGGTGAACAATTCACCTACGGCGGCTCTCAGGAGGCAGGAAATGGCGGATTTCGGCCGCGAACTGCTCGCCTGCGCGGTCGAGGGCACCAAAGCGGACGAACACCCGTTGCGCCATGTCGCGGATTTGCCAGCGCGTCGGGGACGGCCGCAGGGTTGGCCCCAATGGGCCGATCCAGATCTGGTGCGGGCGTTGCATGATCGCGGCATCGAGGCGCCGTGGTCGCATCAACTCGCAGCGGCGAATCTCGCGCATGACGGCCGCCATGTGGTGCTGAGCACCGGCACGGCATCGGGTAAGTCGCTGGCGTACCAGTTGCCGATATTGACGGCCCTGAAGACGAATCCGCGGGCGCGGGCGCTATACCTGTCGCCGACCAAGGCGCTCGGCCACGACCAACTGCGGTCGGCGATCGCGCTCACGGAGGCCGTGCCGGCGCTCGGTGACGTCGCGCCGAGTTCGTACGACGGCGACAGTCCCGGCGAGGTACGCCGCTTCGCGCGCGAGCGATCGCGGTGGATCTTTTCCAACCCCGACATGATCCACCTGTCAATGCTGCGCAATCACGCCCGCTGGGCGATCTTCCTGCGCAACCTGCAGTTCATCGTCGTCGACGAATGCCATTACTACCGCGGGGTTTTCGGCTCGAACGTGGCGATGGTGCTGCGTCGGCTGCTGCGGTTGTGCACGCGGTACTCGGGCAACGCCTCGGCGCCGACGGTGATCTTCGCCAGCGCGACCACCGCGCAACCGGCCGCGACTGCTTCCGAGCTCATCGGGCAGACCGTCGCGGAGGTAACCGAGGACGGCTCGCCACAGGGTGCGCGCACGGTGGCGATGTGGGAACCGGCCCTGCTTACCGATCTCGTCGGCGAAAACGGCGCTCCGGTGCGGCGTTCCGCAGGTGCGGAGGCCGCCCGGGTAATGGCCGACCTGATCGCGGAGGGCGCCCGCACGCTGACGTTCGTCCGGTCCCGCCGCGGCGCCGAACTGACCGCGTTGGGTGCTCGCGCCCGGTTGGAGGATGTTGCTCCGGATCTGGCCACCCGGGTGGCGTCCTACCGCGCGGGCTATCTGGCCGAGGATCGCCGTGAATTAGAACGGGCTCTGGCAGAGGGCGAATTGCGCGGCATGGCCACCACCAACGCGCTCGAGCTGGGTGTCGACATCGCGGGCCTGGACGCGGTGGTCCTGGCCGGATTTCCCGGCACGGTCACATCGTTCTGGCAACAGGCCGGCCGCTCGGGCCGCCGCGGGCAGGGCGCGCTGATCGTGCTCATCGCCCGTGACGACCCTTTGGACACCTATCTGGTGCATCACCCGGCGGCGCTGCTCGACAAACCGATCGAGCGCGTGGTCATCGACCCCGCCAACCCGTACGTTCTGGGTCCGCAACTGCTTTGCGCGGCTACCGAGCTTCCGCTTACGGACGCCGAGGTACGGATGTGGCGCGCCGAGGCGGTGGCGGAGGCGCTTGTCGACGACGGGCTGCTGCGCCGACGGGCCAGCGGCTACTTCCCCACCCCGGGCGTCGACCCGCACCCGGCGGTTGACATTCGCGGCTCATCGGGCGGACAGATCGCGATCCTGGAGGCCGGGACCGGTCGGCTGCTGGGCAGCGCGGGTGCGGGCCAGGCGCCGGCGTCGGTGCACCCCGGAGCGGTCTACCTACACCAGGGCGAAAGCTACGTCGTCGACTCCCTCGATTTCGAGGACGGCGTGGCGTTCGTGCACGCCGAAGACCCCGGATACACCACGTTCGCCCGCGAGCTGACCGACATCGTGGTCACCGGGGAGGGTGAGCGAAACACGTACGGACCGGTCACAGTTGGGCTGGTGCCCGTGTCGGTGACCAATACGGTGATCGGCTACCTGCGTCGCAGGCTGGACGGTGACGTAATCGACTTCGTCGAGCTCGACATGCCGACCCGAACGCTCGATACCACCGCGGTGATGTGCACGATCACCCCGGAGGCGTTGCAGCGCAATGGAATCGATTTGCTACGGGTGCCCGGTGCGTTGCATGCGGCTGAACATGCCTCCATCGGTCTGCTGCCGTTGGTCGCCAGCTGCGACCGTGGCGACATCGGCGGGGTGTCGACAGCGGTGGGACCGGTAGGTGGATTGCCGACGATATTCGTCTACGACGGTTATCCCGGCGGCGCCGGCTTCGCCGATCGCGGGTTTCAGAAAATCGACACATGGTGGGCGGCGACGGCTGCGGCGATCGAGGCCTGCGAATGCCCATTCGGCTGCCCGTCGTGCGTGCAGTCCCCGAAATGCGGCAGTGGGAACGACCCGCTCGACAAGGAGGGTGCGGTACGGGTCTTGCGCCTGGTGCTCGGCGAACTGGCGAGCCCTATGTCGTGAGCCACCCATGGTGGCGACCGACCCCTCGACGGTCGCCCCCACGGGCCCGCGGCTTGGAGCGCTGGATCGAGCACGCCGAGCACACAGACAGTGCGGCGAACGGCCGGACAACGCGATCCGTTCCCAATCCCAGAAGTCGGGTGCAGATGGAAATTACCTCGTCGGAGGGCTTGCCGCAACTTAGGACTGCTTTACCGAAGCCGCTGGGAAGGCCTCTGTCAGCCGAGCTCTACGGATTTCGTAGCCGGCTCCGGCTGTGAGGCGGCCGTCAGCCCGTCGGTAAGATGCCGCCATGACCCACGACTGGCTGCTCGTGGAGACACTGGGCAGCGAGCCCGCCGTGGTCGCACAAGGGCGTCAAACCAAGAACTTGGTTCCAATCAGCGCGTTTCTAAGGCGAAACCCCAACCTGATGGCGATCCAGACGGCCATCGGCGAAACCGTGCGCGCCGGAGGTGGCCTGACCAGCATCACACCGAAGAACGACCGCGTAATTCGTACTGACGTTGTACAGATGACCGATGGGCGGATCCACGGCGTGCACGTCTGGATCGGACCACCAGACATGGATCCCCCTGAGCGCCCAATCCCTGGGCCGCTGATCTGGGATCTGACGAGCGGGATCGCCACCGACACCCCGGAGTCGTTGTCCAACAGCGGGTTCGATCCGGAGACGGAGGTCACGCACGGCCGCGCGTTCGCCGAGGACCTGCCGATGCGGGACCTCAATCCCAGCGAAGCCAAGGTGCTTGCGATGGCGATCAAGCCCGAGGCGGGCATGACCTTTTGCAGCACTTGGGATGTCACCGACTACAACGGTGAGCCGATGACCGTGGGCTTCGTCGCTCGCGCGCTGCTGGAAAGTCAGGACGACGGCACCGAGCGGCTGATCTGCCGAGCCATGAATTGGCGTAGCGAGCGGGAGGGTCCGACCGTTCCCTACGACTACTTGGCCCAGCGAATCCTCAACGGGCTGGCCCAACCTGGCGTGCATCGGGCTCTGGTCGATCTCAAGAACTGGACACTGTTGAAGTGGCTGGACGACCCGGTCCAGTTCTTCGATTGGCGGGCCAGCATGGCCGGAGAGCACACCGTGCATCCCTCCGACCATCCCCAAATGGCAAAGATGGCAACCGAATTCGTCAGCGGCTCGGCGTCGGGTGTGCTACGAATGGCGGCCAATGGGGGCGGGTGGACGCCCGTGCACGTGACGGTCCATCGGGTGGAGCTCGAGGAAGACATCCACGCCGGGCTGGCGACATTGCGGGTACCCACCGCCGAGGAGATCGCTGCCGCCGGACTCGTCGATGTCGAAGACGCTCCAACACGGGCAGTACCAACCCGAAAAGCCCGGTCACGCAAGGACAAAGCGGCTAAGTCCTAGTCGGCGGCATCGGCCGGCCCGGCCCGTGCGGCGGCGCGCGCTGGACCCAGCCCGAACCTGCCGGGCGCGAACGAGGCTTCCACGGTGATGACCACGTCGAGCTCTTCCACCACGCATTGCGCGATCGCGGTATGCATCGTCCGCGCCACGACGGACGCCTGCGCGCACGCGGCGTCGGCACCTTCAGCGACTCTAGCCGCCGCCGCCAGTGAGGCGAGGTCGGCCGCCGCCTGCGCACGGTGGCGCGCGACTACCGCCGAGCCGACGTACACGCCGCCGATGGTGATCGCCAACATCACCGCCATCATGGCGACGGCCACCAGGGTGGCCGACCCGCGCTCACCGCACGCCCGGCTCGCTGGCGGCCACCGCCTCCGCTGCGACGATGACGCCCGGCAACAGCGCAGATCGTGCGGTGACAGTCGCGACGACGAGCTCGCCGTCGCGGCGCAGCTGCACCACGGCACCGTCCGGTGCGATGTTTCGCGCCGCATCGGATGCAGAACCCTCGTCGCCGCGCGCCGCGAGCCGGGCGGCCTCCCGCGCGGCGTCGACACAGCGCACCTGCATCGACACCGCGGTGAGCCCGGATACGCACAGGACGAGCACGACCACCAGGGCAGCGATCGCGATCGCCGCCTCGACGGTGACGCCGCCGGCATCGTCAGCTAGACGTTGGTGTTCAGCGCCCGATTGATGATGTTGGTCAGCGCACCGACGACCGAGTCGCCGGTGATCACCGTATACAGGATGGCGCCAAACGCGGCCGCCGCGATCGTCCCGATCGCGTACTCGACCGTCGACATACCGTCGTCGTCCACCACCAGCAACGTCACCCGAGCCCAGAATGCCCGAATCTTGCTCGCTGTTAACATGTTTCCTCCTCATCCGTCGCCCGCTATCACAGAACTCCAGAACTGAACACGTCACCGGCCAAGCCGGCGACCACCGGGACGATGCCCAGACACAGAAACGCCGGCAGGTAGCACAACCCCAGCGGCCCGGCGATCAGTACCGAGGCCCGCTCTGCCGCAGCGCTGGCCGCGTCCGCCGCATCGTGGCGGGACTGCACGGCCAACTCTGCGACACCTTCCGCCAGGGCTGTCCCCGACGACGCAGATCGCCGCGCCAGCCGCAGTAGAGCCTCCACGTGGTTATCCAGCGGCAGAACGGGACTCGACCACGCCGTCGCCGGATCCGCCCCGAGCGCCAACAGGTCTGCGGCCCGGCAGAGCAGTCGCGCCAGCTGGGGCGGAGCTGACGGCGCCGCCGCCGCCGCGGCCGTCGACACCGGCATCCCGGCGCGCAGGCACGCCGCCAGCACATCGAGGCTGGACGCGGTGGCGAGGGGATCACCCGAACCGAGCGCCACCGCCCGGCGCCGGACCACCGGCGCGCTCAGCCCGGCCCTGATCCGTACCCGCGATCGATCGGCACCGATCAACAGCGCAGCAGCCAAAAGCAAAGCAGCCCAGGTCATGCCAGTACCCGCCCCGTGATGCCGTCCGACCACAGCAGGCCGAAGCAGGCGAGCGTGACACCGATAACCAACAACCACCCGCCGACACCGCCGGATAGGAGGAAGCCCAACGGGTCGGCGCCGATCAGCTGGCCCAGTCCGACGCCAAGTGCCGGCAGCCCGGCCAGCACCGCCGCGGTGGTCCGGGCACCGGCCATCCCGGCGTTGACCCGGGCCGAGAATCGTTCGCGCTCAACGATGTCGCGCTGGGCGGTCTGCATCAGCGTCGCGATCGCCAGGCCGTGCGTCTGGGCAAGGTGCCAACACACTGCGAGCCGCTCCCAGTACGCGGGCAGCGACGATCGCTGGGCGACGCTGCGTAGGCCCGCGGCCACATCGGCACCCAGCCTCGCCCCCGCCGCCACCGCCCGCAGTGATCCGGCGACGGCCGCGTCGATCTCGTTGGCGGCTGCGACGAACGCCGCCACGGGGTGGACACCCACTCGCAGCTCGCCGACGAGCACATCCAAAGCGCCTTGCAGGGCGGCGGATTCGGCTGCGCGGGCTCGCTCCCTGGCACGGCGCCTCCGGCGTACCACCAGGGTGCCTCCGCCGATCGCCGCGGCCCCTACGGCGCTGACCGGCGCGACGACGGCCAACGCTAACGCGATGGCGGCCACACATGGCAACACCGGGAATCGGCGGCGCGCCGGCGCGACGAGGCCAAGCGTTTCGAGCCGCTGGCGCGGCGAGGCCGGCGCGACCAGCAGCGCCAACGCCAGGGCGAGTGCCGCGAAGCTCATGATCGTCCCCGCGCACGCACCAGGTTCCTCAAATGGTCAGCCCCACCGAGGAATCCGGTGTCCGCATGCCATGCGGTGGCGACCCGGACGCGGCCGTCGTCGCCGGTTCGGAGCACGGCGATCTCGCTGAGTCGGCGCTGCCCTGTGCGGTTACGACTGACGTGGAGCACCACTTGCACCGCCGCGGCGAGCTGACTGTGCAGCGCCGCGCGGTCGAGGCCGCCCAGGGCGGCCAAAGCCTCCAGCCGAGCAGGCACCTCGGCGGGTTTGTTTGCATGTACGGTGCCGGCGCCGCCGTCGTGGCCGGTATTGAGTGCCGCGAGCAGGTCGACCACCTCGGCGCCGCGGACCTCGCCGACGACGATCCGGTCCGGTCGCATCCGCAGCGCCTGCCTCACCAGGTCACGCACGGTGACTTCGCCGACACCTTCGACGTTGGCGCACCGCGCCACGAGCTTCACCAGATGCGGGTGCCGGGGCGCCAATTCCGCGGCGTCCTCCACACATACGATGCGTTCGTCGGCGGAAACGGCGCCCAGCGCGGCCGCCAGCAAGGTGGTCTTGCCGGCGCCTGTGCCGCCGGAAATGAGGAAGGCCAGCCGCGCACCGATGATGTCGTCCAGCAATGCCGCGGCGTGCGGCGCGATGGTGCCCGTTCGAGTCAGCGCGGCCAGATCCTGAGACGCGGGCCGCAGCACCCGCAGCGACAGGCACGTACCGCCGGCCGCGATCGGTGGCAGCACCGCGTGCAGCCGTACGGTGAACTGGCCGGTGCCCAGGCCGGTCAGCTGACCGTCGACCCAGGGCTGCGCCTCGTCCAAGCGCCGTCCGGCGGACAGCGCCAGCCGCTGCGCCAGTCGCCGAACCGCCGCATCATCGGCGAACCGAATAGAGCTGCGGCGCAATCCGTTTCCGTCGTCGACCCACACCGCGTCGGGCGCGGTGACCAGGACATCGGTGATGCCGTTCGCGCACAACAGTGGCTCCAGAATGCCCGCTCCAGTCAGCTCGGTCTGCAGCACGCGCAAGCTGCTCAACACCTCGGTGTCGCCGAGCACCCCGCCGGATTCCGCCCGGATCGCTTCCGCGACGATATTCGGGCGCAACGGCGCCGCGTCCGCGGCCAACCGCTCGCGCACCCGATCGATCAGCGAGACGCTCATGCCGCAGTCACCGCCGGGTGCTGGTGCAGCACGCTGAGCACTCGCCGAGCGGCGGCGGCCAGTGGCGACCGGCGCCCTAGCCGCAGCCCACCGTGCTCGAGGGTGTCGGCCACACCCGTCTGCGGACGCATCGCCGCCAACAGCGGCAACCCGACGATCTTGGCGACGTCGGCCGGTCGCAAACCGCCCGGCGCGGGGCCGCGCACCACCACGCCGGCATTGGGATTGATCGTCGACACCCACGGGGCGATCGCCGCCGCCGCGGCACACGACCGCACATCGGCGGTGGCGATGACGGTGACGAGGTCGGCGGCGGCCAGCGCGGTCTCGGTCGCGGCGGTCGATCGCCGCGGCACGTCGCAGATCACCGTCGCGCCACCGCGGCTACCGGCATCGATCACCGCACCCAGCGGTGCGGCCTCGATGTCACCGCCGGCGCGACTGCCCGACAACACGCTGACCCCATGGTGGCGCGGCAAGGCGTCGCGCAGCGCGGCGTAGTTCAGCCGGCCACCCTGCAGCGCGAGATCGGGCCAGCGCAGCCCGGGTTCGGCCTCGCTACCCAACACCAGGTCGATCCCGCCGCTCCACGGGTCCGCGTCGATGAGCAGCGGATGGGGAGCGATCCGCGCCAACGCGGTCGCGAAGACCGAGGCGCCCGCGCCGCCGCGGCCGGCGATCACCGCGACCACCGCACCCCGGCGGCCGTCGTCCCGCGATGATTCCGCGGCGTCGGACAGCTCGGTCATCAGGTCGCGGTCCTGGCCGGGCAGGGTGATGACCTCTTGGGCGCCCACCGCGATGGCCGCCTCCCACTCGGCGGCTCCGGGCTCGGCGCGGCCCACGAGGACGACGCGGCCACGCCGCGGCAGTCCACTTTTGACACACCGACGGGCGGCCTCCACATCGAGCAGGACCACTGCCGCACCCGCCCACACCTTGCGGCTGGACGGGTCGGATGCGTGGACGACCGGCAGGCCGGCGGCCGCGGCGACTCGGTCCACGTCGCCGCGCAGCATCTGGTCGCCGACCAGCGCCAAGATCCCGTTCGTTGCGGTCATGTCATCCACCCTGCGGGCGGGTGGCGACGGCACGCCACCACCGCCGCGCCATCTGTGGATGAAACCGGATGTGTGGACAAACCATTAGGTATGTCAGTAGTGAAAACCACATTCCGCAACTAACAGAGGACCACCGAACTATCCGCAATGCGAAGGGGTCCCCACAAAAGGGACGACCCCCGCCAGGGGGGGAGGAGGCGGAGGTCGTCGTGTATCAGCCCCGGGGGGTCGGGCTGATGCACACCCGGCATTAACCGAGTGATTCTCACTATACACACGGCACTACCGAAGGGCGCAAGTACTGCTTGCCGAGGAAAGCACCTGATAGCAGGAAAGATTACAGTTACCGGCAGCTGTCGCGAACTGCCATTTTGTACACTCTCTCGGTTCGTGTCACGCACCGGCCCCTATGCTGGGCGCTGTGACCGCATCCGATCCGGCCGCAGAGGGGTCGATCGCGCCGCAACCGGGGACGCCGACCGGCAGGCCCGTTCGAACCGCCGCCTTCTTCGATCTTGATAAAACGGTGCTCGCCAAATCGAGCACACTGGCTTTCAGCAAACCTTTCTTCGATCAGGGGCTAATCAATCGGCGGGCCGTTCTCAAGTCGACCTACGCCCAGTTTCTGTTCCTGATGTCCGGCGCCGATCACGATCAGATGGACCGGATGCGCACCTATGTCACGAACATGTGCACGGGATGGGACGTCGAGCAGGTGAAGTCGATCGTCGGCGAGACCTTGCACGACATCGTCGACCCGCTGGTGTTCGCCGAAGCCGCCGAGTTGATCGCCGATCACAAGCTGTGCGGCCGCGACGTCGTGGTGGTTTCGGCGTCTGGCGAGGAGATCGTGGCGCCGATCGCCCGCGCGCTTGGTGCCACCCACGCGATGGCCACCCGGATGGTTGTCGAGGACGGCCGCTACACCGGTGACATCGCGTTCTACTGCTACGGGGAGGGCAAGGTCGAGGCCATCCGTCAGCTCGCCGCACGCGAGGGGTACGCGCTCGAGCACTGCTACGCCTACTCCGACTCGATCACCGACCTGCCGATGCTGGAAACCGTCGGCCATCCGACCGTGGTGAACCCGGATCGCGCGCTGCGCAAAGAGGCCGCCGGACGCGGCTGGCCGGTGCTGACCTTCTCGCGGCCGGTGTCGCTGCGCGACCGGATCCCGGCGCCGTCCGGTGCCGCCGTCGCCACCACCGCGGCCGTCGGGGTGAGCGCTCTTGCGGCCGGTGCACTGACGTATTCGTTGCTGCGACGTTTCGCTTTCTGACCCCTACTTCGTGTAGTAGCTGACACCCGGCCGTAACGATCCGGCGTCACGCAGAATTTGGCCCTTGATGTGACCGTGGTCACGGAGTACAAAGGAAGCACGGAAGCCCGGTGAGGCCAAGGTCGACTCGGAAGAGAAGAATCGATCTCCCGAAGCCAGGCTACCCAGCACGGATCCCGGCACCCACGCGGAGCACATGCCGCGATAAAGGCACAAGTGTTGCGGGCCTGCGCAATTGCGAAAAGCGGACGACGACGACAGCCCCTTGGGTGGGGTAGCAGTCGAAGCGCATCGCAAGGACGCCGAGGCCACCCACGCAACCCACAATTGCACGCTTGGTAACCGGAGTCCGTGCTAGCGGGCGGCGAGCCGAATCAGTTCGGGGCGTCGCCCGCTTCACGTTGCTGGGGTGCGATCAGGTCGAGGCGGCCTTGGCGATCGACAACGCCTCCCGGGCGCCGGCGTGCAACGCACGACAGCTCAGCACCAACCACGCCGCCAGACCGTCGCTTGTGCCCGACGCGAAGCCGCGCGCCGCGGCGCGGTAGTCGCCGGAATGGCGCATCCAGTAGACCTCCGGCACGCCCAATCCGTGCGGGTCCAGGCCACTAGTAATCGTCACCAGCCGCGACACCGCCCGGGCCACCACGCCGTCGGCAGTGCCGAACGGCGCCAGCGTCAGGAGTTCGCCGTGGACGACGGCGGCCAGTACCGGCGCGGGCACCTGCGTCCCACCGGTGACGATGTCGGCCAGCAGCTCCAGCCGACGTCCGACGCCGGCCTCCCCGCGCGGACGTCCGAGCCGGTCGTCGTCGGCGAGATCGGCGGCCGCCAGCGCGTGCAACCGGGCGATGGCCTGAAGCGGCGCCCGCTGCCACACCCCGACCAACGACGTCGCCCCACCTTCTAACGCCTCGGACACCCGCAGCGCACCGGCCAGCACCGGGTCGGGCTCGCCGCCGTCCGAGAGCTGCAACGAGCCGCCGTCCAGCACCGACGACGCCCGCGCCGCCCGCAGGGAGGCCTCGGCGGCGGTCGTCGGCCACCCGCGCAGATTGGTCCGGTGCCGGTGGGCGCGACCGAGCGCTTCGCGGGCTTCCTCGCTGGCCGCCGCCACGCCGGGCAGCTCGGCCAGCGGGGCCAACGGGTCGGCCGGGGTAGTCACGGCAGCACACGGTAGCCGACCGCTGGACCCGCCAGCCACGACGTTCGCCGCGCGGCACGTGCCGCCCGCAGCGCGGGCTGTGACTTCCCAACGTCGATGCAACGTTCGGTGACTACGCTCACAGATATGTCCGAGACGCACACAGAAGTCCCGTCCGTCTATCCGCCGCCGCCGGAGTTCGCCGAGCAGGCCAACGCGGGAGAAGAGCTGTACCGCGAGGCCGAGGCCGACCGGCTGGCGTTCTGGGCGAAGCAGGCCAACCGGTTGTCCTGGGACACGCCGTTCACCGAGGTGCTGGACTGGTCGGAGGCCCCGTTCGCGAAGTGGTTCGTCGGCGGCAAGCTCAACGTCGCCTACAACTGCGTCGACCGGCACGTCGAGGCCGGCAAGGGCGACCAGGTGGCCATCCACTGGGAGGGTGAACCGGTCGGCGACAGCCGCACACTGACCTACTCCGAGCTGCTGGCCGAGGTGTGTAGGGCCGCCAACGCGCTGACCGACCTCGGCCTGGTCGCCGAGGACCGCGTCGCCATCTACATGCCGATGGTCCCCGAGGCCGTTATCGCGATGCTGGCGTGCGCGCGGCTCGGCATCATGCATTCCGTTGTCTTCGCGGGTTTTTCTGCGACGGCGTTGGCGGCCCGCATCGCGGACGCCGAAGCCAAGGTGGTCATCACCACCGACGGACAGTACCGGCGCGGCAAAGCGGTGTCGCTCAAGGAAAACGTCGACGAAGCGGTGGCTGACCAGAAGTCGGTCGAGCATGTGTTAGTGGTGCGGCGCTGCGGCATCGACGTGCCGTGGACCGAGGGCCGCGACCTGTGGTGGCATGACACCGTCGAGTCGGCCTCACCCGAACACACGCCTGAGGCGTTCGACTCCGAGCACCCGCTGTTCCTGCTGTACACGTCGGGAACCACCGGCAAGCCCAAGGGCATCATGCACACCTCCGGCGGGTTCCTGACCCAGGCGTCGTACACCCACTACTACACCTTCGACATCAAGCCGGAGACCGACGTGTTCTGGTGCACCGCCGACATCGGCTGGGTCACCGGGCACACCTATATCGTCTACGGCCCGCTGGCCAATGGCTGCACCGAAGTCCTTTATGAGGGCACGCCAGCCTCACCGAATGAGCACCGGCATTTCCAGGTCATCGAAAAGTACGGCGTCACCGTCTATTACACGGCGCCGACGCTGATCCGAACGTTTATGAAGTGGGGACGTGAGATCCCAGACGCCCATGACCTGTCCAGTCTGCGGCTGCTCGGCACCGTCGGTGAGCCGATTAATCCCGAGGCGTGGCGCTGGTACCGGGATGCCTTCGGCGGCAACAAGACTCCGATAGTCGATACTTGGTGGCAGACCGAGACCGGCGCGTTGATGATCTCGCCGCTGCCAGGGGTCAGCACGACGGTGCCCGGTTCGGCGATCGCGCCGGTACCTGGCATCTCCGCGCGCATCGTCGACGACCACGGCAACCTCGTCGAGCGCAGCCACGAGTTCGGCGAGCACGCTCAGGGCTATCTGGTGCTGGATCAGCCATGGCCAGCGATGCTGCGCGGCATCTGGGGCGACCCGGAACGGTACAAGGAAACGTATTGGTCGCGGTTTGCCGAGCAGGGCTGGTACTTCGCCGGCGACGGCGCGCGCTACGACGACGACGGCAACATCTGGCTGCTGGGGCGCATCGACGACGTGATGAACGTTTCGGGACACCGGATTTCGACCACGGAGGTCGAGTCGGCGCTCGTCGGCCACTCCGGGGTCGCCGAGGCGGCCGTGGTCGGCGCCTCCGACGACACCACGGGTCAGGCCATCATTGCATTCGTCATCCTGGAGTCCGACGCCAAAGACAGCGGGGATGGCATGGTCCAGGAGTTGCGCGCCGAAGTGGCCAAGGAGATTTCGCCGATCGCGAAGCCGCGGGAGATCCACGTGGTGCCGGAGCTGCCGAAGACCCGTAGCGGCAAGATCATGCGCCGGCTGCTGCGCGACGTCGCAGAGGGCCGCGAGCTCGGCGATACGTCAACGTTGTTGGACCCCAGCGTGTTCGAGGCGATCCGGGCCAGCAAGTAACCCGCGCGAGCAGGCGCATAGTGCCCCAAAACCTCGGCGTGTCGGGGCACTTTGCGTCTGCTCGCGCAAGAAAGTGCTAGGCGCCGACCGGGACGAAACCCGAACCCGGCCGGTTCTTGGCGGAGATGTCGGCGAGTTGCGTGTTGATCGACATGGTGACAGCCGGCGTGTGCAGCGGGATGTACTTGATGATGCACGTCGGCAGCCCTTCGGTGAACGCGCCGTGGATCATGCCGACCAGCCGGTTGTTCACGGTGACCGGTGCGCCGGAGTCGCCCGGTTGGCCGCACACCTGATTGACGATGGTGCCGGGGTCCTGGCCGGGGCCCCACGTCACGCCGCACGAATAACCGGTGGTGCGGCCCAGTTTGCAGGCGATGTCGCCGACCCCCGGATCGGGGCCGATGCCGTCGATCTGGAAGCCGTTGACGTTGTTGGTCGGCCGGACCTTCTGCGGGTCGAACTGGATCACCGCGTAGTCGAGGGCGTCGTTGCCGGCCACCATCGTGCCGATCACACCGGCATTCTCGGCGCCTTCGGCCGCCACCTGTGCGCCCGGACCGCCGCAATGCGCGGAGGTGAAGCCGATCAGGTTGCCGCGGTTGTCATTACCGATCGTGGTGAGCGTGCACAGTGTTTCGCCGTTGACGACGAGGCCGGAGCCGCCGCCCAGAATGACGGACTCGTCGGCGTGTGCGATGCGCGCGGTGGGCAGCATCAGCGCGGACGAGAGGAGCGCGATAGACAACACAGCCAGAGCGAGGATCGCCGCAGGAATCGTCAGGCAGCGGCCGCTGGTCCTCAAATGCGTATCCCCCATCGACGTGCCCGACCCGCCTAACCACACAACCTCGCCAGTCTATCGTCGGCCGGGATCGTTTCGGCCCACGCCACATGGCAACATGAACCGCGACTGACATCAGATGCGGGGAGGAACTGTCCGTGAGCGATCGCAGGAATGGCGTGCCGACCACCGTGACCTCGATACCGCTGGTGGATCCGCATGCCGCAAAGGCCGACCCGTCCATCGGTGACCTCGTCAAGGATGCGACGACGCAGGTGTCGACGCTGGTGCGCGCCGAGGTCGAGCTGGCGAAGGCCGAGATCACCCGCGACGTCAAGAAGGGCCTCACCGGCAGCGTCTACTTCATCCTGGCGCTGGTGGTGCTGTTCTACTCCACGTTCTTCTTCTTCTTCTTTGTCGCCGAACTGCTCGACACCTGGCTGTGGCGGTGGGTCGCGTTCCTGATCGTGTTCGGGATCATGGTGTTGGTCACCGTGGTGTTCGCGCTGCTGGGTTACCTCAAGGTGCGGCGGATCCGGGGTCCGCAGCAGACCATCGAGTCGGTGAAGGAGACCCGCGAGGCGCTCACCCCTGGCCACGACAAGTCGGATAGGGCGCTCACTTCGACCGTCGGCGGCAAGCCGGCGTCGACCGCCGATCCGTCGGGCTGGTAAATGACGCCACCCGACCCGTCGGTGGTCCGCATCGACGGTCCGTGGCGCCATCTCGAGGTGCACGCCAACGGGATTCGCTTTCACGTCGTGGAGGCAGAGTCCCACGATGCGGCGCCGGCGACCGATCGGCCGCTGGTCATCCTGCTGCACGGGTTCGGTTCGTTCTGGTGGTCGTGGCGCCACCAGTTGCGCGGCCTGACCGGCGCCAGGGTGGTGGCAGTCGATCTGCGCGGCTACGGCGGCAGCGACAAACCGCCGCGGGGCTATGACGGCTGGACGCTGGCGGGCGACACCGCCGGGCTGGTGCGCGCGCTCGGCCACAAGGCGGCGACGCTGGTGGGTCACGCCGACGGCGGTCTGGTGTGCTGGGCGACGTCGGTGCTGCACCCGCGCGTGGTCCGCGCGATAGCCGTCGTCAGCTCGCCGCATCCGGTCGCGCTGCGCGCGTCGGCGCTGACCCGGCGCGATCAGGGCCGCGCACTGCTGCCGTGGATGCTGCGGTATCAGGTACCCCTCTGGCCGGAACGGTCGTTGACCCGCAACAACGCCGAGGCGCTGGAGCGGTTGGTGCGCAGCCGGGCCAGCGGGAAATGGCTTGCCTCAGAAGATTTTTCCGACACTATTCGCCAGATGCGGCGGGCGATCCAGATTCCGGCGGCCGCACATTCTGCGTTGGAGTATCAACGCTGGGCGGTGCGCAGCCAGCTGCGCGGCGAGGGTCGTCGGTTCATGCGTTCGATGAAGCGGCCACTTGGCGTGCCGGTGCTGCACCTGCGCGGGGACGCCGACCCCTATGTGCTGGCCGACCCGGTGTACCGCACACAGCACTACGCGCCGCATGGCCGCTACGTATCCATCGCGGGCGCAGGGCATTTCGGGCACGAGGAAGCACCCGAGTTCGTGAACGAGCAGCTGACCCGGTTCCTGAGGCAGGTCTACAGTTAGGTGATGCAGGCGCCGGTGGCGACGCGTTGGGTATTGCCGATCTTCGCGAGCTGACGTGAAACTTCGTTGGCCGTCAGCACAAACCCGGTGTCGGCGTCGTCGACCGCGGCACCGAACACCACACCCAGTACCCTGCCGTCGCGGTCGATCATCGGCCCTCCCGAATTCCCTTGTCGCACAGTGCCCCTGATCGTGTACACCTCGCGAGTGACGGTGGTTGTCCGGTAGATGTCCGGCCCGTTGAGCTCGATGATCTCGCGGACGCGGGCCGGGGTCGCGACGAAATCACCGCCGCCGGGGTATCCCATGACGACGGCGTCGGTGCCGGTCGCCGCAGGGCTGTCGTGGAACGCCAACGGCGCAGACGGCAGGTCCGGCACGTCGAGAATGGAGATGTCGGCGTCGGGGTCATAGGACACCACACTGGCTTCAAAGGTCTGGCCGTCGACCTCGACGGTCACGCTGTCGGAACCGGCAACCACGTGCGCGTTCGACATCACCCGGTTGGGCGAGACGACGAAACCGCTGCCCTCCAACACCTTCTGGCAGCTGGGCGCGACACCGCGGATCTTCACGACGCTCGGCCGGGTGGCGGCGACGACGGCGTCGCCCGCCAGCGCGGCGTCCGGGGCGTCGACCGCGACGATCGGCGTGCGGCCGAACGGCTGCAACACATCCGGCAGGCCCGACGTGTCCAGCAGCGCCGACAGCCGATTCGGCACCGATCTCAGCCAGTCCGGCGCCACCTCGTTGACCTGCTCGAGCACCTTGGAGCCGCGGACGGCGGCGGCCAGGTTGGGCTGATCGGACGACGTCAGGGGGTAGGCCAACAGCCACGCCGCCACCAGCACCGCGACCAACTGCAACCCCACCCCGATCACCGAGTCGAAGAAGCGCAGCGTGGGGTTACGGATGGCGCCGCGCACCGCGCGGCCCAGCACCACGCCGGCGATCTCGCCGATCACCACGAGCGCCAGGATCAGGAACAGTGTGACGAACAGCTTGGAGCGCGGACCGCTGATGTGGTTGACCACATGTGGCGCCAGCAGCACGCCGGCCACCGCGCCGAGCACCACCCCGACGAACGACAGCAGCGAGCCCAGCGCCCCCGAGCGCCAGCCCGAGATGGCGGCGACGAAGGCGACGGCGAGGACGGCGAGATCAAGCCATTGCGACGATGTCATTGTTGGGCTTCACCGTAGCTGTCCTCGTGACCGACGAGGGCCATTGCCTCATCGAGTTCTCGCACGTCGTGGGTGTTCCATGGCTGTGCCCACCCGGCGACGTCGAGCATCGCCGAGATCACCTGGCCGGTGAAACCCCACACCAGCATCTCGTTGAGCAGGAACGCCGGGCCGGCGAATCGGCGAGTATTCGCCTTGCGGTACACCATGATCCGGTTCTCGGGGTTGATGAACGCGCGCACCGGGACCCGCGCGACGATAGCGGTTTCGGATTCGTCGACGACGGCCACGGGGCCGGGATCCTGCGAGTAGGCGAGCACCGGCATCACGTGGAAGCCCGACGGGGGTATGAACATCCGCTCCAGCGTGGCCAGCGGGTGCAGCCGGCCCGTGTCGATGCCCGTCTCTTCGTTGGCTTCGCGCAGCGCGGTGTGCACCGGGCTGTCGTCCCCCGGGTCGGCCGCTCCGCCCGGGAACGCGGCCTGGCCGGCGTGGTGGCGCAGCGTCGATGCGCGGACGGTGACCAACAGGTCGGCATCGTCGGGCGGCCCGCTGTTCGGGGAGTCGGTCGGGCCAGAGAATAGAACCAGCACGGCGGCGTCGCGGCCGGCTCCGGTTATTGCCGCCTGCGCCTCTGCCGTCTTCCTGGCCGCCGTTACCATGGCCAGCACTTCTGGCGGCACCCGTCGTCGGTACGCCCGCTTCACGTGGTGAGCATTGTCGACCAGCCGTTTGAGCCAGGGCGGGGCGGCGTCGGGGGTCAGCTCACTTTCTTCGCTGACCCAGCTCACCCCGTCGCTCCTATCTTCGGGTCGACCGCTGCGGCGATCTCGTCGGCACTGGCGAACGACCGCGGCAGGACTTCGGCAACGCTACCGTCCGCGCGCAGCACGACGGTTGCGGGCATGACGTTGGGTACCCGCAGCGCCGCGGCAATCAGGCGCCGGCCGTCCTGCAGTGTCGGCAGCCGCACCCCGAGCTCGGCCAGCCGCAGCAGCGCCGCGGTCTCGTTCTCGTCCTGATGCACGGTCAGCACGGTCACGTCGGGCCCGACCCGCCGCTGGTACTCGGCCATCGCGGGCAGCTCCTCCGCGCACGGCGCGCACCAGTAGGCCCACAGGTTGAGTACCATCGTCCGGCCTGCCACGGCTTTGGCGACGTCGACGGTCGACCCGTCGCCTGCGCACTCCAGGGTGATGCCACCCAGGGTCGCGGGGCCGGGACCGCCGCCGGGTGCCGGGCATGGCGCCAGGTCGGCGCGGGCCCGCGGACCGGCCAGCGCCTCTGCGGTGTCGGCGTCGCGGCGGTCGCGCGCCGATCCCGGCCCACCCGGCCCGTTCGGCGAGCCGTCGTCACCCAACTGCGTCAACAACGCGACGCCGAGAGCAACCACGACGACCATCACCGCGACGGTCCAGCGGGTCGACGTGTTCATGAGTGCGGTGGGTTGGAGCGCTAGAGGCCGGCCAGCGCCAGCAGGTGCTCGGTCTCCGGGCCCTTGACCAGCGGGGCGGCGACCAGCGGGTCGGTCGGACCGGTGCCGAACGACGGGCAGTCCTTCGCCAGCACGCAGATGCCGCAGGCGGGCTTGCGCGCGTGGCAAACCCTGCGTCCGTGGAAGATCACCCGGTGGCTCAGCAGCGTCCATTCGCTGCGCTCGATGAGCTCACCGACCGCGTGCTCGACCTTGACCGGATCCTCCTCGGCGGTCCACCGCCAGCGCCGCACCAGCCTGCCGAAGTGGGTGTCGACGGTGATACCGGGAATATCGAAGGCGTTGCCAAGGATGACGTTGGCGGTCTTGCGCCCGACGCCGGGCAGCGTCACCAGATCCGCCATGTTGTCCGGCACCTGACCGTCGAACCGCTCCACCAGTTCCTGGCCGAGCCGGATCAGCGAGTTGGCCTTGTTGCGGTAGAACCCGGTGGGCCGTACGAGCTCTTCGAGTTCGGCGCGGTCGGCCTGCGCGTAGTCCAGCGCGGTGCGGTAGCGCTTGAACAACGCCGGGGTGGTCAGGTTGACCCCCTTGTCGGTGCTTTGCGCCGACAGGATGGTCGCCACTGTCAACTCCAGCGGATTGGTGAAGTCCAGCTCGCAGTACACATGCGGAAACGCATCTGCGAGTTGACGATTCATGCGCCGCGCCCTACGCACCAGGCCGAGGCGAGTTTCGCCGTCCCATTTCCGCGTCGCGGCACGCCGGGCCGGCTTGGCGGTCGCCGGCTTCTCGGCTGAGGTCTCACCCACGGTCACGGATGCCAGCGTACTGACGGGGTCCGACTCCGTTAGGACGGACCGGTGACAATTCGTAATCCCGCTGAGACCTTCGCCGTGTTTACTTCACCCTTGTGTCGTGGTTGCTCGTGGCGTTGATCCCGGCGTTGCTGATGTTGGCAACATTCGGGCTCGAGCGACTCGAATCGGGCCTGCGCCGCGACACCGTCTCGGCCACCGATGTGGCCGAGTTTCTCGCGCAAGCCGAGGCCGATGACGTCAACACGCTGGCGCGAGACGGTATGAGCCACGCGCTGGACTGCCTGCACCAGCGGCTGCACGAGCGGGAATCAACAATCAGCGGGTCCACCGCCGGCGCTCCTACGTCCGGTTTGCCGACGCGGCTGTATCTCCATCACCGGGGGAATACTGAGTTTCAGCCGACTCGACATGCCAATCGTGTGTAGCGTGGGCTCGTCGCGAAATGGCATACCTCTAGACTGATCTCGCTAACCAGTAAGAGGTCGGCTTGCGCATGTCATATCACCCAACAGCTTAAGAGGGGCAACGTGGACGAGATCCTGGCGAGGGCCGGAATCTTCCAGGGAGTCGAACCCAGCGCGGTTTCTGCGCTGACCAAGCAATTGCAGCCCGTCGACTTCCCACGCGGACACACGGTGTTCGCCGAGGGAGAGCCCGGCGACCGGCTGTTCATCATCATTTCGGGGAAGATCAAGATCGGCCGCCGGTCACCGGATGGCCGCGAGAATCTGCTCACCATCATGGGCCCGTCGGACATGTTCGGTGAATTGTCGATCTTCGACCCCGGCCCGCGGACGTCGAGCGCGACCACCATCACCGAGGTACGGGCGGTGACGATGGACCGCGACGCCCTGCGCGCGTGGATCGCCGATCGCCCCGAAATCGCTGAGCAATTGCTTCGAGTGTTGGCCCGCCGGCTGCGTCGCACCAACAACAACCTGGCCGACCTCATCTTCACCGACGTACCCGGCCGGGTGGCCAAGCAGTTACTGCAGCTGGCGCAACGCTTCGGCGTCCAGGAGGGCGGCGCGCTGCGCGTCACACACGACCTGACCCAGGAGGAGATCGCCCAGCTTGTCGGCGCGTCTCGGGAGACGGTCAACAAGGCGCTCGCCGACTTCGCCCACCGCGGCTGGATTCGCTTGGAGGGCAAGAGCGTGTTGATCTCCGACTCGGAGCGCCTGGCCCGCCGCGCCCGCTAAGTGATTTGTGGAGCCTGAGCCGCGGTGAGCGCGGCTGGCGCTCCACAAATCGCTCACCCGGAACGTAAATAGTCGAGTTGGGCCTGCACGCTCCACTCCGCGGCGTCCCAGAGCTTTTCGTCGACGTCGGTGTACACGTGCTCGACGATCTGCCGCACGCTCGCGTCGTCCCCGAGCGCACGCAACGCTCCGCGAACCTGATCGAGTCGCTCCTCGCGGTGCGCCAAGTACATGGCGCTGACGGCCTCGAGGTCGTCGAGATCCGGGCCGTGCCCGGGCAGCACGGTGCGGTGGCCCAGACCGTGCAGTCGGCGCAGCGACTCCAGATAGTCAGCCAGGCTGCCGTCTTCGTTGTCGATGACCGTGGTGCCCCTGCCCAGCACGGTGTCGGCGGTCAGCACAGCGTCGTCGAGAAGAAACGACACCGAGTCGGCGGTGTGGCCCGGAGTGGCCATCACGGTGATGCGCAGGCCCGCGGCGTCGATGACCTCGCCGTCGGTCAGCGGCCTGCCGAGGCCACGCAGGAACCCGCTGCCCACTGCCCGGACCACCGCGCCGGTCAGCTCCACGATCTGGTCGATGCCGCCGGTGTGGTCCTCATGCCGGTGGCTGATCAGCACCAGCGGGATGTTGCCCAGTTCGGCGACGCGCGCGACGTGCTCGTCGTCCTCCGGCCCGGGGTCGACGATCACCATCTCGTCGCTGCCCGGCCCCCGCAGCACCCACGTGTTGGTGCCATCCAGCGTCATCAGCCCGGGGTTATCGCACAGCAGGACCGACGCGGTTTCGGTGACCGGGCGCAGCAGCCCGTAGGCCGGGTGCTCGAGCGTCACTTCACCTCGACGATCAGCTCGACCTCGACGGGCGCGTCCAGCGGCAGCTCGGACACCCCGACCGCGGAGCGGGCGTGCGCGCCGGCGTCGCCGAACACCTCACCGAGCAGCTCCGAAGCGCCGTTGACGATGCCCGGCTGGCCGTGGAATCCGGGCGCGGACGCGACGAACCCGACGACCTTGACCACCCGCGTGACGGCGTCGATGCCGACCAGTGAATGCACGGCCGCCAGGGCGTTGAGCGCGCAGACCCGGGCGAGCGCCTTGCCCTCCTCAGGGCTGACCTCGGCGCCGACCTTGCCGATCTGTAGCAGCTTGCCGGACTGCATCGGCAGCTGACCCGCCGTGTAGACCAGGTTGCCGGTGCGCACCGCGGGCACGTAGGCGGCCAGCGGCGCGACGACCGCGGGCAGTTCGATGCCCAGTTCGGCAAGGCGGGCCGACGGTTTCTGATGTCGCCGGCCCTCCGGCTCCGGCCTCATTTCGGGCGCTTGAGATACGCGACGTGCTGCTCACCGGTTGGGCCCGGCAGCACCGATACCAGCTCCCAGCCGTCGGCGCCCCACTGGTCGAGGATCTGTTTCGTCGCGTGCGTCAGCAGAGGGACGGTGGCGTACTCCCAGCGGGTCGGTTCGCTCATGGGGCTGAGCTTATCGGGCGGTCACCACGGCTTGGCTAGCATGCAGTGGTGGCTACCACACCTAACGGCGTGAAACACCTCGGCTGGCCGTCCCGCCTGACCAAGGCGCGTCTGCACTTCGTCACCGGCAAGGGCGGCACCGGCAAGTCGACCATTGCAGCCTCGCTGGCACTGGCACTGGCCGCCGGTGGCCGCCAGGTACTGCTGGTGGAAGTCGAAGGGCGCCAAGGCATTGCGCAGCTGTTCGACGTGCCGCCGCTGCCGTACAAGGAGGTGAAGATCGCCACCGCCGAGGGAGGTGGTCATGTCAACGCGCTGGCCATCGACATCGAGGCGGCGTTCCTCGAGTACCTGGACATGTTCTACAACCTGGGCCTGGCCGGCCGGGCCATGCGGCGCATCGGTGCCATCGAGTTCGCGACGACGATCGCGCCGGGTCTGCGTGACGTGCTGCTGACCGGCAAGATCAGGGAGATCGTGACCCGAGCCGAGAAGGGTAAGCAGCCGGCCTATGACGCGATCGTGGTGGACTCGCCGCCGACGGGGCGCATCGCCCGCTTCCTCGACGTCACCAAGGCGGTGTCGGAGCTGGCCAAGGGCGGTCCGGTGCACTCCCAGGCCGAGAGCGTGGTCAAGGTGCTGCATTCCGACATGACCGCCATCCACCTGGTCACCCTGCTGGAGGCGTTGCCGATGCAGGAGACGCTCGAGGCAATCGACGAACTCAAGGAGCTGGAGCTGCCGATCGGCAGCGTCATCGTCAACCGCAACATCCCGGCCTATCTGCCTCCTGACGACCTGGCCAAGGCCGCGGAGGGCGACATTGACGCGGATGCGGTACGCGCCGGGCTGGACAGCGTGGGAATCACCTTGTCCGACAACGACTTTGCTGGGCTGCTCACCGAGACGATTCAGCACGCCACGAGGATCGCCGCGCGCGCGGAAAGCGCCGAACAGCTCGACGCGATCGAGGTATCGCGCCTGGAGTTGCCGGCGCTGCCTGACGGCGTAGACCTCGGCAGCCTCTACGAGCTCGCCGAAGCGCTTGCCCACCAGGGCGTCCGATGAACGTAGTGAAGCGGACCAGAAAGCAGCGTCGATGACTACCACTCCTCCGGCCCTGGACATGGGATCGATCCTGGCCGACACGTCCAACCGCGTGGTGGTGTGCTGCGGCGCGGGCGGCGTCGGCAAGACGACCACCGCCGCGGCGATGGCGTTGCGCGCTGCCGAATACGGCCGCACCGTCGTGGTCCTGACCATCGACCCGGCGAAACGCCTGGCCCAGGCGCTCGGCATCAAGGATCTCGGCAACTCACCGCAGCGGGTTCCCCTCGCGGCCGAGGTTTCCGGGGAGTTGCACGCAATGATGCTCGACATGCGCCGGACGTTCGACGAGATGGTGATCCAGTACTCCGGACCCGAACGGGCGGACGCGATTCTGGACAACCAGTTCTACCAGACCGTCGCGACGTCGCTGGCCGGCACGCAGGAGTACATGGCGATGGAGAAGCTGGGACAGCTTCTCGCTCAAGACAAGTGGGACCTAATCGTCGTGGACACCCCGCCGTCACGCAACGCGCTGGACTTCCTGGACGCTCCACAACGCTTGGGCAGCTTCATGGATAGCCGGTTGTGGCGCTTGCTACTCGCGCCCGGGCGTGGCTTCGGCCGGCTCGTGACGGGCGCGGTCGGTTTGGCCATGAGGGCGCTGTCCACCGTGCTGGGCTCGCAAATGCTGGCCGACGCAGCGGCTTTCGTACAGTCGCTGGACGCGACGTTCGGCGGCTTCCGGGAGAAGGCCGACCGCACATACGATCTGCTCAAGCGGCGCGGCACCCAGTTCGTGGTGGTGTCGGCGGCCGAGCCGGACGCCCTGCGAGAGGCGTCGTTCTTCGTCGACCGGCTCTCCGAGGAGCACATGCCGCTGGCGGGACTGATCCTCAACCGCACGCATCCGACGCTGTGCGACCTGCATGCCGACAAGGCCGCCGAAGCCGCCGAGGAACTCGGGAAGAAGGATGCCGACGCGTTGACCGCCGCGGTGCTGCAGATTCACGCCGACCGGGCGATGACGGCCAAGCGCGAGATTCGGCTGCTGTCACGGTTCACCGGCGCCAACCCGCATGTGGCGATCGTCGGGGTGCCGTCGCTGCCGTTCGATGTGTCGGACCTGGAGGCGCTGCGCGCCATCGCCGATCAGATCACCCGCGAGGCCGAGGCGGCCTAGACCGCGCTTCGGTGTTTGCGCTGGGCGGCGAAAAACTCCGACCAGGAAACCACCTCGGGGTGCTGCTTGAGCAGGGCGCGGCGCTGACGTTCGGTCATGCCGCCCCAGACGCCGAATTCCACGCGGTTGTCCAGGGCGTCCGCGCCGCATTCCAGTATTACCGGACAGTGCCGGCAGATCACCGCGGCTTTGCGCTGGGCGGCGCCGCGCACGAATAGTTCATCAGGGTCCGCCTGGCGGCATCGAGCCTGGGATACCCAGGCGATACGGGCCTCGGCTTCCGCGCCGTGGACAATGCTGTGGGTTGACGAATTAGGGCTTGTCCTGCGTGCGGCGGGCCTCGTAGATGTCACCAGCGATCCCCTTCGTTCCAGCCACCCAGCGACGGCATAGTCCTCCGGTGTAGAACGCTGATGCGATCTACGCCACAGTGTGTGGGTCAAGTGTGACCTGCATCGCACTGTGTGCCTAACTTAGGTGGTCAGGGGCGTTCTGCGCAATGGGTAAAGACCCATTTTTTTGGGACGACCGTGCCGTCAGACGCAGAATTGACGCTCGAGCATGGTCGCGGGCCCGCTAATTGCTGGCATTTCCTGACATCGAACGCCTCTATGCACCCTGACCGGTGGCGTCGTTAGTCTGTACGAATGCCGGAGCGCCCGCCGACCGCAGTCACGGTCATCAAGCTCGCCTGGTGCTGCCTGCTGGCCAGCGTGGTCGGCGCGGCGCTGATGTTTCCCGTGGTAGGCGGGTTCGGGCTGGTGTCGAACCGGGCGTCCGACGTGGTTGCCAACGGCTCGGCCCAGCTCGTCGAGGGCGAGGTTCCGCAGGTGTCGACGATGGTCGACGCGAAGGGCAACGTCATCGCATGGCTGTACGCGCAGCGCCGGTTCGAGGTGCCCAGCGACCAGATCGCCAACACCATGAAGCTGGCGATCGTCTCGATCGAGGACAAGCGGTTTGCCGACCACAACGGCGTGGACTGGCAGGGCACGCTGACCGGCCTGTCCGGATACCTTTCGGGCAACCTCGACACCCGCGGCGGCTCGACCCTGGAGCAGCAGTACGTGAAGAACTACCAGCTGCTGGTGATCGCGCAGACCGACGCCGAGAAGCGCGCGGCCGTCGAGACCACCCCGGCCCGCAAGCTGCGTGAGATCCGGATGGCGCTCACCCTGGACAAGACGTTCACGAAGCCGGAGATCCTGACCCGCTACCTGAATCTGGTGTCGTTCGGCAACGGCGCCTTTGGCGTCCAGGACGCCGCGCAGACGTACTTCGGCGTCAATGCCTCCGAGCTGAACTGGGAGCAGGCCGCACTGCTGGCCGGCATGGTCCAGTCCACCAGCACGCTGAACCCATACACCAACCCCGAGGGTGCCCTGGCCCGTCGAAACGTGGTGCTGGACACCATGATCGAGAACCTTCCCGAGCACGCCGAAGAGCTGCGCGCGGCCAAACAGGAACCGCTGGGTGTCCTGCCGCAACCCCAGGAGCTGCCCCGCGGCTGCATCGCCGCCGGTGACCGTGCGTTCTTCTGTGACTATGCGCTCGAGTACCTGGCCCGCGCCGGCATCAGCAAGGAACAGGTCGCCAGGGGCGGGTACCTGATCAAGACGACGCTGGACCCCGACGTGCAGGCCCCGGTCAAGTCGGCGATCGACGGCATCGCGAGCCCCGATCTCGACGGCGTCGCCAGCGTGATGAGCGTGATCAAACCGGGCAAGGAGTCGCATCCCGTGCTGGCCATGGCCAGCAACCGGACCTACGGACTCAATCTCGATGCCGACGAAACCATGCAGCCGCAGCCGTTCTCGCTGGTCGGCGATGGCGCCGGATCGACATTCAAGATCTTCACCGTGGCCGCGGCCCTGGAGATGGGAATGGGCATCAACGCGCAGCTCGACGTTCCGGCCCAGTTCCAGGCCAAGGGGCTCGGCAGCAGCGACTCCCCGGGCTGCCCGAAGGAAACCTGGTGCGTAAAGAACGCCGGGGGCTACCGGGGGTCGATGAATATCACGGACGCGTTGGCTACGTCGCCGAACACGGCCTTCGCGAAGCTCATCTCGCAGGTCGGGGTGCAGCGCGCGGTGGATATGGCGGTCAGGCTGGGCATGCGGTCCTACGCCCTGCCGGGCACCGCCCGCGACTACGACCCGGAAAGCAACGAGAGCCTCGCCGACTTCGTCAAGCGGCAGAACATCGGCTCGTTCACGCTGGGGCCGATCGAGGTCAACGCGCTGGAATTTTCCAATGTGGCGGCGACGCTGTCGTCCGGCGGAATGTGGTGTCCGCCGAATCCGATCGACAAGGTCTTCGACCGCAACGGCGAGGAGGTCGCGGTCACTACCGAAACCTGCGAGCAGGCGGTACCCGAGGGCCTGGCGACCACGTTGGCCAACGCGCTGAGCAAGGACGACAGAGGCGCCGGTACCGCCGCGTCGGCGGCCGGCTCGGTCGGCTGGGACCTGCCGATGTCGGGCAAGACCGGCACCACCGAAGCGCACCGCTCATCGGCGTTCCTCGGGTTCACCAACACGTTGGCGGCGGCCAGCTACATCTACGACGACTCCACGACACCCGGCGAGTTGTGTTCTTTCCCGCTGCGTAAATGCGGATACGGCGACCTGTTCGGCGGCAACGAGCCGGCCCGCACGTGGTTCAACGCGATGAAACCGATCGCGACAAACTTCGGTGAGGTGAACCTGCCGCCGACCGATCCGCGCTTCGTCGACGGAGCGCCCGGTTCGCGGGTGCCCAGCGTGGCGGGCCTCAACCAGGACACCGCACGGCAGCGGCTGCGCGACGCCGGCTTCCAGGTCGCCGACCAGGCCACCCCGGTCAACAGTTCATCGTCGTACGGCACGGTGGTCGGCACGTCGCCGAGTGGGCAGACGGTGCCGGGCTCGATCATCACGATCCAGATCTCCAACGGCATCGCGCCGCCACCGCCGCCACCGCCGGTTGGGATCCCCGGCTTGCCGCCGCAGGTGGGCCAAACGGTTGTCGAGATCCCCGGCCTGCCGCCGATCACCGTTCCGGTGCTGGGCCCGCCGCCACCGCCGGCGCCGCCACCACCGCCGTGATCCTCGCTGTGCAGTTGGCCACGCCGACCGGGTGACGGGCGGTGAGGGCCGGCAACTGGCAGTAGGCTCTCGTGCATGCCCACCCGTTCGACCATCCTGAAGAACTCTGCCGCCGTGACCGTGGGTTCGGTCGTAGCCGGGATCGGCTATGCGTCGATCATCGAGCGCAACGCGTTCGTGGTGCGCGAGGTGACGATGCCCGTGCTCACGCCGGGGTCGTCGCCGCTGCGGGTGCTGCACATCAGCGATATCCACATGCGGCCAAAGCAGCGGCGCAAGCAGGCATGGCTGCGGGAGCTGGCCCGCTGGGAGCCCGACCTGGTGGTCAACACCGGCGACAACCTGGCTCACCCGAAGGCGGTGCCTGCTGTCGTGCAGACGCTGGGTGATCTGCTGTCGGTGCCTGGCGTGTTCGTGTTCGGCAGCAATGACTACTTCGGGCCACGGCTGAAGAACCCGGCGAACTATCTGACCAACCCCGGTCATCGAGTGCACGGGGAGCCGTTGCCCTGGCAGGATCTGCGGGCGGCGTTCACCGAGCGCGGCTGGCTGGATCTAACGCACACGCGCCGCGAACTCGAGGTGGGCGGCCTGCGGATCGCCGCCGCGGGCGTGGACGATCCGCATCTGTCCCGGGACCGCTACGACACCATCGCCGGGCCGGCGAGCCCCGTCGCCAACCTGACGCTGGGCTTGGCCCATTCACCGGAGCCGCGGGTGCTGGATCGTTTCGCGGCCGACGGCTATCAGCTGGTGATGGCCGGCCACACCCACGGCGGTCAGCTTTGCCTGCCGTTCTACGGTGCCATCGTCACCAACTGCGACCTGGACCGGTCGCGCGCCAAAGGCGCATCGCGGTGGGGCGCGCGAACGCAGCTGCACGTCTCGGCGGGTATCGGCACGTCGCCGTTCGCGCCGCTGCGGTTCTGCTGCCGGCCCGAGGCCACGTTGTTGACACTGGTGGCGGCCCCAACCGGGGGCCGTGACGCCGCGACGCGGGCGGGCCAGAGCCACCCGACAGTATCGGCGCGGTGACCGAAAAGGCGTCAACGGCTAGTCGCAGCCAGCCACGCGAGTGGGTGGACAACGCAGTCCGGTTGATCGAGGCCGACGCCCGGCGCAGCGCCGACACCCATCTGTTGCGCTACCCGCTGCCGATGGCGTGGTGCGACGGCGTCGACGTGCAGCTGTACCTCAAGGACGAGACGACCCACATCACCGGCAGCCTCAAGCACCGGCTGGCGCGATCGCTGTTCCTCTACGCACTGTGCAACGGCTGGATCGACGAGAACACCACCGTCATCGAGGCGTCGTCGGGATCGACCGCAGTGTCCGAGGCGTACTTCGCGGCGCTGCTTTGTTTACCGTTCATCGCGGTGATGCCGTCGTCGACCAGCGCCGCCAAGATCGCGCTCATCGAATCTCAAGGCGGCCGTTGCCATTTCGTTGCTGAGTCGTCACAGGTGTACGCCGAGGCGGAGCGGCTGGCCGAGGAGACCGGCGGACATTACCTGGACCAGTTCACCAACGCCGAGCGGGCAACCGACTGGCGCGGCAACAACAACATCGCCGAGTCGATCTTCGAGCAGTTGGACGAAGAGTCGCACCCGATTCCGGAGTGGATCGTGGTCGGGGCGGGCACCGGCGGTACCAGCGCCACCATCGGCCGGTTCATCCGCTATCGCAGGCACGCGACCCGTCTGTGTGTCGTCGACCCGGAGAACTCCGCGTTCTTCCCGGCGTACGCGCAGGGGAACCCCGACGTCGTGACGGGGGTGTCGTCGCGGATCGAGGGCATCGGCAGGCCGCGGGTGGAGCCGTCGTTCCTGCCCGACGTGGTGGATCGCATGATCGTGGTGCCCGACGCCGCATCCGTTGCGGCAGCGCGGCACGCCAGTGTGGTGCTGAACCGGCGGGTCGGTCCGTCGACCGGTACGAATCTATGGGGAGCGTTCGGCTTGCTGGCCGAGATGATCGCGGCACGGCGCAGCGGGTCGGTGGTGACCCTGCTCGCCGACAGTGGCGACCGCTACGCGGACACCTACTTCTGCGACGAGTGGCTGACCAACCAGGGGCTGGACCCCTCGGACTTCGCTTCGGTGTTGGTGGAGTTCGAACGGTCAGGGTCTTGGCCCTGATCGTCGGATCCACCGGTGAGCGGCCCGTCGGAGGTCAAGAACAGCCACAACGCGGCCAGGGCGAAGAATCCCAGATAGATGGAAGCTCCAAGCCCAGTCATCTCGTGCCTCACTTCGTCGGTTAACTACCGTCAGTTTGCATAACGCCACCGACAACCGCATCCATCCCGCGGCGTGTCGTGATGTACGCCTCTGTGCGGACGTCAAAGTGGCCCATGCCCTACTACCTTTCGGGTATGGACCGGGTTCGGCGGGGTCATCGCTCTTCGCCCGAGAGGCTCATCGAGCAGCTGCGCCGGCCGGCGGTGTGGCTGATTCCGCTGGTGGTCGCGGCCATCCAGCTCGCGGGCAGCACCCGGCCCCGCCATCGCGGCGGGCCGGATCTGCAGTGGGTACCGCTGAACTGGTTCGGCTACGTGCTGCTGATTGCCGGCCCGGTAGCGCTGCTGCTGCGGACTGTCTACCCCTACACGGTGCTGCTGACCGTCATCGCGATCACCGGGATTTACCTGGCGGCGGGTTTTCGTTTTGGCCCGATCTTCGTGTCGCTGGTCGTGGCCTTTCTGACTGCGGCCTCGGTGGGCCCGCGGTGGCGCAGCTATCCGCTGCCACTTCTGGGCTGGGCGGCGGTGGTCTGGATGATTCCGCTGCTTCGCGGCGAGGACCCGCCGCCCACGGTGGCCATCGGCGCGATCGCGGCGTGGCTGATCGTGCTCGTCGCGGTCGCGGAGGGCATCCGGCAGCGCCGCGCGGTGATCGATGCCCGCCGCCAGCGCAAGGCCGCGATGGCCCGCGAGGCCCGATCGGAACAGGAGCGGCTGGCCACGCAGGCGCGGCTGTCCATCGCCCGGGAGCTGCACGACGTGCTCGCCCACAGCTTGTCCATGATCAATGTGCAGTCCTCGGTGGCGCTGGAACTACTCGATGACCATCCGGAGCGCGCCGGCCCAGCGCTCGCCGCCATCAAAGACGCCAGCAGGCAAGCGATTTCCGACGTGCACTCGCTGGTGACGGCGCTGCGGGCGGACAATGGATTATCGGCTGGCCAACCCACCGCGCCCGCCCCAGGCATCGCCGACCTGGATGGCCTGGTCGGTTCTGCACGGGCGACAGGGCTGACCGTGACGACGGCGGTGTACGGGGAACAGCGTGCGCTGTCGGCGATGATCGATGTCGCCGCGGCCCGCATCGTGCAGGAGTCGCTGACCAACGTGGTGCGGCACTCGACGGCGAAAAGTGCTGAAGTGACAGTGACCTACGGGCCCGACGAGTTGGCCGTCGCCGTCGACAACGACGGGCGCCCACTCAATGCGAGCCCGTCGTCCGGCGGCAGCGGCATCACCGGAATGCGCGAACGAGCCCGTGCGCTGGGCGGCGACCTATCGGTGCGTCGACACCCCGGCGGTGGTTTCAGCGTGCGGGCCAGGTTCCCGTTGGCCGGCGAAAGTGCAGGCGGTGCATGATGATTCGGGTTATCGTCGCCGACGACCAGGCACTCGTTCGAGCCGGATTCGTCGCCCTGCTGGACGCGCAGGACGGCATCGAGGTGATAGCGGAGGCCGACACCGGAACCCGGGCGCTGGCCGCCGCCCGTGAGCTGCGTCCGGACGTGGTGCTGATGGACATCCGGATGCCGGAGATGGACGGGCTGGCGGCCACCCGGGAGATCGCCGCCGACCCGGCCCTCGCCGACGTCAGGGTGGTAGTGCTGACGACGTTCGAGCTCGACGAGTACGTCTTCGAGGCGATGCGGGCCGGCGCGAGCGGGTTCCTGGTGAAACACACCGAACCGACGGAACTCGTGCGGGCGGTGCGGGTGGTCGCCGAAGGCGACGCCCTGCTGTCGCCGTCGGTGACCCGCAGGCTGGTGTCGGAGTTCGCCGCCAGGACCAAGAAACCGGCGGGCCCGCCCGGTGCGCTGGCCGAACTGACCTCACGGGAGCGTGAAGTCATGGCGCTGGTCGCCGAGGGCCTGACGAACGCCGAGATCGGCGAGCGCCTGTTCATGAGCCCGGCCACCGCACGCACCCACGTCAGCCGGATCCTGACCAAGCTGGGCGCGCGGGACCGCACACAGCTGGTGGTGATCGCCTACGAGAGCGGGCTGGTACGCCCGGGGTGGCAGGGCTGACGACTCGCATACGCGTTGCGGCGTACCGGCATCGACGACTACGGGCCGATGTGTCGGGGGCGCGCCCACGGCAGGCTCGATGGCATGAGTATTTACGAGATCACTCCAACCGCAACCACTTACCTGGCCGAGGAGTACGAACGATGGGGCCATCACGCCTGGTCGCCATGGTTCCTCGTCATCCGCCTCGTGGTCTTGGTGCTCGTCATCGGGACAATCATCTATTTCGCCCGGCGCTGGCGCGGGCGCGGTGGTGAGCGCACACTGCGCGACGCGTACGCCAAGGGCGAGGTCAACGAGGCCGAATACCGCGAGCGCCTGGCCGTGCTGAGGGAAACCCGCCGCTAGCACCCCCGCCCACCCTGCGTGAGCCCCGCTCAGGCCGTCTTCTCTTCGCGCGAGCGCTCATCGGCGCGTTTGGCTTCTCCCCGTGGCCGTGCGATACGCTGTCGTGGCTTCACGCGGGGTGTGGCGCAGCTTGGTAGCGCGCTTCGTTCGGGACGAAGAGGTCGTGGGTTCGAATCCCGCCACCCCGACTGCATAAGCGCTAGCTTCGAGTCAGCGCTTCCCGCCGGTCCGCAGTGGGTCCGCAGCAGATCGAATCGCCGCGTCCAGCCGGTCCGCAACGCCGTCCAGATCTTCGTCGAAGAGATCCGCGTACACGTCGAGTGTCATGGACGCCTTCGCGTGCCCGAGCATCCGCTGCACCGCCTTGACGTTGGCCCCGGCCGACACCGCCAAGCTGGCCGCGGTATGCCGCAGATCGTGCGGGGTGATCGCCGGGAACGACTCGTCGGCCTTGCGGCACTTCGCCACCGCGGGCGCAAACACCCTTGAGGGTCTGGGCTACGGATACCTCGACCCCGCGTGGCAAGTGAATGACGCGGCATGGGTCGCCTGCCGGGTGTGGGAGGCACCGGGGGCGACATACTACGACGCTGTTGCCGTGGTCGATGGTCGCGGCTACTCACACGACGAGGCCGAGGGCATCGTCGAAGCCGCCATACACAACCTCTGTGGCTGATCCCCTGTTTCAGGATCCTGAGCGTACAGCCCCTCTGCGTCGTGCTGCCATCTACAGCCTCGGCGACCATCGCGCTCGTTGTGGTGACCTTCTACGAGTAGTCGGTCGAGCCACGGATCAATGAACTTCGGGCGAGTTGTGCCCGTGGCGGGCTCTCGCCCGCCGGAACTGGTCAGACGAGTCGTCTCCAGGTTGCGGCTTGGGTCGGCTTGGGTCGTCCCGTTCCGACTAAGCGGCGAAGTCGCGTCGACGCGGGCATCCAGTGGATGCGGATACCCAAGAAGATCCACGCGCCAACGACGGGCGTAGCAAAGAGAACTAGCAGCCCCAACACGGTGGCCACGAACGGAAGACTACGCCGCACTAACACACATGGCGAACTTTCCGAGCTTAGCTAATTTGGATGCGCCAGCCACTGGTCGAGCAGCTCCTTCAATTTGCGGGTGCAGCGGGATGTAGCGGTCAGTGTGCAGCTTGCCCAGCGGCACGTGCAACCAGTAGGCCGACCGATCTGCACGACGGCATCGGTGGTCAGCGCCAAATACTCGCCCTTGCGCATTCCGGTCCGGGCGAGGAACTCGACCGTGAGCCGCACGAACGGGTCGTCATCGGCACGGGCGGCCTGCAGCAGCTTGGTTGCCGCCGCGTCGTCCAGGAACCGAGGTAGGGTTTCGTCCGGGATCGGCATGTCCGAGGCCAGCACCGGGATCCTGGTCGGCGCGTCAGCGATCTCCCATTCGAGCAGCCAGGTGAAGAAGCCGCGCAACGCGCAAAGCCGGTCTTTGATCGTATGGCGATGCAGCGGCCCGCCGCGAACTGCCCGTGTCGACCGTCGCGCGCGAGCAGCTGTTACGGCTCATCAAAGACGACAACCAAGCGCCACAGGACCGCTCGCCAGCAGTCCAACGATTTGCAACACTGTCGCATGTCCGACCATCAGGTATGCGGGCTTCGCAAGCTAAATACCTGCGCGCAACGTCAGTAGCAAATCATTTCTACGACGCCTTGATGCCAATCCGCAAGATCAGGTAGCGCTAACGATGCCTGCGCTCAGCGTCGACGCCCGTGGCGAAGCCGGTCGGTGACCGACAGCCAGAAGCTGGGTGGATTGGCGGTCCGGCCGAGACGACAGCAGCTGTGCACGAGCACCGGCCGGTTTGCCTCACAAGATTGCGAAGCTCCTTCGTACATTGGATGTCCGCCCGGCAAGCCCGCGTAAGTCTGACTAATCAACATCAGCTAAGACCTCGATTCGTGTCTCTGCTACTGGTCAGCACCTAGGTGAGAACCCCTCAGCTAACTTGATCGTAGCATTCTGGCGTGACTCTGCGCAGCATAACGCCATAAAAATTGCCGTGCCGATGAACATTCGTTACCGACGGACCGGCCTACGGATTTCGTATGTCTACATGGCGGGGGTGATGCGCAGCTAACATCGGAAAGTTTGCCATATGTGATGGTTCAGCTTAGTCTTGTGTGCGTGGTCACCGTGTTGGGGCTGCTAGCTCTGTTTGCTACGCCTGTATCGGCGCGGAATGGGACGACCCAAGCCCCACCCCCAACCGCAACCTGGAGACTCGACTGTGACGACCCTGCGCGGGCTCGTCGGCCTTCGAGGGTGCAGCCTCACCTCGACCTCGAAGTTGAGTGCGAATCAGCGGCGCCACCGCCGCGCGTCGCGTTTGCGCTGGTCAGAGCGATTTCCACCCCTATCCCCCCTGACCTGCAGGTTTCTGAATGCCGAGCAGATGGAAGTTCAAGTCGGGGGCACCGCCGCGGGGACGGCGTCCCGGGTGGCGGGGAGAGGGGTGCGGGCACCCCTCCTTTATGCGCACCGCATGGTGCTTAGCCCGCGTGCCGGTTATCGCATCGCGAAAAAGACCGGCAGGGCGGTCAACAGGACAATTAAGCAAACGAAAACGGCGATTTCCATCTTGCTCCCCCAGTGTTTGGCTACGGATCGAGGCTTTCGAAGACGGGTTTTGACCTATGACACGAGGGCAGGTGGCCCAAGGTTCATTCGCGCCCGTTGGGTGGTCGAAGGGTGCGGCGCTTGCCGCGGATGGGCTGCGCGTCGGGGTCGGTCAGCCATTGGCGGTAGCGGGCGACCAGGGTGGCTCGGTCGCCGTCGGTGAACGGGTTGCCGAATCTGGTGGACCGGGTGACGTCGGCGACGCCTTGGGGTCTGTCGCGCCAGATCCACGGGCGCTGAATCCGTGTGGGCAGCAGTTGTCCCTGGAGAGTCCGTGGTGAGGAGCACCTTGGCGGCCTGGTGTCAGCATTGCGAAGGGCAGCCGCGTCGGGCCTTGTCGGCACCAGACGCAGTCGGCGATGAGTTGGTCGATGTCGGTGTCGGTCATGTGGATTCCTTCGTTGGTGGGTGGATAGTTGGTCATCAGAACTCCAGAACGTCCGCATCGGCGCGGTCGCCCAGATCGCTGCCCCCGCCGACGCTGCCCACGTCGCCGAATGGGTCGACGAACTCGGCAACGGCGAGACGTGGGGCCGACATATCCGCGGCACCCGCCGGGCCACCGCGGGCGTCGAGGTCACCCTGTGCAGTTGGCAGGACGCCAGTAACGCAGTCGAACGACATGCGAGCGTTACTGCGACCGACGTACAGCTCGACGCCACGGCACTGCGACAACTCGCGGCGATGGCTCTCGACGCCGCCGACGAACTCGACGAGCTGGCTGCCGAGGCCGCCTGCCAGCATTAGGCTCGCGCCCGCCGAGATCGGGGGCGCTGAGGTGGTTCTAGCCGATCAGCTTCAACACGCGAGCGGGCCGCGCCCGCTTGTTTGGCCGACTGGCCGATGCCGCCGGTCACCCTGCCGCGGCGATTGCTCCACCTGCAACGAATTATCCGAACTTCCTCATGGTTTGTCCTCCTCGTGGGGCCGCCCCGGTTGGGCGTCGCCATGCGGTAAGTACAGGCCGTGGAGGTGGCTACCGATCCCAACATTTGTACCGGGTGTGGCAGCCCGGCCAGGTAAAGAATTGCCCGGCGGACGTTGCGTGCGTTTTTTCTTGCAGCGACATCTTCGGTCCAGGGCGAGCAAGCCTGTATTGAGTAGTGGACCACTCGATTCTTCGCTGCGAGATACCTGTCAGCTAGATCCCTACGGGTGGCGGGCCGAGTCATTCCTTGCGGCGGTGGAACGTGTATGGAAGACGCGATGAAGATCATTGGGCGCTACCAGACTGCGAAGGCTATGACCGAGATCCTCGCCCCAGTGCTGAGCATCGCCGCAGTGGGGCTGGTGCTGGTGTCGCGGTGGTGGTATCTGCGCCGCATTCGTCAGGGACGCGTCAATCCGGTCGTCGACCCGAGCTGGCCGACGATAGCGCGGCCTACGCTAACGGAATTGCCCGACCCACCGTCCCCGCTGGTGGCCATGTAGAAGTCCGCACTCCTTTGCAGGGTTCGTCGTGTCGTTTCGGGGAGCTGTGGGCCTGGGCGGTGACGGTGATAGCGCCAACTGTCATCTCCACCGCCCAGGGCATCATCCGGTGGCTCGATGGGCACGGGGAGGGCACGAGGAGCAACGTCCGGAAGAACGTTGTTTCTGGTCGTGACCGGGAACACTTCGACACTGCGCTGGAGCGCTTGGTGAAGACCGGGGCAGTTGAGGTGATCAAGTCCCAACGAGGAGAACTCCTCCGACGGGCCGTGAATTAGCTGGATGAGAGGCATTAGGGGTGGACAAGGGTGGAGAATCTCCACCCCTGCGTGGGAACAAGGGTCATGGAGCGCAGATGTTTTACCAGGTCAACACAACAACATATTGTGATATTTAGAGGTTGCAATCAGACAAGGGTGGAGAGTCTCCACCTCTCCACCCTTAATGAGGCAGAGAGGCAACCTTTGCCCTCATGGCTGGCACCTTCCAACAGCACAAGCCCCCGCGCCCGGTCCCCTCGGCTCTTGTCGGCTGAGAAGCGGGCATCCAGTGAGGCCAGCCTCGGACCGCCGAGGTGGGTGGCCGGGTTGGGTGGGGTCGTTGCGGTTGGCTGCTGGTTGAGAGGCGGTCCGAGCCTGCCCTCCGAGGTGCCTCGAAGTCGCCCCGAGACACGGTCTTGTAACCGTCGTCATCGAGTTCATCGCGGTTGCGGTGGACAACGGAGTAAACCGCGTCTCGCGCCACTTCGTAGAACTCGGCGACGGCACCGGTGAGGACATGTATGTCGTCCGGCAGGCAGCGCAAAGCGCCGACCTTATCCAGGACATCGGTTCGGCTCGCTAGGGCGTCTCGCTTTGAGCGCGCGGCAGTAGTCAGGTCGCTCATGTGGAATGCTCCGCGGCCTCCATGACGGCCAGTACTTCCGCGAGCTTGTATCGGACTGTTCGATGGCCAAGTCGGTAGGCCGGAAACAGGCCGGTGCGCGACAAGTGGTGAATCAGGCGGGGCTTGACGTTCAGATAATCGGCAAGCCATTGGGCACTGTAGTACTCGCCCTGGGACTCCTAGTTGGGGTCGGGGCGTCCCTGACGACAGCAGGCCAAGAACACCCACGCGGATGTGGAAGAGGAAATCTAGGCGCCTTTAACGCCGCGCGGTTCGTGGAAGAGAGCCTCGAGTTCGTCGCCGCCGGCCATCTCCTGCGTCAGGTGCTCCAAAGTGATGTCGTCGTAGGTGCAGTCCAGCTTCTGACGACCGCGGTTCAGCAACACGAAGTGATCGCCGACCATGTGCGCGTGGTGCGGGTTGTGCGTGATGAACACCACACCGAAGCCAGCTTCCTTGGCCGCGGTGATGTACTTCAGCACCACGCCCGACTGCTTGACGCCGAGCGCGGCGGTCGGCTCGTCGAGAATCAGCACGCGGGCACCGAAGAACACCGCCCGCGCGATCGCGACGCATTGGCGCTGGCCGCCGGACAGCGAGCCGATCGGCACGTCGACGTCGGGCAGGTCGATGCCCATCTTCGACAGCTCCGTCAGTGTGGTGGCCCGCATGGCGTTGGAGTCCAACGGGAACGGGAACGCCTTCTTGCGGATCTCCTGGCCGAGGAAGAAGTTTCGCCACACCGGCATCAACGGCACGACGGCCAGGTTCTGATACACCGTCGCGATGCCCTTGGCCAGCGCATCCTTCGGTGAGGTGAACTTCGTCGCCTCACCGTCGACGAGAGGCTCGCCTTCAGTCTGCGGGTGATATCCGGCGATGATCTTGATCAGCGTCGACTTACCTGCGCCGTTGTCGCCGAGGATGCCGGTCACTTCGCCGGCGTGCACCCGCAGCGAAATGTCCTTCAGCGCAGTGATATTGCCGTAAGACTTGCTGACGTTCTTCATCTCGACCAGCGGCACCTTGCCGCCGGATGGAGCCTCAGGAACGGGACGATCGACTGTTGCGGTCACGAGTCACCTCTTCGCGGCGTAGTTACGGAAGGCGTTGTTGGCGATCACCGCGAACAGCAGCATCACACCCATGAAGAACTTGAACCAGTCGGGGTTCCAGCCGGCATACACGATGCCCTGCTGCACCATGCCGAAGATGAACGCGCCGATCGCGGCGCCGATCGCGGTGCCGTATCCGCCGGTCAGCAAGCAGCCGCCGATAACCGCGGCGATGATGTAGATGAACTCGTTGCCGACACCCTGACCCGACTGCACCGTGTTGAACGCGAACAGCAGATGCATACCGGCGAACCAGGCGCAGAAACCGACGAACATGAACAGGCCGATCTTGACCTTCGTCACCGGCACACCGACCGCCCGGGCACTTTCCTGGTCGCCGCCGACGGCGAAGATCCAGTTACCGATCTTGGTCTTGAACAACACATAGGTTGCGACGGCCGTGAACAGCAGCCACCACAGAACGGTGACGCGGATGCTCACGCCGCCGATGGTGAACGACGACGAGAACACCTTCTGCGCCGAATCCCAGCCCTGCATGTCGTTCACGCTCGGCGTAGCCACCTGACCCGAAATCAGTTTGGTCGCAGCGAGGTTGATGCCGGTGAGCATCAACAACGTGCCCAACGTGATCAGGAAGCTCGGGATCTTCGTCTTCATCACCAGGTAGCCGTTGAGGAAGCCAATCGCCAGCGCGAGAATCAGCGCCAGCCCCGCACCCAACCACAGGTTGAGGTGCAGGTTGTAGGCCAGCATCGATGCGGCAAGGGAACTGGTGGTCACCGCCACGCCCGCCGACAGGTCGAATTCGCCGCCGATCATCAACAGCGCCACCGCGCAAGCCATGATCCCGATCGTCGAGCTGGCGTAGAGCACGGTGGCCAGCGCCTCGGGGCTGCGGAACGGCGGCGCGACGATCATGAAGAAGATGAAGATGCCGATCGCGCCGATCAGCGCACCCATCTCCGGGCGAATCAGCAAGCGCTGAATCCGGTTCCGTTCCTTGACCCGCTCATCGCGGACAACCTCATGGGAGATCTCGACCGTGGTAGCCATTATCGGGTTCCTTGCTCGGCGTAGGCGGCGACGGCGTCAATGTTGGACTTGTCGATGAAGGACGGACCGGTCAGCGTCGGCTGTCCGCCGCCGCTGACGTTGCCGTTGTTCAGGTACAGCCACAACGAGTCGACAGCCAGGTAGCCCTGCAAGAACGGCTGTTGATCCACCGCCCACTGCACGTCACCTTTCTCGATCGCGTCGACCAGTGCGGCGTTGGTATCGAAGGTGGCGACCTTGGCGCTGCTGCCTGCGTTCTTCACCGACTGCACCGCGGTCAGCGCGAACGGCGCGCCCAATGTCAGCACCGTGTCGATGCTGGGATCCTGCTGCAGCTTCGCGGTGATCGTCGACTCGACCGACGGCATGTCCTTGCTATTGACGTTAAGGAGCTCGGTCTGTCCCTTGAATCCCTGGGTCACACCGGCGCAGCGGGACTCGGCCCCGACGGCGACGGCGGCGATCCTGCGTGGGGTGCGACGATCGGCCGCTGCCGGGCGGCTGTGGGTGTGTTTCATTGCGTTCCTTTGTCCTTCTGTGTGTTGGGAGGAAGCGTGTGGTCGAAGGGGAGCTCCGCCATCACCCGCGCCACCCCGTAGGTGCTGGCGAAGGTTTCGGCGCGGCCACGGTCGCGGGCCGCCACCGCGACGACGCGGTGACCCAGTGCTGCGGCGGGGGAGATGACCGCCAGCTCGGCGATGCGCGAGGCCCCAGTACCCCGATCCGCAGCCCGCTCATGCCGTGAGGGTCCGGAGGTAGGCAACACTGCTGCGCACGTCGGCGACCGGTCCTTCGCCGTCGGGCTCACCGTCGAGGATGGTGTCTTGTTCGATGGTGAACCAGCCGTCGAACCCGTGGTCGAGAAGGTGAGTGACCACGCCGGCGATGTCGACATCGCCGGTGCCGAGCGGGGTGTACATGCCCTGGGCGACGGCCTGGGCGTAGGTGAGTTCACCGGACTGCACCCGCTCGGCGTAGTCGGCGTGCACGTCCTTGAGGTGGGCGTGGGTGATGCGGTTGGCGGCGGTGCGAGCCAGCTCCAGCGGATCGGCACCGCCGATGAGCAGGTGACCGGTGTCCAGGCACAGCGGGATCGTCGACCCGTCGAGCACCCGGGCGACCTCGTCACCCTTTTCGATCATGGTGCCGACGTGTGGGTGCAGCACCGCGCGGATCCCGCGGGCCCCGGCGGTCTCGTGGAGGCGATCGAGATTGTGCAGCAACGTCTTCCAGCCGTCCTGGTCGAGCTGCGGGCGTGAGTCGTAGCCGTCAGAGCCGGTGACCGCGGCCAACACCAAAACCTCGGCGCGCGCGGCGGTGTAGGCGTCGAGCAACCCGGCGATGTCGGGCACCGGATCATGGTCGGGTTCGTGCACCAGGACGGGAGTGAATCCACCGACGGCCTGCAAGCCGTACTCGTCAAGGGTAGCGGCAAGCTCCGCGGGGTCGGCTGGCAGGAATCCGTCGGGTCCGAGTTCGGTTGCGGTCAGGCCGACTTCGCGCATCTCGGTGAGAACCTGCTGCGACCCGAGCTGGAACCCCCAGCCGGGGACCTCGCACACCCCCCACGAAATCGGTGCTCCGGCAATGCGATTCATGATCGTACCTCGTCCATTCTGATCGGTCGGTGTTGGTGCAGGGACACGGTGGCGGCCTCGGCGATCCAGGCGACCTCGAGCGCTTCCTCGGGTGTGCAGGGTGAAGCCCGGCGACCCATCGCGACGTCGAGGAAGGCACTCAGTTCTGCGCGGTAGGCGTCGGCGAATCGGTCCATGAAGAACTGGTGCGGGGCGCCGTGCGGGAATGCCTCGCCGGGTGCGAGGTTGCGCACCGGCACACTGGAGTCCCAGCCGGCGACGACGGTGTCGGCGCTGCCGTGCAGTTCCAGCCGGCAGTCGTAGCCGCGGCCGTTGTAGCGGGTGTTCGACACCACCCCGAGCGTGCCGTCGTCGAACGTCAGCAGCGTCTGGGCGGTCGCGACGTCGCCGACCTCGGCGAACATCGCCTCGCCGTGGTCGGTGCCGGTGGCATACACCTCGACCACATCGCGCCCCACGATCCAGCGCACGATGTCGAAGTCGTGCACACTGCAGTCCCGGAAGATCCCGCCCGACGCGGCCACGTAGGCCGGCGGGGGTGGGGCGGGGTCCATCGTCGTGGACCGCACGGTGGTCAGCCGGCCCAGCTCGCCGCTGCGCACCGCGTTGTAGGCGGCGACGTAGGCGGGGTCGAAGCGCCTGTTGTAGCCGATCTGCACCGGCACGGCGGAATCGGCCAGCCGGGCCACGATGTCGCGGCTCTCGGCGGCGGTGAACGCGATCGGTTTCTCGCAGAACACCGGGATCCCCGCGTCGACCGCGGCCAGGATCAGCCGCGCGTGGGCGGGCGTGGCGGCGGCGATCACGACGCCGTCTACACCGGCGGTCAGGGCCGCCTCTGCGTTGGGGACCGCTCGGGCGCCGAGCCGTTGGGCTACGTCCGCGGTGGCCTCGGGGCGTTCGTCGGTGACGACGAGTTCGTCCACGTCGGCCAGGCGGCTCAGGGTCTCGGCGTGGAAAGCGCCGATGCGGCCCAGGCCGATGACGGCAATGCGTGGCGCCCATCAGTCGTGTCCTCCGATCACGATCTGGTCCCAGTCGATGACCGATCCGGTGACTACCCCACTGCGCGGCGAGAGCAGCAGCACCACGATCTCGGCGATCTCGTCGGGCTGGCCGAGTTTGCCCATCGGGACTTTCTTGGCGGCGGCAGCGGCCCAGTCGTCGTCGGCCTGATGGAACCGTCGCTGGGTCTGTGTTTCGCCTTCGCTCTCGGTCCAGCCGATGTTGAGGCCGTTGATGCGGATGCGGTCCCACCGATACGCATAGGCGGCGTTGCGGGTCAGGCCGGCCAGGCCGGCCTTGGCCGCCACGTACGGCGCGAGATACCCCTGGCCGCCGTGCGCGGCGATCGAGATGACGTTGACGATGCTGCCCGCGGTCCGGCGTTCGATCATGTCGGCCACCGCCGCCTGCATCGCGAAGAACGGTCCGCGCAAATTGACCGCGATGTGGGTGTCGAACAGCTCCGGGGTGGTGTCGAGCAGGGTGCCGCGGGTGGTGAGCCCGGCGGCGTTGCACAGGCCGTCGATGCGACCGAACTCCTCCACAGTGCGGGTCACCGACCGGCGGGCCTGCTGCGCGTCGGCCATGTCGGTCTGCACGAACCGCGCGTCGCCGCCGAGGGATTCCAGTTCGGCGGCGAACCGCTTGCCGGTGTCGAGGCGACGCCCGGTCACCACGACCTGGGCGCCCTCGCGCACCGCCGCGCGGGCGGCCGCCCCGCCGACACCCTGCGTGCCACCGTTGATCAACACGACTTTGCCGTCAAGTAAGCCGCTCATGGGCGTCCTTTCGATTCCTGTCGGCGGTGCGGCCGCCAGACCCTGTCAGCAGCGGAAAGCGTGGTTGCGCTTGATCGTTCGACCGTGAAGTGCGCGGCTGGATTCGGGTTCCGGGGTGTGCATTTTCTGTGTGCTGCTGCTAGTGTTGCTGTGATCCAGACCTCAATCAACCCCTTTTGTGGCATCAATTTCCCATCACGGAGGCGCGCATGTCGCATCGCTATAGGCTCCGCGAGATCGCTCAGCAGGCCGGTCTGAGTGAAGCGACGGTGGATCGGGTGCTGCACAACCGACCCAATGTGCGCCAGTCCACCCGGCTGGAAGTTGAGCAGGCCATCCGTGACCTCGACAAGCAGCGCTCGCAGTTGCGGCTGGCCGGGCGGAAGTATCTGTTCGACGTTGTCATGCAGGCGCCGCAACGCTTTTCGAGCGCATTCCAGGAGGCGGTGGAGGCCGAGTTGCCGGCCCTGGCGCCGGCGGTGGTCCGCAGCCGCTTTCATTTCCGCGAAACCGGATCGGTGCCGGCGATGGTGGAGACCCTCGATAAGATCCGGACCCGCGGGTCGCACGGGGTGATCGTGAAAGCGCCTGACACCGACCTGGTGGCCGAGGCGATCGACCGGCTCACCACCGAGGGCATCCCCGTGGTCACCTTTGTCACCGATGTACCCCGCAGTAGTCGCGTCGGTTACGTGGGTGTCGACAACCGTGATGCTGGTGCCACCGCGGCCTATCTGATCGACGAGTGGCTGGGTGACTCGCCGGCCAGTGTGCTGGTGACCTTGAGCAGCAACGCCTTTCGCGGCGAAGAGGAGCGGGAGATGGGATTTCGCGGTGAGATGCGCCGCGCCCTGGGCGGGCAGGGGCGCGCGGTGGTGGAGATCGCCGAAAGCGAAGGGCTCGACGCGACGATCGAACAGCTGGTGCTCGACGCGCTCGACCGCGACCCCACCATCGGTGCGGTGTACTCCATCGGCGGCGGCAATGTCGCCACCATTCGCGCGTTCGAGCAGCGCGGCCGCAGCTACCGGGTGTTCATCGCCCACGACCTCGACGAGGACAACCGGATGTTGTTGCGCGCCCGCAAGATCTCGGCCGTGCTGCATCACGACCTGCGGGCTGATGCCAACCTCGCCGGCCGGATGATCATCCAGACCCACGGCGGGATGAGCGGAGTCGACACGTCGATGTCGGCCATCCGCGTGGTGACGCCGCACAACATGACTTAGCGCTATGCGAGGGTCGGATCGCCGGAGCGATTCCGCGCTGCGAGATCGAAGCAGCGCAGTGCCGCGTCTCGGGCCCGGGTGAGCGCGTCGCGCACCGGCAGGCGCCGAAAGTCGCAGGACATGTGCTCGACGCCCCACGGGCCACTCCAGCCGATCGCCAGTACCGCGTTGATAAACGCCGGCACGTCGAAAACTCCTGTCCCGCACGGAAGTCGGTTGTCGAAGGTGTCCTCGAGATCGGTGCCCACCACCTCGGCGCGACCGTCGTCGAGTTCCACGCCGGAGACGATTTCCAGGGGTACGAACGCGGGTAGCTTGGCATAGGGCGTACCGCCGCGGTAAGCGTGCCAAATATCGAGTAGCAGGCCGCCGTTCGGGTTGCCGACCTCAGTCACGAACGCCACCGCGTCCTCAGTTGTCTTGACGTGGTGGGTGAACGGCGTGTTCTCGAACGCGATCCGCACCCCGGCCGACTTGGCATCGTCGGCGAGCCGGTCGAAACCCTCGCACAGCACCTCGTACTCGACCGGAATGCCGTTGTCGTCGGCGCCCACCTTGATGTGGTCGACACCCAGGATCGGTGCCGCTTCGAACAGGTCTGCCCGCACCCGGTCCGATGCCTCGCGCGCCGCTCCGCTGGTCCACCAGTCGGTGATCCACTCCAGCTGCACATGCCGGATCCCGTTGTCGCGCAACATCGTGGCGAGGGTACCGAGCCCGATGGAGTCCCGCGCCCGAACCAGATCCGGCCGGGTCAATCCGAACCCAACGTATCCGGTCGCGGCTACCGCCTCGATGCGGGTGCGTATCGGAATCGGGCTGTAATCCGGCCCGCGCGCGGGCATCACGTCGCCCGCCGAGGTCCAGCACGAAGCCAGCAACTGCGGATGTGTCGTGCTCATGTCGTTTTCTCCACTCTCCGGATCATGGCGCGGCCACCGCGATCGGCTGCTGGCCACGCAGCACCGCCGCGGCACCCGACACCGCGGCCTGGATGGTCAGCGCCATCGCCCGCTGGGTGAAGCCCATCAGGTGTGGGGTGAGCACCGTGTTGGGGTGGTCGAACACCGGGTGATGCTCGGGCGGCTCGGGGTCGTAGACGTCGAGCCCCAGCCCGCCCAGCCGCCCGTCTTGCAGCGCTTCGTGAGCGGCGTCGAGGTCGATCAACGCGCCCCGGCTGCAGTTGACCAGTACACTGCCGGGCCGCATCAGCGAGAGGCGGGCGGCGTCGATCAGGTGATGGTTCTCGGCCGTCAGCGGCACGTGCAGCGTGACGAAATCGCTTGCGGCCAAGAGCTGTTCCACCGTTTCGCACCGGTAGTCGAAGGGAACGTCGGCGTACGGATCGTAAGCACGGACCTGCAGGTCGAACGCCGTGGCGATCCGTGCCACCCGGCTGCCGATGCGGCCGAATCCGACGATGCCCAGCGTTGCGCCGTCCAGGTCACCCACGGTGATGGCGCCGCGTTCGTTCCATCTGCCGTCCCGCACCAGCGTGGTCAGCGTGGATAGCCGCTTGACCGTGGCCAGGAGATGCGCGAACACCCCTTCGGCCACCGAGGTTGTGTTCGTGCCCGGGGTGATGACAACCGGGATGCCGCGGCGGGCGGCTTCGGCCACGTCGACTAGGTCGGTGCCCACACCCGTGCGGGCAAGGACTTTCAGCGCCGGCATCCGGTCGAGCATGGCAGCGTCGACGGTGAACGCCGCCCGCACGATCGCGGCGTCGGCCACCGCGAGTTCCTCATCGGTGGGGTCCAGCACCAGCCGTTGATGTGGCGCCAGAAACGGCTCAACCAGGTCGGGGTCGATCGGGCCCAACGCGACGAACGTCTCGATGGGCACCGATGTCGTCATGGCAGGCTCTTGAGAAGCGGTCGACATCGTTCACCCGGCTGTGATTCGGGATGCCGTGGTGCCGGCACTGGTTCGATCTTCTGCCACTGCCCGGTCGCGGCGGACACTTCCGCGGCGGTGACGATCGCCGCGGCCGAGACCGCGTCGTGCACATTGGAGTTCGCGGCGTCGCCGCCGGCGACGGCGAGCAGGAACTTCTTGGCCTCAATCGTCTTGAGGTCGTCGAAGCCCATCGCGTTGCCCGGTCCGGGCTGAAAGTGGGAGTAGTCACCGTGTCTGGGGTTGGCGTTGACGGTGACGTAGCCGGGCTCGTCGGCGGCGCGCCCGATGCGGACCTGCAGCTCGTTCATCCGCTCGAAGTCCCACTTGAGCGACCCGTCGGTGCCGTACACCTCGATCTGGTAGCCGCATGCGATGGCCCGACGATGACCCGGGATGCCTCGATGGTGCCGACCGCGCCGGAGCCCTGGGCGTCGGCGCCGAACCGGACCAGCGCCGCGGCGTAGTCCTCGTTCTCGACGGTGCCCATTTCGCCGCCCTCGATCACGTCGAAGTGTGTCCCCGAACCCATCGCGAGCTTGGGACGCTCGGTGTAGACGGTGCTGGTCAGCGCGGTGATCTCGGCGATCGGGCCGACGACGTACTGGCACAGGTCGCTGGCATGGCTGAACAGGTCGGCCAGCACGCCGGAGCCGGCGAGTTCGCGGTTGAACCGCCACGACAGCGCGCCCTTGGGTTCGTTGGCGTAGCCGGAGAAGAAGGCGGCGCGTACGTTGGTGATCCGGCCGAGCTTGCCGGCCGCGATCAGGCTGCGGGCGTGTTCGACAGCGGGGGCGTGGCGGTAGTTGTAGCCGATCGAGGTGATGACACCCGCCTTCGTCGCGGCGGCCTCGATCGCTGCGGTCTCCTCGTAGCTGCGTCCGACCGGCTTTTCGATCCAGAAGTGTTTGCCGGCTTCGGCTGCGGCGATGCCGATTTCGGCGTGCAGGAAGTTGGGCGCGCAGATCGACACCACGTCCACCTCGGCGTCGGCCAGGACCTCGCGGTAGTCGGTCGTCGCCACGGGTGTAGCCGAGAACGTCGCGGGCGAACTCGGCCCGGTCCGGGGCGGTGTCCGCGGCGACGACGAGGTCGGGGGTGATGCCGAGTTCGGGGTAGACGATCGGCACGCTGCGGTAGGCGCGGGTATGTAGCTGCCCCATCCAGCCGACGCTGATCAGCCCGACGCCGATGCGGCGGTTCGTTGTGCTCACTTGGTGTCTGCCTTTCTGGTCTTCAGATGCGGGTGTTGCGGGCCGCGGTGAACGCGTCGCTCAGCGCGGCGGCCAGCATGGTGGAGTCGGAACCGATTGCCACGAACCGGAATCCGCGCTCGACGTAACGTGTCGCCATGGCAGCGTTCGCGGCGAGGATGCCGGCGGTCTTGCCGTGTGCGGCTGCGGCGTCGAGCACCCGCCCGGTGGCGGCGAGGAACTCGGGGCTGTCGAACTGCAGCGGCACACCGAGCGCGAACGACAGATCCAGCGGACCGATGAACAGCACGTCCACGCCGTCCTGTGCGGCGATCTCGTCGACCGCGTCCAGCGCAGCGAGCGTCTCGATCTGGATCACGCCGAGCGTGTTCTGGGTCGGATCGGTCAACGGCGAGCGGTCCAATCCCCATCGACAGGACCGGTTGTAGGTGGCGACCCCCCGATCACCGTGCGGCGGGTACCGCAGGTGGGTCAGGACGGCCGCCACCTCGTCGGGCTTGTCCAGCCGCGGCACCATCACCCCGGCCGCGCCCTGGTCGAGCACGCGACCGATACGGATCCGCTCACTGGACTCCACCCGCACGATGGCCGGCACCCCGTAACTCGCGGCGGCGAGCACGCTGTCGCGGATCACGTCCTCGGATCCGGCACCGTGTTCGAGGTCGATGAGCAGCCAGTCGGCGCCGGCGGCGGCGCAGACTTCGGTGGCGGTCGCCGAGGCCATCCCGACGAAGGTGCCCACCGTGGTCTCGCCGTTGGCCAGCCGGCGGCGCAGCGCGCCGCCGTCGAACGGGGTGGCGCTCATCCGAACCACCGCTGCGCGCCGCGGGCCTGCTCGTACTCGGCGCGAAGCGCCTGCACCCATTCCTGCCCGGACACCTCGGCGGGGGCGACGTCCCACCACACATCCCCGCCGGGCAGGTCGACATGCGGCACCGTCGGCACCACAAGAACCACCGGCCCGCGGGTGTCGCGGGTATCGGCCAGCGCATCGCGCACCTCGTCCGCGGTGGTGGCGCGGATCGCGGTCGCGCCCAGCCCTTCTGCGATCTTGCGCAGGTCCACGTCCAGGTAGTCACCTTCCAGGCGCGGGGCCTTGCGCTCGGCGGTCGGGTCCATGATGTCGCCGTCGGTGCGGTAACGGAACTCGTTGCCGAACTCACGGCCGCTGCGGTTCATCTGCAGCCGGTGGATCACCTGGTAGCCGTGGTTCTCCGACACCACGATCGTCACGTCGAGGCGTTCCTGCGCGGCGGTGACCAGTTCGGTCGGCGCCATCAGGAAGGTGCCGTCGCCGATGAAGGTCGTGATCCGGTTGCCGGTGTCGCCCTCGGCGAGCCGCACCCCCATCGCGGCGGGCAGCTCGTAACCCATGCAGGAGAACCCGAATTCAAGGTGGCAGTGCCGATTGCCGGTGGCGTCCCACACCTTCTGCAGGTCGCCGGGCGGACCGCCGGCCGCGGCGATGATGGTGTCGCCGCTTCGGGCGTGCTCCTGCAGCAACCCGATCAGCTGCGGCTGGGTCAGCACCGCGTCGGTCACCGGGGCGTCGGGGTGCTCCTCACGCGGAGAACGCGATGTCCGGATCCAGCGCCGCGGCGCGGATCGGCGCCCAATCGGCCTTCGCCGCGACGACTGTGTCGCGCCACGCGGCGCTGGTGGTGTGGTCGTGCAGCGCGTGGGTGAGCGCCTCGAGACCGAGCCGGGCGTCGGCGAGGATACCGACCGCGCCCTGCTTGCGGGTGTCGGCGTCAACCACGTTCAGCGACGCGAACCGCACCGAGTCGTTTTCGAAGATCGACTGCGAGCCGGTGGTGAAGTCGGTCAGCCGGGTGCCCACGCTGATGATCAAATCCGATTGTTTGACAAGGGAATTGGCGGCGAAATTGCCTTCCAGGCCGACGCCGCCGACCTGCCACCACGCGTCGCGGGTGACCGCGCCCTTGCCGCCGAAGGTTTCCACCACCGGGATGCCCGCGGTTTCGGCGAACTGCTCCAGCGCGGCGTGGGCGTCGGAGTAGTGCACGCCGCCGCCGGCGATCAGCACCGGCCGGCTCGCCTCGCGGATGAGCGCGGCGACCTGGCGTGACCTCGTCGGGGTCGGGCAGCGGGCGGCGGATCTTCCAGTCCCGGGGTTCGAAGAACTCGACCGGAAAGTCGAAGGCGTGCGATTGGATGTCCTGCGGCAGCGAGATCACCACCGCGCCGGTGTCGGTGGGGCTGGTCAGCACCCGCATCGCCTGCGGCAGCGCGGTGAGCAGTTGCTCCGGGCGGGTGATCCGGTCGAAGAACCGCGACACCGGCCGGAACGCGTCGTTGACGGTGGCGTCGGCCTCGCTGGCGTGTTCGAGTTGCTGCAGCACCGGGCCCTGGTGCCGGGTGGCGTAGGTGTCTCCGGGCAACAACAGCAGCGGCAGCCGGTTGACCGTCGCCAAACCGGCGGCGGTGACCAGGTTCAGGGCGCCCGGGCCGATCGACGCGGTCACCGCGAGGGTGGCGCGGCGACGGGTGGCCTTGGCGTAGGCGGTGGCGATGTGCGCGACGTACTGCTCGTGGCGGCCCTGGATGAACGGCAACTCGTCGGACAGCTCATCGAGGGCCTGACCCAATCCGGCGACGTTTCCGTGTCCGAAGATGCCCAGCGCGGCGGGCACCAGGCGGCGCCGGGCACCGTCGGCGAGGCTGTACTGGGCGGCGAGGTATTTGACGACGGCCTGGGCGGTGGTGAGCCGGACCGTCTTGTGTGAGGTGCTGATCATGGCTGGTTTCCTTCGGGGTTCACCACGGGCGGCCGTGGATGACGATGGTCTTTTCTTCGGTCATTTCGGTGACGGCCGAGCGGACACCTTCCTTGCCGATGCCGCTGCCCTTCAGCCCGCCGTAGGGCATCAGGTCGGCCCGCCACAGCGGGGTCCAGTTGATGTGGATGTTGCCGGCGTCGATCTGGCGCATCGCGCGTACCGTCGCCGCCACGTCGGAGGTGAAAATGCCTGCGCCCAGGCCGTATTCGTTGTCGTTGGCGATCGCGATGGCGGTGGCGATGTCCGGGGCCGAGGATACCGCGACGGCGGGTCCGAACAGCTCGTCGCGGGAGAACGGCGACTGTGGGTCGACCGCCGCGACCACCGCGGGGGTGACGACCGCACCGTCGCGGTCGCCGCCGGTGAGCACCTTCGCGCCGGACTGGCCGGCAGCCTGGATCGCCGACTGCACCCGGGTGGCCTCGGTTTCGGAGATCAGCGACCCCAACCGGGTGTCCTCCCGCGCGGGATCACCCAGGGTGATGGCGTCGACCTTCGGCACCAGCGCGTCGAGGAAGTCGGCCTCCACGCGTTCGTCGACGATCACCCGCTGCACCGAGATGCACACCTGGCCGGCGTTGATGTAGCCCCCGGCGGCCACCGCGGATGCGGCCATGTCGATGTCGGCGTCGGGCAGCACGATCACCGGGCAGGAGGCGCCCAGCTCCAGGGACAGTTTCTTGATCCCGGCGACCGCGGCCAGGTGTGTCCCGGTCGCTGTCGAGCCGGTGAACGACACCTTGCGCACCCGCGGGTCGGTCACCAGCCGGTCGCCCAGTGTCGCCACCGGATCCGGTGAGCACCGACAGCGCACCCGGCGCCAGCCCGGCGTCGACGAAGCACTGCGCGAGCTTGAGCGCCGTCAGCGGTGTCGAGCGGGCCGGTTTCAGCACGACCGCGTTACCCGCGGCCAGTGCCGGGGCGATCTTGTGCAGCACCAGCAGCGCGGGGTAGTTGAACGGGGTGATCGCCACGACGATCCCGCACGGCTGACGCACCGTGAAACCGATCTTCTCCAAACCGGTTCCGGGGTTCGCGTCCAGCGGCAACGTCGAACCGTACAGCTGGCTGCCCTCGTGAGCGGCCAGCCGGATGATGGCACCGGAGCGACTTGCCTCGCCGCGCGCCTCGCTGATCGGCTTGCCGGTCTCCGCGCTGATCGTCTGCGCGATATCCTCGGCACGCTGATCGGCCAGATCGGCCGCCCGCAGCAGCACCGCCACCCTCTCATGCGCCGGGGTCTCCCGCTGCACCCGTGCCGCGGCCTCGGCGTCATCGACGGCCGCAGCGGCGTCGTCGATCGTGGCCAGCGGCACCGAACCGACCGGGTCGGCCGTCGTACGGGGAGCGCACCATCTCGGTTGCCCCGTCGCCCGCGCCGCGCCATTCGCCGGCAAGCAGCATCTCCATCACAAGCCTCCCTGTGGTAAACCCAAATGTGTCGGCGTCGTCGAACCGCCAGCGCCGCAACCGAATCGCTACGCCGTCGCCACGAAGGCGACGTGGGCAATGTCGGAGCGATCACCGGTCGGCAACCGCCTGTACTGCCTCGCGTGCGACGACGCCGCCCGGAGGGAACCGGACATCGGCGCCGCTGTGCGAGTGCCCCTTGCCGACAGTTCCGATGCCCTAGGGCTCGGGACTTGAAGTTGGTCGGCGTTGGAGCGGTGCGCACACATAGAGTGTTGCTGTGATTTAGGCCTCAATCAATGGGAAAAACACATCAATTTCCCATCAACACGCTGAACCGGCTTCTTCAGGCTTCCGGTTGATGGATGTCCAGCCGAAATCGGGTGACTTTGCGTCTGCTCGCCACTGAACACTTGACCAGTTTACTGGCCAAATGTCTAGAATCTTGGTCATGCGGCCAACGCCGGACATCACCGCTCGCGCCCGGATCAGGAACGCGGCGATGCGGTTGTTCGCCGAGAAAGGCGGCAAGGCGACGACGATCCGCGCCGTCGCCGAGGAAGCCGGCGTCGCTCCCGGGCTGGTATCCCACCACTTCGGCAGCAAGCAGGGGCTGCGCGACGCGTGCGACGGATACGTCCAGGACTATCTTCGGCAGATCATCAAGGAGGGCGTCGACGAACGGGGCGTCGCCGACTCCGCCTATCTGGGCAGCGTCTACCAGAGCGCAGCCGACGTGTTGCGTTATGTGGCAAGGGCTTTGGTAGACGGTTCGACGGCCGCCGCGTCGCTGTTCGACAATCTCGTCGCGCTCACCCAGGACTATCTGGCCAGCCACCCATCGCAAGGCGCCGAGTCGAGATCCGACGCGCATACACAGGCGGCGGTGCTCGTCGCGATGCGACTTGGGGTCTGGGTGTTGCATCCGCACCTGATGCGCGTGTTGGGTGCGGACACGCTGACCCCTCAGCTTTTGGCGCGGCTCAGCGCGGCGGTGCTGGACGTCATGTCGCAGGACTTCGCCGGCGCGGACATCGTCACATTGGCGCGGTCCGGCCTGGCTCGATACCAGGACACGAACACGGAATCGGAGTAATTCGCATGGAGCTCGAAAAGGTCAAACTCGCCGGGGCGCAGGAGACCACGCTCGCCACGCTGTACGGCAAGGCCATGGAAAGCCGCAGGCCCAACACCATCCTCGACGACCGGGAAGCGAATAGGGCGCTACAGCGGATCGACTACGACTTCGGCAGGTTGCGAATTCGCCGCAGCGATCACACCTCGCTGGCGGTCCGGGCCAAGGCCTACGACACGTGGGTCCGGCAGTTTGTCGACCGGCATCCCGAATGCACCGTCCTGCACCTAGGCTGCGGGTTGGACACCAGGGTCTACCGCGTCGACCCGCCACCGACAGTGCGCTGGTATGACGTCGACTACCCCGACGTCATCAACTTGCGTCACCGGTTGTTCCCGCAGCGCGAAGGCGCCCAGACCATCGCCGCTTCGGTGACCGATCCGCAGCTGCTCGACGGAATCCCCGGCGATTCAACCGTTCTCGTCATCGCCGAGGGGCTCACGCCGTATCTGCGCGCCGTCGACGGGTTAGCGATGCTGCGCAGGATCACCGACCATTTCCCTACCGGTGAGATGCTCTTCGACGGCTACGGCAGGTGGGGCGTGTGGTTCCTGCAGCGCTACGGGTGCGTGAAAGTGTCCGGCGCGCAACTTGGTTGGGCCATCGACGATCCGCGGGAAGTGGAACGTGCCGTGCCGGGCCTGATCTTCGACACCGAGCTGTGGTACACCGACGCACCGGGGATGGAGCAGCACTTCTCGCGGCCGTACCGAGCGCTCCTGCACGGTGTGTACCGCTTCATCCCGGTGCGCCGGCTCGGCCGACCCCTGCGGTATTACTTCGTGCGCCAAATGCCCTGAGAAGATAGGGTTTTTCAGCGCCTTAGTTAGCCAAACGGTTACAGCCTGGCCTTCACCGCCGCCGACAGACGGGCCCCGTCGGCCTTGCCCGCAGCGATCGCGGTCGCGGCCTTCATCACCTGGCCCATCTGACGCACGCTAGGCCGTTCCCCGATATCCTCGGCGACTTGCGCGATCGCGGTGTCGGCCACATCGGCCAGCTCCGCCTCGGTGAGCGGGGTCGGCAGGTACTCATCGATGACCCTGGCCTCGGCGTGCTCGGTGGCGGCGAGCTCACCGCGCCCGTTCTGGGTGTAGATCTCGGCCGACTCGCCGCGCGTCTTCGACTCCTTGGCCAGCACCTTGAGCACGTCGGCGTCGGTCAGCTCGCGCGACTCCTTGCCGGCGACCTCCTCGTTCCGGATCGCGGTGAGCAGCATCCGCAGTGTCGCGGTGCGCAACTTGTCCTGCGACTTCATCGCGGTCGTCAGGTCCGCGCGCAACCGGTCTTTGAGTTCGGCCATGGGCCAAACGCTACGCCGTGCGACGTCAGGCGTCCCCGACAACGAACCGCGCGTCGACCGTCGCCGACACCTCGATGTCCTCCGGCACGAGCTCGACATCGGGCCCGCCACCGGGCGATACCGCTGCGGCACGCAGGTAGCCCACATTCGCACCGCCGTCGGGCTGCAGGTGAGCGCCGAGCATTCCAGCGTCGGCGACGGCCACCGGGCGGATCTGGCCGAGACCGAGTGCGTCGGCGTATTGCTGCGCACGCGTGACGGCATCGCTGACGGCCTCGGTTCGGACCTGCCTTAGCAGCTCATCCCGCCGTTTCATGGCAAGTGCCCACTCGACGTGTGAGACCCGGAAGCCATCGGTGCTCGCGATGTGCTCGCCGACCCAGCGTGAAAGGACCGTGAGGTCGCGGAACTTCACCTTGACACCGACGCTGGCGTGGTGCACGGGCGGGAGCAGCTTGCCGTCCTTGTTCCAGGGCCGGTTCGACCAGGTACGTAGTTGCTCGGCGGACCACCACGTGACCGGACCGCGGTCTGGACTGTGCAGCGGGGTGATGGACGCCTTCACGACCTCCAGGTCACGTGCCACCCGGTCGTAGACCGGCTGCATGGCCGGTTCCTCGTAGGAAATGGACGCGTGGACAGTTCCGCGTTCGGGCGACTCGAAGGCGGAGAAAGAGCCACGCACCGTGATCTCGGTCAACATACGGCCACCGTAACGTCGGCAGCCGACCTGATCACGTTGTCAATTCGCACGGTGATCGACAGGATGGTGGCCATGAGCAACGACGCCGGCGCGTCCGGTACCGCCGGCCCGCCGCCGCCGGGCTATCCCCCACCCGGCTACCCTCCGTCGGCTTACCAGGGTTATCCACCGCCCGGATACCAGGGCTATCCGCCGCCCGGCTACTACCCGCCCCCGGGTTACCCCCCGCCGGGCTACCCGCCCCAGGGTTACGCACCGTCCGGCTACCCGCCGCCCGGCTATCCGCCGACGGGTTACGCGCCGCCGCCACCGATCCCGCTGGCGCTCAAACCCGGCGTAATCCCGTTGCGACCCCTGGGTCTGTCCGACATCTTCAACGGGGCAGTCGCCTACGTCCGGGCGAATCCCAAAGCCACGCTGGGCCTTACCACCATCGTGGTGGTCGCGGCGCAGATCGTCGCGCTCATCCTGTCGGTGGGCCCGTTGGCGGTCATCGGACAACTCGAGCCGACCCTCAGCGGTGAGGAGGTCTCGACTGGCGCACTTCTCGGCTCGTCGGCGTCGAGCCTCGCCGCAGCGGTCGCCACCGGGCTGTCGTCGATCCTGCTGAGCGGCATGCTCACCGTCGTCGTCGGCAGGGCGGTGTTCGGGGCGAGCATCACGATAGGCGAAGCGTGGCAACGGCTTCGCGGCCGGCTGTGGGCACTGATCGGCTTCACCGTCCTGGAAGTGGTCGGTGCGATCCTGTTGATTTCGGTCGTGGTGGGCATCATCGTCGGGGTGGCGGTCGCCGCCAACGGCGCCGCGGCAGCGATCATCGGCGTGCCACTGGTGCTCGGCCTGATTGCGGTGCTGGTCTACCTGGGCACCATGCTTTCCTTCACGCCGTCCGTCATCGTGCTGGAACGGCTCGACATCTTCCCGGCGATCTCGCGGTCATTCAAATTGGTGAGGAACGACTTCTGGCGGGTGTTCGGCATCTGGCTGCTCGCCCAAATCGTCGCCGGCGTGATCGCGGGTGCGGTGTCAGTGCCGTTCAGCTTCGGCGGCCAAATCCTGCTGATGTCAGCGTCATCCACGGTGGCGGTGCTGATCGCGCTCATCTTGTTGGCGATCGGCGGCGCGATAGGTCAGATCATCACGGCGCCGTTCACCGCAGGCGTTCTGGTCCTGCTCTACACCGATCGCCGCATCCGTGCCGAGGCGTTCGACCTGACGTTGCAGACCGGCGCCGCGTACGGTCCCGGCACTCCGCCCGATTCCACCGACCATCTGTGGCTGACCCACCAACCTTGACGTGCCGACGATAGACATCGACCGCGATGCGGCCCACGAGGCCGCCCAGCGAGAACTCGGAAAACCGATCTACCCCAAGGCCTCGCTGACCGAACGCATTGTCGACTGGATCGACGAAATGCTGTACAAGCTGATAGCGGAGGGATCGTCCGTGCCGGGCGGCTGGTTCACCGTCGCGGTTCTGCTGATCCTGCTCGCCGTCGCGGTCGTGGTGGCGGTCCGGATCGCCCGTCGCGCCATGCGCACGAACCGTGGCGGCGGCTACGCGCTGTTCGGCGAGCATCAACTCAGCGCCGCCGAGCACCGCGCCACCGCCGAACAGTATGCGGCCACTGGCAATTGGGCCGCCGCCATCCGTCATCGGCTCAGAGCCGTCGCTCGCCAGTTGGAGGAAAGCGGGGTGCTCGACCCGGTGCCGGGACGCACGGCGACCGAGCTGGCCCGCGACGCCGGCCGGACGGTGCCCAACCTCGCCGCCGAATTGATGCGGGCCGCGGACGCTTTCAACGATGTCACGTACGGCGAGCGGCCCGGAACGGAATCCGCCTATCGGATGATCGCCGACCTCGATGACCATCTGCGATTCCAGACATCGGCGACCGCCGTCGGAACCGCGGCGCCGGCCGCAGCCGACGGCTGGACAGAAGTGCGATGACGTCGCGCACGCGAGGAGCACAAGAACCACAAGCCGATTCGGCCGTCGGACCGACCGTCGTGCAGCGATGGCGCAGCGCGCGGTGGATGATGCTCGCCCTGGTCGTCATCGTCGGGGTCACCGGGCTGAGCACATACCTGACCGCGCCACGTCCCGGCGGCCGGATGGATCCGGCGTCGACGTCGTCAGACGGCGCGCGGGCCTTGGTGACTCTGTTGCGTGAGAACGGCGTGGACGTCATCGCCGCCGACGACATCGCCGCGGTGGAGCGGGGCGCACGGCCCGACACGCTGGTCGTCGTCGCGCAGACGTTCTACCTCACCGACGACGACCTGCTGCGGCGGCTGGCCGACGTTCCCGGGGACCGACTGCTGCTGGAACCGGCGTCGCGAACCCGCGAAAAGCTCTCGCCGGAGATCCGGCTCGATGGAGCTACCACGTTCGGGGGTGCCAAGCCGGACTGCGACCTGCGCGAGACGACCCGCGCCGGTGAGGTTCAGTTGGGCCCGAGCGACGCCTACGAGGCCGCCGGCGAGACGCCCGTGACGCGCTGCTACGACGGTGCCCTTGTGCGCTACTCCGACGACGGGCGAACCGTGACGGTTGTCGGCACCGCCGACTTCATGACCAACTCCGGGCTGCTCAAGGAGGGCAACGCCGCACTGGCGATGAACCTCGCCGGCACGCGTCCACGGGTGATCTGGTACGCCCCGCAACGCAGCGAGGGTGGTGAATCCGGTGGCGGCGCAACGATCTTCGACCTCATTCCGGACCACGTGACCTGGATCGTATGTCAACTGTGCCTGGCCGTGGCGCTGCTGGCGGTGTGGAAGGGCCGACGCATCGGCCCGCTGGTCGCCGAGCAGCTGCCGGTCGTGGTGCGGGCCTCGGAGACCGTCGAGGGCCGCGGCCGGTTGTATCGGTCGCGGCGCGCCCGCGACCGCGCCGCCGAGGCGCTGCGCACCGCCACACTGCAACGGATGCTGCCCCGGCTCGGGCTCGGGCTCGGACACGACGCGGCTCCACCCGCGGTGGTGCAGGCCGTCGCCGAGCGCTGCGGCCAGCACCCGCAGGCGGTGGGACACACGCTGTTCGGCCCGCCGCCGGCCAGCGACGCCGACCTGGTAAACCTCGCCCACGAACTCGACAACACCGAAAGGCAGGTCGCACAGTCGTGACTCATTCGACAGCGCAGACAACCCAACAGGACGCCGCGCGAAATGCGTTGCTCGCGTTGCGCGGTGAGATCGCCAAGGCCGTCGTCGGCCAGGAAGCCGTCGTCAGCGGACTGGTGATCGCGCTGCTGTGCCGCGGCCACGTGCTGCTCGAAGGTGTCCCCGGCGTCGCCAAGACGCTGCTGGTGCGCACGCTCGCGGCGGCCTTACAGCTCGAATTCAAACGCGTGCAGTTCACCCCCGACCTGATGCCCGGCGATGTCACCGGATCGCTCGTGTACGACGCCCGCACAGCCGAATTCGAGTTTCGCTCCGGGCCGGTATTCACCAACCTGTTGTTGGCCGACGAGATCAACCGCACGCCACCCAAGACCCAAGCCGCGCTGCTGGAGGCCATGGAGGAGCGGCAGGTCAGTGTGGAGGGTGAGGCGCGGCCGTTGCCCGATCCATTCATCGTCGCCGCGACCCAGAACCCCATCGAGTACGAGGGCACCTACCAGCTGCCCGAGGCGCAGCTGGACCGGTTCCTGCTGAAGCTTAATGTGCCGCTGCCGCCGCGCGACCAGGAGATCGCGATCCTCGACCGGCACGCCCGCGGATTCGACCCTCGGGACCTGTCCGCAGTGCAACCCGTCGCCGGCACCGCCGAGCTGGCGGCTGGGCGCGAGGCGGTGCGTCAGGTGCTGGTCGCCGACGAGGTGCTCGGCTACATCGTCGACATCGTTGGCGCCACACGACATTCACCCTCATTGCAGCTGGGGGTGTCCCCGCGCGGCGCAACCGCACTGCTGGCCACCGCCCGGTCATGGGCGTGGCTGTCCGGACGCACCTATGTCACGCCTGACGACGTCAAGGCGATGGCGCGCTCGACACTGCGGCATCGGATCCAGCTGCGGCCGGAGGCGGAACTCGAGGGCGCCAACCCGGACGGCGTGCTGGACGGCATACTCGCCGCTGTCCCAGTGCCACGCTAATGATCCTCACCGGCCGCACCGGCCTGATCGCTCTGATCTGCGTGGTTCCGATCGCGTTCTCACCCTGGCCCGCAACGGCTTTCGTCATCCTGCTGGCGGCGCTGGCGGCGGCGGTGACGCTCGACGTGCTGCTGGCGGCCAGCACGCGCCGGCTGCGCTGCGCCCGATCCGGCGACACGGTGGCGCGGCTGGGCCAGCCGGCCGACGCGGTGCTGGTGGTCGAGAATCCGCAAGGCCGACGCCGCTTCCGCGGCCAGATCCGCGACGCCTGGGCCCCCAGCGCCCGGGCCGAGCCGCGCACGCACGCCGTGAATCTGGCTGCGGGGCAACGGGTTCGCCTTGTCACGCAGTTGCGACCGGTTCGCCGCGGCGATCAGCACTCCGCGCTCGTCACCGCGCGTTCGGTCGGACCGCTAGGGCTGGCCGGACGGCAGGGCTCGCACCGGGTGCCGTGGCAGATCCGGATTCTGCCGCCGTTCCTATCACGCAAGCACCTGCCGTCGCGACTGGCCAAACTGCGCGAACTCGAGGGCAATACGCCGGTGCTGATCCGCGGTCAGGGCACCGAATTCGATTCGCTGCGTGAGTATGTCATCGGCGACGACGTCCGATCCATCGACTGGCGCGCCACCGCCCGGCGTGCCGATGTGGTGGTGCGGACGTGGCGGCCCGAGCGGGACCGGCGGGTGGTCATCGTGCTCGACACCGGCCGCACGTCGGCCGGCCGCGTCGGTGTCGACCCCACCGCCAGCGACCCCGGCGGGTGGCCGCGGCTGGATTGGTCGATGGACGCTGCGCTGCTGCTGGCCGCGCTGGCAGCGCGGGCCGGCGACCACGTCGACTTCGTCGCCCACGACCGGGTGACCCGCGCCGGCGTGTTCAACGCGTCGCGCACCGAGCTGCTCGCGCAACTGGTTGAGGCGATGGCACCACTGCAGCCCGCCCTGGTCGAGTCCGACGCCCGCGCGATGGTGGCCGCAGTGCAGCGGCGCATCCGGCGGCGAGCGTTGGTGGTGTTGTTGACCGATCTGAACGCGTCGGCGCTCGACGAAGGGTTGATGGGCGTGCTGCCGCAGCTGTCGGCCAAGCATCAGGTCCTGCTCGCGGCCGTCGCCGATCCGCGGGTTGACCGGCTTGCGGCAGGCCGCGCCGACGCGGCGCAGGTGTACGACGCCGCCGCGGCCGAACGGGCCCGCAACGATCGCCGGGCGATCGCGTCGCGGCTGCGGCGGTCGGGAGTCGACGTGGTCGATGCCCCGCCCGAAGAGCTGGCGCCGGCACTGGCCGACCACTACCTGGCGATGAAGGCCAGCGGCCGCCTGTAAAGCTTCGCCGAACGTGGGTTACCGGCACGCTGTCGTCGCCCGAAGCGTGCCTCAAGCCCACACTCGCCGAGGGCGCTCAGCGCGTCGGCACCACATCGGGGGCGTCGTCGATGTCGCCGGTCTCCCCGGCCCTGGCCGCCTTGCGGCCAAAGTGGAAAATATAAGCGAGAAAAGCGATTTCGGCTGCCACACCGATGCCGATGCGCGCAAACGTCGGCAGTGGCGATGGCGTCACCAACGCCTCGATCAGCCCCGACACCAGCAGCACACCGATCAGCCCGACCGCTACCGCGACCACCGCCCGGCCTTGTTCGGCGAGCACTTGCCCACGCGGCCGGTTGCCTGGCGACACCACCGACCAGCCCAGCCGCATCCCCGCAGAGCCGGCCAGGAACACCGCCGTCAGTTCGAGCAGCCCGTGCGGCGTGAGCAGACCCAGGAAGATGTCGGCCTTGCCCGCATCGAACATGAACGCCGCGATCACGCCGAGGTTGAATGCGTTCTCGAACAACAACCACGGGATCGGTAGGCCGAGCAGGATCGCGGACGCGATGCACAGGGCGGACACCCAGGAGTTGTTCACCCAGACCTGCAGCCCGAACGATCCGGCGGGGTTTTCGCTGTAGTAGGACGCGAAATCGTGGTTGACCAATTCCTCGATCTCGCTTGGGGTTTTGAGGCTGGACTGCACTTCGGGGTTGCCAGACACCCACAGCGCGGTCAGCACGACCACGAAGAAGAACGCCACGGCCGTGCCGAGCCACCACCGCCAGCCCCGGTAGGCGACCACAGGGAATGACACCGTCCAGAACCGGACGAACTCACTCCACAACGGCGCGTGTGCACCGGTCACCGCCGAACGCGCCTGCGCCACCAGGCCGGACAACCGGCCGATGAGTACCGAATCGTTCGACGCGGTCCGCACCATCGACAGGTGGGTGGACACCCGCTGGTAGAGGTCGACCAGCTCGTCGACCTCCGCGCCAGTCAACCGCCGACGCCGCTTGACCAGCGCTTCGAGCCGGTCCCACGTCGGGCGATGCGCCAGCACGAACGCGTCGACATCCACGTAGCGAATCCTAGTAGCGTGGGCTTTTATGGTCCGCCAGCAAGAACCAGTGGTGACCGGGGACGCGGTGGTCCTGGATGTTCAGATCGCTCAGCTACCGGTTCGCGCGCTGTCGGCGATGATCGACATCACGGTGGTTTTCATCGGTTACCTCATCGGCGTGCTGCTGTGGGCGGCCACGCTGACGGAGTTCGATCCGGCGCTGTCCGGCGCGGTGCTGATCATCTTCACCGTGGTGGCGCTGGTGGGCTACCCGATCGCGTTTGAAACCGCGACCCGGGGCAGGTCGCTGGGCAAGATGGCGCTGGGCCTGCGTGTGGTGTCCGATGACGGCGGTCCGGAACGCTTCCGGCAGGCGCTGTTTCGCGCCCTGGCCGGAGTGATCGAGATCTGGACGTTCGCCGGTGGGCCCGCGGTGATCTGCAGCCTGTTGTCGCCCAAGGGCAAGCGCATCGGCGACGTGTTCGCCGGCACGGTGGTGATCAGCGAACGTGCGCCACGGCTCACACCGCCGCCGCCGATGCCGCCACAGCTGGCGTGGTGGGCCTCCTCGTTGCAGCTGTCCGGGCTGCGTGCCGAACAGGCCGAGTTGGCCCGCCAGTTCCTGTCCCGCGAGTCGCAGTTGGATCGGCAGGTGCGCGACCAGATGGCCTACCGGATCGCCGGTGACGTCATCGCACAGATATCACCACCTCCGCCACCGGGCGCCCCGCCGCAACTCGTGCTGGCGGCGGTACTGGCCGAGCGGCACCGTCGCGAACTGGCGCGGCTGAGGCCCGCATCCCCGGCCGGCCCGGCGCAGCAGTTGCCCGCGCCGCCCGGGTACCAGCAGCCCGCTCCCCCGGTACCGGCGCCGCAGCAGCCGGATACCGGGGGATTCGCGCCGCCGACCTAGCGGTATCGCACGCCGATCAGCATCAGCGCCGCCGCGATGAAACTGGTGGCGGTGCGGACGTGATTCCAGTTCGTCCACGTCGTGAAGTACGCCTGCCACTCCCGCGCGGCGTCGGCGGGCGACAGCCCGACCGGGTTCACCGCGTCGAGATGGTTGTTCAGCGGCACGTTGAACACCATCGTGATGATCGCGGCGAGGATCCCGAAGATCGCGCCGATCAGCACAACCCAGCTGCCGGGCTGGCGCAGCTGAATCGCGGCCATGACACCGACCACCAACGCCAGGATGGCCGCGCCGAAGTAAGCCAGCAGGAACGCCGGATTCGAGTTGGCTACGGAGTTGATACCGCGCATCGCGGTGATTGCTTCGACCGGACCTGTGCGATTCAGGCCGCTCATCACGAAGGTGGAGAACACGTACATCATTCCGCCAGCAGCAGCGGCGGCGATCGCGGCGAGGGAGGTCAGGATGACAAAGGGGCTCGTATTCATGACCAGAAGTCAAGCGTCGACGGCATCGGCGATCCATCGTTTGCCGTCCGGACCGCATACGTGTCCGTCTACGTCTCCCCCACCGCTCTGTACAGCTTGACCGACACCGCGGCCAACCACGCCCACACGAGAACCACTGCCGCGGTGAACACCAAAATCGTCGCGGCTCCGCCTGTTCCGGACGACAAGGCGAGAAAGCTGCCGGCGAACACGGTGCCGTTGATTCGCGAGAACCACGCCCACGCCGCCTGACCGTTGCGGGCGAACCACGCTCCCAGCACGAAGCACGCCGCGACCAGGCAGGCGAATCCGAGACCCGCCGCCACGAAATGGGCCAAGCCGTGCCAACTGACCTCACCGATGCCGGGCGGGGTGCCCGGTGGGAAACCGTCCGACGGGTCGGCCCGGAAGATGCCGGCGGCAACGAGCCCGGCGCCATACGCACCGAGCAGGCCCGACGCCCAGACCGACGGTCGTCCCGGCCCGAGGGCGCGGCGCACGCCCACTGCGGCTCCGATCGTCATCGCGCCGGTGACCAGGAAATTGGCGATCTGGATCCAGCCCAGATCACCGTTGGCGAGCTGGCTGGCCGCGTGCCGGGTCGGGTCGAACCCATCGCGTGTCGCCGCCTGCGCAGCCACCACCAGCACATAGATCGGACCGGCGATGACGCCGTAGCCCAGCAGCGACTTGGTGATCCGCACCGGCAGCGGCGGGCAATCGGTCGTGGTCATGGCGCGCCTCCCTGTCAGAATCAAACTAGACTGTCCAGTACTCTAGGTAGTGAGAACTAGACTGTCCAGTACCAACTTGAGGAGGGCACATGTCCGAGGCGGTCCTGGGCCGGTCCGCGCGCAAGCGCCAGACCATCCTGTCGGCGGGCCGGGCGCTGTTCCTGAGCAACGGCTATCAGGGCACCAGCGTCGACCAGATCGCCGCATCGGCGGAGGTGTCCAAGCAGACGGTGTACAAACACTTCGGCGACAAGCAGGAACTGCTGCTGGCGATCGTGACCACCGTACTGGAGAGCACCGTGTCACCGTTCCTCGCCCGGATCGCGGTGCTGGGCGACACCACCGACCTGGAAACTGACCTGACCGCCCTGGCCGGCGATTACCTGCACGCGGTCTTGCAGGAACCGGTCGTGCAGTTGCGCCGGCTCGTGGTCGGCGAGGCCAACCGGGTGCCCGCGCTGGCGCAGCTGTACTACGAACAGGCGCCGGCCCGTACGCTCGCCGCGTTCACCGACTGCTTCTCCCGGCTGCACGACCGGGATCTATTACACGTGCCCGAACCATCTCTTGCGGCAGAGCATTTCGCGTTTCTCATCGTCGGTAGGTGCATCGATCAGGCGCTATTCTGCGGCGGACCGCAAGTGCTGGCCGGCGTCGATACCGAACGCTATGTCCGTGCCGGCGTGCAGGTGTTTCTCGCCGGATATCGGCCGCGCGCGGCGGCGAAGGGACGATAGGCTCGCGGCGTGGACGCCGTGGTCGGATTGCTCGACGGTGTGCGAGCGCGAGGCGCATTCGTGTTGCGGATGATGATGGATCCGCCGTGGTCGATGAGCATTCGCGACGACGCGCCGCTGACGCTGATCTGCCAGACCCACGGCAGCGCGGCCTTCGTCGGCGAGAACAGCGGATCCGTCTGGCTTCGCCCGGGTGATGTCGCGCTCACGCGCGGCACCGAGCACTACATCTTCGCCGACGACCCGACCACCACCCCGATGGTCGTCATCCACCCGGGCCAGCGCTGCACTACCTTGTCCGGCGAATCCCTTCGGTTCGAGATGTCGATCGGCGTGCGGACGTGGGGCAACAGCCCGTCCGGCGCGACGCGGTCGGTGATCTGCGCCTATGAGGGCCGGAGCGAGGTCAGCGCGCGGCTGCTCGACGCCTTGCCGACGGTCCTGGTGCTGCGCGCCGACGAATGGAACACCCCGCTGGTGGAATTGCTCGCCACCGAGGCGGGCTGCGACGGTCCCGGCCAAGAGGCCTACCTGGACCGGCTGCTCGACCTGCTGCTGATCGCGGTGCTGCGCACCTGGTTCGATCGCGACGGCAACGCCCCGACGTGGTGGCACGCCGAGCACGACCCTATGGTCGGTCCCGCGTTGAAGCTGATCTACAACAATCCCGCCCACCCCTGGACGGTTGCGAATCTTGCTGCAGCCGTGGGGAGTTCGCGTGCGGTGTTCGCCAGCAGATTCACTGAACAGGTCGGCGAGCCGCCTATCGCATTCCTCACCAATTGGCGGCTCGCGCTGGCCGCCGATCTGCTGCGGTCCGGCCAGGCCACCATCGCCGCGGTCGCTCGGCAGGTTGGCTACAGCACCCCGTTCGCGTTGAGCAGCGCGTTCAAGCGGGCCTACGGCGTCAGCCCGAACACCTACCGCGCTACGGCCTCTTACCCTGCCGACGACTTCGACTCGTCGGCACTCTGACGCCGGGCCGCCAACATTCCGGCGATGGACGTGGCCGCGACGGTCACCAATGCGCCGAGCATCAGCGCTGATGGCTCGCCCGGTGCGAGCAGGTGCTGCTCGGTGCCTACCGTCGCCGCCGCCACCGGCACCCCCAGCTGCGCGGCCGACAGCACCCCGAGCATCACCGGCTGACCAAACAACCGGCCCACGCAGTGCGCGAGCACCGCACCGACGCCGAGGCCCACGCCGAGCAGGATCAACCACGGATGCTCGCCGAGTTCACGCACCTGCAGCGACGCACCGAGCCAGACGAAGAACAGCGGGGCGAAGAAACCCTCGGTGATGCCGAACAACTGGCGCGCCAATCGCCGGGGTTCACCGATCGCCGATACCACCAGGCCGAGAGCGAAGCCGGCCAGCATGATCGACACGTGCGTGGTGACCGCCAGTGCGCAAAGGATGAACAGCATGATCAGGCTGAGGCGCAGTTCGAGCGCGAAGCGGCGCTTCTCCGAGTAATGGTGCAGGCGCTTGCGCCATCCGCGTCGATCCCCGGCGCGCAGCACCAGATAGAGCACTACCGCGCAAGCGGCGATGGCGAGTGCGCCCGACGCCGCTTTGGGCGCCTGCGTCGGGTTGATCACCAACGGCAGCAACACAATCGAGGTGGCGTCGGCGATGGCGATCTGGGCGGTCACCGACAACACCGGCGCGCCGTCCAGGCCCAGTGAGTCGATCACCGGCAGCGCCAGCGCCGCCGAGGACGACGCCATCAGCACCGCGTACAGGGCCGCGTGGCCGGTGCCGAACGTCTGTGCCAGCGCAACCCCGAGGACCGCGGCCACCGCTCCGACGGCGACCGCGCGGGCCAAGGCCTTCGGGATGGCCGACCGCAGGGTGGTGTCGCGCACGGGGACGTGGGTGCCGACGACGAACATCACCAATGCGAACCCGATGTTGGCCAGCAGCGTGATTGTCTCGTCGCTGTGGTCGACGATCCCGAACCCTGTTCTGCCGACGACAACCCCGGCGATCAGTTCGCCGATAACCACGGAGACCCCAAAGCGCGGCACCGAGGCAAGCAGCGGTCCGCTCATGCCGATGACCGCGATCAGCGCGAGGGTGTCGAAGCCGAACCCGGACATCGTTCGTGGCTCACGCCTGCCAGGACACCATACGGCAAGGGATGGGCGTGTTCTCGTCGGTCAAGTAGCTGGCACAGACTCGGTGATAGCCGTCGGCGATCTCCAGCCGGACCGCGTTGACGGCGTTGCCTCGGACCAGCAGGATCGGGGAGAGTTTCTTTCCGTCGCTGATCTTGCCCAGGTCCGACCTGACGTGGGCGTTCGACTCGGGCAGCAACGACAATTGCCCGGCGCGCAAGATGTCTTTTGCCTTGCGGTACACCGCTTTTACGTCACGCAAGGCCGCCACGGTTTTGTCGACGACGGCAGGCTCCCCGAGCATGCTCAGGTAGTCTGCCGCCGCGTCGTAGTCGTGGGTCTCAGGTTCGTCGAGCCACTTGACTGCCATGGCTCGTCACGTTACTCAACCGCCGATCCAGTTTCCGTGGAAACCGTACGGGACGCGCTGCGGCAGTTTGATTCTGGCAATTGGCTGTGCGGCGAAGTCAGCCGCGTCGATGATCACCAGGTCGCTGCCGTCGCGAGCCGGGTCATACACGTAGCCGAGGTACCAGCCGCTGCTCTCGTCGGCGGGACCGGACGTCGACGGCACGAACACCGCCTCCCCCGGGCCACCGGGCGACTTCGCGGTGCCGAAGGCGTGTTCGACTGCGCTGCCGGTGGTCAGGTCGTAGCGGACCAGGCGGCCGTCGCCGACCGACACGGCGTAGCGGGCCGGCAGAGTCGCCAGCCGATCGTCGATGCGGGGGAACTCCACCGAGCGATCGTCGAGCTGGCGTTCGGTCACCGTGCCGGTCTGCAGATCGATGGTCCACGTCCACAACACCCCGTTGGCGTCGAATCCGCCGCTGTTCCGCCACAGTTCGGGATACCGAACCGCCTGCAGCACAACGGTATTGCGGTCGTCATAGGCGTTGACGACGTGGAAGACGTAGCAGGGGTCGATCTCGAACCAGCGCACCTCACCGTACGGATCGTCGCGGCGCAGCACGCCGAGGCGGGCGCCGTAGCCGTCGTCCCACCGGTAGGGCATGTCGCCGTCACCCTTCAACGCGATGTCGAGGTTGAACACGATCGGCAGATCCATGAACACGACGTGCTCGGCGGTCAGCGCGAAGTCGTGCATCATCGTCAGCGCCTTGACGTCGAGCGGCCGGTTGATGGTCAGCTCGCCGTTGGCGTCGGCGCGATGATAGGTGACGTGCGGTTGAAATATGTTGCCGTAACCAAAGAAATGCATCTCGCCGGTGGTCGGGCAGATCTTCGGGTGCGCGGTCATCGAGTCGACCAGCTTGCCGCCGAAGTCGTAGGCGCCCACCGTCTTCAGCTCGTTGGTGATCTCGTACGGCAGCGACGACTCGACCAGAGCCAGTGTCTTGCCGGCGTGGTTGACGACGTGGGTGTTGGCGACGGCCGCACGAAGGTTGCGGGTGCCGTCGGCGTTGTACAGCGGGAAGTCTTCGATGAAGCTGTCGGTGCGAACCCAGCGGTTGCGATACCAGGCGGCGCGGCCGCCCTCGAGCCGGACACCATGGATCATGCCGTCGCCGGCGAACCAGTGGGCGGTGGCCTGTCGCGGGTTGGGCCCATTACGTAGGTACCAGCCGTCGAGTTCTGGCGGGATGGCGCCCTCGACGGGCAGGTCGAACTCCGTCAACTCGTCGGTGACGGGCGCGTAGTTGCCCCGCTGGAAGAACTGCCCGGTGCCGAAGAGGGCTGAGGTGTCTGAGGTGGTGTCGGTCATTCGATTTCTCCTAACGTCGACGCGTCCAAGATGACATGTCACTCCTGACATGTCAATAGTGGAGGTACGATCATCGGGTGAGTCTGCGGATTGCGGCATTGGGGCTGCTGGCCCAAGAGCCCGGCAGCGGCTACGACCTGCTCAAGCACTTCGAGAAGTCCATGGCCAACGTCTGGCCGGCGACCCAGAGCCAGCTGTACGGCGAGCTGAACAAGCTGGCCGATGTCGGGTTGATCGAGGTATCCGACATCGGCCCGCGTGGCCGCAAGGAGTACCGCATCACCGACGCCGGACGCGCTGAACTCCGGCGCTGGGTGACAAATCCCCAGGACGATCCGCCCCTCCGGAGTCCCGGCCTGCTGCGGGTTTTCCTGCTCGGCGAGATTCCGCGCGAGCAGGCGCGCGAGCACATGGTCACCATGGCGGTGCACGCAGATGCGGAGGTCAAGCGCCTCGAAGAGCTGCGCGACTCCATCGACTGGGGCGACGACGACGGCCTGTTCTACGGCCGCGCGGCGCTGGAGTACGGCCTGCGTGCGAATGCCATGGAAGCGGAGTGGGCCCGGTGGCTGGTCAGGTCCATCGACGAGCGCGGCCGGAGCCGCTAGCGAAAAAATTGTCGGATTGACGGTGGCTCGCCACTCCTACACACATGACTCATCCAACGGCCAGTCGACTCCGAATAATGGGCATGTACCGGCGGGTGGCACGAACCAGACCCATCTATCGGGTCACTCATTGCCTGCGCGAGGGGCGCGCGGTTGAGGTGCCAGGTCACGAGATCGCGACAACCGTCTCCGCATGGTTGGCGGAGTTGGGTGCCGACAGCCCGCTGGTTGAGGATCTTGCGAGAGCAGTTGACGCCGGCGACTGGCCAGCCGCCCACGCCATTGGCGAGTGCCTATCCGTTGACGTGACCGTCGCGGCTTGAGCGTTCTCAAAAAGTGTGACCGACAGGGGATCGCTGCTCCTACCCATGAGAACGGCCCAACGGGGGCCGTGACCACGGAAGAAGAGCACACCTCCAGCGCGTCTACTGACCGCGGTGGCGTGGTCGTCGTGACGAATGTTGCGAGGACCACGCCACCTGGACGTTGCATCGCGATAGTTTCCGATATATCGTCAACGTATCGGAAACGCATTCGGCGTTTCCCGTCGAACCTAAGGACACAAGAGATATGACCAACCCATTCACACCACCACCAGGCGAATTCGGCTTCGGCCCCGGCGATCGGCGCGCATTCCATCAGCAGCGCCGCCAGGCCCGCCGCGAGTTCCGCGACCACCTGCGTGACCACCTCCGCGAGCACGACGCGGGTCCCGCGTTCGGGCCCGGCCGCGGCTTCGGGCCGGGCCGCGGCTTCGAGTTCGGCTTCGATCCGCGCGGCGGCTTCGGATTCGGCTTCGGACCCGGTGCGCGCGGCGGCAGGCGCGGCGGCCGAGGACGCGGCCGGCGCGGCGATGTCCGCGCCGCCATCCTCAAACTGCTGGCCGAAGGGCCTATGCACGGCTACGAAATGATCCAGGAGATCGCCGGACGCAGCCAGAACCTGTGGCGACCCAGCCCCGGCTCGGTGTACCCGACGCTGCAGCTGCTGGTCGACGAAGGGCTGCTGGTCGCGCGCGAAAGTGACGGCAGCAAGAAGCTTTTCGAGCTGACCGATGACGGCCGCGCCGCTGCGGAGAAGATCGAGACCCCGCCATGGCAGGAGATCGCCGACGACGTCGAGCCCGGACACGTCAACTTGCGCAGCGCGGTCGCGCAGCTGATGGGCGCTGTGGCGCAATCGGCCTACACCGCGACCGAGGAGCAGCAGGAGCGGATCGTCGACATCGTCAACAACGCCCGCCGCGAGATCTACGGCATCCTCGGCGAATCCGACTGACAAGCAGCGATTTGTGGAGTCTGGGCCGCGGTGAGCGCGGCTCAGGCTCCACAATTCACGTTATGCAAACCTTTCCGCTCGGCTCGTTCTCGGTCGGCCGCGTCGGTTTCGGCGCCATGCAGCTGCCCGGTCCCGGCGTGTTCGGGCCGCCGCGCGACCGCGACCAGGCGCTCGCCGTCCTGCGGCGCGCAATTGAGCTGGGCGTCAACCACATCGACACCGCACAGTTCTACGGCCCCGACGTCGCCAACGAACTCATCCACGAGGCCCTACACCCGTATCCCGCCGAGCTTGCGCTGGTGAGCAAGGTCGGCGGCCGGCGCGACGACACGGGCGCCTGGCTGCCCGCCCACGAACCCGCCGCCCTGCGCGAGGACATCGAGACCAACCTGCGCAGCCTGGAGGTCGACCAGCTGGCCGCGGTCAATCTGCGTGTGATGGACCCCGAATCAGAGGATCCCAGCCAACCGGCCAGGGTCAATCGCGAGCTGTTCGACCGGCAGCTGACCGCGATGGTCCAGGCCCGCGACGACGGTCTTATCGGCGGAATCGGGCTGAGCAACATCACCTTTGAGCACCTACAGATCACGTTGGACCGCACCGAGATCGCCTGCGTGCAGAACGCGTTCAATCTCGTCGACCGGACGTCACAGCCGGTGCTCGACGCGTGCATCGAACGCGACATCGCGTTCGTCCCCTTCTTCCCGCTCGGCTCGGGCTTTTTCGCGGACAACCCGGTGCTCGGCAACAGCGTGGTCCAACGCGCCGCATCAGAACTCGGCCGCACGCCGGCGCAGATCGCGCTCGCATGGACGTTGTCGGTGGCGCCCAACGTGCTGCTGATCCCCGGCACATCGTCGGTGCAGCACCTGGAAGACAACATGGCCGTCGCCGACATCGAGCTGGACGACGAGACCCGTCAGCAGCTCAACGCCGCGGGTTAGTCGACGTCGACCCAGTCCAGCGTGCGCTGCACCGCCTTCTGCCACCCCGCATAGCCGGACGCGCGCTGCTCATCGCTCCACCCGGGCGCCCAGCGTTTGCCCTCCTGCCAGTTGGCGCGCAGATCGTCGGGATTCTCCCAGAACCCGACCGCCAGGCCTGCGGCGTAACCCGCACCCAGCGCGGTGGTCTCCGCGACCACCGGCTTGACGACGTCGACACCGAGCACGTCGGCCTGAATCTGCATGCACAGATCGTTGGCGGTGATGCCGCCGTCGACCTTCAAGACTTCCAGGTGCACGCCCGAATCGGCTTCCATCGCGTCGACGACGTCGCGGCTCTGGTAGCAGATCGCCTCAAGCGTCGCCCGCGCGAGATGCGCGTTGGTGTTGAACCGGGACAGCCCGACGATCGCGCCGCGGGCATCCGAGCGCCAGTACGGGGCGAACAACCCGGAGAACGCCGGCACGAAGTAGACGCCGCCGTTGTCGTCGACCTCACGCGCCAGCGCCTCGCTCTGTGCGGCGCCGCTGATGATGCCCAGCTGGTCGCGCAGCCACTGCACGGCCGAGCCGGTCACGGCGATCGAACCCTCAAGTGCGTAAACGGGTTTGGCTGGCCCATCTTCGTGCGCGAACTGGTAGCACACCGTGGTGAGCAGCCCGTTCTCGGACCGCACGATCTTCTCGCCGGTGTTGAGCAGCAGGAAGTTGCCGGTGCCGTAGGTGTTCTTGGCCTCCCCCGCGTCCAGGCACACTTGCCCGACCATGGCGGCCTGCTGATCGCCGAGGATGCCCGTCACCGGCACCTGACCGCCGACCGGCCCGTCGTCGCGGGTGATCCCATACGACTGCGTGAACGACGACGGCTTTATCTCGGGCAGCATCTGCCGGGGGATGGAAAAGAACGACAACAGTTCGTCGTCCCAGTCCAGCGTTTCCAGATTCATCAGCATGGTGCGGCTGGCGTTGGTGACATCGGTGACGTGCACACCGCCGCGCGGCCCGCCGGTGAGATTCCATAGCACCCAGGCGTCGGCGGTGCCGAAGATCGCGTCGCCATTCTCGGCGTCGCGGCGCACCTCGTCGACGTTCTCCAGGATCCACTGCACCTTGCCCCCGGAGAAGTAGGTGGCCGGCGGCAGGCCGGCCTTGCGGCGGATGACGTCACCGCGGCCATCGCGGTCCAGCGCCGACGCGATGCGGTCGGTGCGGGTGTCCTGCCAGACGATCGCGTTGTAGTAGGGCCTGCCGGTGCGCCGGTTCCACACCAACGAGGTCTCGCGCTGGTTGGTGATGCCCAGCGCGGCCAGGTCGGTGGCCGAGAGGTTGGTCTTGTTCAGCGCCGAGGCGATGACGGACGCCGTGCGCTCCCAGATCTCGACGGGATTGTGCTCAACCCAGCCCGCTTTCGGCAGGATCTGATCGTGCTCGAGTTGGTGGCGCCCGACTTCGGCGCCGTCGTGGTCGAAGATCATGCAGCGGGTACTCGTGGTGCCCTGGTCGATTGCCGCGACGAACTCGGCCAAATCCAGCTCCTCTCTTGGCGGCGATCCAATCGTCCATCATGGACTACATGCCTAGCGAGATCGTCGACATTGAGCGCATGCCCCGGGGCGGGCCGGACGCGTCCTGCGTGGACCGGCTATTGCAGACGGACCGGCTGGAATATCTCGACCGCGACGATGTCGATATCGGGGTCAAGCGAAGCGTGATCCGCGCGTTGGAGTGGACGGGCGAGTTCTTCGGCAACACCGAAAAGTTCGCGCGCATCGTGCTCGACGAGGTGGCCGACATCCCCGACCCCAAGATCCTGGAGCTCGGTTCGGGACACGGCGGGCTGTCGCGCAAGCTGCTCGAGTGGCATCCCACTGCCGAGCTGACGATCACCGACATCGAAGGCGCCTCGGTCGCGGCCATCGCCGCCACTGATCTCGGAGAGCATCCGCGGGCGACGGTGCGCGAAATGGACGCCACCGCCATCGACGTCTCCGACGGGTACTTCGACCTGGCCGTGTTCGCGCTGTCGTTCCATCATCTGCCGCCGCCGTTGGCGTCGGCGGTGTTCGCCGAGGGCACCCGCGCGGCCGACAAGCTGGTGATCATCGATCTGCCCCGGCCGCCGTCATCGCTGCACATCCTGCGGCTGGCGGCCATGCTGCCGCTCGCGCCGGTGGTGCCGTTCGTGCATGACGGCGTGATCAGCTCGCTGCGCGCCTACAGCCCGTCGGCGCTGCGCGCGCTGGCGGCCTACGCCGATCCGGCGATCGACGTCGAACTGCGCGGCGGGCTGATCAGCCCCCAGATCGTGGTGGCCAGCCGTTAGTCGCCGCGGTAGCCGCGGTCGAAACGGTGGTGGTAGAACATGCCGTCGCCCTGGGTGATGAGCACCACCAAGAAGATGGCGTACAGGACGGCGGACAACAGCAGCAGACCGCCGAAAATCCACAACGAGAGCTGACCGAGGCGGCGCACCCGATCCGAGGCGTATTGGGCGCCGGCCACGTTGCCGGAGGCCCACAGCGGATAGACGTTGAACGCGTGGGTGAACGCCGAAAACGAGAGCGGCCAGAAGAACAACAGAGACGCGACTGCCCAGCCCGCGTTGGCGGGCGGCGCCTGGGGGGCGGGCGGTGGCGGTGCTGTCATCGGGCCGGTGGGCGGCTCGGGGGGCGGTACTTCAGACGCGGGTTGGGTCATTACGGACTCCTGACGTAATGGTCGGCACCTTCGAACGTACTTCCGCGATGACGTGAATTCGAGTACCACCGATTACCGCGATTTGCTTGCGCACGCGCCACCAAGGTTGTTCCATCGGCGTTGTGGGCGAAGAGTTGAAGCAGACCGACTTTTCTCGCGCGCACCGCCGCGAGTACCGGCGCAAGGTGCAGCTGTGCCTGGACGTCTTCGAAACCATGCTCGCCCAGTCCAGTTTCGAGTTCGAGCGGCCGCTCACCGGCATGGAGATCGAGTGCAATCTGGTCGACGGCGAGTATCAGCCCGCAATGAGCAACCAGGAGGTGCTGACGTCGATCGCCGACCCGGCATATCAGACCGAATTGGGTGCCTACAACATCGAATTCAACGTTCCGCCACGGTCATTACCCGGCCGGGCGGCATTAGAGCTGGAGGCCGAGGTCCGGGCCAGCCTCAACGCGGCCGAGTCAAAAGCCAACGAGGACGGCGCGCACATCGTGATGATCGGCGTTCTGCCGACGCTGATGCCCGAACACCTTTCGGGCCGATGGATGAGCGAGTCGGCGCGCTATCAGGCGCTCAACGATTCGATCTTCACCGCCCGCGGCGAGGACATCTTGATCGACATCGCCGGGCCCGAGCGGCTGAGCCTGCAGCTGGCGTCGATCGCGCCGGAATCGGCGTGCACCAGCATGCAGCTGCACCTGCAGGTCTCCCCCGCCGAGTTCGCGCGGAACTGGAACGCCGCGCAGGTGCTGGCCGGGCCGCAGCTGGCGCTCGGCGCCAACTCGCCCTACTTCTTCGGGCACCAATTATGGTCGGAGACCCGCATCGAGCTGTTCACCCAGGCCACCGACACCCGCCCCGACGAGCTCAAGTCGCAGGGCGTGCGCCCGCGGGTGTGGTTCGGCGAACGGTGGATCACGTCGATCTTCGACCTGTTCGAGGAGAACGTCCGCTACTTCCCGTCGCTGCTGCCCGAGCTGTCCGAGGAGGACCCGGCGGCCGAACTGGCGGGCGGCCGCACACCGCGGTTGGCGGAGCTGCGGCTGCACAACGGCACCATCTGGCGGTGGAACCGGCCGGTGTACGACGTGGTCGACGGCCGGCCGCACCTGCGGGTGGAGAATCGGGTGCTGCCGGCGGGGCCGACGGTGCTGGACATGTTGGCGAACGCGGCCTTCTACTACGGCATGCTGCGGACGCTGTCCGAAGAAGACCGCCCGTTGTGGACGAAGATGAGTTTCGCTGCGGCACACCACAATTTCCTCGAGGCCGCACAGCACGGGATGGACGCGCGGCTGTACTGGCCCGCACTCGGTGAGGTGACGCCCGACGAGTTGGTACTGCGCCAACTGCTGCCGATGGCCGACGAGGGCCTGCGCCGCTGGGAGGTGGCGGCCGAAGTGCGCGACCGGTACCTGGGCGTGATCGAAGGCCGCGCCAAGACCGGACGCAATGGCGCCGCGTGGCAGGTTTCCACCGTGCAGGCGTTGCAGGAACGCGGGATGACCCGACCGAATGCGCTGGCCGAAATGCTGCGGCTGTACTGCCAGCGGATGCACAGCAACGAGCCCGTCCACACCTGGGATAACCCGGAGTAGGTTGGGCCGCATGACATCTGACGTGATGGACTGGGATGACGCATATCAAGAGGGCGGCTTCTTCGGTGGCCCCCCGCCGTGGAATATCGGCGAGCCGCAGCCCGAGCTGGCCGAGTTGCACCGCGCAGGGAAGTTTCGCAGTGACGTGCTCGACGCCGGCTGCGGACATGCCGAGCTGTCGCTGGCGCTGGCCGCTGACGGCTACACGGTCGTCGGCATCGAGCTCACCCCAACCGCCGTCGCGGCAGCCACACAGGCCGCGCACGAACGCGGCCTGTCCAATGCCACGTTTGTCCAGGACGACATCACCTCGTTCACCGGATTCGACGGCCGCTTCAACACGATCATCGACAGCACGCTGTTCCACTCGCTGCCGGTCGAGGGCCGCGACGGCTACCTGCGTTCCGTGTACCGGGCGGCCGCACCGGGTGCGAAGTACTACATCCTGGTGTTCGCCAAGGGCGCGTTCCCCGCGGAGATGGAGTTCGGGCCGAACACCGTCACTGAGGACGAGTTGCGCGAGGCGGTGTCCAAGTACTGGGAGATCGACGAGGTCCGGCCGGCGTTCATTCACGCCAACGTGCTGAATATCCCCGACGCACCCTTCGAGATGCCGACCTTCGACAACGACGAGAAGGGCCGACAGAAGATGCCGGCGTACCTGGTCACCGCCCATAAGGCGAGCTAACGACCGACGACTTCGACTGACCCGCGCGTGTGAGGCGGACGGCCGGCGGGGGTCGACCCTCGGTCAGAGCAGCGGTAGCCCGTCCACCAGGCGCTGCAGCGCCAAGACCTGCCTGACGCACATGTCGCGCACGCTCCGCGCGGAGCTCGGGGCCAAGGATGTCCGCGTCTCCGCGGTCGAGCCGGGAATTGTGGAAACGGAACTGCAGGACCACATCACCGACGCCGGCGTGCAGGAGTGGCTGGAAGGCGCCAAGAAGCAGATGACCTTGCTCGAGCCCGAGGACGTCGCCGAGGCGGTCAACTACTTGGCGTCGCAGCCTCCACGCGTCAATCTCCAGCAGGTCACGATCATGCCGACCCGCCAGCCCTCGTAAGCCAGTCGTCCCGGCGGTGCGGTCCAGTCGTCGGCCACCGCCGAATCTGAGCTTGTGTGCGAGATTTCGCCGATTCTTCGAACACAAGCTCAGTTTCGGCCACGGAGTTGCGCTACTTGATTTCGGGCAGGACGGTGCCCTGGGTGATGGCGGCGCCGGCCTCGACGGCCAGGCCGGTGATGGTGCCGTCCTTGTGGGCGGTGACGGGGTTTTCCATCTTCATCGCCTCGAGGACCACGACGAGATCGCCCGAGGCGACCTGTTGGCCTTCTTCGACGGCCACCTTGACCACGGTGCCCTGCATCGGGGCGGTCACCGCGTCGCCGGACGCGGCCGCTCCGGCGTGCGCGCCGCGTTTGCGCGGCTTGGGCTTCTTGCGAACGACACCGGCGGCGCCGCCGCCTGCCGCGCCGTTGCCGATGGCCAGGTCGCCGGGCAGCGACACCTCGAGGCGGCGGCCGCCCACCTCGACGACGACGGTCTGGCGCGGGACGGTGTCTTCCTCCTCGATGGGGTCGCCACCGGTGAACGGCTCGATGGTGTTGTTCCACTCGGTCTCGATCCAGCGGGTGTGCACGGTGAAGCCCTCGCTGTCGCCGATGAACGTAGCTGTCTGAGGCAAGGCGGCCGATAGATCAATACCTCGACTGGGGCACCACCTCGTCGAGACGAAGCGGTTCTAGATCAAGTGAATTAATCAACTGACCGAATCACTGGCAATGACGTTTACTCGCCTTGGAGGTGGTGACTATGTCCCAGACTCATGATCCCAGCAGAGTCGCAGAAGACGCCGTTGCTGCGGCCGACCCGATCGGTGTACCGTCCGTCGGCGGCCTCGTCAGAGCAACGGGTGACACCCTCCTTCAGGGCAGGTCGGTGGCGCGGGCGAGCGTTGGTCTGGCGATGGGTCTCAGCCGCGTCGCACTGGGACGGTCGGAGGTGGCGCCGGCGCGCGGCGACTGGCGGTTCAAGGATCCCACGTGGACGACGAACCCCCTGTACAAGCGTGTGGCGCAAGGCTATTTATCCGCCTGCGAAGCCGTCGAGCAGATCCTGGACGATATGCAGACTGCCGGTGACTCTCACCGAGCGGACCGTGCCCGGTTTGCGATGGGAATCTTGACGAGTGCGGCTGCCCCCACCAACACGCTGTGGGGTAACCCCGCGGCGATTAAGAAGACGTTCGAAACGGGTGGTGCGAACCTGATCTGCGGGTTCCGCAACTTTGTAGACGACATGCGGCACAACGGTGGTATGCCTTCGATGGCCAAACAAGGTGCACTGCGAGTCGGCGAAGACATGGCAGTGACGCCCGGCCAAGTCGTTGAGAAGGATGAGTACGCCGAGCTGTTGCAGTACGCGCCGAGCACGGCGACGGTGCGTGAGCGGCCGATGCTTGTTGTGCCGCCCCCGATCGGCCGTTTCTACTTCCTCGATTTGAGGCCGGGCCGCAGTTTCGTAGAGTACTCGGCGAGCAGGGGCCTGCAGACGTTCCTGTTGAGTTGGCGCAATCCAGGGCCGGAGCAAGCCGATTGGGACATCGATACCTATGCTCAGCGCATATTGGGCGCGATCGACACAATCCGCGAAATCACCAGATCCGACGACGTCAACCTAATTGGGTTCTGTGCCGGCGGCATATTGCAGACTGCGGTCCTCAACCGTCTGGCCGCCCTCGGCGACGAGCGGGTTCACTCAGCGTCGTACGCCGTGACACTGCTCGACTTCGGACTGCCTGCCCCGATTGGAGCGTTTTCGTCCCCTCGGCTCTTGTCCCTCGCACGATGGAATTCGTCCCGTCGGGGCGTAATCAGCGCGCGGGCGATGAGCGGCGTATTCACCTGGATGCGGCCGAACGATCTGGTATGGAACTATTGGGTCAACAATTATTTGTTGGGTGAGGACCCACCGGTGTTTGACATCTTGTCGTGGAACGCCGATGGGACGAACCTGCCGGCCGCACTTCACCGGCAGTTCCTCAACATCTTTGAACACAACCCACTACCGACACCTGGGTCACTGGAAAGCCTTGGTACGCCCGTCGACCTCGGCAGCATCAAAGTGCCGCACTACGTCGTGGGGGCTGTCGCCGACCACCTAACGCCGTGGAAAGGCACCTACCGCACAACGCAACTGCTTGGCGGGGACAGCACCTTCGTCTTGAGCAACGCAGGCCATATTGCGAGTCTGGTCAACCCGCCGGGCAATCCAAAGGCAAGTTACTTCACCGGCCCGACTGATGCCGACGGTTCGCCGGAGGAATGGCTAGATGGTGCCGTGCGGCAATTAGGCTCGTGGTGGGAACACTGGGCGGACTGGGCGCTGGAGCGGTCTGGCGCAGAGAAGGCAGCGCCGAAGAAGCTAGGTTCCCGGCGGAATCCTGCCCGGGATCCGGCGCCAGGTTCCTACGTCCTCGAGCCGTCCTGACTGACAGGGCCACCGGCTATTCACGCACTGCTGAGTCGATCAGAATGGCCCCGCCCAACCCCCAGCGTCGCGTCGAGGCCCCCGGTGAGAAAGTCGATGAGAAGTTCGTAGTCGTGCGCTCGTCGCCTGTCTTGCTTCATATTCACGAGTTGCGGCACAAGAATGCCGACGCAGAGCGTCATCGCTCGATCGATATCACGTCGCGACGCGTCCGGATAGATTCTCGATGCTGCGTTTCGAATGAGCTGAGCCGACGAACGATCGAGAATCCGGTTCGGGTCGGACTGGATAATGCGACTTACCAACTGGACCCAGCACACGCCGTCCACCTGTTGGTCCATCAGATCCAGGTACGGCGACGCCAACATGATGACGAGGTCACGCGCCGTCGCCGAACTCCCCGCACCGGCGATCTCGCGAGCGCCCTGGCGGATCCGTTTGATGACCGTGTCAACGTGCACCTCGAGCACTGCGTCAAGCAATGCTTCCTTGGTACCGAAGTGGTAATGCACCGAGGCCGGACCCAGTCCTGCCTCGCGATTCACGGCGCGGATGGACACAGCATCAATTCCATGTGTTGCGAACAGCTTCAACGCAGCGGACAAGAGCAGTTCGCGGCCGTCGACGTCCATTCTCCTGGGCATGTAATGCTCCTGTCCGTTTGAATCACTTGACCCTACCCGGTTCGGACCGAGCGACGGATAGGTCGAATGAACGAATCAAGTGATTTACTTGGGTGGAAGGTGCAAGGGAGGCAATGTTGCAGACGACGCCGCGAGGTATTGCCTACTCCGTCACCGGATCAGGACCACCACTCCTCTGGCTGGGTGGGTACGCCATCGCAGCCTCGTCACTAAAGCAGGTTGTCCAGCAGTTCGCGCAGCGCTTCACCTGCATCGTGTTTGACCACCGAGGCTCTGGTTTGTCACGGCCCTCATGGGGACCTATGACGACGCCGTCGATGGCCCGGGACGCTGTAAATGTGTTGCACCACACCGGGTTTGAGTCGGCACATGTCATCAGCGTGTCCTTGGGTGGGATGGTTGCACAGGAGCTCGCCATCCAGCATGCGACAAGAGTCAGAACCCTCGTGCTCGCGGCTACCACCGCAGGTGGGCCAAGCGCTGCCGCGCCCGCCGTGCCCACCCTGCTCCGAGAGCTGCAGCGTGTCTACAGCGCCTTTCCTGGAAGCTGGGGCGTCACAGTACGAGGAATGGTTTACCAGGGCTGGGCGGCCGCGACCCACGACACGAGCGGCCGCGCGCACCGTATTGTCATGCCTACGCTGATAATTCATGGTGAGAACGACCAGCTCGTCCCCGTGACGAACGCACGCATTTTGGCGAGTGCGATCCCAGGCTCGGAATTCCATCTCGTGCGCGGAGCGGGCCACCTATTTCTCTTCGACACTGACCCGGCGATCCCCCGCGTCCTGGATTGGCTCAATGAACGGCGCCGGATGCAGGCGCCCGTGAATCCCGTGAAATGCATGGGGATCTGTGATGTTCTCGAGCCGCCGTATCGATCCGCCTTGGCGCAGCTCTTACCTGCGAGGCGTTCAGTCCGGACCGTCTTCGATTGTCTGAGCATCGTCGGCCGCGAGCCAGTGCAGCAGTCGAGCCACTGGATAGATAGCGGCGCTTCGTCGGTACACTGAGCCGGGGAACACTGCTGGATCGACTAATCGGGTGGGCCGGCTTTTGGCGATCGAGGAGGCCGTGGTGGATGTCTTGTTAAGTGTGCAAGAGCGGCTCGACGAGGCGTCGCTGAGAACAGCCCGACTCACCCAGGCGATGACTATTGGTGGGTTCGACCGCCTTGTGCGAACAGGCGCCGGTGTCGCCCAAGCGCTTCCCGCGGCAGTACGCCCTCACAGGGAATCGATTGGTCGTCTAGTCAGCCGCCAAGCCGACCTTGTGGACAGGCAGTACGCCCTCTTAGGGCGCCTCCTCGGCCTACATCGTGAGTTCGCCCAGCGACTCTTCGACGTTCTTGGTGCACAAGAGTCGCAGGGCACCATCGCCGAAACCACGGCTCCGCCCGCAAATGTCATCTCGCTTCACGCACCTCGCAAGCTGCGTTGAACGTCGATGTGCGACCCCGACCGAATGGGATAACTGGCGCAGCGAGCGGGGCTTAACTTCTCCGGAACAGTGCTGCCAGTGCTTGGCCGCCGCCGATACACATCGTGACCACACCCAATTCGAGATCGCGGCGCACCATGTCTTTCGCGATGCGCAAGGTCAGGATCGCGCGCGTGGCGCCGACCGGGTGACCCAGCGCGATCGCCCCACCGTATTGATTGGTCTTTTCCTCGTCCAACTTCGCATCGCGGATTACCGCGACCGCCTGAACGGCGAAGGCCTCGTTGAGTTCGACCACGTCGATGTCGTCCGGTGTCGTGCCAGTCTGGTCAAAAAGCTTCTGTAGCGCCAGCACCGGTGCATAACCCATCAGGGCCAGCTCCATCGCCGCGGTCGCGATCGCCTCCAAGGTGACCAGGCCTGTAATGCCTCGCTCCTTCGCCACCGACTCCGTCGCCAGCACCAGCGCCGCTGCCCCGTCGTTGATTCCCGATGAGTTGCCTGCGGTGACCGTGCCGCCGTCCTCGAACGCCGGGCGCAGCGCGGCCAGCGCCTCGATGGTGGTCTCCGGGCGGGGATGTTGATCGATCTCCACCGTGACCAGGTATCGGCTGCCGGACTGCACCGGCGTGATCTCCACGGCGAATGCGTTCTGCGCCTTTTCGGTCGCGGCTCGGCGCTGGGACGTCACCGCGAACTCATCCTGCTGGGCTCGGCTGACCCCATACTTGCGGGCCACCGCTTCGGCTGTACGGCCCATGTCGGTGCCGCTGAACGGGTCGGTAAGCATCGCGACAGTGCCGTCGGTGAGCGTGCGGTCCCCGAGCTTGTATCCGGATCGCGCGCCGAAGTCGTAGAACGGCATGCGAGACATGCTCTCGTCGCCGCCGGCCAGGGTGACGGCGGCGACGCCCCACCGCATCTGCATGGCCGCCGACCAGATTTCCTGCAAACCCGACCCGCACAACCGGTTGACGTTATAGGCAGGTGTGCTGACCGGTAGGCCCGCGCTGATCGCCACGCGGCGGGCGTTGAAGCCGTCGGGACCGACTTGGCCAATGCAGCCCATCACTACTTCGTCGATGTCCTCACCGGATACCCCCGCACGCTCCAGCGCGGCCTTCGCCGCTGCGGCGCCGAGATCGTGAGCGGGCACGTCCTTCATCACACCGCCGAAGCTGCCCACGGGAGTACGTGCACCCTCGACAATCACGATGGCTTCCTTAGTCATCTGTCATTCCTCCCTGTAGGTCTGCGGCTGAGTGTGGCGTGTGACTGCAGGTCGCCTGCGCTGAGTTCGACTTAGACGGACGCGCAGACGACCCGTCCGCCGCGGGCATCCTTCGGTCGGTCGCGCACTGCCCATCCAGCTTCGCTCGCGCGCCGAATGAATCACTCGATTGGTACGCTTGATCATATAGGCCATCCTCTGTGGAACACCCGCCAAGTGATCGGCGTTACACGATCCACGTTCGGCAGTCCGATCGTCGAGCGCACCGCCGACGCCGTCGGCTCCAGTGCCTCGGAATTGCAGCGCGCCGGGGTGTCACGGTGTCATCACCCTTTCGGGGTAAAGGCTTTCGGGGTAAGGGCTTTCGGGGTAAGGGTCGACTGTCCCCGCCTCGAAGGGTCGTGCGAATCGGCGCCGCGGCGGGCTAGTTCACGCCTGCGCGGTCGCGGCAGCTAGCGCCTCGGCGAACTGCTCGAGATCCTCGGTCGTGCTGTCGACGTGCGGCGAGGCCCGCAACACCGGCGTCGCCATCTCGAACGGCGCACGCTGCGTCTCGGCGAACGTGGTGACGATCCCGCGCTCGGCTATCAGCCACGCCCGCACTTTCTGAGGGTCGGCGCCGTCGACCGGTGCCAGCGTGGTGATCGCTGTCGGCTCGTCGAGCGGCTCGACCACCCGCCATCCGTTCACGTCGGCGAGGGCGCCTCGGGTCAACCGGCCCACTTCGGCCAGCCGGTCGCGGACCTGCGCCGGCCCGGCCGCCAGGTGCTCGCCGAGCGCGACCGAATAGCCCACTCGCGCAGCGACATTCGCCTCGCCCTGCCCAAGGCGATCCATCACCGACAGGGGCAGACCCCATTCCGGTGGCGGTAGCCGTGGCTGTAGCCGTTGCGCGAGGTCCGGCTGGACCGCCAGCGCACCGACGCCGCGCGGGCCGGCCATCCACTTGCGTGACGAGCTGTAGATCGCCGATGCACCCACCGCACAGTCAAGGTGGCCCAGCGCCTGCGCGGCGTCGACGACCAGCGGCAGACCCAAGTCGCGGCAGACCTCGGCCAGGGCGGCCAGTGGCTGGGCCAGGCCCCGGTGGCTGGCCAGCGGGGTGAGATGCACGAGGGCGGGTGGGTCGGCGGCCAATTCCCGGGCGGCGTCGTCGACGACGAGCCGACCCACGCCGTCGGCCGGGAGCGCCCTTACCTCGAAACCGTTGGCGGCCATGATGGCCAGGTTGGGCCCGTACTCGCCGGGCAGGCAGGCCACCGTGCGCTCACCCGGCCAGCTGCTCAACAGCGTGTCGAGGGCGTCGTTGGAGCCAGTGGTGAAGACGACGTCGGAGCCGCCCATCCCGGTCAGGGCGGCGATGGCGGCGCGGCCCGCGTCGAGCACTGGCGCTGCGGCATCCGCGGCGACGTAACCACCGACTTCGGCTTCGTGGCGGGCGTGCTGGGCCGACGCGTCGATGACCGCGAAGCTCTGCCGCGAGCAGGCGGCGCTGTCCAGGTGCAGGCCGGCAACCTTCGGCCGGGCCGCGCGCCAGCGCTCCGCCAGTTCGTCGTGGGCGGTCATTTGGTCGACAGCGATAGCCCGAAGTCCCCTGCGGGATCGGTCCACCAATGCGTGCGCCGCAGCCCCGCCGCGGCCAGCTCGGCCTGCACAGCGTCGGGCCGGAACTTGCACGACACCTCGGTGAGCATCTCCTCGCGGGCCGCGAAGTCGACGGTCAGGTCTAAGGCATCGATGTGTACCCGCTGCGCGCTCGACGCGCGCAACCACATCTCGATGCGCTCCTCGGCCGCGTTCCATCGGGCGACATGCTCGAACGCGGCGAGGTCGAAGTCAGCGTCGAGTTCACGGTTGACCACCGCCAGCACATTGAGATTGAAGCGCGCCGTCACGCCGGCGCTGTCGTCGTAGGCGCGTACAAGGCGACCGGTGTCCTTCACCAGATCGGTGCCCAGCAACAGGCTGTCGCCGGGCTGCAACATCTCCGACAGGGCCGACAGGAACTCGGCGCGGGGCCCGGGTGTCAGGTTGCCGATGGTGGAGCCGAGAAAGGCAACCAGACGACGGCCGACGCGGGGGATCTTGCCCAGGTGCTCCTCGAAATCACCGCACACCGCGTCGATCTCGACGCCCGGGTACTCCCGCTGGATCGCCGCTCCGGCGGCCTTCAGCACGCCGGCGTCCACATCGAACGGGATGAACCGGCGCAGCGATCCGCTGTCGCGCAACGCATCCAGCAGCATGCGGGTCTTCTCCGAGGTGCCACTGCCCAGTTCGACCAGGGTGTCGGCGCCCGACGCCGCGGCGATCTCCGCCGAGTGCGCCCGCAGGATCTTCGCCTCGGCGCGGGTCGGGTAGTACTCGCGCAGCCGGGTGATCTGGTCGAACAGATCACTACCCACCGAGTCGTAGAACCACTTGGGCGGCAACGACTTCGGTGTCTGCGTCAGGCCGTCGAACACGTCCCGGCGCAGCGCTTGCGCGGCAGAGTCGGCGGCCAGGTGGTTGGACAGCGACAAAGTCATGACGATCCTTTCAGCGGGATCAGTTCGACGTGCGAGCCCACGACCTCGACGAGGTGACGGTCGGGGATCTCCTGCCATTCGGGGTTGTCGTCGTACGGTTCGCTGGCCAGCACCACGCCGTCGTCTCGACGCAGCACCGACAGGGTGTCGCCCCATGTGGTGGCAAGCAGTTGAGATCCATTGGCGGCCAAGATGTTCAGCCGGGCATTGGGATCGGCCGCGGCGACCTCGACGATGGTGTCGCCGAGCGCGTCGAGCCCGCGGTCGAAGATCAGCGCCGCCAGCAAGGCGCTGTCGACCGTGGACTCGGCCTGCGGAGACAACGGCAGCACGGCGCGATCGACAAGGCCGTTGTGGGACAGCAGCCATTGGCCATCGGTGAACGGAGCGGATGCCGACGGTTCGATGGACATGCCGACGGTGGCCGAGCGCACCGCCGCGAGGATGCATCCACTGCTCAGGGCGGGAGCGACCGAGGCGAAGGACGTGTCACCCCACAGGGGCGCTGCGCTACGCCACCGCCGCGCGACGCCGTTGTCGAAAAACCCGACGCCCCAACCGTCGGCGTTCATCAGGCCATGCTTCTGCCGTCGCGGTGCATACGACTGCACCAACAGCCCGTAGGGGGGATCCAGCACCAGTGACGCGACCGAACGCGGTTCACCGAGCCAGCCGAGGTGTCGGCACATCAGCCGACATCCCAAGCCAGTCGGACGCCGGAGAAGATCTGCTGCCGGATCGGATGGTCCCAGTTGCGGAAGCTGGGCCGCAGGATGCTCGGTGCGACCGCCCACGATCCGCCGCGCAGCACCTTGTAGTCGCCGTCGAAGAACGGCTGGGAGTACCGCTCGTAGACCATCGGGGTGAAGCCCGGCCATGGTCGCAGCGGCGAGGTCGTCCATTCCCACACGTCGCCCAGCATCTGTTCGGCGCCGTACGCCGACGCGCTCGCCGGGTAGGCACCAACCGGCGCCGGCCGCAGCGCGTCGCCACCAAGGTTGGCGAGGTGCTTGGTGGGTTCCGACGAGCCCCACGGGAAGCGGCGTCGTATCCCGGCCGCGGGGTCCCACACGCACGCCTTCTCCCACTCCACCTCGGTGGGCAGCCGGGCACCCACCCACGCCGCGTACGCCTCGGCCTCGAAGAACGTGACGTGTTGGACGGGTTCGTCGGCGGGGATGTCCTCGACGTGACCGAAGCGGGTGCGGGTGCCATTGGAATTCCAGAACTGCGGCGCGGTCAGCCCCGCCTCGTGCCGGTGCGCCCACCCGCGGTCCGACCACCAGTGCCGGCGGTCGTAGCCGCCGTCGTCGATGAACTGACGCCACTCTGCGTTGGTGACCGGGACGCGGCCGATGCGGAAGGCCGGCACGTCGACGGTGTGCGCGGGGCGTTCATTGTCCAGCGAATGCGGCTCGGTGACCGCGTCGACGCCGAGAAGGAACTCCCCGCCGGGCACGAGCACCGATGTGCCCGCGACGTTGGATCGCCCGGAGGGCAACGGCGCTCCGCGGTCCAGCAGCGCCGGTCCGGCTCGGAGGTTCAGCGCCTGCAGCATGGTCTCGTCGTGCTGGTTCTCGTGGCTGATCACCAGCCCGAAGCGAAAGCTCGCGTCGTCGTCATCGCGCAGCTTGTCGAGAGTGTCCATCGTCTTGTTCCGCACCGCGCTGCAGTAGGCGCGTGCGTCGGCGGGCGGCAGCAGCGGCAGCTCGACGCGGCTGGCGCGGGAATGGACGAACGCGTCGTAGAGGCGGTCGATGTCCGGCGGCAGCATTCCCGGCCGCTCCGGGTGGCCGTCGCGCAACACCCACAGCTCTTCCTGCTGTCCGATGTGCGCGAGGTCCCACACCAGCGGGCTCATCAACGAGTGGAACTGGCGTCCCAGTTCGGCGTCGTCGAAGTCGACCAGCCGCAGTGTGCGTGCCCTGGCGTTGATCAGTTCGCGCGCAAGCGTTTCCCGTACCGTCACAGCTCCCCTTGCGCCAGTTGGGTGACCGCGGGGCCAATCCCGTACTTCACCGCCCGGTCGGAGAAATCGTCGGCCGGACAGCGTCCCTGTTCGACCGAACGCGCCAGCTGCTGCATCGATTCCTCGAGTTCGGCCGGTGCCCGTTCGGCGGCCGCCTGCACACAACGGGTGGCGGCCGCGTGCAGCCGCCGGTCACCGAGGCCGATCTGGGCGGCGCGATCCCATGCGGTGGCCACAGATTCGGTGGCCTCGGTCGCGATATCGGCGGCGACTGGGTCGTCGAGCAGCGTGACGATGGTGAACACCATCGCCGGCCACACCGCATCGGGCACGCTGTCGAAGTACCGGATCTCTAAGAACCGGCGCGGCCGCACCGGCGGGAAGAGCGTGGTCAGGTGGTAGTCCAGGTCGGCTTCCGTCGGCCTCCGGTCGCCCAGCGGCACGCGCCCGTCGGCCCAGTCGGCGAACGGCACCCAGTTCGTGACCGCCTCCGCGGCGCCGTCGCTGTGTACCAGCATCACGGGTGCGCGCATGGCGTACCGCGCCCAGTCGCTCGCCGGGTCATCGCCGTTGGCGCCGAGTATCGGCCCGCAGCGCGCGGAGTCCAGTTGACTCCACACCCGCTGCCGGGTGCTGCGCCAGCCGGAGAACTTGCCGCCGAGCAGCGGCGAGTTGGCCGCGATCGCGATCATCGTCGGGCCCAGCGCATGGGCCAGCCGCACCCTAGCCGCCCAGCCGTCCTCCGGGCCGGCTTCGAGATTGACTTGCACCGATGCCGTCGACGTCATCATCGCCGCACCGGCGGCACCGGTTTGGCTGGCCGCAAAGAAGCGCTCCATCGCGCGGTACCGGTCGCCCGGGTTCACGCGCCTCGCCTGCCGCAGCGGGTCCGCGCCGAGCAGTACCAGACCCAGCCCTGCCTGCGCGAACGCCGATCTGAGCACGGCCCGATCGGCGGTCATCGCGGCGATGGCGGGCACCGCACCGTTCAGCGGTGGGCCGGACAGTTCCACCGCGCCGCCCGGCTCGACCGTGACCACGCTGCCGCCGGGCAGCGTCGGGACATCCGCGATCGCGTCGGTCAACTCCACCCAGTCCGGCCGGCGCATCGGATCCGCCAAGTCGAAACAGTGCGCCTCGACCTCCAGCCCCACTCGACCCACTGGGCCGTCCCGCAGGCAGTTGCCGCCGATATGCTGAGCGGCGCTGTATGCGCTGGTCAGCTGGTCCGTGCCGGTGTCGGGTGAGTGCGCTTCTTCTACCTCGGACGTGATGGTGAAGGTCATAAACCTTCCCTTCCGGGTTGGGAACGATCGCGGCCTTCACTCCATCTTCCAGAGGCGACCGACAAAGTCCCGCGATTTTCGAATGACGCGACGGTGACGTGTACCCGAAAATTCGCCCGCCGTTACTGCCCGAGCGTGTTCTGCATGGCGCCGGCCAGCACGTTCACCGCCGGGCCGCCGTTCCCGGCTTGGCAGACTTTCGCCTGCAGCAGAACGTTCTCCCTTTTGCGGGTCGTGGTGAAGCAGCGGCGATCGGTGCCTGCCTCCTGCTTCACCCAGTCGGCGTCGGTGGCGGTCGGCGGACCGCCGGTGAAGGTCCACACCTGCGTGGTGAAGTTGTCCAGGTGCATCGCCGTGGTCTGGCCCGAGCAGCCGATCGTGCGGTCGACGACACGGTGAAACGCCCGGTCCGCCGCATCGCTGGTGGCGAATACGCCGACGGCCTGCTTGACGAAGTGCGTCACGTCGGTCGCCGATTCCTGCGCGACCGCACCGTTGAACGACGCCAGGTCAGGGTCGGCGTACACCTCGGGCAAGCCGATCTCGGCCCAGTTGTTGCACACCGGGTTGTCGACGTAAAACGACTGGAACGGGTCGGTGAACGTCCACTCGAACCGCATCGGCGCGCCGACGATGTTGCCCACCGAACCCTTGCCGAGCACGGCGTAGTTCACCACTCCCGGATCGGACGGGCGGGCCCCGGCAGGCGCGGCCGGCGTCGCCAGAGACAGACCAACGGCCAGACCGACGCCGGCTAAGGCGGCGATCCGCATCAACTACACCTTCGCCGACAGCGCGACGTCGATGTTGCCCCGGGTGGCCTTGGAGTACGGGCACACCTGATGCGCCTTGTTCATCAGGTCGTCGGCCGCGCTCTGCTCCAAGCCGGGCAGGTAGCCGATCAGGTTCGCGTTGATCCCGAAGCCGCCCTCGGAGTCCTTGCCGAATCCGACTTGCACGGTGACGCCGGTCGCGTCGTCGAGCTTGACGTCGTTGTTCCGCGCCACCAGGCGCAGCGCGCCGAGGAAGCATGCGGCGAAGCCAGCGGAGAACAGCACTTCGGGGTTGACACCCTCGCCGCTGCCGCCGGCTTCCTTCGGGGGCCGGGTGTCGAGGTCGATCCTGCCGTCCGAGGACTTCACGTGGCCGTCGCGGCCGCCGCCGGTTGCGGTTGATTCTGCGGTGTAAACGACTTCGATGCTCATGGGCATGATCATGCCAGCGTCTAGCCGTCTCTGATACGTGCTGACACTCTTGGGGTGCCGCGGGTATCGGGGATGGGTTGCGCAGAGGTGCTCTCCGCAGGTGCGGTGGGCTGGGCTCTGTCCCACACGGACGCTTGGCGTGCAGGAGGTGCCTGTGTGGTGGTGGGTACTGGCGTGGTGTGTCGTGTTCGTTTGTGGCGGCGTTGTCTTGGTGTGGCCGTTATTTTCCGTCGCGTCTTGGCGACGGGGCGGTGCTCGACAGTGGTGATGCGTTTCGGTTTGTTTCGGGGGCGTTTGACGCGGGTCTTGGCGAGCAGGACGCGTTTGGCGATGTTTTGGCCGGCGATTTGGTCACGATCGGCACCGTTGATGCCGCACAGCGCGCAGGCGGCGCTGTGGTAGCCGTGCGGGCGAGCGAGTTCGGTGTCACAGCTGGGGCAGAGCGCGGAGGTGCCCCGCGGTGGGCACATGACAACTTCGAGCCCGGCCCGGGCCGCGGTGTGCTCCAGCGCCCGGTAGGCGCGGCGGCGCGCCGATTGGGCGGCGCGGTTGTTGTTTGTTCTCCCGCGACCCCGGGCCTCCAGCGCACGCAGGTCTTCCACTGCGATCACCCCGGCACGGGATGCGCTGGCCACGGCGGTCATGGTGGTGGCGAAGTCGAACGCGAGGTCGCGATTGATCCGCCGCCGCTTGGCGCCGAGCGCGGCCCGATGCTGCTGCAGCACGGCGATTTTGGCGTTGAGCCGCGCTTGGGTGGGTTCGGGGGCGGTGGCGGCCAGTCGGGTAAGCCGGGCGATCTTGGCGTTGAGCTGTTGACCTTCGGTTTGCAGCCGGGCCAGCCGCTGGCCCAGGCCACGATCGTTGTAGACGTGGGTGCGGGCATCGGTCACCAGACTGCCGCCGCGGTCGGCGACCATGGTGGCCGCGCCCAGGCTGGCCGGTGACCAGTCAATCCCCAACGCGGCGGAGGCGCTGACAGTATCGGGGTTGGGAACAGCCTCGGTGATGGTGAACCGCAGGAGCGCCGCGTCGCGGTGCATCGAGACCGTGGGCAGATGCCAGATCCGGATATCGCGGTCCTTCAGGTGCGCCGGGATAGGGCACCACAGCTTGTACCAGGCCCAGTCCGCCGGCCCCGCCGGCGCGCAGGTGGTGGGCAGTTTGATGCGCAGCGACACCCCGGCGGACTCGCCGGCGGCGTCGAGTTGGGCCAGCTGGGTATCGACCGCCCCCAACCGGGCGATGCGCGGGATGGTCGGGGCCGCCTGGATGTCGGTGATCGAACTGATCTGCTGCCTGTCGGTGCGGCTCAACTGGCGGGCCAGGTTACGTAGGAACGCGGCGCAGACGTCGCGTCCCTGTTCACCGAGCCGGTCGTGATCAACCTGGCCGTCCTCGTCAAGGGCGGCCGCCACGTGGGGAATCAGCCGGTCCCGGTAGGCCATCGTCTTCAGGATCGGCACCACATTCGCCTGCGCCAGCCGCTGTACCCGGGAGGGCACATAGACCCCCTCGGCGGGTTGAGGGATCCAGCCCATCCGCTGCGCTGCCACCGCCGCTGTCGACGGCAGCCGCCGGCCCAGCGGATCCACGCCCGCATGCAGACCGGCGAACGTGGCCGGCTCCCAGCAGCGAGCCATCAACTCCGTCGACAGCTCGGCGACAATGTCCAGCAGATGACCGATCATCGGGCCGACGTCCACCAGCTCCCCGGTGGCTTCGTCGATTGCGACGCCGATGCGCATCGGGACGGCGGACTGCATCATCACCATGACCGGCCACCATCGACGTCGAGGTGCAGCACGTCAATCCAGGCGGTACGCAGCCGTCCGGACGCCAACCGGTAGGTCACCTGCAGCAGCGGTCCGTCGGCCTGTACGACCTCGCCGGTGCGCCGCCGGCGGCCCCAGTCCAGGAACTCGACCGACTGGCCGGTACGCAGCGTCTCGGCCGCTGTCACGGCGATCTCGGGCAACGGATGCAGATAAGCGGGCGAATACTTGCGTTCGACCAGACCGTAGTGATCGGCTTGGCCGCCAACATGTTTGACGGTGACGGTGACGCGGTTGATCTTCATGACCACGCCAGCGCGGCTGTCGTAGTAGGCCAACACATGCTGGCCAACACGGAAGGCTCCGGATGCGATCAGCTCGGCGTCGTGGCGCGCGCGTTCCCGTCGCTCGTGCCGGGCGACTTCCTGCGCTTCGAATCGCTGCGCTGTCAGCTCGGCGATCCGCGCGTCACAGCTCTGGCCCCCGGCGCCGTCGCAGCCCCCCACATGCAGCGGCCATGTGGCGTGAATGGCCGGATCCACGCCGGCGGCGTGCAGCACCGCGGCCTCCAGCTCACCCACCTCACCGTCGTTGCGCACCAACTCCTTCGCCGCCTCGAACGCCCATTCCTCAACAATCTCCAGTTCGGCACCGCGGAACCGACGCTGTCCCGCCAGCAACGCCGTCTGCACCCGTTCCTCATCCAGCAGCCGGCGATGCTCGGCCTCCAGGGCTTCAGCCTGGGCCCGCGCCTCGCTCTCCGCCGCCTCCGCCGCGGCTGCGGCCAGCAGCTCCGACAACCATGCGGGCATGTCGTCGCCACCCGACAGCCAGCCCTGCACCGTGCGCCTGGTCAGTGGCTGGGCGTCACCGGCCGCGCGCATCGTCTTGACCACCTGTCGGTATGGGATACCCAACCGCTGGGCCACCGCCGGCGGGCATAACCTCCGTTCCTCGGCGCGCCGCTTGCGCCGGGCCGCAGCGCGCCGCTTGCGCGCCTGGGCGCTCACCAGCCAGCCCGGTGGATCGGCCTGCCACGCCCGCACCTGAGCCATCGTCACCCGCTTGGCGCGCGTGGCCCGATGAATGTCGCCGCCAGACACACCCAGCAGCTGACCGGCTTGCCCCACACTGACCCGCTCGACGTCCACGCTCACCGCCCCAGCTGTTGGCCGGCGGCTTCGAATAGACGACGCTGATTGTGCACGAACTGCAACTGATAGCACCGGCCTGAAAGCGACGCCAACATCGCCATGAAGTCGACCATCAACTCCTCCAGCACCGACTAATCCCCCGATCGTGCGACGCTCGACGCTAACCCCGCACACCGACAAGTACAGCTCGATCCACGCCGCGCCGAGACAACCTCGGCCTCGTCGATGACGAAGCCGGCGGGATCGGACGGTTCCAGGCGGGGCGCCTCGCCGACGACACAGTTCACGGCCGCCACCCGGCCACAGATTCGGCACACCAGGTGGCGGTGTTTATCGCCTGTGCGCGTCTCATACCGCACTGACGAACCCGCGGGTTCGATACGGCGAACCAAGCCGGCGCTCACGCACGCCCGCAACACGTCGCAAACCCCCTCGATGGAGACCGAGCCCCACCGACTCATACACGCGGTTTGCGATGTGTCTGCCGTTGAATGCGGCCTGGCTGCAAGGGCTTTCAGAACAGCGGCCCTTGGGGCGGTGACCCGCAACCCGGCGGCCCGCAGCAGGGCCTGGGGATCGAGGTCACGCGCCAAGGTCACACATTTGGCATGCGCCCATTCTGGAACAGCTCAAGAAAAGATGTCCGAAGAAGTTAAGGCCGCGCCGGCGCCGTCGTCGTTGGCGCACCCGGCGACTGCAGCGGCTCGGGTGGCTGGAACCCCGGCCCACCCGGGCGCATCTGGCCGCCGGGTCCCATCGGCCCCCATGGCCCAATCATCGGCGGATGGATGCGATGGAACATGGCCACATCAGGCTGGTTGAACTTCACATGCCGAAAGCCGGGCCCGCCCGAATGCTTGCCCACCATGAACCCGGACCCGAAGATCACCGCGACGATGAACACCACCCCGGCGACGATGCCCACCCAGGCGGCGACCTGATTCAGCCGGCTCTGTCGGTACGGCTGCGGCTGGGCGGCAGGCGGCGCCTGCGGCGGTGGAGGCGGTGGGGGCGGAGGCGCGACGGTCTGCGCGGACACGGGACCGGTGGTCTCGGTCGGATGCTCGGATGTTTCGCTCATACTCGAAATCTTCCAAGCCCCAGCAAGGTGCCACGCAAGATTCAGCTGTCAGTTACCTGTGAATGCCACGCCCCGTTCGTCAAGACTGCGGTGAGATCGCGAAATTGGCGAGATCACGATCTGCCCGCAGTCTCGGCGCGGGTTGCCGCCGTCACAGCACCGGTTGCTCGCCGGGCTTGAATGGGCGCGAACCCGTTTCTGCGCGTTTAGCAACGTTGGCTGGTGTTGACGACGCGAGTCGTTGCAGGTCAATCGTGTTGGTGTTGTTGGCGGCAAACGGTGGTTCGTGAACCTACTGCAGACGCACTGCGGACGGCGGCGGACGGCAGTGGCCAACGCGTTCGGACGGGTCCGGGTAGCCAACCAGGCGGTGACGATGACACCAATCGGGTTCTTAGCCGCCGGATTTCGGTGCAAGCCTCACCTCAACACCGCCCGAGAACGCCGAGTCATGCAGATCAACTGCGGCTGCCTGTGTGCCCGGTGGAACATCGAACGGGACAGCGACCGCGGCCTTGAACCCGGGATTGAAGTCGAGAAGCATCGACTCGCGGTTCAACTCCGCCGCAGCCATGGTGTCGGCCGCATACTCCCGCCCCGCAGAATCAATCAGCTTCTGGTTGCCGGGAAAGAACGACCGGGGCTCGTCACCGACATTGGCGACCGTCATCGTGACGACGATGTACTGGCCGCGGGGCTGAGCGTATCCGATGGTTGATTGGGTGCCCACGTGGGTGACTACGAATTCGAACTTGCCGTCGCGCGCTGGCTCACCGATTCCAGGCGCTAGCTTCGGTGTCGTCTGTGCCGTCGGTGCTGAAGCAGGCGCCGTAGTAGTGGGTTCCGACGGGGAGTCGTCAGTTGCGTTGCCTATCGCGCTTAACACCACAAGGCCTCCGATGGCCCCTCCGGCGATGAGCAGCTTGCTGCCCGTCGACATTGGCTTGGTCTTCACACTCGCCGGGGTCGCGGTGTGCCACGTGTGTCCGTCCCAGTAGCGCTGTCCAGGGGCTCCTGACGGATCGGGGTACCAGCCGGGAGGCGGCGCAGGTGCGGCCATGGCCGCTGAGTCTAGGACCTCGGTAGTTTGCTGTGCAGCAAAATGGCGGACTACTCGCTCTTGGCTGCGGTGGTCAATCCGTGAACACCGCGGACAGCCGGGAAACGGGCAGATAGACGAACTGCTCGAAGAGCGCGATAACGGTCGCACGCCCAGCGAGTAGTGCCTCTATCGGACCCGAACCCGCGTTCCCGGCTCCAGGGACAAGACAGCGTTCCCGCCCGCACCGTATTCGTCATCGGCGAGCGCAGTAATGAGTAGGAGGGCCTAGCCATACGGGTGTGAGCCGCTCCTGCCAGACCGGCAGCCGCCGACCTGTGCGATCGACAAGAGAAGGAGGACCCCGATGCGGGTCTACGACGGGCACAACGGTGGCTACTGCACCGAGTGCGACAACACCCTGGATCAGGGCATGTGCGACGGGATGGGCCTCGGCTGGTACGAGGAATTCCTCAAGCACTGAAGTATGCGGTCGGACCCCGTCATCCCGCGCGGATCGCGGGGTTCCGATCATCGAGTGACTTTCAGATCCTTCGACCTACACTTGAGATTTGTGCTGGGCGAGCTGGTGCATACGACGGCCGGGAAGTGGATCACCCACCCACCGACGCGCTGCCCGAACGTTATCTGGCCCTGATTCGCAGGCGTCAGGGCTTGTCAGGCAGGTCGCGGCGACGCTGGCGCTGACAAGTTACGCGTCTTGTTGTCAGTAGTTGGCCGCAGCGTCCAGCACCGTCTTTGATGCCCCTACCTATCGCTTGGATTCAGCGATGCGCCCCGACTCCGGCGAAGCACGACGGATTTCTGCATCGACGGATTTCTGCTTCCTGAGGCGACGGCGTGGTTGCAGTCTCTGGCGGATGCCGGTCGGTCGCCGAACACCATCCTGGACAACGGGCGCCGAGTCGCGTGGTATCTGTGGTGCGCGTTGACGATGGACCTGGCGTAAGGCCACGTTGAGTCACGCCTTGTGGCCGCCGCACCGTCGCTTCCTCACCTGTTTCGAAGACCAACGGCCGCAGCGGTTTTCGGAGCGAAAGTACGGTCGGGTTGTTTGGGAAAGTATAAATCGAGCGTAGAATGACCCGCAGAAACGTGGCCAACAGTTGTTGTCTATCGATCGTTTGACGACAGGTATTGGACACCAGGTTCAGGCCAGAGATGCGATTGGTGTCATGTCAGGCGACCCGGCCTCGAAGATCTATGGGTCTCCACGCCGGCATCGGATCGAGCAGAAATTCTGCCTCGTTCGTCAGTTCACGAGGAGGAAACCATCATGACAGTGACCACGTCCCCGACTGCGGTCCAGTGGGCCGACGCATTCGCCCAGGCCAGCAACCAAGATCCCGAGGTCCAGGCGCACGGCAAGTACTTCACGTGCTCCTATCTGCTCGACATGGCCGACCACTCCTTTGTGGTCCAAGTCAGCCGAGGCCAGGTCGTCGACGTCTCCATCGACCCCGGCCCGCTGGACGTGCCCTATGAGTTCGCGATCCGAGCCAGCGCAGACACCTGGCGTCACTTCGGCGTCCCCACTCCCGAGCCGATGTACCACGGCATCTGGGCGGCCAGCTTCCAGCGGGACATGAAGCTCGAGGGCGACATCCTGGTCCTCATGCAGAACCTCCGCTGCATCACCCGCCAGATCGAACTGCTTCGGGTCGTCGGCGTCCCGGTCTGAAAGTCCACTTCCACCACCGATTACAACTTTCCGAAGGACAACAACCATGACCAAGATCTCCCCCGTTACTGGGCACTACGTGGACGTCGAGGCGGACGGGCTGCGGTACAAGGTCTTCTATCTTGAGAACGGCACCGGTCAACCACTTGTTTGCCAGCACACCGCGGGTTGCCACAACCACCAATGGCGCGGCCTGCTTGAGGACGAGGAAATCACCAAGAACTACCGCGTCATCGCCTACGACCTGCCCCGGCACGGCAAGTCCGACCCGCCCGAGAACACCAAGTGGTGGACCGAGGAGTACCGTCTGACGGCCGATCACTACGCCAACTTCATCGTGGCCCTTGTTGACGCGCTGGAACTGGAGAGCCCGATCTTCATGGGCTCTTCGTTCGGCGGCAATATCGCGCTGCAGCTGGCCTACCGCCGACCCGACCGGTTCGCCGGCGTCATCCCCGTGGAGGGTGCGGACTACTCGCCCGGCTTCTACCTGGACTGGTGGCAGCATCCGCGGGCCAACGCCGCCCAGGTGTGCGCCAGCGGTGTCTGGGATCTGATGGCGCCGCAGTCGCCGGAAGCCGACCGGTGGAAGACCTGGTTCTATTACAGCCAGGGATCCGAAGCGTTCAAGGGTGACCTGTACTTCTACTCGGTCGACCATGACTTGCGGGAGAAGCTCGCCGAGATCGACGGCGATCGGTGCCCGGTGGTGATGCTGACCGGCGACTACGACTACCTCACCACTCCCGAGGACAGCGCCCGCACCGCCGCGCGCATCAAGAACGCCGAATTCATCGAGATGAAAGGCATCGGGCACTTCCCGATGAGCGAAAACCACGCCGTGTTCCGCACCTACCTCCTGCAGGCCCTGGAGGCCATCGAGAAGAAGCGCCACCCCGCGCCGGCCTAGCCGCAACGCACCCTGACCGCCGCCCGCCCGCGTTGGACATGCGAGCGGGCGGTGCGCCTGCTTTCGGGCTCGGCGTTCGCTGACGCGGTGCACGACCGGGTGAGTAGCCGGGAGATCGCACCTCCCGGCTCTCGCAGAACCGGACGTGAACCTCGGCTCATCCGGCTCCCATTGCCCAGCGGTCAGGACGGGCACCCAGGCGCCAGTGCGCGAACAGGTTGGGAGATCGACGTGCGATCTCGGCTGTGCCAGCCCATGCGCTTGCGCACCACGGCGAGATACCGGTGGAAGGTGCGGCGTCGACGTAGGACCGGTGCCGGGCCGAGTCGCGAAACTCGATGCCGCCGTTGAGTTGGGGTGATCTTCGATGATCATTCGGTCGAACTGCGCGGCCCGCGCCCGAGCGTGGTCCTCGTCGTGCTGATATTTGGGCCACGATGTTGCTGATGTGATCGAACAGCGTGTAGGCGCTGGAGTTCGCTACACCGTTGATCGGTGCATTCATCAACGAGCACCGCGACCGGTTTGGGGTTGTACCGATCTGCCGCGCACTGGCTGTGCACGGCGTGCAGATCGCCCCGCGCACGTACTGGGTGCACCGCTCGGCGGCACCGTCGAAGCGGGCCCTGTGGGAAACCTGGGATGCTTCACAGCCGACAAGACCTGACAGAGATATCGACGCAATTACCACGTCAACTCCCCTCAGGGCTAGATAACGAGCGGGCACAGCCTCGGCCCCGGCGAGGTGCTCGTCGGCCATCAGGCATGCCTCGGGCACGGCGGCGGGCACACCACATGGACCTGCCGCATATGCGACCGGACCGTGTACGGGCCGCCGCTCGGCGCGCACTGCGGGATGCTCTGCGGGCCGGCGCATGTGCGGGAGTACTAGACCGCACCCCCGCAACCGCCGGGCGGCGCAGGCGCTGGAATTGGCGACCCGTTGTTCACAACACACTGCATTCCGGGGCTGAGGAGACCGGCCGGATGGCCGACCATCGGGATGCCGTACTGAATGTGATGCCAGTAGCTGCCATCCGGATACGGAACGCCGTCGCACCACCCCATGTAGATCATGCTGCCGGCACCGCCGCCGGGGCAGTAGTTGTTCTGCGGGTCGGGCATATGCGGGTCGGGGTCGCCATACACCGGTGCGGCGAGCGTCAGGCAAGTAGCTGCCGCCGCGATGACTGCAGCGATCAGTGCCCTCATCATTGATCCCCCTTTACCTGGTGGAAGCACTTACCAGCCAGGCGCGGGTGAAGGTGCCCCCATGCAGAAAATGGTAGCTGGCAAACCCAGGCACTGTGGTTGATTCCGCATCCGGACATGCGATGAGACGGTGTACGGGCCGCCGCTCAACACCCACTGCAGCGCCCTCGCTGGGCCGGCAACCATCCGCATCTCCACCCGACACCGCCACTTAGGCTCAAGTCGTGCGGGATGTTGAGACCATCGACGCCGAGCTACGGCTACTCGCCGCAGTCAGGTTGTCGATCCACGAACAACCGAGAAGCCGGCAAATCTAGGTCTGACTCAAGTCCTGCCGACCGGAAACGTACACAACCTCGGTGCAGGTTCCAGACTCATCCTTGTCTTCGTCAGGACAAGTGAGCCACCAGAATCCGGGAGCGTGCGCGGCAAGGATTCCTGGCTCGTGTTTGGACGGATAGTGATTCGCAGTCGGATCGACAATTACTTCTCCCAAGACGCTTCCGCTTGGGGTGCCCCGTAGTTTTCGGTCCACCGCCTCGATTACCCAGAGATTCCTTGGCCAGGGCGCGAGGCGATACTTTCGGGCAACTGTTGGGTCGAATCCTGCCCTGGAGGCGAGTGCAAATTTGAACTCACTGGAGTCGGTCCCGTAGGTGCGGAACGCAAGATCCCCTTGGTCGCTGGTCTGGCGCAGTGGGTTAGCGGGATCGGCCGTCTGCAACCATTGTTCGAACCACCAACGGCCCATTGCTTCCGCGCGTTCGCCAGTCATGTAAATCTTCGGCGGCAGCGGAAGGATTACTTGCTTCCAGGGTTTGTGCGACGTCGAAGGTTCATTCCACGGGTCATCGATACGGATGTATGGTCCAGCAGCATCGTCGTGCCTATAGAGGGTGAGTCTCGGATGCGCCCCCGAGCTTTGTCTCGTGTACCCAACTACGAGCCAGACATGGTTCTCGGAGAACACCATTGGGCTGATGTTGCTATTGACGTAGCGGCAGAGTATTTCGAAAAGCCCAAGTAGGCCGCGGGGTTCTTCGCGTCGTCGCTCATCGAAATTCCCGACAACACCCTAGCCAACGCGGTGCGGGCCTGCCTGCACTCGCCAACACCGGGATGCAGCCGCACTAGGCCACCCTTCGATACAGACGTCAGCCCCTCGGCAGCGATTGCCTTCTCAAGCTCGGCGATCCTGTCGGCCAGCGCCTCCGCGATGTCCAGAAGTTCCATTTCCAACGCCGTGGGCTCGAGCCCCTCGTCGGACATCTCAGCCCGAATACGGGCCACCAAAGCGGCGCCCGGCGACTCATTGACCTGCCGTTTCCGCACTTGTGGCCCGACGCGAACGACCGGACCCGCAAGGCCGCTGCGGGCCTATTCGATGCGTCTCTTGGATCTGCTGCGGACGCACTGCCGACGAAGAGCTGAAAAACAGCCTATGACTAGGGCTTGAACGGGTTAAGCGCGAACCCGTTCCTGCATGTTTGGCTAATAAGACCTGACTTGAGATAGGCCGTTCGCGCAGTTCAGAAGCGTTGGCCTTGCTGGCGGCAAAAGAGCTATTCCGAAGCTGCTGCGGACGCACTGCGGACGGAGGTTCTCCCGGTCTATTCCTTTGACACCGAGCGGTTGCACCGTCCCCATCTAACTTTTCACCCACCAAACACCAGATGCCGACCAAAGGACGGTACCCATGGGTGAAAACACCACAACCAATAATCACTGGCTCACCCTCCCCGAGGCAGCCGCCCACATCAAGGTCAAGGTGGACACGATCCGTGACCACATCTACGGCGGGCATCTCCAGGCCTACAAGATCGGGTCGGCCCGCAGCGCGCGCATGCGGATCAAGGAATCCGATCTCGAGGCCCTGCTGATCCCGTACACGCCGAAGAACGCCCGACCAAACGAGGGCGGTGTGAGTCCGCCCACACCGGCACCGCAACCCGGATCCGGTGGAACGACGTCGCCGAGTAAGACCCGCACGGCGTTTGTGGCCGAGCGCATCGCCGAGCTCGGCGGTGGTGGCGATCATCATGCCGCATAGGGACGACGGAAGGCCGCCCGAAAAGGAAAGGCCCGGCGCCGCCCACAACGCCGAGCCTTACCAGCAGGCATCCAAAGACACCGCCACCAACGAGGCCAACAATAGCGCGCACGACCGACGGGCTACCCACGACGCGCGGCGCGCCGACCACGTCGCAACCTGTGACTGGTGCCGCGGCGATCGGCCCCGCCAGGTCGAACGCGTCAGTGTCCAGCTGCGCCGCAGGCGCCTCGCGGCGCACCGCTGCCCGCGGCTGCCCGATGGTCGGCGCGACCCGGCCAGCTCCAGCAAGCGGTGATCATCGGGATGACTCAAAACTTCAACGAGCACCCCGACACCGACGCCCGGCTGCAGGCATGGCACGCCATCGCCCGTGAGCACATCAGCACCGAGATGTGCGACCGACTGGCGAAGCTCGGAATGCCCGCGCTCGCGCTGGAACTGATGCGACAACGAGGCGACATCACATGAGCCTGTCCCCGGAACGCATCGAGGAGATACGCGCCCAGGCCGAGGCCGAGCGCGAGCGGAAAGCCGCGCAACGTAACGGCCATGCGGTCGAGGACATTCCGCCCGAACCGGTCGACGTCGACGACCACCACGCCGGCGACTGGCGCGGCGATAGGCCACAGGACAACGGTCCGAACCGCAACGGGCGCCAAGTCGCCGACGCCGACGAGACCGTCGAGCAGTACGACCCCGAGAACGCGATCAACTACCGCATGCGGGTTTTGCGCGTCGAACGGGAAGCCCGCCGCCGCCTCGATGACGAGGACCGGCCGCCGATCGAGCATCCGCCCGTCAAGAGCCTCGATGCCTTGCTCGCAGAACCCGACACCCCGACCCGCTACCGCATCGATCAGGTGGCCCCGGCCGGCGGCCGCGTCATGTTGTCGGCGCAGTACAAGGCGGGCAAAACGATCCTCATCGGCAATCTGCTGCGCGCGCTGGCCGATGGTGCTCCGTTCCTCGGCCGTTTCGACGTGTGCATTCCGGCCGCCGGCATCGTGGTGATCGACAACGAACTGAGCGAGGACACGCTGCGGCGGTGGCTGCGCGAGCAGGGCATCGAGAACACGTCCGCGGTGGCCGACGTGGTCGCGTTGCGCGGAAAGGTCGGCATGCTCAACCTGCTGGATGACCGCTGCCGCGACCAGTGGGCCACGCGGCTGCGCGACATCGGCGCCGACTACCTGGTGCTGGACTGCCTGCGGCCGGTGCTCGACGCGCTCGGTCTGGACGAGAACCGCGACGCGGGCAAGTTTCTGGTGGCGTTCGACGCGATGCTGACCGACGCTGGTATCAACGATGCCGCCGTCGTGCACCACATGGGTCACGCCAACGAGCGGGCCCGCGGCGACAGCCGCTTGCAAGACTGGCCCGACGCGATCTGGCGGATGGTCCGCGAGACCGATGAGCCCGACTCGCCGCGCTACTTCTCGGCGTTCGGCCGCGACGTGAACATCGCGGAGGGTCAGCTCGGGTACAACCCGGCGACACGGCATTTGACGTACACGTCTGGGTCGCGGGTCGACTCGGTTGTGCGTGCCGCCCAGCGCGCCGTGATTGACCTCCTGATGAGCGCTTCCGAGCACATGAGTAAGAGCGCAATCGAGGACGAGCTGAGCCCTGAGCACAAGCAGAAAGCAGTTCGGGAGGCCATGCGCACGGTCGTCAAGGTTGGTCTGGTCGCTGTTGAGCCGGGTGCGCACGGCGCCAAGTTGCATCGGATCGCGTTCCCGTGCAGCGAGTGCAGGAGGCCGGTCGTGGGTCAGGGTGTCCGGCACCTGTCGTGTGAAGCGACGAGGACCGAGGAAGACGGGCTTCTCGGATGACCGCAAAACCATGCCAGCTCGTCAGCTCGTTGCAGCTCGTTGCAGCTCGTCAACGAGGTGCTGGTCGTGTGCTCGTCAGCTCGTCAGCTCGTCTATATGACGAGCACGAGCACGAGCACGCCACCCACCAAGTCCAAGTAGATACGTCAGCTCGTCAAAGAACGAAAAGCTCACAAGGAGGCAACCCGGGCAGCTCCACGAACACTGGGAGCACTGGCGCGTCAAAGCGAATGCCCCGGCGCGCCGAGCCCGACGACTGCACCCCGTTGAAACAGAATGCGAACATGTCAGGTCCCACGATGAGCCGAGAGGACAGCCGCCGCCGGGCCGAGCGCGCCCACAGGCTGAGGGCGGCCGGCCACACATGGCAGACGATCGCAGACGCCGAAGGCTTCCAGTCGCGCGGTTCCGCCCGCACCGCGGTCAAACGGTATCTACAGGCCGAACCCGCCGAGTCGGCCGACGAGGTGCGCCGCAGCGCGGGCGAGACGCTGCGGATCACCCGGTCGGTTCTCCTCGGGCGGTTCGCGGTGGCATCCGAGCGTGGCGACGACCTCACGATGGTCGCGTTGGCGCGGGAGGTGCATCGGAACCTTGCGCAGTGGGCGCAGCTTGTAGGGGCGAATGCTCCGGCCGCGTCGGAGGTCAACCTACGGGTCGAGCAGACACCTTCGGTCATCATCCAGCGGCTCGAGGCTGAGTTGTTGGCGTTGGTGGACGAGTCTGACAGTCCACGTAGGTTGGAAGTTATTGAGGGAGCGGTGGTTTCATGACAGGTAAGGCGGAGGCGATCAAGGCTGCGACGTCGATAGCGCGGGATGTGGCGGAGGGCAGGCTGGACCCGGACTCGCTCGAGAAGGCAGCGCTGGATGAGTGCAGGGCCCTGTTCGGGCGTGTGGCTGGCCCTGGGGACGCGTTGTGGCCGTTGCATGTGGACGTTGTGCGTCAGGGTGTGGCGTTGGGGGCGTTGTCTGCTGGGGAGCTCGCGGAGTGGACGGCGGTGTTCCGGCGACGCGAGCAGGATAGCGATTCCCGCCCTGTGGTGGCGGCACAGAGCGACGAACGACGGGACTTTTACACCGGCCCCGTAGTTACCTCTCCCGAGCTTGAGCGGGTGGAGGCTGAGTTGATGGGCGCGGTGGCCGAACCGGAGCCGGATGTGTAACGGACGCCAAACGTTTTGTTACACCGCTCGATTTGGTGCGTATTCCCTGTTCACAATGTCACATAACCGTGTAACATTGGAACATGGCACGGAACGTCGCGTACGCGCGAGTGAGCACCTCCCGGCAGACCACCGATCAGCAGGTCGCCGCCCTCGAGGCGGCCGGGTGCGATCCGATCTTCACCGAGCAGATGAGCGGAAAGCGCAACGACCGCCCGCAGCTCGCGGCCGTGCTGGCCGAGCTGGAGGCCGGCGACACGCTGACCGTGTGGAAGATCGACCGGCTTGGCCGTGACGTCCGCCAAATGCTGGGCACCATCGAGGATCTGCATGACCGGGGGATCATCGTCCGGTCGCTGACTGAGGGCCTGGACTCGTCCACCGAGTGCGGCCGGATGGTCATAACCATCTTGGCCGCCGTCGCCAAGTACGAACTCGTTCTCAAGTCTGAGCGCGCCGAGGCCAAGCGCCAGTTGATCCGGCAGCGCGGCGGTTCACTGGGCGGCGCGAAGCCGAAGTTCGACGCCGAGCAGGCGGATGCCGTTCGCCGCGCCCACGCCAACGGTGAGACCGTGGCGGCGCTGGCGCGGGTGCACCGGGTGTCGCGACCCACCATCTACCGGACCTTGGAGGGCCAGCGATGAGCGTGCGTCGGCGGTCTGTCTGCGGGGCCATCGATGTGGTTGCGTCTGGAGTTCACGTCGCCGGATGAGGTCGTTCAGCGGGTAGCGCTTGGATTGAGTATCTGTACGGGCGTGGGAAGGGGTCGGCGTCCGACTAGCTCTCCTTTGCCGGCACATCTACCGAACGAACACCACCATCGCGGCTACGAACTCGAAGCTCACCACCACCAGAATTCCGCAAAATCTGCCGCGCCCGATCGATCGCCTCAGCCTGCGACCCAAGACGCGCACTCACCCGACCAGAACCCGGCTTCCTCACAACCCAACCACCATCACGACGCCGAACAACTTCACGGCTATTCCGACCAGTCACAGTGACTTTCGGAGCATGACCCGTAAGCACCATCCGAGCAGGACCAGGACTCAACACCACACTCCGGGGCCGCCCCGGCCGCCGATCCCACGAACTGCTGAACCGACGCACAGCATCTGCATCCCACACAGCGCCACCACGCAGTTCTGCCAACGGGGCCGGGAACGCGGCTGTTTCGCGCAGCTGGTGCACGCGTTGACGCGAGATCTTTAGCTCTTCGGCGATCTCGGCGGCCGACATCAACTCTGGCATCGTCGGCGCGTCCGCTCGTCGCGCCCACTCGACTTCGTTGACAACCTCAACGCCGGTCGGCTTCGCGTGGATCACGTGCGCAACCTCAGCTGCCATCTTTTCGGCCGCCTCAATCATCGGCATGCTGCCTGGCGCATAGACCGTCACATGCACGTCACGGTTCGGGATTCGCGCAATCGAAGCGTCAACGTGTTCGAGCTCGTTTTGCCAGAAGTCCATCTCATCGATCACAGGGTCGAGATCGAAGGTGAACGTGATGACCCAGTCGGCGGTCACTGCTGGTCTCCCTTCTTTCGCTGTGATCGTTGCTCTTTCTTGCTCGGCGGCGGCCACGGCAGTCCCGCCTTGCGGAGGTTGACTTTGAGGTTTTGTATCCGTCGGTGTGGGCGGCTTGGTGTGGCTGGGTAGTTGGTGACGTATTCGCCTTGCGGGTTGTAGAAGCGGGTGTATCCCTTCGAGTCGTCCTCAACGGTCCAGCCCTGCGACTGCGCCCACTTGGCGATGTCGGCGACGTCTCTATTCATCCTGGCCTTTCCCTTGCGATGTGTCAAGGATAAACTGCATTGCTATACAACGTCAAGGGTTTATCGGGCCTGCGCAATGAGCGGCGAGGACTCCGGTCGAGGAGTTGAACGAGGCGGAGTTGTTCAACCGCCGGGGTGGTAGGTGGGCGTCGTCGTCGGTGGCCCGGCTGATCAAGCGGCAAGCCGCCGCTATGTGATCTTCGTCACGGTCTTGTTCCGTGAATGCTCTGGCCAGGCAGTTCTCCGCTGTCCATCGGGAAAGTCGTTCGGCGTGTCGAGCCAGGCCCTGTTGCTCAACGGCAGTCCCCGGCTCGACGATCTGGACACCGCGGCGTTCGCCGCGCTGCGTGCGCATCCGGCCACCGACGGACACCAGGGATCGATGCTGTATGCGCTGCAGCGGGTGGTCGCCGCGCTGGGGTATTGCGATCCGCCGGTGCGCACCGGATACCTCCACGCCCCCGACATCGAAGGCGCCGATCCGGCGTGGGCGGGCTGGATCGAGCGCTGGCAGGCCACCTCGACACTGACCCCGAAGGTGCGCGGCACGATCCGCACCATCATGGCCAAGACCGGGCGGTGGTTGGCCGTCGAGCACCCCGAGATCACCGAGCCCGGCCAGTGGACCAGAGCGACCTGCGCGGCCTGGGTCGCCACGGTCGACCGGATGAGCGTCGGCGACTGGGTTCAGCGTCGCGACGCGCTCGGCGGCCATGTCGGACAACCAGTCTCGCCGCGCACCAAGGCGCACAACCTCATGGCCACTCGCGTGTTTTTCCGGGACTGCCAGGAATGGGAGTGGATCCCGCGCCGGTTCGACCCCAACCGCGCGCTGGGCCTGCCACGCAGCGTCGCCGCCCTGATCGGCGCCAACCCCCGCGTGATCGCCGATGAGGTGTGGGCCAAGCTGCTGTGGGCCGGGTTGAACCTGGACCCCGCCGATCTGCCCGGCAACTCCGCCGACACCTACTATCCGATGGAGTTGATCCGCGCGGTCACGTTGACCTGGCTGTTCTCCGGGCTACGCAGCGACGAGATCTCGCGGCTGCGGGTCGGCTGCATCCGCTGGCAGCACGCCGGCCTGCCGATTGCCGGCGACTCGCGCGAGATCCTCGCCGAGGACGCGGTCTGCCTGCTCGACGTGCCCGTGCACAAGACCGGCACCGCGTTCACCAAGCCCGTCGACCCGATCGTCGGGCAGACCATCGAGGCCTGGCAGGCGCTGCGGCCCGGCCAGCCGAAACGACTGGACCGCAAGACCAACGAGCACGTCGACATACTGTTCTCCGTGTGCGCTCAACCCGTGGCCAAGTCCTACATCAACCACACGATCATCCCGGCGCTGTGCGCCAAGGCGGGTGTCCCCACCGCCGACGTCCGCGGCAACATCACCAGCCACCGCGCCCGCTCCACCATCGCCAGCCAGCTCTACAACGCCAAAGAGCCGATGACGCTGTTCGAGCTGCAGGCCTGGCTCGGGCATCGCACCCCGAACACCACCCAGCACTACGCCAAGATCACCCCGAACACGCTGTCCAAGGCCTACGCCGAGGCCGGGTACTTCGCCCGCAACGTCCGCGCCATCGAGGTCCTCGTCGACCGCGACGCCGTCACCTCCGGCGCAGTCGCCACCGGGGAACCCTGGCAGCACTACGACCTCGGCCACGGCTGGTGCAGCTACAGCTTCTTCGAACAGTGCCCGCACCGAATGGCTTGCGCTCGTTGCGATTTCTACACCCCCAAGGGCTCGACCAAGGCCCAGCTGCTCGAAGCCAAGGACAACCTGCAGCGCATGCGCGCCACCATCCCGCTCTCCGATGAAGAACGCGACGCCGTCGATGACGGCCACGCCGCCCTCGATGCCCTCCTCGAACGGCTCGCCGACGTCCCCACCCCGGCAGGACCCACACCCCAGCAGATCGGAGCCCGACCGACCCCGACCATGCTGCCCATAGCCGAGGTCCGGCACCGCAAATAGCCCGCCAAAACCTACCCGAAAAGCAGACATCTACGGCGAATCAGATTCCACAGAATGTGTGCGGTGCGTGACGGGTGTTCGCGGCGGGTGATCGGCTGGGCGGTCGACGAGCACATGCACACCGACCTGGTCGAGTCCGCTGTAGCCATGGCGGTGGCGATGCGCGGTGAGCTAGCCGAGGAGGTAATCATGCACGCCGATTATGCCGAGGTTTGCGTTAAGCCGAGGAATCGTGGAGAAGGCCTGTATTGGTGGGAGTTGCTCACGGATTCCTCGGCTTAACGTCGCGGGCTGTGGTTAGCGTCCGTCGTATCTCTACGTCTGCGGAAGGAGACGGCTATGGATATGACGGTCACACAGATCGGCGCGGTTGTCGTTGCGGAGTTGCGCGCGGCTGGCTATATGGAGTCGACCATCGCTCAGTATGCGAAGACGATCGGGGCGCTGTCTGAGTTCGCCTCGGAGCGTGTGTATTCCGTCGGGTTGGGCGCTGAGTTCGCGTCGATGACGATCAGTCCGCGCACTGGCCGGTTCAGCGCGCAGCGCCGGTGTGATTACCAGCGTCTGGTTGGCGTGTTCGACTCGTATGTGCGTACCGGCCGGGTGGACCTGTCGGTTCGTGGACGCGGTGGCGGGGGCCCACGGCCCCGGATGAGCGGGTTCGCTGCGTTGGACGCCGCGTGGGAAGCCGACATGAGCCGTCGCGGTCTGGCGCCGGCCACGCGAGCTGCCTACGGGCGGGTGGCGCGCAGCTACCTTGTGTTCCTGGAAGAACGCGAGATCGCTGAGCTCGGCGGGGCCGATGGTGCCAGTGTCCTGGCGTTCTTGGAGTCCCTGCTGGGCAGGTGGGCCAAGTCGTCCCTGTTTTGGGTGGTGTCGAACTTTCGCCCGTTCCTCAAGTTCACCGGTCGCCCCGATTTGGTCGACGCGGTGAATCTGGCCGGCGTCAAACGTTCCCACGCGATAATCCCTGTCCTCAGTGATGGCGACGAGGAGCTGGTCGTACGGGCGTGCGCGTCGGGGGTGGTCAGTGCGCGGGACGCGGCGATCACACTGCTGGCCCTGGCGACGGGATTGCGGGCCTGCGACATCGTTGAGCTGCGCGTGGGAGATGTCGACTGGCGTGGGCAGACGATCGGGATCGTGCAACAGAAGACGGGCAACCCGCTGACCCTGCCGCTGCCGGCGCTGGTGATGGGCAAGCTCGCTGACTACGTACTCGACGAGCGGCCCAGCTCGGGCGATGATCACGTGTTCCTGCGCTCGGTGGCCCCGCATACCCGGCTGACCGAACATGCGTCGGTGCACAGGGTGACCGTTGAGACGTTCCGGAAAGCGGGAGTGGTCGATGTCAAGGCGGGGACCCGGTTCCTGCGCCACAACGCCGCGTCCCGGCTGCTGGCCGCGGCGGTCCCGCTTCCGACGGTCTCGGCCGTGCTCGGCCACGCCAGCCCGGAATCGACCAACCTGTATATGAGTGTCGACCGGGAGCGTCTGCTCGAATGCGTACTTCCGGTTCCAGAAAGCGTGCGGCCATGAGCAGCTACGGTTTCACCAGCGCGTTCGCCACCGAGCTGGACGCGTACCTGGCGTTCAAGGCGAACATGGGGTTCTTCGGCACCTCCCGCATCTGGTACCTGCATAAGTTCGACGCCTACTGCAGCGAACACAACCGCACCGTGTTCGACAAGGACACCGTCGAAGGATGGGTCAGCGTCCAGCTGGAAAGTTCGGGCCGCTACCGGTCCTGGCTGTCCTACATCCGCGACTTCGGCCGGTGGCTGAAGACGAACGGAGCCAACGACGCCTACGTGCTCTCCGACCGTTGGAAAGCCCCGTTCGTTGCCCCTCGCCCCTACCTGTTGACCCGGCGTGAGATCGAGTTATTCTTCACCGCCGCAGCACAGATCCAGGCGCAATCCCCGTGGCGATGGCAAGCGGTCGCGTTCTTCACGCTGATGCACTCGTGCGGACTCAGGACCGGTGAAACCCGCGCCCTGCAGACCGGGCAGGCCGACCTGGATGGCGGGCACATCGACATCGTCTGGTCCAAGGGAAATCGCAGCCGCAGACTGCCTTTGACCGGTCAGGTCATCGAGATCCTTAACGCTTGCGACCGAACATCGCGAGCACACTTCGCCTCACGTCGGACGTTCTTCGTCTCCGCCGCCGGCAACCCGGTCACCCCGGCAACAGTCGGAAAGATGTTTAGTCGCATCTGGGACCAGGCCGGACTGGCCCGGCCCGCCGACGGCCAGCAGCCGCGGCCATACGACTTCCGGCACCATTTCGCCTACGCCAGCATCCAACGATGGATGACGCAGGGCAACGACGTCGCGGCGATGCTGCCTTACCTGTCCCGCTACATGGGCCACGCGACCTTTGACAGCACCTACTACTACATTCACACCTCTCCCGACTTCATGGACGCCTACGCCCAGATCACCCGGAAGAGCCAATCCCTGCTGCCGGAGGTCGGATTCCAATGAGACGCGACCCGAGAACCAACGCCCCGGACTTCTTCAGCTTCGCCCGCGACTTTCTCCACGCCTACATGCCCAAGACCCGGGGACTCTCACCGAAGACGATCGAGGCGTACCGGATCAGCCTGGAGTGCTTCCTGGGCTACCTCGCCGACAACGAGCACATCGAACGCGACCGCGTCAGTTTCGACCACTTCGATCGGCAGCACCTGAAAGGATGGCTGACCTGGATGACCGACCAGCGACACTACGCGCCCAAGACCGTCACGTTGCGCCTGAGCGCCGTCAAAGCGTTCCTGGCGTACGCATCCCACGACGACGTCACCCTCGTCGCGCTCAGCCAGGCAGCGAAGGCACTCAAGGCCCCGGTTCACCCGAGGATGCCCATCGAGTACCTCACCGACCCCGAAACACGGGCGATCCTCGCCGCGTTCACCGGGCAGACGACGAAATCCCGCAGGAACCGGATGCTGCTCATCCTGCTGTATGACACCGCCGCACGCGTGGGCGAGATCACCGGCCTGACCCTGCAGGATCTCTGCCTGACCGAGCCCGGGCACGTCACCCTCACCGGCAAAAGGAACAAGACCCGCATCGTGCCGCTCACCGAGAAGACAATCGACCATCTGCGCGTCTATCTCGCCGAGTTCCATCCCAACCCCGCGAAACTCCCCGCGACGCGGCCGGTGTTCTACAGCCCGCACCACGGACAACCCGCCGAACTGTCAACCGACACGGTCTCGGCTGTGCTCAAGCAAGCTGCCGGAGTTGCGCGCAAGGAATGTCCCTCGGTCCCCGAGAACATCCACTGCCACATGCTGCGCAAGACCAAAGCCATGGACCTTTACCAGCAGGGGATCCCACTGCCGGTAATCATGCGACTCCTCGGCCACGAAAACGCCTCCACCACAGCAGCGTTCTATGCCTTCGCGACCCTGGAGATGATGCGACAAGCCATCAACGCAGCCACCCCGACGATCAACACCCTGGCCACGGATCCGCTCACCGAAGACAAACTACAAGCCCTCTACAGTCTGCGATAGCCGCCGCAACGTTAAGCCGAGGAATCCGTGAGCAACTCCCACCAATACAGGCCTTCTCCACGATTCCTCGGCTTAACGCAAACCTCGGCATAATCGGAATTAAGCCGAGCTCTTATCCGGGGTTGAAAGCTTTCAGCTTGCTGTTTGTGCAGGTAGATCTTTTGCGGACGCGTCTGTCAAAGAACCGTTCGTCATTCGTCATTCTTCGTGGGCGGTGCGCCAGGCGTTCCAGATATCGGGTCGGAGTTTGCCGCGGTCGGGGACGGTCAGGCCTGCGGCGCGGGCCCAGGCCCGGACTTCGGCGGTGGAGGGTTCCAGCGGCGCCGGCGCCTGGTCGAGTTCGGTCGTCGCGGCGGCGACGCCCAGCGGGGTGAGCTTGGCGATGGCGGCGTGCTCGGTTTCGGCCCAGGCGTGGGCGGCGGCGAGGAACCGATAGGTCCATTCCTCGGCGAGTTGGCGGGTTTCGCAGAAGACGATCGGGACGTTGGGCCAACGGATCTGGAGTTCGGCGAGGCCGTCGGCGACCAAGGCGGGCCGGATCCGGTCGAGCTTGAATACCTGCGAGTAGCGGTCCTCGACCACGACCGCGGCGCGGGGCAGTGCCGCCAGCTCGGCCATCGCGTAGCGGAGCTTGCCGCCGGTCAGGCTGGCCACCAGGTCGACCAGGGACTTGCGTTCGACCGAGGCCACCAACCGCCGGTCGAGGATGATGCCGTAGTCGCCGCACGGCAGGGCCCGCTTCACGATGCGGACGTGTTGGCCGCCGAACCGGTAGGCGTACTGCTCGTGGGAGTCGACGACGATCTCGAGCTCGGCGATCCCGGCGGCCCGGAGCGGTGGGGGTGCGCACGTTCGGGCGGGCCTGTTTGCGGGTGCGTGGGGACTGCCAGAACACCATGTCGCGGCCGCGGGCCTTGGTGAACACGATCTGGGAGCGGTTCTCCCGGCTCCGGTCGAGGACGACGTCGATGGCGGCGCCGCGCCGCACGCAGGACCGCAGGCGTGCGCGTTCCACGATGTCGGGGTCGGTGGGCCATTCGTCGACTGAAACCGGGTAGCAGAACAGGGCTTTCGTGCGCGGCCAGGTCCCCGAGGTGCGGAACACCATCCCGTCGGCCAGCGGCAGCCGCAACAGGTAGGGCAGCGTGGAATCCGGGTCCGGGTTCCGGGCGATCAGCAACTCCACCGGTTTTCAGCCTTCCGCTCGATTCACGGCTGCGGGCTCGCGGCCGAGGCGCCGTCGGAGTTCGAGGTTCTCGCCGTGGGCGGCTTCGAGCGCCTGCCGCAGCGTGGCTGACTTCCTCGCGGTGGCGGCGTTTGAGCTCGGCGAGCTGGGCGGTGAGCGTGCGCACCACGCTGCTGGGCTGGTCGGGGTCGGCGCGGTCCGGCGGGACCGGTGGCGTGCCGGCGCTGCTGGTTGCGGAGTTGTTCGACTCGCTGCCGGATCTCGGTGTTGCGGTAGAGGAAGTCCAGCGACACCCCGGCGGATCTGGGCCAGCCCGCGGAAGGTGATCGGCTCGCCGCGGCGGACCATGTCGCGGATGCCTTGCTCGGCCCGGGCCGTGGCGGCAGCGGTCTTGCGCGGCGGCGGCGCGGCGGAGGTTGTCGGGATTGCCGCGCATCAGATCCGTTCCGTTCCCAATCTTGGTCTCGGTCACGGGTTATGGCGTCGGTGCGGGCGTCGACGCCGGCGCCTCGGACGGCCTGGACGGTGCCGTCGGCGAGGCGGGTCTCTTCGAGCGTGAGGATGATTCGGCCGAGAGCGTCGTGTTCCTGGCGGCGCCCGGCGAGCCAAACGTTGTCCTCGCTCATCTCCTGTCCGGTGCGGGTCTGGAACGCCTGGCGGCGCTCGCTCGATCGAGTTGCCTCGGTGCGGGTCTGCTGGGTCTTCAGCTCGGGCAGGAACGTGGCGTCGGTGGCGAACTTGTCGCAGGTCAGGCAGGCGTTGCCCTTGCCGCAGACCTGACGGGGAGGCAGCAGGCAGTACCCGTTGGGCAGGATCCGGTCGGTGCGCCTGTCCAACTCGAGCATGTCGTAGAGGTCGCGGGGGTCGACCTCGATCTCGCGCCCGTCGGCGGTGATCTTGCGGTAGCGCAGGAACTCGGCCTCGGCGGTGGACTGCAGGGTCTGCGCGTACGTCATGCTCATGGTCGGCGTCAGATGCCCGAGGTAACGCTGCAACACATGCAACGGGACGCCGCTGTTCAGCAAGCTGGTGGCCACGGTGTGGCGGAACCGGTGGGTGCGGTTGAAGTCGACCAGGGCGCCGGTGCTGTCACGCACGTCCAGCCGGACGGCCAGCTCGGTCAGCAGATTCCGCAGGGTGTTGCCGGAGTAGGGCCGGTCGCCGTTGCGGTTCATCTGCGCCGCAAGGAACAGGTACTTCGGGGTCCTGCCGGGTGCGCCGTGTTCGGCGAAAAACCGCTGCCGCCCATTGTTGTTGCTCGCGGATGATCGCGACGACCTCGGCGTGCACCAGGATGGTGTCCGGCGCACCGTCGATCTTCGTCTGCTGGTAGCGCAGCTTGGCGACCAGTGCCTGGTCGTCGCCGTCTGCGGCAGGCTCGCCCGGCGAGGACGGGGCTATCGGCGACAACGGCAGCAGTGGGTCGCGGTCGAGCAGGCAGATCTCGCTGACGCGCCGGCCCAGCAACGCCACCAGCATGGTGATCCGCATGGCCTGCTCGTCACCGAACCCGCCGTCGGCGACCGCGGCGCCGAGCAGGTCCAGCCCGCCCATGATCCGGGTCATGGCGTCGTCGTCGATGACCTGACCGTCGAGTCGGGGCCGCGGCTTGCCGGGCAGCTCACCACGCCGGTAGAAGCCGGCGTGCTCGGGTCCGAGTCGCAGCCAGCCCGGTTCGGCCAGCGCGGCGGCGGCCGCGTCCTTGTTGTCGGTCATGAACAGGTAGAACTGCTCCACATCGCTGGCCAGGCGCTGCACCGACGCCGGCGACAACCGCTGGCCGGTGCGGCGTCCACGGGTGACCGGCACGGGCGCGGAGATGACCGAGGAAATCCAGCATGAGCGCGCGCATCCCGGCCGGGTGATCGGCCAACCACGGCCCATCGACCCCGCGACCGCTCAAGAACCCGTCGAACTCGTGCACCGCCACGACCCGGCGGTGCACCGTCGACCAGCTCAACACCCCGGTGTCCAGGCCGACCTTGCAGTGCCACTGCAGGCCGCGCCGCAGCCACCGGGTGCCGATCCGGTCGAACCGCACCGAGTACCGGCCCATCGGCTCGTGATCGCGCAACGGAATCCGGTTGTCCTCCACCGGGTTCCATTGGTCCCGCTGCCACCACGGGCCGGTGTCGGAGGCGGTGACGAGCAGACGCATCATCCGCGTCAGCAACCGGCGGATGGTGTTCATCGTGGTAGCCGCCGGCAGCCGCCCGCTGCGGCGGTGCACCACACGCTGGATCTGTTGGCACCACTGCCGCACGGACAGTCCGAGCAGGGAGGCCGGCGCCCGCCCGGCACGATCGGCGATCACCTCACCGAGCCGGCGCACCAGCATGCTCAACCCCGGTGTCGGGATCTTCCCGCCCAACTCGATGATGCGGAACACACACCACGCCACCTCCCGGCGCATCGGCTCCGGCAACTGCGACAGGTCCACCCCGGCCCGCCAGGTCCCGTCGTGGCAGAACGCTCCCGCGAACTCCGGTGGGACACTCGACTCGGCGAAGCACGACAGCCGCATCGGTTCCGGCACACCCGCCCACAAGCGTTCCAGCGCCCGCGGGTCGCAGCGGCCGCGGGCCGCCTCCACCCAGTCGATCGTGGCCTCTCCGCGCCCGCCGGTCACGAGCCGGACCCGATCCGCTCGTCGCAGTGCGCGCCGACTCGCCAGCCCGCGGTGAACGCCTTCCAGTCGGCGACCGCCCGCATCTCGGCGTCCTCGGTCACGTGCGCGTAGGTGTTCAGCGTGGTCTGCACGTCGACATGTCCCAATCGTCGACTCACCACATGCACAGGTACCCCCGACAACAACAGCGCGGTGGCGTGCGAGTGTCGCATCCAGTGCGGGGTCCAGGCCTGTGGCACCTGCCCGGACAGTTGCCGGCGCAGCCGGTCCACCAGGTCGTAGACGGACTCCGGTCGCCACGGCGCGAACCGCGGCTCCCGGTCGAGGTTGACGAACACACAGGTGGCGTCGAAGTCGTCGGTGGCCAGGTCGGCACCGGCCTCGCACAACTGCCAGACGTACTCGCCGTAGAGGCGGTCCAGCTGGTCGGAGACATACACGCCGTCGGTAGCCGCTCTTGGCCCGCACCCCGTGGGGATGGTCTCGGTCCACGACCTCGATGAACGGGGTGTCGCCGCACCCGGTGTGCCAATCGCGATGCTGCAAACCCAGGGCCTCGCCCACCCGAACGCCCGTCTCCGCCAACAACATCCACAGCAATCTGTTGCGCACCGATCCGCGCCACTGCCGCGTCTCGGTGTCCCAGCTCGCGCACGCCTCACAGATCCGCTCGATCTGCACCGGCGTCAAGATCGGTGGCGCCGCTCGGCGCCGCTGGCGCACCCGGATCACCGCCTGCCGGCGGCCCTTGCGGCGGGCGACGTGTTCCAGCAGCGGCTTGTACCGACCGCCGCCACGATGGGTGATCCGGTGCAGGTCTCGGCCCACATCCACGCCGTTGAGCACGTGGTAGTCGTAGCAGGAGATCACCGCGCCCAGCCGCGCGGCGATCGTCGACTCGGCAAACCGGGCCCGACGACGCTCGATCGAGGCGACCTCCGGCCCGTCCCCGGTGCGCAACCAGGTCAGGAACGCCCCGAAGTTCTCCAACGTCACCGCATCCCAGTCCAGCCCGAACAGCTCCAGGAACTGCCACCACAAGCGCCAACGCCCGCGCGTAGGACTTCACCGTGTTCGGCGACACCTGCTGAGCCCGTAGATATTCCAGGTACTCCTCGGCCGGTCCGACCACACGGTGGCCCGCGCCCAGCACCGTCCATGTCCGTTCACCCGAGGGAAGAGTCAAACCCTGTGCCCGACAGGATCCCGTCCCCACGGTTGCGGTCGTCACACCCCGCACCGTAACGACCCCAGATAATTCCTCCGCGAACGACACGCCGACTCCGAGAAGATCGGTTGTCATCCGTCACGGACGGCGGTCCCGCAACCCCAGATAAGAAATCGGCATAACGTCCCGTCTTGCGGTCGATGCCCGATAGCCGGGCCACCTCACGCAGTCCTCGACCCTGCAGCCACAGCCGCAGGATCTCTCTGATTTCGATCACCGATACCTCCCTGTAGCTCATTCGGCCAATACAGCGGCCGAGCAACCGGAAGCCCCGAAGCCACGCCGGGGTGGTCCCATTAGTGGCAAGCAGGTGGTCCCATGCTCATGGCAAAACCGGCGCCGAGCTGGTCCCTTCTAGCTGGCAGCCGACACTTGGGCTCGGCGGCACCGTGAAGTCCACGTCTGGTGGTACCTGGCTGACGACATTGATGATCTCGTGGCCTAGCGTGGGCCACGCGAAGGCGACCATCTTCCAGTTGTTCGTAGGGAATCCGACGCGGCCGAAGGTGATACCGCACGGTCGGAAGATCCGCCTGACGGGCGGCGTCTCGAAGCTGATGAGGAATTCGAACCCGGCGATCTGGACGTACCCGCCGAGGATCTCGCTCTCGATGTTCGCGGGTCGGATGCGGATGGAGTTCTGCGTGATCGGATGGTCGTGGTCGCGGTCGACCAGCACGTACATGCCCCAAGCCGGGGGCCAGTCCGCGCCGCGCCACAGGATCTCGGCCAGCTGCTGCGTGGTGACGCCCAGCCGGAAGCGGTAGGCCGGCGAGCCCTCTAGCTGCATAGCTCCGGCCTCGATGGCACCCCAGATCACCTTGAGCAACCACCGCGCCCGAATTCGGGCCGGGAATCGTTGCCTAAGAACTTGAATATGTCGAGCTGGTCCTCGCGGAAGTACCGGAAGAACTCGGCTGCCACTTTGTCCAGCGGAGACAGGGCGTTGTTGTGCCGACAGCACAGCATCTTGCGGGACAACGACCCGCGGCCGATGGTCTTCTGCCGCGTGGTCTTGTCCTGCCAGGCAGCGCCCTCGACGACGACCTTCCCGTCGGCCGAGATTGCGCCCAGCAGGTCGTCGGTGATGAAGTGCTCGCGGGTGAGTTCCTCGTCGCAATCGTTGCTGCTGCGGGCGTAACAGCGTGGGTTCGCGTAGCCGGTGCGCGGCCCGGTCAGCAAGGGAGGCGGGGCCTCGGCGATCCACGACCCATCCTTCGCACGATGACAGCGGCTGGCCTGCCGACCAGACTCGCATGGCCAGTCACCCTCCGGGCGGCGGCCCATAGGAACGGACTCACCGCTACGTCGGCATCGCGGACGACCCGCTCGTCGAGTCGCCTGATCGGACGCTCAAGACCTGCACTCACGGACCTGACGATAGCTTCGCGCACCGACATCAAAGCCAGGCGGCTGGGGCAGGTTGACGTGCGGCGATGCGTCTGGGGTCGCGCCACGTTGTGGTTAACCATGCCGTACAGCGATGCGAAACTGATTGATGTGAAGTACACCGACATCGCCGACGAGTTCATCGCGAAGGCCACCGTCTTGAACAACGAGGTGTCCAGCCTCGCAAAGCTGTTCTCTCAGACCGCCTTCCTTGGCGACAGTCTCAATTTCCGCACGCGCACTACGGCTACCTGATGGCCTGCATGGGTCAGATCGACCTCATATCGAAGTGCGAGTGGGCCCGGTCGAGCCGCCGCGCAATCAGACGCCGCGGATGCAGAGCTTCATGGAGCGCTACCTCGGCGGCCAGAAGGTCGACGAGCATCGGACGCGATCCAACTCATGCGGCACACCCTGATGCACACGGGTGCGCTGCGCTACCTATCTGTACGAACCGAATACAGAAGATCCGGCCGTGCAGAACGATCTCCTGACATCGGTCAGCGGGAACGTGACGGCCATCAAGGCCCTCAACCTGCAGATCACACAATTCGCTGCGGACATCCTGCAGGTGGCGAAGGACTACACAACCAAGATGAGCACGGACGCTGCGCTCCAGTGCCGGCGCGCTCTCGTTGGTCAACTTGACATGGTTCCACGGTCGGCCTGTCGCCGTGCGCATTGCCGAAAGTCCGATTAATGACCAAATTCGTCGACCGACGCGCAGTACCGACGCCTGGAACCACCGCTAGGTCAGCGCGTCGCCCCGCGCCGCGATTGGGAACCCTATGCACGGCACCGGCGACTACACCATCACCGATCTCGCCGAACTGTTCAACATCTCCCGAGTGTCGTGAGAGTAAACGCAACCTAGACCAGCAGCGCAGCTTTCCGCTGGCCTCAAACTCGTTGACTGTGCCCCCTAAGACACGCCATCGAGAGTGCTGTTTTCTTTGCGGTAGCGCGAGGCGTCGGCTACCGGTTGGGGGCGAGCAGTTCGCCTAGCGGATCCAGAGCACTTTCTGCTTCGTCGCGTACCTTTCGACACCCCGGATCCACGTAATTTGACGCCACACAAGCGCGCCTAGCAAACGGTCGGGTGGGCGCATCGGGTAGGGATTTCGACCCCCCATTCCCGGGTTCCGGCGCCGGTGAAAGATAGGCAGCATCCTGGCTGGTCCATACATCCTGCCGCGACACTCCGAAAGAAGAACCCATGACCCACACGCCCGAAGACCTGCCGTCGCCCGATGAATTCCGGAGGAAGTTGGCCCACGTCGACCGCGAGTTCGCCGATGCCCGCCGCTACCTGTCGGCGTTGTGCGCTGAAGACAATCAGGCGCTCGGTGCGCTGATGGCGGAGATCCACCGCAGCGGACGGGCCATGAAGGTCCTGGCAGCGATGGCGGTACTGGCCCTCGACTTCGCCCACCTGTCCGTGGACCGCCTTGGCGGCGATGTCCAGAAGTGGCTCGACGGGTCGGCGATGGCCCAGGACACCGCCGAGAATGAGCGGGACCAGACCGAGCTCGGCGGCGAGTCGTGACATCGACCGAATGCTGCATTCGATGCAGGTTCGATTGCTAGGAGTGCAGCACAAGCAGCGGTCTGTCTAGAGACGCTCGTCGTCCTGCTTGGGTGACGGGCCGAGCCGTCTCATTCTGTTTGGCGGTCGAGATCGTCAAGGCTTTCGTGCCGCGCGACGTTGCCCGCGGAATATTTCTGCGGGTTCTCTATCTTGTCGAGTTCCCGCGCCACCTCTTCGTGTTTGCGAAAGCAGTAGTCGTACCAGGCTTGCTCTGCCTCGGAGCTGCCTTGCTGGGGGTCATCGAGTCGGTTCTGTGTGCGCTCGGCCTCCGCGTGCCACAAGTCTGCCTCCCGGGCAAGAAGGGAACGTTGGTCTGCGCTTTCGCTAGGCATAGTTCACTTCTACCGCCTCCGAGGGTGGCGGGTCTAGCGTTGATGTATGCCCGCTGTCGGCGAACTGGTGCGGGTGAAGTGAATTATGCCGTGCTCGCCCGGCCGTCACCCTACTTTTTGAAGGCGTCCTTCACCTTCTCGCCCGCGTCTTTGAGGTTGGACTTCGCCTGATCGCCCTTGCCCTCATTCTTGGTGCTCTTGTCGCCGGTGACCTTGCCGACCGCTTCCTTGGCCTTACCGCCAAGGTCTTGGGCTTTGTTCTTCGCCTTATCCGTACCGCTCACAGTGCCTGCTCTTACTTTGCTGGAATCGGCCCGTGTGGCCGAGCTTCGGACCGTGGGTACCTCACGAGCCGGTGGTCAAACGTCAGACTCGCACTGTCCCAGTCGGTGAGACTCTCGGCGACGCTGCAAGGACCGCTCGGTGTCACGCGAACGATGCCGGGTATCACTGTGATCACGCAGTGGGATGTCAAACGGCATTCGGAGATCGTCGACGCGATCGAGTCCGGTGACGCCGCACAGGCCTCGGTCGCCGTGCGTGACCACATAGCCGGCGCGGCAACCGTTCTCGTGGACGGAGCCGCCTGACCCGGGTGCCAGCATCGGGAAGAAGTCGTCGCCACCCCGGTCGCGCAAGTCGGTTCGCGCGGGCCAGCTCGTCACATGGATAGACTCCCACACTGGAGCCCGCTCTATGGGCTCTCCATGCCACGCTGGAATACCGACCTGAACGGGTTTGATGCCGGCTTCATGGTTGAGGCGTCGCCGGCTGGGACGTCTGGATGTGAGCGTAGTAGGCGGGCCGGCGACGACACGCCGGGCATCGGTTCGAGCATCATGGACGCCGTGCCCACGCCTCCGGAGTCGACCAAGATTCACTGACGCGGCCTGGCCACGCTAGTGCGAACTGCGCCCGGTACCAGCGACGCTGTAGGCCGTCGGCGGCGGTTTCATGCAAGCACTGCAAGTACCGATGGATCGCCGAATCGAACACTGTTCGTGTAGCCCTGCCGCGCAGTTTGGCGCCGATTGTCACAAACCGTGACAACGTGACGATCCTGAGACCGGTGCGAGAGCAGGAACACCGCACTGACCTGGGTGGCAGGTGCTGTCAGCCCGACTCTGTCATCGGCTCCAGATCATCGCTGCTGAAAACGCGGTCGTTCGCTTCGCGCTTCCTATTTCTCGTCGAGCAGGCGAAGGTCGGAGGGCTCACGCAGTAGATCCTCGAGAATCTTGTTGCCCTCGGTGTTATACGGCTGGCGCATGTGCTCGTCCCACGCGGCGCGGGAGCGGAACATCTCCAGCATCACCCACGTGTCCGAGTCGTCTTGGGGCTGCAGGAAGTGCATGAACACGCAACCCGGCTCCTTGAGGGTGTTCTGCCGCATCGACTGCAACTGCGCCTCGGCTTCCTCCAGCCGGTCGTGCCGGGGCTTTATGGTGACAACCAGGAACAGGGGTTTGTCCTGGGGGGCCTGGTCGCTCATGAGCCGTCCCTTCCACTGGTGGCCCGCCGCCGCGCGTCATCGTCCGGCGACGGGCACCTGGATCGAGTCCTGCAAGATATCGATGAACGCATCCGAGTTCTTACTCTGAACGAAGGTGGCCACCGCGTCATAGATCGCCTCCTGGAATTCGGAGGGCATGAGTTCACCGTGCGTGATCGACAGCAATACCTTGTCGTGCCACAACGATTCGGATGCCTGCCGCTGGTAGGCGGGCAGCGACGACACGTCGACGTCATCTCGTACCGGCACAGAACCCTTGACCTTGTTGAACTCGAGTGAGGTCTTGGGGTCAGCGATGGTCTCGAGGAACTTGATCGCATTCACGCCGTCCGTGGCCTCAGCCGACACGACGAAGGTGTCCACAATGGCCAGATAGGCGCCGGTGGTGCCGGGATAGGGCACATACCCGAAGTCCTTACCCTCGGTGACACGGTTCGCGACAAGCTCCCCGTAGACCGAATCGTTCATCGACAGGTATGCACATTCCCCCGTCGCCAACTTCTTCGCCGCCTGGTCCCATGTGAGACCGCCGGCATTCGGGTCGGCTCGGGAGACGATTTGTCCGAAACGCGTTAGCGCCTCCCTGATTTGTGATCCGCGCCAGTCGAACTCATCGTCTTTGATCCTGGTCCATCCGTTCGGGCCGATGACCCCCAGCAGAGTGTTCTCGAACAGCTCCGTCGCGGTGAACCTGTCCTTGCCGCCAAGACACAGTGGCGTTCGACCGCTTGCCGCCACCTTGGCCAAATCATTGCCGAAGGCCTCCGGGGTGTAACCGGGCCCGGGAGCCGCGACGCCCGCGTCGCGCAGCACACGCTGGTTGAACCACAAGACGTTTCCGCGATGGGATCCCGTAGGCACCCCCCACGCCTTGACCCGATAGGTCGCCGCATCGAGCAATGTCTGCTGCAAGGTCTGATCCAAGCCCGTGCCTTCGTACACGTCGGACACATCGGCGATCCGGCCGGCGTCGACCCATGCGCGAAGGGAACTGCCGAGGAAGGTCTGCCACACATCGGGAGGATCGCCGGCCCGCAGGCGGGCAGCGAGCGCGACCTGGACATTGCTCCCACCACCACCGGCGATTGCGCCGTCGATGACTTCAACGTCCGGATTCTCCGCCTTGAAGGCGTTCAGCAAGACTTCGAAGGCTGGATGTTCGGACGGCGACACCCACCACGAAACAACTTCGAGCCGATCGGTCGGGTCGGAGAAGTTCGCCTTTTGTCCGCTGCCACCGCATGCCGTGAGGATAAATGCCAGCGCGATGATCCAGTAGCGTTTCATGCTCGTTCTCCAACCGTGCGGGGTGTGGCTCTCAGATCGAAGACGGCGAAGCTGGTGACGACGGCGAAGCAGACGGCGGGGACGATGAATGAGATCGCCGGGCTGGTCGCGTCGAGGAGGCGGCCTTGGATCAAGGGCATGATCGCCCCACCGACGATCGCCATCACCAGTCCGGCTGCGCCGAATTTCGTTGCGGGACCTAGTCCCTGCAGAGCGACACCGTAAATCGTTGGGAACATGAGTGACAAGCAGAACGACACTGCGACGAGGGCCACAACGCCGGCCATGTTGGGTGAAAACATCGCAAAAATGCAGAGTATGACCGCGAGTACGCCGAGAACTGCGAGCACAGTCGTCGCGCGGACCCGCCCGATCACCCAGGTCATGATGAATCGCGAAATGAGGAACACAATCAGGCTGATTTGTAGGAGGAAGCCGCCTAACTGCAGCGATCCGCCCAGCGCCTGTTGGGAGTACTGGATGATGAATGTCCAGGTGCACACCTGGGCCGCCACATTGAAAAACTGGGCTACCACTCCGAACACGTAGTGCTTGTTCGACAACAGGATCCTGAACGGCGATTTCCCTTCAAGATCACCAGACTCGAACTCTTCGACAATCGGCGGGGACTTCTGGATCGCAAATACCAGCGCAATTGCAATCAACACAAATCCGAGACCGAGATACGGGCCCATCACCGCACCCAGTTGACCGGCGCGGATCGTCTGCTCCTCCGCGGGGGTCAGATTGGCCACGTTCACCGGCTCGTCCAACTTCGGCAGGATAAGGGTGGCTGCCAGCAGCACACCGATGTTTGTGCCCACGGGGTTGAAAGCTTGCGCGAAGTTGAGCCGCCGTGTCGCGGTCTCTTCCGGACCCAGCGAAAGGACGTATGGGTTTGCAGAAGTCTCAAGTATCGAGCAGCCAGCGGCGATCGCAAACAATGCAACGAGGAACGCTTCGTACGTCATGATCTTGCTCGCCGGATAGAACGCAAACGCCCCCGCCGCGGCTAGCAAGAGGCCCGTAAGAAGACCAGCCTTGTATCCGAACCGCTGATTGATGAACGCGGCTGGAATTGCCAGCAAGAAGTAAGCGCCGAAGTACGCCAATTGAACCAGCGATGCCTGGAATGTACTCATATCGAAGATGCGCTTGAAGCCCGCCACCATGGGAGTGGTGAGGTCGGCCGCTACACCCCATGCGGTAAAACAGCAGATGAGTACACCAAATAGCACCCACATCTTCGGAAACACCAAACTCGGTTTCGCCGTCTCCGCTGACGCTTCGGGGGGTTGATCGGCGTGCTCGGTAGTCGTCATGCTCGGTACCTCTGATCATTGAGAAGGGTTCAGACTGCGGCCCGAACTGTGATCTCGATCACGCTACTCAGGTCGTGCCTCTCACGAAATGGTTTAGCGCCAGGATTCGTCAGACTTCGATCAGCGGTTCGCCGCCCGATCGCGGGTGGCCCGATCCGGTAGGCGGCGCCTGGCCGTGCGACAGTGAGCGCCACCGACAGCGCGGCAACCTTGATCACCTGGCGCAGTACGTCGGTACTGATATTGCGCACTTGGTCCCGACGGTGCCCGCCGAGCAGCGCAACGTCCCAGAGCCGTCGATCAAACCGGTCATGAACGCGTCACCGGCACCCCCTTCTCGCCGACGTGACAACCGCTGTCCATGCAAGCGGGATGACCGGGGGTCGTGGCGCGCCCACGCGCACAGGAGGCGCCGTGGGCCGAGCAGTTCTACGTGGTCGCCGTCGCCGTCGTGAAGGACAAAGCCCGTGCCTCGTTCAAAGGCTCTGGTCGGACGTCACCGCCGCCATGCCGATACCCTGAGTCGCCGCCCGGCGGCCGGCAGCGCAGCGCGCTGCCACAACTGAGCTGGCGTTACGTGGAGGCGTTTGAGACCGAGGCCGCCCAGTTGTACGCCCAGGCGATGGACCTCGACGAAATGCGCCAATTCGCAACGAGGTTCGGTCGACGTTGACTGAGCCGAGAGCGTCAACGGCAGGCGCAACCGCCGTGACCGTGCCTCGTGATCGTCAAACGGTGGATCTCCTCGCCCACCATCGCACCGAACGCTGGCACCCGCTGGGGCCTACAACGCCGTTACCGAGTATGTCGACCACTACAGTAAGGTCCGCGGCGGCGACGACCAGTCCGCACGCGCGGTGCGCGCGGTCACCATCGGCAGCACCGCACAGGCCATGAAGGCCAACGCCTTCCGGATACTGCAGACGCTCTGTTCGCGCGCCCCGCCCGTCGGGGCGTTCGCTTCCCGCGGAACACCACACACCTCTGCCCAGCTGGCGCGGTTCGCCCATGGGCACAACCTGACCCGTTCGGTCGGCCGCACCGGCGTCTGGGATAACGCTCAGGCCGAATCATTCTGGGCGACAATGAAAGTAGAGTTCTACGACCAGTACTTGTGGCCTGTCCGCGCGGACGCTGGGCGCGCCGTCGGCGACTGGATCGAGCGGGTCTACAACCGGCACAGACGCCACTGGCCCTCGGTATGGTCAGCCCGGTCGAGTACGAAAACCGATTCAATCAGACGGCACAAGCCGCCTGACCCTGTGTCCGCCAAACGGGGTCAGGCCCAGTCCATCCCGGCCCCCACCCAGCAGGCGCTGCGCACCCTGGAATGGGTACTCTGGCGAGAGAACCTGATCTGCTCGGGCCCTTCCGGCAACTGCATCACGTTCCTGCCCGGGCTGCACGTCGACCGGTTCCCCCCCCCCCCTCAGCCTGGAATCGCTCGGCGTGCTGGTGCCGCCACCGCGTGCCGACCCTCACCAAGGCCAACACCTGGATTGTGCGTTCGGACTCGGTCAAGGCCATGGTCGCCGACATCGGGCTGCTGGCCGTGGTCACCGACGACGTGAGGTAGAGGCCTCCGGCGGCGACTACTTCCCCCCACCCCCCCCCCCCCCCCCCCCCGCCTCTCCCCCCCCCTCCCCTCGGCTGGCGGAGATCGACGTCAAGAGTAGGAATCGAGTCGTGAAATAGTCGGGCCGCGATTCGGGATGTGGGGTACGACAGACCGCGGTGAGGGACCGACCCCAAACGGTCCCTAGGCTCTGACTCGAGAGACCCGACATAAGTCAGGAGATTTCATGTCGACCGCGAACCCCGTGGCACCGTGTGACTTCGTTGTTTCGGCGGAACCGGCGATCTCGCCGTCCGTAGCTCTGCCCGCCCTTTACCTGCGCGACCGAGATGGTCGACTAGCTGCGGAAACCCGCATCATCGCGGCCTCTCGCGCCGGGCTCGCATCCCTGGCTATCGCGACAGTGTGCGCGGCGAGCTGGGCCGATTGTCGCCCACGACGCGATCGACCAGCAGACCTTCGACCGATTCCTCGCTCGCCTGGACTATGCCAGCATCGATTTCGCCGACCCCGACGACTGGCACCCGCTGACCACCCTGTTACCGGCCGATCCGGGCAAGGTCCGGTGTTCTATCTGGCGTGCGCCCCAGCTCGTCCGGCCCGATCTCCGCGCATCTGGCCACCCACAAGTTGGTCGACGCATCGTCGCGGGTGGTCCTGGAGAAGCCGATCGGCCGCGACCTGGCGTCCGCGTGTGCCATCAACGACGCCGTCGGAGCGGTATTCGCCGAATCCCAGATCTTTCGCATCGACCACTACCTCGGCAAGGAGAGCGTGCAGAACCTCCTCGTCACGAGGTTCGCCAACACCTTCCTGGAACCGCTGTGGCCTCGAGCTGGATCGATCATGTGCAGATCACGGTCGCCGAATCGCTCGGCGTGGGCACCCGCGGCGGGTACTACGACACCTCCGGCGCGCTGCGCGACATGCTGCAAAACCACCTGCTGCAAATGCTGTGCCTGGTCGCCATGGAACCGCCGACCTATGTCGACCGCGAAACCGTCCGCGACGAGAAGCTGAAGGTCCTGCAGGCGCTCAAGCCGATAACTCAGGACATCGAGCGCGCCACCGTCGCCGGCCAATACGGACCCGGGCTGGTCGACGGGTCGCCGTCGCCGGCTACAAGGACGACGCGGAAAACCCCGACAGCCGCACCGAAACCTTCGCCGCGGTGAAGGCCGAAGTCCGCAACTGGCGGTGGGCCGGTGTGCCGTTCTATCTGCGCACCGGCAAGCGGATGGAGCAGCGCTGCTCGGAGATCGTGATCCAGTTCAAACCCTTTCCGCACCCGATGTTCCCCGACAGCCACGGCGTGAGCGAACCCAACAAGCTGGTCATCCAGTTGCAGCCCGAGGAGGGCATGCGTCTGCACATGACCGCCAAGGAACCCGGACCCGGCGGTTTCCGGCTGAAACGGTGTCCTTGGACCTCAACTACACCGACACCTTCCAGCGGCCCTCCCCGATGCCTACGAACGACTCCTGATGGACGTCGTGGCGGGCGACCCGACGCTGTTCATGCGCCGCGACGAAGTCGAAGCGGCCTGGGCCTGGGTCGAGCCGATCCTGGTCGGCTGGCAACAATCCGAACGCGGCCCCCGGCGATACCCCGCGGGAACCAGCGGTCCCACCGATGCGACCACCCTCATCGAGCGCGACGGCCGTACCTGGCACGAAGGAGCAACACCGTAACACGATCCATCCGGTCCTGAAGGCCGTGATCGATCGCATCACCGAACGAAGCCGCGCACCCCGCGCCGCGTACCTGCAGCAGACCTGCAGCGGGCGACCGTGGACCGGCGCGCGGCCGGCTGGCGTGCGCCAACCTGGCGCACGGCTTCGCCGCCTCCGGAAAGACCGACAAGAAAGCCCTGCGCGGCATGGTCGAGCCGAACGTTGCGATCGTGTCGGCGTACAACGACATGCTGTCCGCGCACAAACCGTTCGAGGGGCGTTTCCCGCCCAGCTCAAGCAGGCGGTACTCGAGGCCGGCGGCATCGCACAGTTCGCCGGTGGTGCGCCCGCGATGTGCGACGGCATGACCCAGGGCCGCGACGGCATGTACTTCTGCCTGGGCTCCGGCGGGCGACCGGTCGGGTGCGGGGCCGGGGGCATAAATGTCCACCATGCCCAACTCGAATCCGGGAACCGCCGCGAAGGCACTCAAGGAGGGTAACGAGCCAATTCCGTCGCCGGCAAGCCGCAGCATCCCAGCCAGAGCATCGAGCACCGGGCCAGCCTGGGTCGCTGCGTACAGCCCCTCACCGCCGTGGTGTTCGGCTGCGCCGACAGCCGGGTCGCGGCCGAGATCATCTTCGATCAGGGGCGTATTGCGACATGACCGTGGTGCGCATCGTCCGGCATGTCATGGGCTCGGCGGCGCTGGGCTCGATCGAGTACGCCGTGACGGTGCTCGACGTGTACGTCATCGTGGCGCCGGTCGACGACAGCTGCGGCGCGGTGGAAGCCACCCTGTCGGCGCTCGACGACGGCGTGGTGCCTGGGTGCGATGTGCGCGACGTTGTGGAACGGGCGACCCCGTCCATTCTGTCGGGCCGCCGCGACGGTCTGACCCGGGTCGACGAGTTCGAGGCCGGGGAGGTCAGTGAGACTGCTGCGCAGCTCCGCAGCCGATCAACCGCGGTCGCCGAGCGGCTGGACGCGGGGACGTTGGCGATCGTTGGTGTCACCTACCAGCTCGCCGACGGACGCGTGATACTGCGCGATGATCCGGGCGATATCGGCGAGGACGAGGAAGGCCCCGACGTCTCTCGTTGTCTCGGGGGCGTGCCTTGGTCTTTGGATGATGTGGTGCCGTGAGGATCTGCGTCTGCCGACGCTCGTGGAGTCTAAGACTCCTTCGTCGTCTAAGAGGTGGACGATGTTCTTCCGCCACCTGGAATCGCTGAGCTCCACCGCGGCGCGGCCGCTCGGGTCTGCGACGTAGCGTCGGACGGCACAACCCGAGGAGCACCTCCTCGATGGACTGGGCCACGGCGTCGCCGTCCTCGTCCGACACATCGGCGCGCAACGTCACCAGCAACCCGGTGTTCTGTCTGGGTCGGCCGTGTCTGGGGGGCCGCCGTTGGCGGCGGCGTCGCGCGTGGTTGTTGCTCGGGGTCGTGTGTTGGACGGCCATTGTGTTCACCGCACTTTCGTGGCTGGATGGGTCTAGGGAAGACCACCGGGGCCGAGCGGCACGTCACTGTGGCACACCGACGGGGGATCGGCTGCCCCGAAATTGCTGTCGAGGTCCAACTGTAGTATCCCATATCTGCGACGGGAGCGCGCCAGCGCTCAGGATGTGCGAAGTTGCGCAGCCGCGCGGGCCAGCGTCTCGATCCCGGCCCCGAGTCCGGCGCGCGGCCACGGCGTTCCTTCGGGGTGATCCACGAGCCGCCTACGCAGGCGACGTTGGGCAGGGCGAGGGAGTCCGGGGCACCGGACAGGTCGATGCCCCCGGTGGGACAAAATCGGAAGTCGGGATCGGGTTCCCTATGCTTACCAGGGAGGTGATATGCCAACCCGACGAAATCCTCTTTGGATGCGACGCGGGTGAAGTGCTCGACGGGGCTTTTGCCGCCGGCGTAGTTCGAACGCGTCTGTGCACGCAGCCAGCAGGCGAGTCGACCCATGCGATCGGTTTCCTTCCGCCGTTGAGGCGCCTGCCGGCCTCTTCTTTAATGAAGAAATCGGCGGCCTTGGCGCTGATCGTAAACATCGAGTCGTACTCGTCCTCGTCGGTTTCGACGATGGGGGGGGGGTTTATGGCATCGGCGCCGGTGCGTTGGCGTCGCCGGTGAACTCGATGCTGGCGTATCGGCGGAGTTTGTCGAGGCGGTGGTAGGCCTCGATGACCCGAACGGTGCCCGACTTGGAGAAGCGCACCACCATCGACGGGGCGTGGGGCGCCGCCGCTGCTGTAGCGCACACCGCGCAGCAGGTCGCCGTTGGTGACACCGGCGGCGGTGAAGAACACGCTCTCCCCCGACACCAGGTCCTCGGTCCACAGAATCCGGTCGAGGTCGTGCCCGGCGTTGATCGCCTTCTGCCGTTCGGGCGTCATCGGCGGGCGCCAGCCGCGCTTGCAGGACACTCGACCCGACGAATCGCATGGCGGCCGCGGCGACGATGCCCTCGGGCGTCCCGCCGGTCCCGATCAGCATGTCGGTGCCCGACTCCGGTCGCGCCGCCGCGATGGCGCCGGCGACGTCGCCGTCGGAGATCAGCCTGATCCGGGCGCCGGTCGCCCGGACCTGCGCACGCGAACTCGGCGTGGCGAGGGGCGATCCAGAATGCACACGGTCAGATCGGAGACCCAGCAGTCCTCCGCCTGGGCCAGTCTGCGGAGGTTCTCCGATACCGGGGCGGTGATGTTGATAGCGTCGGCGGCGTCGGGCCCGACGGCGAGATCGTCCATGTAGAACACCGCGGAGGGGTCTGACATCGCGCCGCGCTCGGCGATGGCGAGCACCGACAGATCCGCGTTTGGCATGCCCGGGGCCATCAATGTGGTGCCGTCGACGGGGTCGACGGCGAAGTCGCAGTCGGGGTGGAGCCCCGTTGCCTTGACCTCCTCGCCGTTGTAGAGCATCGGCGCTTCGTCCTTCTCGCCCTCGCCGATCACGACGACCCCGCGCATCGACACCGAGGAGACGAGTTGAACCACGGCGTCGACGGCGGCACCGTCGCCGCCTTCCTCGCCGCCGCGACCCACCCAACGGCCGGCGGCCATCGCCCCGGCCTCGGTGACGCGCACCAACTCCAGCGCCAGGTTGCGATCCGGCGCATGTACAGCGTGGTGTTCACAGCAGCGGTCATGGTACGTGCCTTTCTGGCGGGCGAGGGTTGAGCGGAGGCTCAGGCCTTCGGTACCTCGTGAGTGGAGGCGCGAGCTGTCCAGGAACGTTTGACCATCTCGGGGGTTTCGCATGCCCGACCCACAGTCGTGGGGTCAGATCACCAGTCCCAGAAGGAGCACCAGGACCAGCCCGACACCGACAGGATGGTTTCCATGACGGACCAGGACTTGATGGTCTGTCCGACGCACATGCCGAAGAACTCCTTCACCAGCCAGAATCCGGCGTCGTTGACGTGGGAGAAGAACAGCGAGCCGGCGCCCACCGCGAGCACGAGAGCGAGACCTCGCCGGTGCTCATGCCTTCGACCAGTCCCAGCATCAGCGAGCTCGCGGTAATGGTGGCGCGACCGTCGCCGAGCCGGTCGCCAGCCGGATAGGACGGCGAGCACCCAGGCCAGCAGGATGACGGAAATGTTCGCGGCCGTCGCCATCGGCCAGAGCTCGTACCGATGCCGGTGTCGATCAGCAGCTGCTTGAAGCCACCACCGGCGGCGACGATCAGGATGATGCCCGCGACCGGCGGCAACGACGCGTCGATGCACTTGGCGACCTGTTCGCGGGTCATCGCTGCGCCCTACCCAGGGTGAAGATCGCCCACGATGACGGCGATCAGCAGCGCCATCAGCGGGCGGCCCAGGGTGTCGAAGATCTGGCGGACGACGTTGCCTTGTCTTCGATGAAGATGTCGACCAGGGCCTTGCCCATCATCAATCCGACCGGCAGCAGGACACTGAACATGGTCAGACCGAACGACGTCGCGCTGTCGGCGCGGCGCTGGTCACGGCGCGGCCGACAGGCTCGCGTGGCGGCCGAGCTGCGAAGCGGGGATGAACTCGTCGGGGTCGAACCGGTGCGGACGTCGAGGACCACCCACCGACCCGCCAGCTTGCCGAACAACGGACCCGCGATGATCACCGTCGGGATCGCCACCGCGGCACCGAGGGCCAGCGTGATGCCGAGGTCGGCGCCCAGCAGATCGATCGCGGTCAGCGGGCCGGGGTGCGGCGGCACCAGTCCGGTGCATGGCCGACAGCCCGGCCATGCGGGGGGACGCCGACGGTGATCAGCGACAGTTGCGAGATCGCCCTGGCTACGACATAGATCACCGGCATCAGCAGCACTGGCCTGATCTCGAAGAACATCGGCAGCCCGATGATCGACCCGACTCAACGCCATCGCCCATGGCAATGCGCGTGGTCGACGCGTGAACGACGATGGTGTCGACGATTTCGTCGGCGCCACCGGAATCCGCCAAGAAGCTTGGCGAACATCGCGCCGAGGGCGATCAGGATGCCGCACGCCGGCCGCGGTGGGTCCCGATCTGTTGGCGAATGAGGCGATGAGATCTCCCGAATGTTCATGCCCGAAACGATGCCGACCGTCAGGGCGCCGAAGATCAG
>CAWKCR010000011.1:0-62940 GCA_963848185.1 uncultured Actinomycetota bacterium
ATGTCGTCGACGACGGACAGCCCCGCCGGGTCGGGCCGCCCGGGCTGCGGGCCGAAAGCCTCTAGCAGCGCGGCGAAGACACCGGTCGCGAGCCGCTCATGGGTGGCACGGCCGAATGTCGCTGCCGCGGCGCAGAGCACCAAGGCGTCGACCCTGTCTCGGTGGCGCCGCCACACCTGCTGCGCCACCAGTGATCCCATCGAGAAACCCACCGGGATAAACGTTTCGATGCCGAGCTCGTCGGCCAACGCGGCGACGTCGTCGGCGCAGTCCTCCAGCTGGAAACGTGGCGAGGCGATACCCGAGCCGTGGCAGCGCTCGTCAACCACCACACGCCCGAAGCGACGCATCATCTCCAATGACGGATACCACGTCAACAGCCCGGTGCACGCCAGCGAGTGGAGCAATACAAACGTCGGACCGCCGGCAGTTGGGCCGGAATCCACAACATAGGTGCTGCCACGATTGGAAAGCTCTACCACGCGCCCGTGCGGAAGGCGGCCAACGGGGGCGACTTCGGGCAGCGTGAACGACGGGAGCGGCAACGTCAGTCTCAGCGGACCAAGAAGCGCGTCGATCACGCAGTATGGATCGGGGAAACCTGACGCGGTCATCGCTGAGGGCCCGCAAATGGGCTCATGGGAATCGAGGCGAGACACGCTGCGGCGCAACATGCTTGGTCGCAAAATGTCCGCCGCGGCCAGTCGCCGTGAAAATGCGCGTGAGGCGAGCTGCCGAACGTTATCGCTCATGTTCGGTGCCCCCGCAGTGGCGGGTCGTACGTTGCTTCAACGCGGCATGACGGCGGTCGGTTGGCACGCCCTCGCGGACGAGGCACGATCCTTTGACCCAACCTCCCTGGGCGCGAGGTGTTCCACTCCTCAGCGCGTGAACCGCCTGCGCGGCACTATGGGTCAAGAACACTCCGAACATGGGGCTATGTTCATCACGAGAGCAGCCGCGCACGAGAGTAGTGGGGTACTCGATTCTCCTGGATCCTCTACCCGAAACACCGAGGCGCCACCCGGGTTCCTGTATCGGCGGCGGTGTGACACCAACAACCCCGCGCTGCTTCCACTCCTGAGAGCCCCTCTGCCCCAACGGGAATCGACGACAGACGATTTGAACGAGGCTGTTGTCGGCGAAATCGCAGGCCAGCGGCAAGGCGCAACAAGTCGAGTCGTCGCGAGGCACACCGGCACCGTGATCGTGACCCACGCCACAATCGACATGGTGAAGCCGCCCCGGCGCCTAATCAGCCCGCTTCGCGCCTGCACCAACGCCTCACGGTTGAGCGCGACGCCGCGCCGTCCGATGCTCTGGTGTCTTGCTGATTTATGTCGTCGCCCGTTTGGCCTGTTGGGTAGTGCCTGCAGCACGCGCCGAGGTCGCATTGCCGAGCATGTAGATGCCCACCGCGACGAGCAGGGACAACGCGGCGATGCCGGCCACGAGATAGAACCACCCGCGTAGCCACGTCGTTGGACGCCGGGTAGCCGAAGAGGGGTCTGGTTCGTGCCACAGTGGAGGCAGACCCCCATTTCTGCGAGGAGGTGCAGCACCGTGGAGCAAACCCAGCACGAGACCTCCGCCCATCAGGAGTGCCCAGACTGTCACGCGCTAACCGCAGACCTGGAGGCGCACAAGCAATGGCACTCGAGGCTCGTCCATGACATTGCAACCGCCGTTGACAGGGACGTGACGCGACGAGTAGGGGCTCAGTAACCGGGCCGGCGTCGCGCTTTGTTACGCGGTTGGCTGAGACATCCACCCAGCCAACAGGATTGGCGGTATCGCATAGCGCCGAAGCCCTAAGGGGAACACATGGTGGGCTACACGCCGGCGCGTGTAGCCGTCTTGGGCCAGGAGTTTCCCATTGCGGGCGCCCGACGTGTAAGTGCGGATCAGGTGTCAGCAGGTGACGTCGACGTAGACGGTCTTGTTGGTCACCGTGGTAACAAGGTCGTCTTGGGCTCCAGGCACACCGGAGTCGGTGCGCGAGAACGTCTGGCCAGGGCGAACCGCGTTGAGCGTGCACTGGTCCACCGCGGCGCTGTCGACGCGGCTCACGACCACCTCGAAGCCCTGCGCCTGCAGTTGGCTGATGGTGTCATCGACGGGCGATGGGCCGGACGGGGCGGCGGTAGCGGTTCCGGCCAGTCCGAGCGCGGCGGACGCCAATGCGCCCGCTGCGAGTGAGGTGAAGAGGATGTTTTTCATTTCTGTGCCTTTCTTGTGTTCATGTGACAGAGGAGCGGTATTTGCTACTTCGGTTCGTCTGTCACTCGTTACAGAGGCCTTCGCGTTCTCTCCGCCGATCCGCTCTTTGGGTGCACTTAGTTGCTCTTCCTGCGGATTCGCTTGTCTCCCAAAGCGCAATATTCAAGCCGAAGAAACCATCGGCTCCGGATCGGTGATCATGTAGTTGACCGCGCGGCCCCTCGCGCCTGCGGCGGCGGGTTTGCTGCCGGGCTATCCTGTTGTAATGCCCCGGTCGGGCGATTCAGTTACGCGGCGCCGCTATCGAGTTCAACGGTCTGGTAGACGATCTGGTTCACCATGCTTGGCGCCGCCTCATTTTTCGATGCCGGCCCGTTGCGGGACCGGGCATCGTCGTTGATGCGCCAAAGCTATGTGGCGACCGTTGTGTCGGTCATAAGTGGCGGAGTACCTTAATTCGGTATCGCCGATAGGAAAATATCGAGTAGCGCTCCTTGGCGGACAGCTCACCGCGCGAGCCGTTGATCAGAGCTGGTCGCGGAGTCCTTCAACGAAATTGAACAACCTTGCGCGATGCGACCCGGGCCAGTAGATCCGTCCGCACTCCGCGCAGCGGCTGAAATCGTTGTAATACCGGCGGGTCAACGGCTTGAGGTGGTCGATCACCTCTTCCTTGGTAACGGCGACCAGCCTGCCGTTGCACCGCACGCACCGCGTGAACGGCGCCAGCCGTTGCCGCAGGTCCAGTCGCCGTATCACCTCGAGCGTCTGCTCCTCGGGGTGGTCGGAGTGGACGAATAAGCCATGCGTGATGGCGCGACGCTTCAACAGAGCACGGTCTCGGGTCAGCAGGATCCGCTGCTGGCCCAGGCTGACATCGGCCAGGGCCTGGTCATCGGCGTCACTGGACCACCACACGTCGAACCCGAGCACTCGAAGCAGCCGCGCCAGCCGACCGAGGTTGACGTCGATGACGAAGCGCGGATCACGCAGCGGCACCGGCCGCAGCCGGGCCGTGGACCCGATGTCGAGCGCCTCGAACACCGGGTACACGGCGATGCGGTCACCGGAAGTCGGCCGATAAGCGAAATCTTCCGCACTCCCGTTCACCAGGATGAGATCGACCTCGGTGTGCGGAATGCCCATCGCCTCCAGAACGTCCTTCACCGTCTGATGGGTCCGGAACGGACGGCGCACGGTTACGCCGCGCGACTGGGTTCCCAAAAAGTCGTTGAGCTCGGCATAGGCCCGGACGTTCACGTAGCCGGCCATTCCCCATGGTCTCCGGCGGAAGAGTCGGGCGCAATCGTGTCGCCGGCTCGAGCACGCCTCGGCTGAGCTTGATCGCGAACCCCGTCAGCGGCGAATCCGCCGACATCGCATCGACCTCACCGTTGATCAACGAATCCGCGACGATGCTCCACGATGCGCGACTAGGCAGGTGTGAACTCAACCGGCAGCGCCGCCGGCGAGCGGAACGCCACACCCTTGATCTCCGGCGCCGGCGCGCTCGGGTCCAGACGGAGGTCCGGCAGCCGGTCGAGCAGGGCGTTGACCGGATGCTCCGCCTCCCCCGCCGTTCCAGTACGGCGGCCAGACGGTCTCCCCCGCCTTTGACGGTGGCTTGCGGCAGTGGGGCTTCTGGTATTTCGGAAACTGGGTCCCGCTGTTCGGACCCGAATGCCAGATGCCAGCTCATACCGGATCGGCAGAACCACACACCTAAGCGCTAGCTGGATGATCCGCCCGCCACGCAACACCCACAAAAGCACTGCCGCGCAACGGAATTCTTCGGTCGGCCGCAGCGCCTCGACCGCATCGATGGAGGCCCGGCAGGATCACAACAATCTCTCCGCATCCAGCGTCAGGACTGGACTGAGCGAGTAGTGTTTTTCTCGCAGGGCAAGCGCGAGCCCACGTCGAAATGACCCGCCGGAAGTGGTCAGCGGCGATGGGTGGAAGGACATTTACGGCTTGCGTGGGACGCGCTCCCCCGAGATCCGGATATGCCTAGCAAATGTGTTGGAGGGGCGGTGGAGATCGTACTTGGTGTGTCGATGACACCCACGACGGTCAGCATCGCACTCGTTGAGGGCGAAAAGGCAGACGGTGTCATCGTCGAGCGCGACGTCTTCGACATCACCGCCATCGACGGCTCGGCAACGTCGAGCGCATCCGATCACGTCATCGCCGCGGTCCTGGGTACCCAGGAGGGCGCGATCGCCGCCGGCCACCGTCTGGTGTCGACCGGGGTGAGCTGGACTGACCACGCCCAAGCGGCCGTACTGCGGGAGGCATTGGTCGCCCGCGGCATCGAAGATGTGCTGCTGGTTTCGGAGTTGCACGCCGCCGCGGCGCTCGCCCAGGCGGTCGGCCGGGCGGTGGGCTACGACAAGACCGCACTGATGTTCGTCGAGCGCGACACCGCGACGCTGGCAGTCGTCGAAACCCCCGATGGCTCAGTGGTAAAGGTATTGAGCCAAGGTCTGCACGGTGCGGACACGATCGCCGTGCTGACCGAGATGGTCACCAGCCTGGAGGCCGAGAAATCGATGCCCCAGGGCATGTTCGTCGTTGGCTCCAATGTGGACGTCACCGCGGTCAAGGCACATTTGAAGGACCTTGTCTCGGTGCCCGTCATCGCCCCTGAAGAACCCCAGCTGGCGTTGGCGCGCGGCGCAGCGCTGGCGTCGGCGAATGCGCCGCGCTTCGACGCGTCCACCGTCGGCCTGGCCTACTCACAAGATCTCGACGGAACCACGGCCTACACGCTAGCCCTGGCCGATGACGCCACCACGTTCCTTGGCCACGCCGACTCATCCCTGGACACCGCCGACATCGCTTCGGACTCCGACGTCATGCCGGAACGCAGCAAGCCCTTCCTGTTAGTGGGCAGCTCGCTGAGCGCCATCTTCATAGCGGGAGTGACGGCACTGGCCATCGCAATGGTGATCGCTATCGAGCCGACCGTGGATCAAGGCTCGGGCGAGATGACGGTGCATCCGGATGCTGCGGCGCCGCCTCCCGCGGCGCAGAGTGCGCCGCCCGTCGCGCCGCAGCAGGTGCCCAAGACGGTCCCTGCCCCCGCTCCGGCGGCACCACCGGCTGCCGCCGCCACGGCACGGCTGATGGTTCCGCCCGCCCCGCCACCGCGAGTAGTGGTGCGCAACGCTGCGCCCGCCCCGGTGGCGCCAAAACCCGCGCCGGCCGCTCCGCCGCCCGTTGTGATTCCGCCGGGGATACCGCCGCCGGTCATCCAGTGGCTGCCACCGATTCTTCAGCCACCCCCCTACTACAACCCGGGTCCGAAGAAGCCGCCGTGGGGCCGCGGTGGCTCCCGGGATGGCGACGACGACGACGGTGATTAGGGTGGAATTAGCTGGACTTACGGCGAACCGGGCGGGTAATACCCGGAGAATGGCGGGGAGCCGCAATGCGCCGGATCGCCATCGGTAACGATCGCGGTGACCGAAACGCTCAGCCGGCCACCGGGCATTCGCCGAGCAGCGACGTGGTCAGCATTATGCGGCCCAGCGCCACCCAGGCGGCGCCGTAATAGGTCGGAGACCGCTGCTCGAGTTGCGCCGCCGCGTCAAGGCGCTCGACGGCGCCGTTGGGATTGCCGGCGCCCTGTTCGGTGGCCGCGGCGGCGACCAGGGCGACGGGATGCTGCCAATTGCTGGCAGCCGACCCATTCAGGTTGCGCAACGCGGGAACTTCACCCGGCGCAGTGAGGACGGGGCGCATCGCACCCGCGAGGGCTCGGTCCTCTCGATCGCAGGATTCTGCGAACCGGACTGGTAGGCGCGCGGCGTCGAGACCGAAGCGTATGGGCCCCCCGGTGACGGGTCTGGTGGGCACGGCATGGCCGACTTCACTGACGGTGGCCCAGTCGGGCGGCAGCATCCCGGTCCCGATGAGCTGCCAGCCCAGGACCCGCTGGGTGCGGGTGATGTCCGTCCACCGCCGGTCGGCCGATGCCTCGAAGAGTTCCCATTCGGCGCGAGGACTGAAGTACCCCGGGTTGACGACGTACGGCGCCGTCCTAGCCCAGTTTCCGCCGACCAGCGTGCGCCCCGATCCGGCCACCCAGGTACCCGGCGGATTCACATCGCTCGGAGGGGCGGCCCCGGTGCCGACGGCGACGGTCTCGGTCTCCAGGATCGCCACGCCCAGCCGTCTGCCGTCCTTGGTGAGCTCCGGCGCATTGAAGCGTCGGCCGGCCAACACCAACGACCGCGCCGCATCGAGATCGGCATCCGCGGCGCTGTTGACACCGGTGACCTTGTTATCGGCCCACCGCCAGGCCAGCAGGCCGTCGGCGCGGCGCAGGTGAGTCTTCGTCCACTTCCATATCGACCGGAACCGAGTCTCGTCACCGACCGCCACAGCGATGAGCATCCCGTAGGCCTGTCCCTCGCTTACGACGTCACCGCCCTCGTCACGTCGCACGACCCGCCCGTCGGGTTCGACGTACTCATCCAGGAACTTCTGGCCGGCGATACGCGCCGTGTCCTCCCGCAGGCCGGCGATGTCGGCCGCATCCAGCCGCGGATCGATGGCGTTCGCGATCCACCAGCCGGCGCCGACCATCAACACCAGCACGAGCGCGATTGCCGACGCGGTTTTCAGTTGCCTCTTCATCTGGGCTCCCGCCGAACCGAAAGCTTCACGGCCACCCTTATCCAGGTAGTCGCGCAGTGTTGTCAACCGGGTCGTGCACGGCGAACTACCTCCCCGCCGCGCCCGCGGGCCCGCACCGCTTCGTGCGGTGCAGCATCGTTGTGCTGTCCCGGCCGCCGCAGCGGAACCGAAGGCTTGACGGCCCCCCTTGGTAGTCGCGCAGTCTTGTCGACATCGAGATCTAGTCGCGCAGTGTTGTCAACCGGGTGTGCGCGGCGAACTACCTCCCCGCGCCCACGCGCCCGCACCGCTTCGTGCGGTGCAGCATCGTTTCGCTGTCCCGGAACCGAAGGCTTAACGACCCGCCTAGGTAGTCGCGCAGTGTTGTCAACCGGTCGTGCGCGGCGAACCACCTCACCGCCGCGCCCGGCGTGCAGCGCCGCATCGTTCTGTTGTCCCGGCCGCCGCGTCGGTCGCGCCCTTGCCATCAGGACCGCTGCGCCCATGATGGCGACGGCGCACAGTACGACCACGATCCGCCTTCCGTAAGAGCGTTCACTCGCAGGCGTTTTCGCTGTGGTTTTCTCCACCGAACTTCCGCTCGCGGGCATCGTCAACGTCGGGGGATTCAGCGCGGCGGGGGCCTCCGCAACATCCCGCAGCGTCCGCAGCACGGGACCGTCGGGCCCGTCGGTGAGCAGGAGACTCATCGGCTCGCCCGCGAGGAATTCAACGGGTTGACGCCATTCCCGGCCGTTTGCACTCACCACCGCTTCGTACTGCCCCGCGGGCACCGCGGCATACCCAGTGATCAGCCCGTACCCAACTTGGTTCGCCAGCACCATCGGCTCGACCGCGCCGGGTGCTACCAGCGCCAGGTAGACGGATCCCGCAGCACTGGCAGCATGCAGCATCCGCACCGCGGAGTCGGGCGTCGGGCCGGTGGGCGGGCCGTCCGGTGCGAGTTGCACCGCGACCTGGCTGGATTCGGCCGCGGAGAACAGTGCGAGCGTGTAGGTCACCCCTGGATGGAGCGTGACTACCTGACGGATAACCGGCTCACCTCCGCCGACACGGTTCGTCACCACCACGTACGTCCCCGCGGGCATCGACCGATAGCCCGACGGATTCGCGTCGTCGCTCGTCTCAAGCGAGCCGGCCGCGGTGCCGTCGATGCGCACGAGGTTGAGTTGCTCGGCCGGTCGGCTGCGGCGCAGGTCCGCCACCCGCAGCGCGGCCGGACCGCCCTGCATCGGCGGCGGACCCGTGCCCAGACCGATCTCCTTGGTGCGCAACGGAAATCGGACTTTAAGTCCCTCGGCGGTCAGATCCACGGACTGCACTGCGAACAGGCCCACTTGGCGTTCGAAGAATGCCGCCACACCTTGTAGCCGGTGGCGCGGGCCCCCCAGCGTGATATCGCGTCGGGGTGTTGCGGTGTCGTCTTCGCCTTCGGTAGTCGAAATGTCCTCGACCCGAACGGGTTGCGTCGCAGCGATCACCGCCAGGGTCGCAAGCACACGTTGATCCACCGTCCGAGACTGCAGGACCGCGAGCACATCCGGATCGGTCGCACCGGCAAGGCGGGCCGCGAGTTGCCCTCCGAACGCCGGCGCCGCGGGCGACGGGGGTTTCGAGGTCGGTGCGCCATTGTCGACACGGAGCACCTCGACTCGCGTCCTGCCCGAGCGGAAAATCGCTGCTGGTTGTGAGTGCGCGACCGCGTCAGTGAGCACACCGGTCGGCGGCATGTTGTCACGCAAGGATGCCGTCGACACGACCCACTCGTAGTCGGTCCAGCCGTTGGGCGCCCAGCCCTGCACCTGCGCGTCGGTGTCCACCTTGTAGGCCCACACGACATTGCGCCGGTCGCGGCCGTCCCGGACCAGGTCCACCCAAAACGCACCGTCGACGATCAGACGGTCGGTCTTTGGCACGTTCTGCTCGATCCACCGTTGCGCCTGCCGCATCGACGCATCATCGTCGGACTCCATCAAGCCTTGATAGGTGGGCAGCCAGAGCGACACGGCGATGGACACGATCAGCGCCCCGGCGGCCAGCGCCGGAATCCGCAAGCGCCGCAGGGCAACCGATCGCTGCTCGACGGGGCGGAACAGATGGCGCAGCGCCACCTCGCCGGTGCCCGCGGCCACAAGCGCTGTCAACGGCAGCGCGGACAGGATGAACGGCACCGGCAGGTGTCCGGGACGGAGAATCGTGGCGATGAGTATCACCAACCCGACCGCGAACGGCCTCAGCCGCTTGACGAACAGTGCGGCCAGGGCGATCGGGACGGCCAGAAACGGCAGGGCCGGATCAAGTTTGAACCATTCGTCAACGGTATGGCGTTTGAGCGAACTGGGATCATCGAGCGCGCCGCCGGCCGCGCGCTCCCACAACTGGAACCTGATGCCCTCCCACAGACTGACGTGTCCGGGTCCGGGGACCAGCTCACCACGCAGGACGGCCATCAAGACGTACGTGCTCACCACCACGCCGAACACAGCGACGAACACGGCGAGTGCGTAGCGGCGGGTCACCGGCGCGGTCCTGGTCCAGACCAGCCAGGCGAACATCGGCAGGAGCAGCAGCATGGTCTCCTTGGTCAACACCGCTATGCCGAAACATGTTGCGGCGCCGAACATTGCCGACAGCCGGTACCGGGGTGAGCACACAAGCACCAGGGCGCCCAGCGCCCACGCGGTGGCGAGATTGTCCAGATATACCGTGCGGCTGAACGAGATTGCCAACGGAGACAGCGCGAAGACGGCGACCGCGGCCGCGCTTGCCCACCGCGACATTTCGATTCGGCGCGCTAGGGCCCACAGCAGGGCGGCGGTGATCACGGCGACGATGACCATCAGGTATCTCCCGGCAGCGACCGCGTTGCCCCCGAAGTCGGGACCTGAAATCGACGTCCACAGTGCCAACTGCAGCCAGCCGGCCGGCGGATGGTCGTACCAGTAGGTGTAGTGGGCGAGTTCTCCCCATTCGGCGATGGCGTAGGCCTGGGCCATATACGTGCCTTCGTCGGGAAGTCGGGCGGGCGACCCCGTAAGGTTGATCAACCGCAGCGTCGCGGTGAGCATCAACAGGATCCCGAGTATCGGGATCGACGGATTCAGGCGGGATGAACGACTCATGCCGGAACCGGCCGCTCGGGCGTGGTGGTGCGGTGGGCGTTGGTGTGAGTGGTCTTCTCCCAGCCTCCGTGCCCGCGGCTCTCACGCCACACCGACCGCACCGCGGCGGCCGCAAGGAGCAGCTGGTACGGAAAGGTGCCCAGCAATAGTCGCGCTTGATCACGAGCACGTATTCGGATGCCGAATTCCCGTCCGAACTCACCGAGTGCGGCAGACTCGACCGCCACAGTGACGAGCGTCGGCGCCAGCGGGATAAACGTCACCAACGCAATCGGCACCGGAACCTTCAGCAGGAACATCGACGCTATCGACAGCGGCAACAACACGCCCGTCGCCGCCTGCAGGAAGGGCATCGCCAGCGTGTAGCGGGCCAACCAGCGTTGCCTGCGGCTGGGCAGCTTGCGCCACTCACCCTTGCGGAGCACCTGCAGAAAACCTTGATCCCAGCGGGTGCGCTGCTTCACGAGGGCACGGATCGAACCGGGGGTCTCTTCCCGGGTTACCGCTTGCGGGTCATAGGCGACGGCCACGACTGCACCCCGGGTGGACAACCGCACGCCGATCTCGCAGTCCTCGGCCAGACAGTCGGGATCCCAGCCGTTCACTTCCCGCAGCAGCTCGGTGCGGGTGAACACGGTGTTGCCCCCAAGCGGAATGAACCGTTTCTCGGCGTGGAAATGCAGGCGGGAGCGGAACCAGAAGTAGTACTCGAGGCAGTTGCGCAGCGACCACCAATTCGTCTGGACGTTCATCAACTGCACGCCCGCCTGAACCACATCTGCGCCGGACTCCTCGAACCGCGCTTCGACCAGACGCAGCAGCCCCGGATGCACCTCGTCCTCGGCGTCAAAGACCCCGACGATGTCGCCCCGGCATTTGCGCAGTGCGGTGTTGAGCGCCTTCGGCTTGTTCTTGGGCAGGTGGTAGTCCATGACCACCCTGACGATGCGCGGGTAGCGTGCCGCCGCCTCACGCGCGACAGATTCTGTCTCCGGGTCGTCATGACCGATGATCACGATCACCTCGTACTTGGGGTGGTCGAGCCGACCCAGCGCGTCGATCGTGTCCCCGAGGACATCCTGTTCGTGGCGAGCCGGTAACAGCAATGAGAACGACCGAGGAGCACCAGCTGCTCGACGCCGAAAACCAGTCGCTGCCAACGCGTCCGGACTGCGCCACGCGTGCAGCATCCACCACAGGGTGGTACCGGCGACCGTGAACAACCCCAGCGACAGGACCACCAGCACGCCGTTAAGGAGGAGCTGCGGCCACGACGACGAACGATTCTCGCGCTGCTCGGGCGGCATTGGCTGTGCGTGCGTCTCAGTGCCGCCTGGCAACGCTTGCACGCCTTGGGCCGGTGGCAGTGTGCCGCCGGATGAGCCCTCGGGACGCGCACCCGGTGCCGGTTGCTCTTGCTGCGTCGCGGCAGATGACCCGTCACCGCTGGCTGACGGCACCGACGGCTGCGGCGCGGGTTGGTCGTCGCCCCGGAAGGGCTGCCCACTGAAGACCACTAACGCGACGAAGAGGAGAACGGCACCGAACGCCACGGCAGTCCGCTTGACGCGGAGCCCCCAAAGATTTGCCTCGTCAACAGTCACCGCTTCGGGCAGTACAGCAACGTACTGCTGTCCCGGTCGCCGCAGCGGAACCAAAGGCTTAACGGGCCCCCTCCGAAGTCGCGCCGCGCTGTCAACCGGTCGTGCGCGGCGAACCACGTCACCGCCGGGCCCGCGCGCCCGCACCGCTTCGTGCAGTGCAGCATCGATTTGCTGTCCCGGCGGCCGCGTCGGAGCCGAAGGCTTAGTGGCGCCCGTATCCGGTTCTAGTCGCGTTGTGTTGTCAACATCGAGATCTAGTCGCGCAGTGTTGTCAACCGGTCGTGCGCGGCGAATCACCTCACGCCAGTGCGCCCGCACCGCTTCGTGCGGTGAAGCATCGTTCTGCTGTCCCGGCGGCCGCGCCGGAACCGAAGGCTTAGTGGCCCCCGTATCCGGATCTAGTCGCCCGGTGTTGTCAACATCCAGATCTAGTCGCTCAGTGTTGTCAACCGGTCGTGCGCGGCGAACCACCTCACGCCAGTGCGCCCGCACAGCTTCGTGCGGTGAAGCATCGTTCTGCTGTCTCGGCCGCCGCGGCGGAACCGAAGGCTCAACGGCCACCGTATCCGGATCTAGTCGCGCAGTGTTGTCGTGCGCAGTGAACCACTTCGCAGCCGCGACGGCGCGTCCGCACCGATTCGCTGCACACCGATATCTTATTGTCAGCGGTCACGTTAATTCTCAGATTTGGGGGGTTGTCCGTCACGTAATTCCCCACCCCTGGGCACGTCGACAGCTAATCAATCCCCTCAAGGTCCAGTTGCGTTCACGATCTTGAGTCCTGGTCGAAAGACCTGCGGGTGGTGCTTGCGAGTGGGATCGTGCAAACATGCGATCAACGGAGATTGTCACAGCGTTCTGGGACGACGTCTGGAACGCCCACGAACCCGATGCCGTCGACCGGTACGTGGCCGACGACGTCGTCATCGAGGCAGGCGGCCAGGAAATCTCTGGCAAAGACAACGTCAAGCACTGGGTCAAAGAGTTCCTCGACCACGTGAACGACCTACACGTCGACGCCATCGAGACATTCCAGAACGAGGACGGCACCCGCGTCACGTCCCGATGGGTGCTGACGGGGACCAACAACGGCATTCTCGGCACGGAACCCAACGGCAAGCCGATCGCGATGACCGGCACCGCCGTCTGGACAGTGGGCGACGACGGAAAGCTGCAGCGCGGCTGGGTCGAGCAGGCCTCATTCGAGCTCTACCACTGGCTGCTCGCGAAGTAGCACCGCCACGGGTCGACGGCCGCGGGTACATCACCCGTGAGGGGCTTACTGCCTGATCATGTCCCACGGTCGATTGAGTCGAAAACGCTCAGTGATCGCTCAAACGGTGCGGAAGTGACGCCCAGCTGGTTCCCGAAGGGATGGTCGAGCCAGAAGACGATGAACAGCAGCAAGCCGAGCAGGACGGCGACCGCGCTCAGCAGGCCTAGATGCGCACGTACGCTCCCCAGGCGCATGAAACCGCCGAGCGCCAGCAGTACGACACCGCCGAAAAGCAGCCCCGTCCACAGCAAGCCGGGTATTCGCGGTTTGGCGTCCAGGATCCGCTGATTCCGCTCCGACGCCAAAGTGGTCAGCTGGTCGAGAAACTTCTGACTTATCGGGCTCGACGCGACGCTGGACTGCTCACTGCCGAGCACCCTGTACATCTCGTTGAGCGCGTCTCGCGCGCTTTCGGTTCCACTGCCAGCGCGTATTGCGTTCTCCCATTCGGGGCCCTCGACCGCCTTCGTGTAATTGCGGAGCAGCTCCCGCATCTGGGTCTGCTCTGGGACGGGCATGCCGACGGTCTGCCGATACATCGTGATAAGAGTGGACGCCTCGTTGGAGACGTTGGCCTCAGCGGAGGAGAACTGCTCCCACGCGACCACGATGGTGAATCCGAGCAGAGCGCCATAAACGAGGCCGACACAGGTCATGAACGGCGACAGCGCCCCGTTGTGCCCTGTCGGAGTCGGTTTGGGGAGGGTGCGATCCGCCAGCCACAAACTGCCCGCCGCGACCAATACCGACACGACAAGGGCCAACGCCAGAAGCAGCCAAAGACCCGCTATCCCGAAGTCGCCCATGGCTTACCTCCCCAGATAGGGCGCCGACGCCCGCGCCGGGCGGCCTCCAACCAATATGGCCCTGTATACCCTTCAGCACAGGCACGTAGTCGCTCCGAGGCTGGTCTGAGTCGACCGTGAGCCCAGCGCGGGTTTGCTCCTAAGCCCGCACCCAGCAGGCCCATCAACCCTGGCCACTGCAGCCCCAATCAACTTCGGTAGTTGTGGCCGTCTGCCGATGTGGCCGATGGTAGGGAAGACGGGTGGATCTTTCGAGTTGGAGCCTGGGCCTTTCGCTCATCGTGTTGACCATCGCGATCCACACGACCGCGGTGGTGTTGATGGCGTTCGGCCTGGAAACGAGCATTCGGGTCGGGGTCGACAAGCAGAAGCCTGATTGGCTGCGGGCGATTCCGACCGTGATCGGCCACATTGGAGCCGTCGCGCTGATCTTGGCCGCTCTGCACGGGCTGGAGGGCGTGTTGTGGGCATCGGCATATCGGTGGCTCGGCGCGTTCGACTCGTTCACGGAAGCGTCGGTCTATGCGCTTGCCAGCATGACCACGTTCGAAATACCGGGATTAACGTTGCCGCCCCGGTTTCAGATGATAAGCGCACTAGAAGCGGTGAACGGTGTGCTGCTGTTCGGTATCAGCACGGCGTTCCTTTTCGCGGTGATACAGGCCTACTGGCAGGTGCACTCACACCGACGCGATTGATGCTGCACGCGCATTTGCGTTGACCACCGTCCGGTTTCCTTGCTGTGGCGTCACCCGGCCGGTGGCCGCGAGTAGACCACCCGCGTGCGGAACACGATGTCCTGCAACGATCTTCGCTGCCGGTCGATCAGAACCCATTGCAGGCCGATCGGGAACACCACGCAGCCGATTCGGTGATCTCGCGGCGCGAGGCGGCGCGGTCGTGGTCGGCCATGGCGCCAAGCGTAGACGCTGGCCAGGAAACCCGAAGCGCCTCAGCGCTTCTTGGTGTTCGGCACGTCAATGGTCGACGATCCACGCGCGGCCTTGTCGCGCTTGGGCGCCCGTTTCTGTTTCAGCGTCTGACCAGACTTCTTGCTCATCCCTTGCCGGGGAGACTTATCAGACATCACTGACCCCTCGATATTGGGGGGCCTGGTCGGTCGCGATCCATCGACCCTACTCTTTCCAGCACGGGCTATGCCGAGAATCGTCGAAAAGCTCTGATACAGAAGGGGATTCACGCGGCTGCGGCCACACGCAAACGAGATGTGGGCTGGTAGAAAACTTCCCACCAGCCCACATTGCATAGAGCTTGCTAGACGGCCGTTACTCCGACTGCCTGAGGACCCTTGGCGCCCTGTTGGATCTCGAACTGGACGCGCTGGTTCTCCTCGAGCGACCGGTATCCGCTTCCACTGATTTCACTGAAGTGAACGAACACGTCTTCTGCGCCGCCGTCGGGGGCGATGAAACCGAAGCCCTTATCGCCGTTGAACCATTTCACAGTTCCCTGTGCCATACTTTTTCAACTTCTCTCATTCTGAATGGATGTCGAAAAACATCCTGGTCAAGGGTAGCACGGGCACCTGCTACCGCCGTCGCCCGCAGCAGTGATGGATCGTCTTCGTCTGCGATAAACCGGTCTTCATATGCGCGTTGTGTGCACGGCCCTCCGACAGTTTGCCCGACCTGCATGCGCGGAACACCCCGGTGTAGTGTCGATGGTGAACCGTTTCGTTAGTCAGCGTGATCCTGCCCGGATTGGGCCGAACAAGATCGATATGCGATTCGATTCGAATGCCGCAGCCCGCATTCACCGCGCGCCGGATCGGCTCGAAGCGAAGGACGTGCCCATGGATCACATTCACTCACCCGCTGATCTCGTTGCAGGCCAAGCTATTTCGCCTGTCAACAATGCACCATCATGACCACACTGGACCGGCGGCGCGTGGCGAGCCCGATCCGGCTCAGCTTGGCCTCCGTACTGGGCGCCGACCTTGACGGGGCGTGGTGGCCGCACACCGCGTCGGTGGCACGCGAGCTGCCCGACCTGATCGATGCCCTCCGAGAACCGTTGGGTCAGGTCATCGACATCGCCGTCAACTGGTCGTCGCTGGAGGGCGTACCAGACCTCGACTCGCTGAATCGTCGCGGTATCGACGTCATTCCCGGTCGTCAGGCGCGCCACCAACGCGTGATGACCGTTACCGGCAGTCGCGCGCGAGCGAATCTCTTGGTGGTGCCGTCTCGGACTACCACAGCCCTGGCCGTGATGCTGCTGCGCCGGGCCGCCACCCTTCCGATCCTGCCCATGCACCTGGACACCCCGGCATGCCGCACCGCCGACGATATCGTGCGCGCCGCGCGTGCCGAATGCGCGGTGCGGGCAACCTGACGAGCGCCCGTTTGACTCCGGTGGGCTAGCCGCACGGCAGTTATGAGCGCCAGCCTTGGGGTGGCCACCCGCCCGACCCCGAACACGACGGGCCCGACACCGTGATCGCAGGGGCGTACATGTTTGGTGCCGCAGTGCCCTCAGGCCATTGCGCACGAAGCGGTCGAACGGCACTCCGTGGACCTACACACCGCATGATGGCCGCCGACGCGAGCTGGGCTGACCGAAGCGGCCCACCTATCACGCCCACAGACGCGATGATTGGCCGTTATCGTGAGCCGGTGGAAGGGACGCCATTTGGCCGCTACCAGCTGATTGAGTTGCTGGGTCGGGGCGGGATGGGTGAGGTGTGGCGCGCCCATGACACCACCATCGACCGGGTGGTGGCGCTGAAGATGCTGCTTCCCCATTACGCCCAAGACCCCCAGTTCGACAAGCGGTTCCGCCGCGAAGCCCGTGCCGCAGCGCGCCTCGACGATCCCCACGTCGTGCCCATCCACGACGTCGGCGAGATCGACGGACGCCTCTATGTCACCATGCGGCTGATCAACGGCGTCGACTTGGACACTCTCCTGAAATCCGGCCCGCTAGAGCCCGAACGCGCGGTCCATATCATCGAGCAGATCGCCTCCGCACTGCACACCGCCCACCGAGCAGGGCTGGTGCACCGCGACGTCAAACCGTCCAATATTCTGTTGGCCGACAACGACTTCGCCTACCTCATCGACTTCGGCATCGCCCGCGCCGCGGGCGACACCGCGTTGACGTCCGAAGGGTCGACCATCGGCACCTGGGCCTATATGGCTCCCGAACGCTTCCGCGCCGGCGACATCGAACCCAGCTCCGACATCTACGCACTCGCCTGCGTGCTCTACCAGTGCCTCACCGGCGCGCCACCCTTCCCCGGCTCCACCCTCGAGCAGGTCGCGGTGGGCCACATGGTCGCTCCGCCCCCCAGACCCTCCGAAACAAGCAACACCGTTCCGCGAGGATTGGACCGGGTGATCGAAACGGGTCTGGCCAAACAAACCACCGACCGATACCCCACCGCCGTCGAAATGGCCGCCGCCGCACGACAAGCCATCACCGAACCGATCAGCGGACCCCACGCCGTTCCAACACAACCGCCGCCGGTGAGCCACGGCGGCCCAAGCTTGCCGGCCTCGCCAGACCCGGCGCAGGCGCCGCCAGGCCACGCCCCTTACGGCATGTCACCGTCTGCGCCCGCGCAGTTCAGCGCACCCAATCTGCAGCTGCCACCGGCGCCGCCCATCCCGAAGCGCCAGGGGCGACGCCACGGTGTCCTGGTTGGCGCCGTGGTGTTCATCGTGACGCTGATCGTTGCGGGCGGTGTGGCCGCGGTCGTGAGGCTCACTCAGCGCGACAATTCGGCCGCAACGGCACCAACCCCGGCTGCCGGTGGGGCTGATTTCAACGGCACCTACCGTGCCGACTATGGGCCGGGGACCGATCTCGACGACAAACCGGTCCCGAATGCACCTGCGACGACGAGCAGTTGGGCCGTCCGCTCGACGTGTGGCGCCGCCGGGTGCGCGGCGACGGCGGCGAACATCAGCGACGGCGGCGTTGCCCTCTTGTCGAATCTGACATTCGATCAGTTGGGAGGCACCTGGGTGGCCGTGGGCCTCGCCTCGGCGCAATGCGGCGGCGACAAACCCAGCGAGCTCTGGGTGGTGTACACGCTGCAACCGCATCCCGACGGCACACTCTCCGGCGAAACCATCCGGGCCTCCACCGACGGCGCCTGCGCCGCCAAACGAACCGCGAAGTTCACCCGTACTGGCGACCCTGACCTCAACAAGGTTCCGGATCCAGCCGTCCTGCCGCCGCGGTCGGTGACCACTGCCGACGCGCTACGCGGCAGTTACCGCCAAACGACAACCTTCGCGAACGGCAACATCGTTCCCGGCAAGGTTCTCACCGCCAATACGTACTGTCTTCGCACCGGCGATCGGTGCATGAGCTTGTTCCATGCAGACGGCGGGGTCGTCACGTTGATGTTCGCCAACGACAAGTGGACACGCAACGAAGAGGGCACCACGATGTGCGCAGGCGGTGGTACAGCGCAGGTCACCATCACCGCGGAGTATCCGATGCCCGCGCAGATGGACGATCCGATCGCGCTGCTCACCGGTCGTGGTAGTCAAACCGTTGCGGCGGGAGGGGCGTGCACTGGCGGTGGTGATTTCCAGGACGAGTTCCAGCGCACGGGTGACTAGGCAGGCGTGAACTCGACCGGCAACGACGCCGGCGAGCGGAACGCCACACCCTTGATCTCCGGCGCCGGCGCTCGGGTCGAGATGTAGGTCCGGTAGCCGGTCGAGCAGCGCGTTGATCGCGACCGTGGTCTCCATCCGGGCCAGCGGCATGCCCAGGCACACATGCGGGCCAGCGCCGAACGTCAGATGCGCGATTGAGGAGGCGTTGCGGTGGGAGCCGCCGCCACCGCTCCAGCATCTTCGCCCGGAACAACGGCGACGCCAGCGCCCGGCTCGCATGGTGCTCGGCGCCCTCCTTCTCCAGCAGGGTGCGCCCCATGACGGGGCCCATGATGTGCTCGTAGATCGACGACGAGACACTCTCGGGATCGGTCAGCACCGTGTGGCACTCGTCGTATCCGAGCACCGTCACCCCCGTCACGTCGATGTTCGGTGCCAACGTCTCGGTGACCGGGTTGCCGACCATCACGCGGTGTTTCTCCCGTGCCTCGCGCAGCCGCTCGTGCACGTTCTCGACCGCCATCAGCAGCCCGTCCTGCAGCTTGGCCGGGTCGAACTCCTCCAGCGGGGCGCGGTTGGTCATGAGGCCGTCACCGTTTCGGTGTCCCGGCCCGACCGCAGCAGCGTGCCGGGCATCGCGCCCGACGCAACGCCGTCGCGGCACACCTCCACACCGCCCACCATGACCGAGCTGATCCCCTGCGCGTCGGCGACCAAACGCGGTGCGCCAGCAGGCAAGTCGTAGCGAGTGCGCTCTGGTCCGCGGTCGACGGTCGCCGGGTCGAACATCACCAGGTCGGCGTGCCAGCCCGGCTTGATCCTGCCGCGTTCCTTCAGCCCGTACAGCCTTGCCGGCACGTCGGTGATCAACCGGACCGCCTCCTCGAGCGTCACCACCCGGTGCTCGCGCACGCCGTGGCCGAGCAGCGACGTGGTATAGATCGCGCCGCACATCATGTCGAGATGGGCGCCCGCATCCGAGCCGCCGATCACCGCATCCCGGTCCAATCAATGATTCATCGGCCCATTCGCCACGCCATATCTCCCCACCATCAAACAAATAGGCGCGCGACTTGTCGGCCCCTGGACGTAGTGTCTGCACTGTCGGAGAGGGGCTGACATGATGACATTCACCGTATTGACCGCAGCGAGCGTGGTGGCGTGGCTGATATTCCGGCCGCAACCGCAGCGCGACGCCGCCGCAGCGCAGGCCTGGGCAGAGTTCCACCGGTACGCCAGAGGAATACCGCAAGCTGCTCCAAAATGCTGGATTGCGCATGACGCGAGTGGTGCAGACGGCGTCGCCTTTCAGTGTCGTCGAAGCAAGACGCGCATAAAGAAGACCCTGGATCAAAGGAATGACTGTTTAGGTAATGCGCAGGCGTGATCCGGGCTGCGGCGATCGACGTCTGACCCCGATGACTGCGCAGGTGTAGAACACCGCCGGGCGCGCCAGCTCAAAGCGGCTTTCGTTCACCCACCAACTGCTCCCGTATGGCCTCAAACGTTGGCTGTCGGTCCCGTTCGATGTGCGCATAGGCCATGGACTCGGCGACCCGCTCATTGCCCGAAGCGATCGCGTCCCGCAGAAGCACGTGGTCGTGGAACGCCTCGTCCGCCGGCAGACCGCTGGTCAGATAGAACAACCACGTGATCCGGCCGGAGATCGTCCCCATCAACCGCACCATCAGCTCATTCGACGATGTCTCGACCACAGCCTCGTGAAATGCCGTGCTGCTCAGGGCGATTGCATACGCGTCACGGGCGGCGACCATCTGCTGCGCCTCATCCAGCGCCCGGTTCAACGCATCCATCGACCCGTCCCGCGCAACCTCCCGCGCCGCGTAGCGGGCCGCCCCCACCTCGAGCGACAACCGCACGTCGAACAGGTCATCGATGGCCTTCTCATCCCAGCAGGCAACGACAGCTCCCCGCCGCGGATAGGAGTGCACGAAGCCGTCGCGCTCCAGCAATGGCACCGCTTCGCGCAACGGCACCCGCGAGACATCCAGCTCCTCCCCGATGCGCTGCTCTGGAAGACGGCTGCCCTGAGGGTATTGGCCGAGGATGATCCGCTCCCGGACCATGGAGTAGATGCGCCGGGACAACGACAACCGCGATTCGGCTGTGCTGGCAACGACGGTGCGCGACATATTCTCGCTTCCCCGAGAGGACGGCAGAACGGTTGGGCCACAAGCCAATACGTGCGGCCCAACCGTGTTACTTTGCGATACCGAGCAACGAGAAGTTCAACTCGTTGGCGCCGATGTTCTGACTCTCCGGCACGCCGGTGAGCCACTTCTGCGCCACCACCCAGTCCTGGTTGTAGGACAGGTTCAGGAAGCACCCGGTCTTGCCGTACAGGTCGCCGGCCTTGACGTAGGTGGCGGTGTCTCCGGTGCCGAGCGCCTGATTCAGCAGGTCGTTGACCTCTGTCGACTGGCAGGCGAAGTAGTTGATCCCGCCGGAGGCATCCCAAAAAACGTGTCCCCACATGTACGGGTCGCCGCCATCCGGTCCGTTGTTCCCGTCGATGAACACGTCCGGCCCGCTGGGCGGGTTGTTGATCCAACCGAACACCGTCGAGGTGTCGTAGCCCTGCGCGGATACGTTGAGCCCGACGGTCTGCAGGTTCGCCACCACGATGTTGGCCATCGACTGGGCGTTGACGTTACCGTTGGCATACCCGATCACCAGCGTCTTGTTCGCGTTGGCCGGCAACGAGTCGACGTAGGCCTTCAAAGCGCCGGCGTCGTACGAGATCGCCTGCTTGTCCGTATTACCCGGGATCATCCCCTTGGCGTACATGGTGGTGGCCACCTCGGATCGCTTGCCCAACACCTGGTTCACCAGCGTCGCCTGGTCGATCGACTTGAGGAACGCGACCCTGGAGTCAGCATTCTTGAAGAACTCGTGGCTCGGATTCACCGTTACCAGCGCGCCCTGCAGCGTGGGCAGGAAGTAGTTCGACACACCTTCCTTATCTGCGTACTTGCCCAGGCTCGATGACGGCAACGCCGCGGCGATCACGTCAACGGTGCCGTTGTCGAACGCCAGCTCGAGCGCCGACTCGTCGGTGTAGACCGGCAGCTCGATCTTCTTGAACGGCGATTTGGGTCCCCAGTACCCGTCGTACTGGGTCAGCTCGTACTTGACCCCGGTCTGCGCGGTGGTCAGCATGTACGGCCCGGTGCCCAAATCGTGTGAGGACAAGTAGGTTTGGGCGTCGTCGGAACCGGCATTGGCCTTGAGGCCCTCCGGCGATTCCATCTTCGGACCGAACGGCGACGCGAGGTAGCTCAGAAAGGCCGTGTTCGGCTGGTTGAGAGTGATCACCGCGGTGTAGTCGTCCGGCGTCGCCACGCTCTTGACCGCCTCGACCATATATGCCGCACCGCCTTTCACCGCGATACGGCGCTTGAACGCGACGTCGACGGCGGCCGAGGTGAACGGCGTGCCGTCGTGGAACGTCACGCCCTTCCGCAGGTGGAAGGTGTACACGTCGTGGGTGGGATTGACGTCCCACGATTCGGCCAGCCGCGGCGCGATCGCAACGGTGTCGGTGTTGTTCTTGTACTGGACCAAGCCCTCGTAGGCGTTGATCATGATCGCGGTGCCGTTGTTGGCGTAGTAGATGTCGGGGTCCGGCGGCTGCCCGATGTCGCCGAGCAGACCGACGGTCAAGGTGCCGTCGGTCGGCGCGGCGGACGTACCGCCCCCACCTCCGGTGGGGGTGCCGGAACTACACGCGGCCAGGGCCAGGGTCAGCGCGGCGGAGACCGCGACTCCGCGCAGCAGTCGGGTGTGCATAGGAGACTCCTTTGTTCGGTGGGGCGGACGAAAAGTGTTGCGGCGGTTCATTCGGCGGCCACCCGCGGATCGGCGAGCGCCTGCAGCAGGTCGACGACGAGGTTGGACAGGACGTAGATGGTGCCCAGCACGAGCGTGACCCCGGCGATAGCCGGGAAGTCGGCGACCGGGATCGAGGCGGCCAGGTAGTTGCCGATACCGGGCCACGAGAAGACCTGTTCGACGACAACCACGCCGGCGAACATGAATCCGAGCTGCAGACCGCCCATCGACAGGGCCGGCCCAATGGCGTTCCGCACGACGTGGTGGGCGACCACCTGCGGCTCGGTCAGGCCCTTGGAGCGGGCCGTCCGCACGTAGTCGACGTCCAGCACCGCCTGCAGCGACGACCGGAACACCCTGCCGATCGCGACCGCCGGTGCGATCGACAGCACGACCGCCGGCAGCACCAGGTGCTGCAGCGCATTGACGAACGCGTCGGCCTGGCCGTGCAGCAGGGTGTCGATCGCCTGCATCCCGAACGGTCCCGGATCCTCGAAATCCCCGACGCCGCGGGCGGGCAGCCACCCGAGCTGGCCGAAGAAGACGATGATGCCGACGATCGCCAGCAGGAACGGCGGCGCCGTCGCCAGCAGCAGGAGCACGCCCCGGCCGATCGAGGCACCCGGCCACCGGAGCGCGCCGGACATCGCATACAACGCCGCTAGCAGCAGCGCGATGAGGAACGCCGTAACGACGAGTTCAACCGTGGCCGGAAGATAGGTGGCGATGTCGGAGGTCACCGGTTGGCGGGTGCGCAGCGACCGGCCCAGATCGCCGGTGAACAGCCCACCGAGGAAGTGGAAGTACCGGGTGAAGAACGGGTCGTTCAGGCCGAGCCGCTGCCGCTCCGCCGCGACCATCTCGGGGGACGCATTGGCCCCGACATACGCGCGCGCCGGGTCACCGGGCGAAACAGCTTGCAGCACAAAGATAACCAGCGACAAGACGCAGCAAGATGACCACGGCGGCCGCGAGCTCGGCGGGTCAGAAAGCGCAGCATCGACTCACCTCCGGACCGGCATGAGATTGCGGATGGCATCGCCGCCGAGGTTGGCGATCAGGCTAAGTACCAGCACCGCAACGCCCGGGATGCCGGGCACCCACCACTGACTGAGCAGCTGGCTCAGCGCGCGCGCGGTGTCGGCGCCGAGCTCGGGGGCCGGCGCCTTCTGCCCGAGCCCCAAAAAGGACAGCGCGGCCAGCAGCAGCACGACATTGCCGATGTCGAGGCTGGCGCTGACGACCGCCGTCGGCACGACGCCGGGCAGCAGGTGGTCGGGTCAGGATCCGCGGCCGACTGACCCCTGGCCAGCCGGGCAGCCTCGACGTGCGGGCGGGCGGCGAGCGCCTTTACCTCGCCGCGCACGATGCGGGCGTAGTACGGCCACCAGACGATCGCGACGCCGATCAGCGTGTTGACTAGCCCCGATCCCAGCGCGGCGACGATGGCGATGGCAACCAGCGCTCCTGGCAGCGCGAGAAACAGATCGGTGACGCGCATCAGCAGAACCGAGTCGACCCAGCCGCCCGTCGCGCCGGCGATCAACCCGATGGTGCCGCCGATAATCAGGCCGCTCGCCGCCACGACCAGTGCGCTGAGCCAACTCGCCTGAATGCCGATCAGGGTGCGGGACAATAGGTCTCGGCCGATCCCGTCAGTCCCGAGCAGAGTGCCCGGGACTCAGTGGCGGCAGGTTGAGGGGACCGACGGGTTGGATTGGGTTATAGGGGGCGAGCGGTCGCGCGAAGACGGCGACGATGGTGACCAGGACAAGCAGTCCGACCAGGGCCCACGCTATCGGCCTGGCCAGCCGCGCGCCTCCGACCGATACCGGCCGCAGCCGCCCGCGGGGCACCAGGGTCGCGGTCACGTCGGCCCCTCGCGCGAGCGCTCGTCGGTCACGTCGCGGCTCCCTCGACGATCTCGGGCACCGCGGCGCGCAGGGTGCGGGTGTAGGCCTCGCGGGGTTGCGAGATCACCTGCTCGGCAGGGCCGAGTTCCACGACACGGCCGGCCTGCATCACGGCGATGCGGTCCCCCATCAGCCGGGCGACCGCCAGGTCGTGGGTGACGAACAGCACCGTCATCCCATGCGCGCCCGCAGATCGCGAATGAGGGCCAGCACGCTCTTGGCCAGCGAGGCGTCCAGGGCGCTGGTGGGCTCGTCGCACAGCAACACCGCGGGCGGGATCATCGTGGCGCGGGCGAGCGCCGACGCGTTGCCGCTGCCCGCCGGACAGCTCACCCGGGTGGGCCTTGGCGACCTCCGGCGGCAAGTCGACCGCGGCCAGTGCCGCGATCACCCGAGCCCGGACCTCGGCGCGCGACCAGCTTGAGCCGACGCAACCGCTCCGCCCAGTGTTTCGCCGACACTCATCCACGGGGTGAGCGACGAGCCGGCGTCCTGGAACACCATCTGCGGGCCGCCGGTGCGGGTGAGCGTGACCGACCCGGACGTCGGCTTCTCGAGTCCGGCGACGATCCGCAGCAGGGTCGACTTGCCGGACCCGCTTTCCCCGACGATCGCCAACGACTCACCCGGCGCGATGTCCAGGTCGACCCCGTCGACAGCGGCGATCTCCCGGGGGCCGCCTTGAAACCGGCCCCCGCCGCGGCGCACGGTGAACGTGCGGTGCAGGTCGCGGATCCGCACAGCCGGCTCGGCTGACTCGGCGGCCCCGGTGAACCGCTCGTCGCGGGGCATCGTCAGGCTCAGCCGGGACACGAGCAGCGAGCGGGTGTAGTCGTGCTGCGGGTTGCGCACCACGTCCGCGGCCGGGCCGATTTCGACCAGCTCACCGTGGTGCAAAACGGCGAGCCGGTCGGCGATCTGGTCGGCGACCCCGAGGTCGTGGGTGATCAGCAGGACCGAGCAACCGAAGTCGTCGCGCAGCTCGCGCAGCAGGTCCAGCAGCTGCGCTTGCACGGTCACGTCGAGCGCGGTCGTGGGTTCGTCGGCGACGATCAGACCCGGGCGGCCGGCCGACCGCGATCGCCGCCATCACCCGCTGCCGCAGCCCACCCGAGAGCTCGTGCGGGTAGACCCGCAGGCGCAGCTGGGCGTCACGGACCCCGACGGTTTCCAGCAGCCGGGCGGACTCGGCGTCGTCGTGGGTGACCTCGCCGATCTGCCTGCCGATCCGCATCGTCGGATTCAGCGATGTCATCGGGTCCTGGAAGATCGCGCCGAGCACCTCGCGGCGCACCCGGCGCAGCTCGGCCGGCTTCGCGCGCAGCATGTCGACCCCGCCGACGGTGACCTGTCCGTCGGCTTGCGGATGGGAGCTCAGCGGGAGCAATCCGAGCAGGCTCAACGCGAGAACGCTTTTGCCGGAGCCGGATTCGCCGGCCAGACCGAGGATCTCGCCCGGCCGGATCTGCAGCTCGACGTGCTCGAGAGACCTGGTTGCGAATGCCGTTGCGCACCAAGCGACAGCGAGAAGTCAGTCGACCGACGCGACAGGTTCACTCACGACTTCACCTCCGCGAAGCGTTCGGCGGCGGGAACAGCACGCGCGAATCCACCACAGCCCGGTGGATCTCATTCGGCGTCGTCAACCAAACGCCGTCTGCGGTGGCGATGCGCTCGAGCACCCGTCCCACTGCGCGCAGCCGGAACGGTACCCCGGTGATGAACGAGTGCAGCACGACACTCATCACCAGCGGGTATTGCGTTGCCGAAGCGCTGAGTTCGGTGAACTCGTCGTCGATCATGTCGGCGAATTCGCGGGCGGACGCTTGCCTGCCGATCATCGTAGTAGAGTCGTTGATCTCCGCGTTGTACGGGATCGCCAGCAGCGGACCGGATTTCGTGCGTTAGCCAGACGGGCTGGTCGTCCGGACGCAGGTCGAGCAGGTAGCGGTATCCGGTCTCGGCCAACAAGTTCAGGGTGGCCGGGGTGTGACTGAGCCAGGGGCTGGACCAGCCGCCCGGGGACTCGCCCTCCTGCGCGCGGATGCGATCGGCGACGTCGGTGAGGTAGGCGCGCTCGGCGTCGGGAGTCAGCTGCGCGACAGCGAGTCGGAGTTGGAGCGGCCGTGCCCGACGATCTCGGCCCCGGCACGGCGGGCCGCCGCCAGCACGTCCGGGGCCTCGTCATAGACGTCGGTGTTTAGCAGCACCGTCGGCGGGATGCCAAGGCCGCGAAGCAGTTCGAAGATCCGGAAGGCGCCGACCCGGTTGCCGTAATCGCGCCAGGCCGTGTTCACCAGAGTCCGGGGCGGGCACGCCGGGCAGCACGTCCTCGGTGTGGCCGTCGCTGAGCCGGTAGGACTCGACGCCGACGCACACGACGACGGCCAGCCGGGCGCCGTTCGGCCAGGTGCCGGTCGGGCGTTCGGTGAGCGGGGTGTACGGCGTATCCGGCCGGGTTCGTCATGACACCACCCAGCGGCTGAAGCCGACATCCGTTGCGGCCGCGCGGCGCACGATGTGCTGGTAGGCGGGGAACAACTTGTCGGCGCTGTTGCGGGCGGCGCGCGATCGCCGGCTGCTTCGCGGCGAACAGCTCCCGCGCCTCGTCGAGCAGCGCCGCCTCGTCGACGGTGGTGACGTGGCCGTGTTCGGCGACGACGCGGCCCGCCACCATGGTCAGCACGACGTCACGGCCGTCCTCGCAGTGCACCAGCTGCTCCCGCAGATCGTTGAGCGGGGTGAACGCGACCGCGTGCAGGTCGACCAGGCCAGGTCGGCGAGCATCCCGGGGCGACCGCCCCGAGGTCGTCCGCCCGCCGGATGGCGCGGGCACCGCCGCGCCAGAGCGCGTCGAGAATCTCAGTGCGGGCGTGGGCCATTCGTCGCTGTCGAGCCCGGAGACGTTGTGGATCAGACCGGCGGTCTTGGCGACGGTCCAGACGTTGATGGTGTCGTCGCAGATCGCCTCGTCGGTGCCGAGCGCGACTGGGATGCCGTGATCGAGCATCGCGCGCCAGGGCAGCACGCCGCTGCCGAGTCGCAGGTTGCTGACGGGGTTGTGCACGACGGTCGAACCGGCTTCTGCGATCGCGTCGAGGTCGGCGTCGTCGACCCACACCGCGTGGATCACGTTGGTGTGCGGCTTTGAGAAGCCCTGCAGTCGGCGGAGAATTGGACGAGCGACCGGCCGGCGAACCGCGGTTGCTCGGTGATCAGCGTGCGCTGGACCTTGGTCTCCAGCATGTGCGCGTACAGCGGCAGGCCGTGGCGCTCGGCCAGGTCGTCAAGCGCGGCGAAGTAGTCCAGGCTGACTCGTTGCGGCGCGGAGATCGACACGGCGGCCCGGATGCGGTCGTCTGCGGCGCCGTGCCAGGTGCTGATCAGGTGGTCGTAGGCGCTCCAGCAGTTTGCGGCGTCTGCAGGCGCGGGCTGGTCGAAGATGCGGCTGTTAGTCGATCGAGATCGCCGATGAACGGCAGCTTTTCGGCCTCGGTCAGCTCTGGCTGGTCGAGCGCGAGAAAGGCCCGTATCCCGCTGTCGCGGTAGGCCGAGGCCACCGCGTCGATGATCTGCCGGGTCGGGGTAGGGCATCAGGAAGGCGTCGTCCTGCACGGTGGTGATGCCGCGCTGCAGCATCTCGATCGCGCCGAGCATGGTGCGCAGATAGGCCTCGCGCGGGGTCGGGCGTCAGCGCCGGATCGGCGGGTGACTCGTAGAGCATGAACAGCTCCAGCGGCAGGCTGCGCACCGCCCCTTGAGATGGTTGGCCGGCGAGTGGAAGTGCGCGTTGATCAGCCCGGGCACCAACAGATGCCGATCGTCGCCCTCGACGACGCGGGCGCCTGGCGCGGCGAGCAGGTGCGTCACCGAACGGCGCTGATCCGGTCGCCCTCGACCAGCACGTCGACGGGTCCGGTCATCGCGTCGGGGGCGTCGGCGTCGTACACGTACACCTGGCGGAACAGGACGGTCACGGCAGCCCGGTCAACGGGCGCAAACGTGTTGGCGCGCGAGGTGTTCAGGCCCATCGCGACCAGACCGGCCGCGATCCCGACGGCTGCTGCGACGCCGTCGATGACGGGCATGCCCAGCTTCTTGGTCAGCGGGCCGACAAGGCCGGCCAGGCCGGCACAGCCGAGCACCACAGCCTCGGCGTTGATCGGCATCGATCGAGCCTTGGGCGGCATCGGCGAACGCGTCAACCAGGTGGGTCGGGCCATCGACCAGCCCGCCACCGGAGCATCGACCGCGATCACGCGCAGCGGTGCTCGAACCCGAGCGCGCGCACGACACGCTCGCTGTGGGCGATGGTGCGGGCAGGCAGCGTGACGACGACGAACCGATGCGCCACCAAACAGGCCGTCTGCAGTGCGGCTTCGGTCATCCCCACGACCGGACAGGTGGCGACCTCGCGGGCCGCCGGCACGCCGGTGTCGCCGAAGCAGGCGACGACGAACGCGTCGGTATCGGCCTGATACCGACGAACCTGCTCGATGCACGCCGACGGCGGCGATCGCCTCTTCGGCATGGCTTTCGACGCTCGCCACGCCAACCGTCGGGTTGACGCCTGATGACATCACGCCGCGCCCGCGACCGCTTGTGCCGCCGCGGTGATGGCGGCCGTCAGCTCGGCGGAGGTGTTCGGATTGATCACGGCGATGCGGGCGTCACGGGCCGCCCCCGACGAATTACGACCGCGGCAAGCAGACCGCTGATGCCGGGAGCGCTGACGGCGATGCGCGCCGCCGCTGCTCCGGCGCCGGCCGGCGGCGTGAGAGTCGCCGCTGCGCAGGTGCTCGGCCGCGAACGCCCCGCAGAACGCGTCTCCGGCGCCGGTGCTGTCCACCGGTTCGACGACATCGGTTGGCACGAGGGCGGGTTCGGGGTGCTCCCGGGTCGCCACCAGGCATCCGGCTCGGCGATCTTGATCACGACCGCCGCGGGCCCAGCCCAGAAAGGTCGCCGCGGCGGCGCGTAGATCGGTAGTGCCGGCCAGGGCGGCGGCTTCAATCTGGCTGGGCAGGAAGAAATCACACGCTCGCACGGCGTCCATAGAGTCCGACCTCATGGCCGGCGAGGTAGTCCTCCTGCGGATCGAAGTAGATCGTCGCTGCGCTGTGAGCGCGCAGCCACGCGGCCAGCTCGAGCTGTGCATGCAGCGCCATCGCCGACAGCAGGATCCCGGGGGCGGCCAGGGCGCCATCGGACACGTCGGCGGGGTGCACCGAGAGCTCCTCGAAGTGCCCTCACCCAGGACCAGGTCCCAGGCTCGGCCGCCGGCCTCGTCGTAGCGGACGACATTGCGCACCGTGGGCAGGTCGCGTCGTGGCAGCGACGCGGGATCCGTTCCGGCCGAACGGATTGCGGCGAGCAGAGCCGGGGTGGCGTCGTTACCCAGCGGGGCAAGGATCGTCGGGTTCCCGCCAGCCCGTTTGGCGGCGAGCGCGGCGAAAAGCGCATCCCCGCCGACGGATTCGAACCGTTCGCCCGCCGGGGATACGGCCTCGTCGATCGTGAGGTTGCCGATGCAGACCAGGTTGGGCGCGTCAGCCATCTTTGACCTTTGCGGCATAACAGCTCAGGCCGAGGTGGTAGCCCGACCAGCTGGGCAGGCAGCACATACAGCAGGGGCGACAACGGTTCCGGAACCGGCGGCAGCGTGATGAGCCGGCCCTTAGTGTTCATCGAACGCACGCTCCCCATCGGTGGTGACGACGTAGAGTCGACCGCCCCAGCGCAGCGCGTCCGTGCCGGTGTCGACGGCACGCGGGACCGACGGACCGGAGGGAGCGAGCAGGAAGAGCGGCTCGCCCGCCTTTTGTGAGTTGTAGTGGTGGTACTCCTCCACCTGTATCTCCATCGCGTGCAGCGTCGTGCACTCCTTGACCTTGGCCGCGCCGACGATCGCGGACGCGAGATTCGGTCCGGCGCCGCAGAACAGCACGGTCTGCACCCCGGCCTCGACCTCGTCATTGGCGATCTTGGCGATCAGCGGGTCGATCCGCTGCAGCACGTGCGCCATGACATCGGGAAGCTCATCGAAGGCCGCGCGCAGCGGCGCTGCCGTGGTAGGAACACGCCGCTCGCCCACCCGGATGGCCAATTCCAGCAGCAACGCCAGCGCCGCGGTGGACGACTGGGTGGGCCAACCGACCCGGGTCGCCTCGATCTTCAGCGACGTGTCGGCCTCAGATTGCAAGTGTCGAACCGGCCGCGTTGGTCAGGGCAACGGTATACGATCCTCGATGCTGAGCTACCAACAGCGCTTCGACGGTGCGCGTGGTCTCGCCCGAACTGGACAGCGCGATAACGGCCGTGCCGGCGTCGACGAGGTCCGCGTGGTAGTACGCGAACTCCAGGCTCTGCATAGGTTCGCAAGGCACCCCCAGCATGCTCTCGAGCGCCTGCCGCGCGGCGATCATGACGGCCAGCGAGTCTCCGCAACCGACGAGCACGACGCGTCGGACGCCTGCGGCTAGCCGGTCGGCGATGGCGTCGAGAGTTGTAGCGTTGAGCTGCAGTGTTGCTGAGATCGCTGCAGGCTGGCCGAACAGTTCCGGTCCGGTCGCCTCGACGCGAAAGCGCAGTTTGGGGTCCAGCGGGTCATTGGACGGCAGGGCGAGGATGTGGGCGCGCTCGGCGTCGGAGACTCGTTGTACGACGGCGCGCTGACGGACGTCGAACGGGCTGGTACTCGGATAGAGAAGGGGACTCGCCGGAGCACTCATCCTGGGTAACACCGCTTTCGTTCCTCGGCCATGGTGTGAGGCACCTCACCTGGCGTTGGTCGAAACGGTATACCGTTTGTACTTCTTATGTATGACGTTCCGTGGCGTTCCGGTTACGGACGCCCTCACCGTCATCCTCAGCGACGCGCAACACCAGGGCGCCACCCTATCGATTGACGATGACGTCCTGCTGGCCGTGAAGGAACGCGCCCGCAGGGAGAACCGGAGATGTGGTCTATTTCGAGACAGCAGTCGGCATTTGCCTGCGCGGATCTGGCCCCTGTGGTTGCGACACGGTCACGGATGCATATCTATCAGTACATCACTGATCACAAGAGTCCCACAGATCACTAACGTCACATCAGCCAACCGCTGACGTCAATGCGACGTCGTGCCCCTGGAAAGGTGTGACATGTCGCCGCGTCCTCGAATCGCATCGATATCGGTGGCGTCGGCGGCCGCTATCGGACTCGGCGTTGCGATCGGCGTCGCGCCACCCGCGACCGCCGAGCCTTGCACAGGTGCTGCCGCGGCAGCCCAACCTCCTGCGGCTCCGAACGCCGGGGCCGAGACTCCGGACTTGCCCTCGTCCTCCGATCGCCGACCGATAGGGCAACGGCCTTCCAATGCAAATGAGCGCGCGCCGCTCCCCAGGCTCGGTCAACTGCCGTCGAGGATCCTCAATTCGCTTTCTCCACGCTCCGCGCGGGTGCAACAACAAGCCGAGGTGATACCTCCCAGTCCTCCCGGCGGTAACCAACAGCCCCCCAACGCTGCTCAGCAAGTTCCGGATGCAGCCCCAGTTCAGGCTCCCCCGGCGCCCGCACCAGCCGCGCCGCCCGGGACGTCGCTCGTCGGCTGGGTGACCGGACCCGACAGCCCCAACGACACCATCGGACGTTTCGCCATCACCGGAACCGACCTCGGGATCATGTGGGACAACGGCGATCCCGGCGCCCATCAGGTGCTTATGGCCTTCGGCGACACCTACGGCTACTGCGGCGTCCGCGGCCAACAATGGCGGTACAACACGCTGTTCCGCACCCAAGACGGTGCGCTGTCCAAAACCATTAGCGTGCCGAATGGCGTTGTCTCCAACCAATACTCCGGCTCACCGCTATGGGCCCCCGGCGTCTCCAAACAGATCATCAACAGCACCACATGGGCGCCATCGGAGACGGGAATCATTCCCACCGCCGGCATCGCCGCCGGGCGAAACCAGTACCTCAACTTCATGTCCATCAAGAGTTGGGACGCCAACGGCGCATGGACGACGAACTTCTCGGCGATCGCCGTGTCTCCCGACAACGGCGAACACTGGGGCGTCTATCCCGACTCCGTCCGCGCGGCCCGACCGGACACCGTCCCAGGCGCCAAGTACGTTCCGGGGCATGAGAACTTCCAGCAGGGGGCGTTCCTCAAGCCTGGGCCCGGCGACCCGTATATCTACTCGTTCGGAACACCGCCCGGTCGCGGCGGTTCGGCGTTCGTGGCGCGCGTGCTCCCCGGCTATGTGCCGGACCTCCGGAGGTACGAATACTGGAACTCCGACAGCAATGGCTGGGTTCCGAGCAATCCGGGGGCTGCGACGCCGGTGATCCCCGGCCCGGTTGCCGAAATGTCGGCCCAATTCAATACTTATCTCAAGCAATACCTGGTGCTCTACACAAACGGCGCCAACGACGTCGTGGCAAGGACTGCGCCGGCTCCACAAGGACCGTGGGGTCCAGAGCAAGTGCTCGTGCCGTCAATGCAGTTCCCTGGGGGCATCTACGGGCCGTTCCTCCATCCCTGGTCGACGGGTAAAGAGCTGTACTACAACCTGTCGCTGTGGTCGGCATACAACGTGATGTTGATGAAGACCGTGCTGCCTTAGCCTTTGCGTTAAGGCGCTGGCCAACTTCTACCGCGGTATGCCGACAGGCACGTCGACTGGAAGTCGTCAACAATTGATGACGGTCGCGAAAAGGGTCGTGCTTCCGCAGGCGCGCTATGGCGCCGGCTGTCGGACGTACCCTCGGGCCTGGGTGAACGCCCGGATACCGTCGGCATGGAGCTCGCGCCCAAGGCCCGACTGCCCGACGCCGCCGAACGGCACACGCGGGTCCTGGGCCGCGATGCCGTGGCAGTTGACGCTGACCGTGCCCGCGATTAGCTGCCCGTGACCTTGTCGGCGAGGGCCTCGTCACTCGTCCACACCGACGCGGTGAGGCCGAAGACGACGACGTCGCGAGCGTCACGCAAAGTCATCTCGAACAGTGGGAGCTGCGCCGCGACGGCGAAGCGACCCACGGGTCCGGCTCGCTTGGCGGCTGAACTTCCGACTACCCACAACGTGGCGGCACCCTGGAGCGGGGTGACCCGCTAGTCGCGGGCGGCTTCAGGTGGCATCCGGATCCTGTTGCCGCCGAGTTGGAATCGCGGTCGTCGCGTCAGGGTCACCGCCACCCGTGCGCTGCGTTGGCGCCCTCGCTTCGCCGTCGACGTTCTTCTCCGGGTTCTCGGCCGACGAGATCCGCGTGGTCGGCGATTCGCCGGCACCATCGGTGCCGATGTTCGGCATCGGCGTGGTCTCCGCCAGCGACGGCGTGTTCGCCCGCCGCGCCGCCTCGGCCACCCGATCCGAGGAACCCTCGACGGCCGGATGGGTGGGGTCACGCGGCAGCGACGGCCACGGTGGCACCGGCGCGCCATCCACGACGGTAGCCTCCTCCGGCTCTGGCTCCTCGTCCGGCTCCGGCTCCGGCACCGCCGACCGCTTTCGCTCGTCGGGCAGATCGATCTCGTCGAGCCAGGTCCGGTTCTGCAGTCGTTTCATCCACCGCGGTGCCCACCAGCACTCGTCGCCGAGCAGCTTCATGACCGACGGCACGAGGAACATCCGGACCACCGTCGCGTCCAGCAGGAGCGCGGTGACCAGGCCGAACGCCAGGTACTTCATCATCACCAGGTCCGAGAAGACGAACGCGCCCGCCACCACGACGAGGACCAACGCCGCCGCGGTGATGAGGCGGCCGGTGGTCGCGGTGCCGATGCGGATAGCGTCCGCGGTCCACGTGCCACGCTCGCGTGCCTCGACCATCCGGGACACGAGGAAGACCTCGTAGTCGGTCGACAGGCCGTAGATCACCGCGATGACGAGGCCGATCACCGGGGCGGTCAGCGGGGTGGGCGTGAAGTTCAGCCACCCGGAGAGGTGGCCGTCGACGAATATCCACGTCAGCACGCCCAGCGTCGAACCAAGCGTCAACGCGCTCATGATCGCGGCCTTGATCGGCAGCACCAGTGATCCGAACGCCAGGAACATCAGCAGCGTGGTCGTGCTGATCAAAATGACGGCCATCAGCGGCAGCTTGGCAAATATGCTTTGGATGCTGTCCTGTTCGAGTGCGGGTGTGCCGCCCACCCACACGGTCAGGCCGCGCGGCGGCGAGATCGAACGCAACTCGTCGACCTTCGTGGCGGCGTCATTACGGTTCACCAGGCCGTTTTCGATCACCCGGACGGATGGATCTTTCGACGCGCCGTCGAGGTAGGGGCGTTCCTTCCACATGTTGGCCGGGTTGTTGTCCGGATCGATGAAGCCCGAAATGGTTATCGCCTTGCTGCGGACCTGCGCGACCTCGTTGTCGGTGACCGGTCGGTGGTTATTGCTATGGACCACCAGCGTCAGCGGCTCGGTGCGGAACCTGGGGAAGATCCGGTCGAACTCCTGCTGCGCCTGGCGCACTGGGTTCGTTGGCGGCAGGTACTTCTCGCTGATGCCACCCAGGGACAGATTGCCCAGCGGAACGATCAGCCAAATCATGATGATGACGATCAGGGCGGCAAATACGATCGGCCGCTTCATCACGCGGTTGACGAGCTTGCCCCAGAAGCCGTTCTCGACCTCTTCGCGGGTCTTGGTCTTCTGCACACGCGCGCCCAGCCAGTGCAGCCACCAGTTGGTGGGTTTCCAGTTGCGGAAGAACGGAACCCGCAGGAATGTGTACACACCCAAGGAGTCGACGTGGCGGCCCAGGAGCGCCAGGCAGGCAGGCAGCACGGTGATCGACAGGATCGCCGACAACATGACCGAGGCGATCATGGCGTAGGTGAGTGATCTGAGGAAGCCCTGCGGGAACAGCAGCAAGCCGACCGCGGACGCCACGATGAGCACCGCCGAGAAGATCACGGTTCGCCCAGCCGTCATCACGGCGCGGCGTACCGCGGTTTCGGTGTCGTGGCCCTCGGCGATCTCCTCCCGGAAGCGGCTGACCACGAACAGCCCGTAGTCGATGGCGATGCCCAGACCGATCAGCGTCACCACCGGCTGCGCGAAATAGTGCACCGGCCCGGATACCGCGACCAATCGCATGATGCCCAGTGAGCCGGCGATGCTGAGGCCGCCGACCATCGCCGGCAGGCACGCCGCGACCACACCGCCGAACACGAAGAACAGCACCACCGCCACCAGCGGCACGGCCAGCACTTCGGCCCGCTTCTGGTCTTCGGCGATGGTCCCCATCAGCTCGTTGGCCAGCGGCTGCAAACCGGCCAGTTTCACGTCGACGCCCGGGACGGCGAAGTCGTGCTGGACCACTTTGTAGTTGTTGAGGATGGTGTCGTCGTCGTTGCCCTTGAGCTGAATCGACATGAACGCGTGCTTCTTGGACGCGTCGGCCATGTTGCGCAGCAGGCCCGGGCTCTTTAAATAGCCGACCGACCGGAGGATCTGGTTCGGGTGGTCCTTTTCGACCTGGGCGAGGTTGTTGAGGATCTTCTTCTTGAAGTCTGGGTCGTCCACGGTCTTGCCGTCCGGAGCCGAGTAGATCGCCACAATGTGGCCCGAGGTGTCGCGGCCGTACACCTGGTCACACAGGCGCGACGCCTTCGCTGACTCGCTATCGCCGTCGTAGAAACCGCTCTGGGTGAGATGTGAGCTCAGACTCAGGCCGAACACGCCGCCACCCAGGCACAGCGCCACCATGACTCCGATCACGATGTATCGGTAGCGGTATACGGTTCGACCCCACCAGGCGAAAACGTCAGCTCCTAACTGGTCTTCCTCTGCGACCCGCGCATCAACTCACTTCTGTTGGCATGCGCGCCAGGTCAGCAGCAAAGACAACGGTGGAATGGCTGCAGCCGCGCCCCTTCTCGTCCAGCGGATCTAGGCCTACCTACGATAACGACTTTCGGGAAAACACCAGGAATGTCTAGGAGGACGGCGAACTCCGGCATTGGTGAGTGGGATGCCTGACGCGGAATCAGTTGGCGGTGAGCGTCACGTGTTGTGGGGAGATGATTTTGGTGATCGCATTGGCCACCGACGCGACATGCCCGCGGCTTTGATCCTTGAAGGGGATGTCGGTGTTGGTCAGGATCGCCAGTGTGGTTTGTTGTTCGGGTAAGTACCCGATGACGGTTTCGTAGCCGGGCAGCGCGCCTCCGTGACCGATCCAGCCATTGTCGTTGTCGATACCCAATCCGTAACCCGACGGGGGCGGGTAGCCGGGCACGCCGACCATTTGCATCCGCTGGGCCTGCATGCCCGGACTGAGCAGCTGCCCGGTTGCCATCGCTGCCGCCCAGATGCGCAGGTCATCGAGCGTCGAAAGCATCCCGCCGGCCGCCCACGCCCAGGACGGGTCCCAGTCGGTGGTGGTGGTGATGGGTCCCGTTTGGTCGGTGTATCCCTGGGCGTGCGGATTTGGTAAGGCGTTGGTGGTCGGTAGGCTGGTGTGGTTCATTCCCAGCGGCGTGAGGACGTGCTCGCCGATGTAATCGGGCAGCGATTGCCCGCTGACCTTTTCCACCACCAGCCCCAACAGAATGGTGTTGGTGTTGGCGGCGCCAGAGCACAGCAATTCGCGAGTCAGTCGCTCAGTCACCGAGGCAAGCAACTCGCCGGCCTGGCTGATTGAGCGCTGACGGTCCGGTTCTAGGTCGCTGAGCGCGTAGACGCCAGCGAGTCCGGCGGACTTGGCTTCGACCGGGGCCAGCGTCAGGACGAAACGCGATGATCACCCTAGCTTCTCTTCCGCCATACGGAACGCAAGTTTCGTCAGCAGACGCTAGGACTAGGACCTACCGCAGTCAAGAGCGCTGCGTTCGCCGCATTGACCTCGGGCCTCCCCGCATTAGCTCCCCGTCCGGATCACTGCCTGCCGCCGGCAAATTCGCCCATGGATGGCTTACCGACTCAACCTTGACAAGCCGGCGGTTCAGGAGTTCACTTCATTGCATATTGATAGTTTAATTCCGCATTACGGAATGAGAACCAAATGGACGCGCTGTACCTCGCACTGGCGACCCCTCTGGGGTGGGCCCTCACCGGCTATGCCCTGGTGTCGGCCCCCGGCACACAGAAGCGGCGCAAGAGGACCCGATCTCATCCGCGGGGCCGCGCCACCGCGACAAGTCCCCTATTGCTGACAGCACAGAAAGGTATGCCGTGGTGAACGCCGCCTACACTGTCAATTGCTCGATTCTGCTGACCGAGCTAGCGCTCCTGCACCGGCCGCGCGCGGCTCGACACGCCGGCTTCGAGGCGGTCGAGTTCTGGTGGCCCTTCGACTCTCCGACGCCGACCGACGCCGAAGTCACCGCCTTCACCCGCGCCATCCAGGATGCGGGTGTGCAGCTGACCGGCCTCAACTTCGCCGCCGGTGACATGCCGGCCGGCGATCGCGGGATTCTGTCCAATCCCGCGATGACACAGGCGTTCCGCGACAGCGTCGACATCGCCGTTGGTATCGCCGAGACGCTGGGAACACGCGCATTCAATGCCCTCTACGGCAATCGCGTCCCGGAATCCACACCGGCGGCTCAAGACTATGTCGGAGCCGAGAACCTCGCCTACGCCGCACGGGCGGCGGACCGCATCGGCGCGACGGTGCTCGTCGAGCCAGTGAGCGGCGCACCAGGCTATCCACTCAAGACGGCCGCCGACGCCATCCACGTGATCGATCGGGTGCAGGGGGAGTACGGCGCGACCAACTTGCGACTACTCGCCGACCTTTATCACCTCCATGTCAACGGCGACGATGTGGGCGCCGCAATTCGCCACTACTGCAACCGGATCGGCCACGTGCAGATTGCCGATGCACCGGGGCGCGGCGAGCCCGGCACCGGTGAACTCCCGCTAGACAGCTACGTCCAGCAGCTCGCCGCGCTGGGCTACACGGGATACGTCGGCCTCGAATACAAGGCGACCCGACCCGACACTTTCGATTGGCTTCCCCCAACCCAGCGCGGTATCGCCACGGAATCAGCACGGCCACAAGCAGAAATGAGGATCCAATGAGCACAATCGCATTCATCGGGCTGGGCATCATGGGCAGCCCAATGGCATGCCATCTGGTCCGAGCTGGGCACACGGTGATCGGCCTGGACAGCTCACCGGAACGCACGGCTGCGGTGGTCGAAGCAGGCGGTAAGGCCGCCGAATCCATCGAGCAAGCAGTCAAGGATGCCGACGTCGTTGCGATCATGGTGCCTGATTCCCCCCAGGTGCAGAGCGTTCTGTTGGGAGACGACGGAGTTTTCGCTTATGCGCAGCCCGGCACCCTGGTGATCGACTTCTCCTCCATCCGGCCAGATGTCACTGCGGAGTTCGCCCGGATCGGCGCCGAGCGCGGGCTGCGGATCATCGACGCACCGGTGTCCGGCGGTGAGCCCGGCGCCAAGAACGCCACATTGTCGATCATGGTCGGCGGTTCCGAAGAAGACTTCGCAGCGGCCAAGCCGATTCTCGATGTCGTCGGCAAGACCATCGTGCACGTCGGCTCCAACGGCGCGGGCCAAACCGTCAAGGCCGCTAACCAGCTGATCGTCGCGGGAAACATCGAACTGCTCGCCGAGGCGATCACCTTCCTGAAGGCCTACGACGTCGACATCGATGCCGCGGTCGAGGTGCTCGGCGGCGGACTGGCCGGTTCGGCAGTACTCGACCAGAAGGCCCAAAAGATGTTGCAGCGCAACTTCGAGGCCGGTTTCCGAATCGCCCTTCACCACAAGGATCTCGGCATCGTCACCGCTGCCGCCCGGGAGGCGGGTGTCGCGACACCACTGGGCGCGGTGGTCGCGCAACTCATGGCCTCGGCTGTGGCCAATGGCGAAGGTGGTCTTGACCATTCGGCTCTGCTGTTGGGCGTCGAGCGGCTGTCCGGAAGAGAAAGCGAACAAGCGAAATGACTCGGATGCGAACGGTCGACGCCGCCGTCAGAATTCTCGAAATCGAAGGGGCTACACAGGCTTTCGGTCTACCCGGCGCGGCGATCAACCCGTTCTACTCGGCCATGCGCGCGCATGGCGGTATCAACCACGTCCTTGCCCGGCATGTCGAAGGCGCCAGCCACATGGCCGAGGGCTTCACCCGCGCCGCCGCCGGAAACATCGGCGTCTGCATCGGCACATCCGGCCCCGCCGGCACCGACATGATCACCGGGCTGTACTCCGCCTCAGCCGATTCCATTCCGATCCTCGCGATCACCGGCCAAGCGCCAGTGGACAAACTCCACAAAGAGGACTTTCAAGCGGTCGACATCACCGCCATCGCCGCACCTGTTACCAAGATGGCCATGACGGTGCGCGAACCCGGCCAGGTGCCCGGTGCATTCGCTCAGGCATTTCACCTGATGCGCTCGGGACGACCGGGGCCGGTGCTCATCGATCTGCCCATCGACGTCCAACTGGCCGAGATCGACTTCGAGCCGGAGGCTTACCAGCCATTGCCGGTGTACAAGCCGGTGGCGACACGGGCCCAGGCCGCCAAGGCGCTCGACATGCTCATCACAGCCGAACGCCCGCTGATCGTCGCCGGCGGCGGCATCATCAACGCCGATGCCTCGGATCTGCTGGTTGAGCTGGCGGAGATCCTCAATGTCCCGGTGGTTCCGACCCTGATGGGTTGGGGCACCATCCCCGACGATCACCGCATGGCGGCCGGCATGGTGGGCCTGCAGACCGCCCATCGGTACGGCAACGCCACCATGCTCGAATCCGACTTCGTTCTCGGAATCGGTAACCGGTGGGCCAACCGTCACACCGGCGGGCTGGACACCTATCGCAGGGGACGGCGTTTCGTGCACGTCGACATCGAGCCCACGCAGATCGGCCGCGTCTTCTCACCCGACTTCGGGATCGTCTCGGACGCGAAGGCCGCGCTCGAGCAGTTCGTGGCCGTCGCCAAAGAGCGACGCGCAGCCGGCACGCTGCCGGATTGGAGCACTTGGGTCGACGACTGCCAATTGCGCAAGGAGACGATGCATCGCAAGACACACTTCGATGATGTTCCAATCAAACCCCAGCGCGTCTACGAGGAAATGAACCGCGTCTTCGGCCGCGATGTTCGTTATGTCACCGCGATCGGGCTGTCCCAGATCGCCGGCGGACAGTTCCTGCAGGTGTACAAGCCACGTCATTGGATCAACTGCGGCCAGGCCGGACCACTCGGCTGGACGGTGCCTGCCGCTCTGGGGGTCGCCGCCGCCGACCCCGACGCCACTGTGGTCGGGCTGTCCGGCGACTACGACTTCCAGTTCCTGATCGAGGAGCTCGCGGTCGGGGCGCAGTTCAACCTGCCCTATGTCCACGTTGTCGTGAACAACTCCTATCTGGGGTTGATTCGCCAGGCGCAACGAAACTTCGACATGAACTTCTGCGTGTCACTGGGCTTCGACAACATCAACGTGCAGGAGACGGACAGCGACGTCCCCAAGGGATACGGCGTCGATCACCTGCGCGTCGTTGAGGGCCTCGGCTGCAAGGCAATTCAGGTCGTCGAGCCCCAGGACATCGGTCCGGCCCTGGCGCGGGCGCAACAACTTGCCCACGAGCACAAGGTGCCCGTGGTGGTCGAGGTCTTCTTGGAGAGGATCACCAACATCGCGATGGGCACCGAGATCGACAACGTCGTCGAGTTCAACGATCTCGCCGAATCACTCGCAGACGCACCAACGGCGGCCGCACTGCTCCTCGACTAAGGGCGGATGCTATCCGGAGCTAAATCGCCGCCTCTTTGTCGAATTCCGAGGCGAGATCGCGAGCCACCCGCTTCAGGAGCGGCGCCACCTTCGTCGCCGATTTCAGGGTGAGACGCGACGCCGGCCCGGAGATGGAGATGGCGGTCAATGTGGGTGCGTCCGGCACCGGCACCGCGAAGCACCGCACGCCGATCTCCTGCTCGCCTTCGTCCACGGCGTAGCCGCGGGAGCGGCTGAGCTCGATATCTCGCATCAGCCCGTCCGGGGTGGTGTGCGTGTTCTCGCTGGAGGCCGGCATGCCGGCGCGCTTCAGCAGCGCGAGCACAGCATCGTCGGGAAGCTGCATCAGAAGCGCCTTGCCGACCCCGGTGCAGTGCGTGTAGACGCGCCGACCCACTTCCGTGAACATCCGCATGGAGTGCGGTGACGGGACTTGAGCGACATAAACGGCCATGTCGTTATCCAAGACCGCCATATTGGCGCTCTCGCCCGTTCGCTCCACCAGTTCAGCCAGATGGGGACGCGACCATGCTCCAATGAGTTGCGCTGCGCTCTCTCCCAACCGAATCAGCTTGGGTCCCAACGCATAGTTGCGATTCGGGAGCTGCCTCACGTAACCCATCTTGAGCAGCGTCCGCACGAGACGATGAATGGTTGGTTGCGGCAGTTCGGCGCGAGCAGCCAACTCCCCGAACGCAATAGACGGGCCCGCGCTCGCCATGATCTCCAACAGCTCGAACGCACGCTCAACCGATTGAACGCTGCCCTTGATCGGCGAGTCATCCGCCATCGATGCCCTCCGATCTTTGCCAATCCCTTCAGCGCGACTCCGCTTGGCGACAGACTAGTTTCGTATCACGATACGGCGTGTAGCAACTCGCCGACGACCCGGACATCACCCAGCTGGGTCGGAGGACATCGCACGTGTGTGCCATGTCTTGGGAACGATGACCGGGATTGCATCCTGACGACTGTATGCTAAGCACGGCCGGACACGGCCCGCCCGAAAGACGTTGCCGAGAGCGGGAGTATGCCATGACCTATGCGTCAGCCCACGCCGCCGGGGGCCTGCGAAATACTGCGGCCGCACGGACCGTCAGGCCGCCCCTGGAGCGTCCGGCACCGCTCCGGCAGGCGGTGTACGACATGCTCGTCGAAATGATCATCACTCGCGAATTGCAGCCGGGTGAGCACCTAGTCGAACACGAGTTGGCGGCCCAGCTCGGGGTCAGCCGGCAGCCGGTTCGGGAGGCGCTGCAGCGCTTGCACAGCGACGGCTGGGTGGACCTGCGCCCTGCTCTCGGCGCGTTCGTCCACATACCCACCGATGCCGAGGCCGATCAGCTTCTCGCCGTACGCATCCTGCTCGAGGCGGAGTCCGCCAAACTGGCCGCCCAGGCGGCGACACCGGAGCAGGTCGAGCACCTGTGGGAGCTGCAACGCACCGGGGAGAAGGCGCTCGCTGCCGACGACCAGGAAGGTCTTGTCGCCGCCAACGCCGCTCTGCATGCCTACCTAGTCGCTATGTCCGGCAACAAGGTCCTTGCCGATCTCATCGGGTCGGTCGACCGTCGGGTGCGGTGGTATTACCTGCCCATTGCGAAGACGCGCGGGAAGGACGCCTGGGACGAACACGCCGAACTCATCGAAGCCATCGCCCGCCGGAGCGCCAAACGGGCCGGCGACCTCATGCGGCGGCACACCGAGCGCACCCGGGAGATGTACCACGAGCGACGCCAGCAGACGGCCGACGGGGTTGGCTGACCGGCTCCCCCGGTATAGCCCCAGGCGTCAACGACGCTCGCGCCGACGCCTGGTAAGTGAGCGTGGGGACGATGCCCTGCTCCTGGCGCTCAGATGGCTCCGGCACGCCTGAACAGCTCCAGTTGCTCCGGCGAGTAGCCGAGCTCCGTGCATATCTCTTCGGTGTGTTCGCCGAGCATCGGCGAGCGGACGATGTCGACCGGGGAGTCCGACAGCCGCAGCGGAGACCCGACAGTCTTGAACGGGCCCCGCTCGGGATGGTCGACGGTGACGATCGCGCCGAGATCGGCGAGTGTTTCGTCCTCGATCAGTTCCTTGGTACTGAGCACCGGACCACAGGGAACGTGGAGAGCGTTCAGTGCCTCTAACGCCTCCCACTTGGTGTGCTTCTCGGACCAGTCCTCGATCAGCGCAAAAACCTTGTCCAGTTTGGGAAGTCGGTCCTCGGGCCGGGTCCAGTCGGGATGATCGGCGAGGTCAGGCCGGCCGATCAGTTCCGCCAGCGGCGCCCAGACCTGGGGCTGGACGATCACGTAGATGTAGTCGTTGGGTCCACCACCCTTGGTCCGGACGGCCCATCCCGGTTGGCCGCCGCCCGATGCGTTGCCCGATCGCGGGACCTCGTCGCTGAAATGCTCGTTCGGGTATTCGCGCAGCGGACCGTTCGCAAGCCGTTGCTGGTCGCGCAGCTTCACCCGGCAGAGGTTGAGCACGGCGTCCTGCATCGCGACCTCGACTCGTTGCCCTCGGCCGGTGTTGGTGCGCTGATAGAGCGCGGCCAGGATCCCGGTGACCAGGTGGATGCCGGTACCGGAGTCGCCGATCTGCGCACCGGTCGCGGTGGGCGGTCCGTCCTCGAAACCGGTGGTGGCCATGGAGCCGCCCATCGCCTGCGCGATGACTTCGTAGGCCTTGAAGTTGAAGTACTTGCCGGGGCCGAATCCCTTGATTGACGCATAGATCAAGCGCGGGTTGATCTCGCGCAGCGTCTCCCACGGGAACCCGAACCGATCGACGACGCCCGGACCGAAATTCTCGACGAGGATGTCGACGCGGGACACCAGATCGGTGAAGATCTGCTTCCCCTCGTCGCTCTTCATGTTGAGGGTGATGCTGCGTTTGTTGCAGTTGAGCATCGTGAAATACAGGCTGTCGGCACCGGGGATGTCGCGAAGCTGACCGCGGGTGACGTCTCCGCCTCGTGGCGTCTCCAGCTTGATGACGTCCGCGCCGAGCCACGCGAGCAGTTGCGTAGCCGAGGGACCGGACTGGACATGCGTCATGTCGAGGACGCGAACGCCGGCCAGCGCCTTGCCTTCGACGGTCGGGATCTCAACCATGTTCTCCATTTCCCTTCACTCGCGGCGGCGCCTGCTCCGACGTGACAATTGGGCCCCCCACAGAACCGACGTGGTGAGGACCAACATTGCATACCGTATGCGGTAGGCACAGTGTGGCCCACGTTACAACTTCTTGTCTAGGGTCGCGCAGAGATTTCGTCAGGACAGCTGTCGGTCGACTGCAACGCCACAGCTCAGAGACGGATAGCGCCCCCGGTGGGCCCAGAGTTCTTCGTTCCGACCAGGCTGACATTGCCGCTCAGCCGGTGGGATGTCGCGCTTGACCCGCGACCCGCGAGAAGCGTTAGCTTGCCAGGTATTTCGTTGCCTGATCGAAGTCCGGGCCTAGGGCGTGCATGGTCGTTGTCATCAACCGCTCGCCTGCCGAGGAGATTCACGACGATTTTGGTCTTGCGCGCCAGATTGTATGTAGTATACCGTCCGATGTGATCCCGGTTACTTTCCAGCCTGAGAGAGATTGGGTTCACAGCACAACAGGTTGTATGCAATATTCGGTAGGCAGTTAGCAGAGTATGTCGGCTGCGAGCTCGCCATCCTCAACGCGAACGGGGCCCATCTGATGGATCGCCGGACCCACCGAGAGAACAGTCGCAGAATCACAGGGGAGCCAGGAGGTTCGACCAGAATGAATTCGCCAACGCAGCCGAGATACCGAGAGGTAATCGACGACAACGGCAGGGTGTATCGGATCGGCGAGACCGACCGCGACATCATGGGGCGTTCACGCGCGTGGATGGTGTGGATGCCGTGGATCTCGATGATGGCCATCAGCTCGTCCGAATACGCGTTCACCTCGGCCGAGGACACGCTCGTCGACGCGCACCACTGGGGGCACGGCCATATCTTCTGGTTGCTGGGCGTATGGGTGTTCTTCCAGGCCGCGATCGCGTTCCCGGCCGGCCGAATGCGGGAAAACGGGACGTTGTCGGCGCGCGCGGCGATGATGCTCGGTGCGATCGGCTCGCTTCTGGGCTATCTGTCGCTGGCATACGCACCGAACGTCTTCTTTGCGTACCTGGGATTCGGCTTCTTCGGCGGAACCGCAGCCGGTCTCGTCTACGCCACCTGCGTCAACATGGTGGGCAAGTGGTATCCGGAACGTAAGGGCGGAAAGACCGGTTTCGTCAACGGCGGGTTCGCCTACGGGTCGGTGCCGTTCATCTTCCTGTTCACCTCGTACCTGGATGTCGACAACTACGAGGGACTCCTACTCGCGGTCGGCGTCTTTCTGGCCGGGTTGGTGGCCGTGAGCGGGTTCTTCTTCAAAGACCCGCCGAAAAACTGGTGGCCCGCGCACGTCGACCCGCTGAAAGCCAGTGACGACCCCCGAATTCGGCGGGCGCTGCGGAAGAATCCGCCGGCTGTGAAGCAGTACACGCCGATGGAGGCGGTCAAGACCGGCATCCTGCCGCTGATGTGGTTCGTCCTGCTCTGCACGGCCGGCATCAACATCTTCGGCATCGCCATGCAGGTGCCCTTCGGCAAGGAGATGGGCTTCGCCGGTGGGATCGTGGCGACCGCGATGAGCCTCAAGGCCATCATCAACGGCAGCGGGCGCGGCGTGATCGGCTGGATCTCCGACCGGTACGGGCGGCGTGAAACGCTCATGATCGTGTGCGTGGTGCTGGGGCTGTCCCAGTACGCGGTGTTCCTGTCCGGCTCCATCGGAAGCATGCCGCTGTTCCTGCTGGCATCGATGGTCTCGGGCTTCGGTGGCGGCGCGATCTTCCCGCTGTTCGCGGCGATGACCGCCGACTACTTCGGTGAGAACAACAACGCGACCAACTACGGCCTGGTCTACAGCTCGAAGGTGATCTCCGGCCTGGTCGGTGCCGGCATGGGTTCGGTCGTGGTAAGCAACTGGGGTTACGGCGCCGCGTTCATGATCGCCGGTTCGGTCGGCGTCACCTGCGCCTTCATCTCGCTGTTCCTGCGTCAACCGAAGCTGCCGCAGTCCCAGCAGCGGACGCCATACGAGGACGAGAAGGCGCTAGTACTCGACTAGCGTCCGCGTCGACTCACTGCGAGTGAGCACCCCGGGTGGGGATACGTCCTGGTCAGGACTTTCCCCACCCGGGGTGTTTCGTATGCGCCGGCGGCCAGCCAACGACTGGCTTTTCGGCAGTTTATTGCATACGAAAGCCTGTACCCTGATGGTCACCCGCAGCACTTGGTTAAGGAGCGTGCCATGTCACTTCCCGCCCCGAGTCCGCGCAAGCGGGACCAGACTTCGCGGCAGAACGTGCTGGCCGACCGCGCCGCGCGCCGGGTGCAGCGCCCCGCTCCCCTGCGTCAGGCCGTCTACGACGCGATCGTGGAACTGATCGTGCACGGAACCCTGCGACGGGGCCAGCACCTGGTCGAGAACGAGCTGGCGGAGTACCTCGGCGTCAGCCGGCAGCCGGTGCGAGAAGCCTTGCAGCGCTTGCAGACCGACGGCTGGATCGAGCTCCGTCCCGCGCAGGGCGCTTTCGTGCACACCCCTTCCGAGGAGGAGGTGGACCAGCTTCTCGGCGTCCGATCGGTCCTGGAAACGTATTCGGCCCGGCTCGCCGCCGAGCGTGCCACACCCGAGGACGTCAACCGGCTGTGGGAGTTGCAGCAGGACGGGCTAGATGCGCTGGCGGCCAACGACTCGGAGGGCAGTGTGGCGGCCAACGCGGCCCTGCACGCCGCGATCACTGCCCTCGCGGCCAACGCAGTGCTCGCCGAGCACATCGGACTCGTCGAGCGCAAGTGGCGCTGGTACTACCTCCCGATCGCACAGCCACGCGGCCACGACGCCTGGAGCGAGCACGCCGAGCTGATCAAGGCAATCGCCGCCGGGGATGCCGAGCGGGCGACCGACATCATGAGTCGGCACACCGAGCGGACTCGCCAGGTCTACCACGAACAGCGGCTTGCCAAAGCCGACGCCGAGTAGCGAGTCGTCAGCCCGCCGTCCGCTGACCGGTGTAGGCCAGGCCCACCCCGCCCTCGTCCAGGCCGGAGGTGATGCGCTCGGCTGCGGAATAGACATTCATCGATGATCCGCGCAGGAAACCGATCAACGTCAGTCCCATCTCTCTGGCCAGATCCACGGCGAGCGACGACGGCGCGGACACCGCCGCCAGGGCGGGGACCCCGGCCATCACCGCCTTCTGCACCAGTTCGAATGAGGCCCGGCCACTCACCATCAGCGTCGTGCCACTCAACGGCAGTCGGCCGGCGCCGAGTGCCCAGCCGATGACCTTGTCGACCGCGTTGTGCCGGCCGACGTCTTCCCGCACGCACAACAAGTCCCCGCGGGCGTCGAACAATGCGGCCGCGTGCAGCCCGCCCGTGCGGTCGAAGACATGCTGAGCCGCCCTCAGTTTCTCCGGCAGGGTGGCGATCGTCGCGGCGGTCAGCCGCAGCGGATCACGATCGACACGCCACTTGCTGATCGTGCGCACCGCCTCGAGGCTGGCCTTGCCGCACAAGCCGCACGATGAAGTCGTATAGAAGTTGCGTTCCAGCGACGGGTCGGGGGGAGCAACGCCGTCCTCGAGGAGCACGTCGACCACGTTGTAGGTGTTGCCGCCATCGGCGGTCGCTCCCGCGCAGTATCGGATCGCGGCGATGTCCGAGTCGGCCGCCACCACGCCCTCACTGACGAGAAACCCACGGGCCAAATCGAAGTCGTCGCCCGGGGTCCGCATCGTCACCGTGAGCGGACGGCCGGCCACCCTGATCTCCAGAGGCTCTTCCGCGGCGAGGGTGTCCGGGCGGGCCGCGGCCACCCCGTCTGCCATGCGAAGAACTCGGTATCGACTGGTTACGCGTCCCACGCCGCCACTCCCAAATTGGTGTATTTCGTACTCAGTATACCGGCATCTTGGGGCCCGTTCCCGCTGGCACGAGGCACGGGCCGGCATTGCTGTAGACAAGTGATGCAGATCACGTTAGTCTGATCGCATACTGTATGCAATAGGAGCAGACATGGCCCACACCAGTGCCCCAGTCGCAGTCGTCGAAGTCCGCGACCTCCATGGACGTTCGTACCAAGTCGGTCAGCGGCCGCACGACATCATCGGCCACTCCCGGAGATGGATGCTTTGGCTCTCGTGGGCCGCCATGGCGGGGATCGGCGTGCTGCAGTATGGCTACGGCGTCGCCGTCACCGCCCTGCACGCGTCCAACGGATCGAGTGCGACGGGCGCCCTCTGGGTGCTCGCCCTCTGGGTGGTGTTCCAGGCCGGGGCGGCAGCGCCCACGGCCGCGTTGAGCCACCGCTTTGCACTGGCTCCGGCGCGTGCAGTGCTCGTCGGCGCACTCTTATGCGCAGCCGGCCCCCTGACACTCGCCTACACCGACAGCCTCGTGCTCGCGGTGCTCGGTTACTCCGTGCTGTGCGGCACTGGTGCCGGAATCGTTTACGCCACATGCGCTTCCACTGTCGCGAAATGGTATCCCGAGGACCGCGCTGTCCGGGTCGGTTCTGTGACCGGGGCATTCGGTTATGGCGCCGTGCCGTTCATTGCGCTCTTCGCCGGGGTCCTCACACCTGCAAATCGGGCGGAGATCTTCGCAGGGGTGGGGGTCTGCGTCCTCATCGTCGTCGCCTTCTGTGGCGTCCTCTTACGGGATCCGCCGCCGGGCTGGTGGCCACCGGAGATCGACCCCAAACTGTGGGCCATCGACAAGCGAGTGAACCGCAGTCTCCGCAACAACGTCCCGGCGGTGCGGCAGTACTCGCCTGGCGAGGCCGTCCGGACGCCGGCGTTCGTGGTCATGTACCTCATCCTGGTGTTCGCCGCCGCGGCCTCGCTGCTGGCCATCGTGTACGTCCCGTTCGTCGCGATGTCCCATGGTTTTTCGCTCGGCATCGGCGCGGCGGCGGTTGGTCTTCTTGCTGTCGTCAACGGCGCAGGCCGCAGCGTCGCCGGCCGGATCTCCGACCGATTCGGGCGACGCCAGACGCTGAGCGCCGCGCTTCTGCTCGAGGGCTGCGCGCAGTTGGGGCTCGTCTATTCGGCATCCGTCGGGCAGGCCGCCGCGTTCGTGGTCTTCGCCGCGCTCAGCGGGATGGCGGGCGGGGCCTTCTACCCGCTGTTCGCGAGCCTGGTTGCCGACTACTTCGGCGAGCGGAACGCCGTGCGCAACTTCGGAATGGTCTATAGCGCCAAGCTGTTTGGCGGGATCATCGGCGTCGGGGTGCCCGCATTGGTGGTGGCGTCGGATGGGCTGACGATGCTGTTCGTCGCCGCCGGCCTGCTCAGCATGTGCGCCGCTGTCATGACGCGGCTGCTCCATCGCCCCGGATACCCGGCGCTGGGCCTGCCGCGGTAATGCCGAAAGCCCAATTCCCACACGGAGATTCGATGCCCAACACTGCCGAAATCGACGAGCTGCACGAGCTGATCGGCGGCCTGCGGAAGTGCGTGACATCGTTGGCGTCGACATACGGCGACGCCCCGGCGACGCGTCGTATCGTCAATGACGCCGAACGCGTCCTCAACGGCATCGATCGGCTGGACATCGACGTCGAAGACCTCGAAATGAAGGGTGGGCTCAGCCAACCCAACGGGTCCAGGGAGATGATCCAGATCCCCGACACCGAGTACCACATCGATTTCTGGCGGGACGTCGACCACGAAGGCATCGGCGGGCAGCGGGGCGCCTGCGCGCGCACTTCGCGCACCCGGAGACGCAGATAGGAAATCCTGCCGGCCCAGCACGGAGGATGTCGGTCGGCACTCTTCCCTGGGGCGCTGCGTCGACTCGAGCCACTCCGAAATCGCAGACCAGCAGTCTTTGACTGCAGCGTCCGTTCTGCCGCAGGGGCATTGGCCACAGGCGGTCGTCTCGTAAGAGACCACATACTAGACGGCCGCACTCAACCACCGGGTCCTCCGCGAGTCGGCTCCAGGCCGTGATCGGGTCCAGGGACTACAGCATCGATATCGCCGAGATGAGAGTCCAGGTGGGCAAGATCACCTCCCTCAACGAAGGTCGGACAAACAGGTAACTGCGCCGCCGGGCCAGTTCGTCCCGGTCTTCCCGAATCCACCTCTTGACGTGATTCAAGACACATAGTTATATTCTCATCATAGTTATATGACCATCATCACTTGAAGGAGGCGTTGAGACCAAGATCACGATCACCGTCATGCTATCGATAGCACAGCGGTGAGTTTGAGTGACTTCCTCACCCAGGGTTCAGCGCGGTGTCCGCCGCGAGCACGGTCGCGTAGCTACACCTACATGAGGCGGTCAGGTTGCAGACAAGTCCTCGACAACTTCAGGAGCATCATGAATAACCTTCTACGGCGCCAGCTAGTCTTCCGGCTTTTCAGGAGTACCGTGTGGGCGCGCGTGGCGCCGATTATCGTTGCAGTAATCTCAGCATTGGCATTAAGTCAAATGCCGATGGCGTACGCTGCCGATCCACATAATGGAAAACCTTGTGAAAACGCGGTTTTCGTAGGCGCTCATCCCAAATATTGCAAAAAGCTCAAACGCGCCCACCCCATACAGCCAGATCGGCCGGACCCAGTCCTGGCGGTGGGTACGGAAATTAGGTAATGAAGGAGCCACCAATGCAGTTCTCACTCGCGACGCTGCGGATCGACGGCGTGCCCACATCCGTGCTGACCGTCGACATCTGGCCAAGTTCGACCTGTTCGGCGGAAAGGCGTTCGATGACAGCTGCCCACTGGGGCCGGCGATCGTGCCCGCGCGGTTCGTGCACGACGGCAACCTTGCGCTGAAGTTCCGTCTGAACGGAGGACTCAAGCAAGACGCCAACACCAAGGATCGGCGAACTGCTGCCGTTCAACATCTGGCGCACCGATCACCGCATCGCAGTAGCACCACGCGGCATCGTGATCCAGCGTTCCTTCGGCTACTACCTCCGCAACAACTTCTACCTGACCACCAGCGGCAACTTCCGTACCCCCGCACTCCTCAACGCCATCCAAGAGGTCGGCGCCGACCGCCTACTGTTCTCCGCTGACTACCCCTTCGAAGACATGCGCGAAGCCGCCGAATGGTTCGACCGCCTCGAACTCAACGACAACGACCACCTCAAGATCGCCCGCACCAACGCGCAGAAACTCCTGCGGCTGTGACAGACCTCAGTCGTGAGTCAACGAATCAAGGCGTTCCAGAACACGAGTGTAGACCAAGTTGATGGTCTGCGGAAAGTCTTGTGGGGCTTACGTTTATCGCAGCTTTCGAAATCAGTCAATCGACCTAACCTAAGTGAGGGAACCCATGACCCAAAAACTCGACGCCCAGGCCCCGATCGTCTTGAGCGTGTTCCGCATTGTTGTCGGGCTATCGCTGTTGCTGCACGGCACGGCGACGCTGTTCGGCTGGCCGGTGGCGACGGCGGTGCCGCTGGGCACGTGGCCGCAGTGGTGGGCCGGGATCATTGAACTGATTGTCGGTGGACTCATCGCGGTCGGTCTGTTCACCCGGCCGGCGGCGTTCATCGCCTCCGGTGCAATGGCGGTGGCGTATTTCTGGCAACACTTCCCCAGTGGTTTCTGGCCGATCGCCAACAAAGGCGAGCCCGCGGTGCTGCTGTGCTTCGCGTTTCTGCTGCTCGTGTTCACGGGGCCGGGCGTGATCGCCCTGGAGTCTCGCATTAGCCACACCGCAGCCCAGACAGAATGCCTGTGAGCACGCGCAGGGCCTGCTCTCGGTGCTCGGTGAGTGCGGCGACCACCTCGTCGACGTCCTTGCGCCGGACAGGCGGCAAGTATCTCGTCGTGCGCCTCGACGGTCTTTGCCCGCTCTTCGGGCGAGTTGTAGTACATCGCCCGATATGCCTCGGTGGAATCCCAGAGCAGCCGGATCAGCGCATCGTGTGGGTCTCGCGCGGTTGACCTCAAGGGCCATCGCCGCGAGCTTCTGCTGCCGGATCTGAAAGGACGCGATCGGCTTGCCAAACTGGACGCGGGTGGTGCTGTAGTCCACCGCCGCCTCCAGGCACGCCCGCGCCGCTCCTGCTGCGCCCCAGAGGATTCCGTAGCGCGCCTCGTTCAGGCAGGACAACGGACCCCGCAGGGACGTGGCACCCGGCAGCATCGCCGAGGCCGGCAACCGAACATCGTCGAGCACCAGTTCCGATGTGACCGACGCCCGCAGCATCGCACCCGCATCAGCTGACCCGACGTGTGGCGACGTCCCCGATTGCGTTCCCGGCATCACCCGCAACGCCGCAGAGGGGGCACCCTGCGCCCCTCGGGGCGGACCGATGCCGAACACGTACTGGTAGACCAGCCGATCAAGCACGCTGGGCACGGGATCGGTCAGGTGCTGGCCGCTAGCCCTCGTCGGCCGTCGGCCAGCTTGAGCACACGATTGTTCTGGCTGGCGGTGATGTAGACGTTGCCTCCAGTGTCGACGGCGACCCCATAAGGTCCGGTGAGACCGGTGAAGGGCAGCTCGGTTTGGGTGGCGGCGCCCGCGCGGGATGATGGTGGAACCATCGGAGGTGACCGACATGGACCTGTACTTGATGCAGCACGGTCAGGCCACGACCGAAACAGAGGATCCCGAGCGACCCCTCACGGATGCCGGTCGAGCGGCGGTGCAGCGTGTCGCTAAAAGAGCCCGGGCTGCTGACGTTCGGATCAGCGGCTGCCTGCACAGCGGAAAGCTGCGCGCAGAGCAGACTGCGCAGCTGCTTGTGAGGGAGATCGGCGTGGAGCCGAGCGTCGAGGCTCGACCGGGTCTTGCGCCGAATGACCCGGTGGTACCGGTCGCGCAGTGGCTTCGAGCGGAGACCGAGCACCAGTCGCTTGCGCTCGTCGGCCACATGCCTTTCCTCGGCAGGCTTGCCTCGTTGCTGGTCGTAGGCGACGAGCAGGCCCAGGTGGTCGGCTTCCAGATGGGTGGCCTGGTGAAGCTGGAACCGAAGGTCGATCGGGACGGGTTCTCCGTGGCATGGGCGCTTCCGCCCGACCTCGCCTGACCATGCACAAAAGCTGGACGGCACCATGCATCACCGAGAAAGGTGCCGCGATGATGGCGACGAGTCCGAGTAGCAGTGTTGTCTCCGCCGCAGCGGACGTGTGGACCTCAAGGTCCGGAGAGCCCTCGAACAGTCGTAGGTTTCCGACGTCTGAGATCAGGAGAAGTCGGAGTGATAGTCGGCGTTCTCCGAAAACGGAGATCCCTCTCCTTGTCAGTGCCTCGGCCTACGGCCGCAGTGAAACGAAACCATCCCGTATGAGGACGCTCGCTACACCTTGCGCGTGGTGGCCGCGCGGCGAGGTCGGTTTCCCGGTACGCGCAGCGCAATGATCTTGGAGGTGTTCGCCGACCTTCCGTAGGTGGGCTGAACGAGTCGTCTACCTACTCCGTCAGATCGAGATGTGGCCTCGAAAGAGACCACATATGCGACACCGCCGACATGCATGGGGTTGGCCAATTCGCCCAGGTCGAGCATCGTGCTGTACGCGCGTCAGCACCGAATCGTCAACACATAACGGCTACCGCAGCAGCGCCGCTGCCGCCACCGCGACAGGTTCGAAACCTTTTGTCTGCGAGTCGACAAGCTCGAACAGTCGTCGTTTCATGCGTGGGTCCCAGAACCTGTGCACGTGGTTGGCAACCTCGGCAACCGCCTGCTCGGTGGGCAGGTAGCCGAAATGGACGACTATCTTGTTGATCAGCCTGATCTCGGCAGCATCGTGGAGCGACATGTCAGTCCACGAGCCCGGCGGTCAGCACCCGGTCTGCGGCCGGTTCACCATGCAGGTGCGAAACCGGGTGCGTGAGCGTGACCTGGACGGCCGTCACCTTGTACTCCGGGCAGTTCGTCGCCCAGTCGGAGTTCTCCGTTGTCACGACATTCGCCCCCGTGACCGGGTAGTGGAACGTGGTGTACACGACGCCGGCCGGCATCCGATCGGATATCTGCGCACGTAGCTTCGTTGCGCCGACTCGGCTGGCCAAGGTGACCTCGTCGCCGTCGCCGATGCCCCGGACCTCGGCGTCGTGGGGATGAATCTCCAGCAGATCCTCTTGGTGCCAGGCGATGTTCGCCGTGCGCCGGGTCTGCGCTCCGACGTTGTACTGGCTCAGGATTCGGCCCGTGGTCAGAATCAGCGGGTAGCGGCGTGTGCTGCGCTCGTCGGTCGGCACGAACGGGGTCGGCACGAACCTGCCCAGGCCCCTGGTGAACGACTCGACGTGCATGATCGGCGTACCCTCCGGCGCGCTCTCGTCGCACGGCCACTGGATGCTGCCGACCTCGTCCAGCTTTTCGAACGAAACGCCCGCAAAAGTCGGTGTGACAGAGGCGATCTCGTCCATGATCTGGCCCGGGTGATCGTAGTGCATGGGATAGCCCATGGCCGTGGCGATCTGGCTGACGATGTCCCACTCGTGCTGGCCGCTCTTCGGCTTCATCACCGCACGGACCCGGTTGATCCGGCGTTCGGCGTTGGTGAAGGTCCCGTCCTTCTCCAGGAACGACGCGCCCGGCAGAAACACGTGGGCGTACTTCGCGGTCTCGTTGAGGAACAGGTCCTGGACCACCAGGAGCTCCATCGCGCCGAGCGCGGCCAAGACATGCTTGACGTTCGGGTCGGATTGCGCGATGTCTTCACCGTGGACGAACAGCCCCCGAAAGGTGCCCTCAATCGCGGCGTCGAACATGTTCGGGATACGTAACCCAGGCTCAGCTAACAGCGTTGTGCCCCACAGGTTTTCGAACACCTGGCGCACCGCGTCGTCCGACACGTGCCGGTAACCGCTCAGCTCGTGCGGAAAAGAACCCATGTCGCAGGAGCCCTGCACATTGTTCTGGCCGCGCAGCGGGTTCACGCCGACACCGTCGCGGCCGATATTGCCGCACGCCATCGCCAGGTTCGCCATGCCCATGACCATCGTCGAGCCCTGGCTGTGTTCGGTCACGCCCAGGCCGTAGTAGATGGCTCCGTTGGGGGCCTGCGCGTACAGGCGGGCGGCGGCGCGCAGCTCCTCGGCGGGCACGCCGGTGATGGGCTCCACGGCCTCGGGGCTGTTCTGGGCGCCGGAGATGAACTCGACCCACTCATCGAATCCCTCACACCGGTCCGCCACGAACGACTCGTCGACGAGGCCCTCGGTCACCACCACGTGTGCCATGGCATTGACGACCGCCACGTTCGTTCCGGGCTTCAGCTGCAGGTGGTGATCGGCTTCGATGTGCGGCGAGCGCACCAGGTCGATGCGACGCGGGTCGACCACGATGAGGTTCGCCCCCTGACGCAGCCGCTGCTTCATTCTGGACGCGAAGACCGGGTGCCCGTCGGTGGGATTGGCCCCGATCACCATGATGACGTCGGCCTGCGCCACTGACCGGAAGTCCTGCGTGCCGGCCGACTCGCCGAAGGTCTGCTTGAGCCCATACCCCGTGGGCGAGTGGCACACCCGGGCGCACGTGTCCACGTTGTTGCTACCGAATGCCGCGCGCACCATCTTCTGGACGACGTAGACCTCTTCGTTCGTGCACCGGGACGACGTGATCCCGCCGATCGCCCCGGCGCCGTGCCGCTGCTTGATATCGAGCATCCGACGGGCGACCGTGCCCATCGCCTCGTCCCAGTCGACCTCCCGCCACGGGTCGGTGATCTTCTCGCGAACCATCGGCCGCAGCACCCGGTCCGGATGGGTCGCGTACCCGAAGGCGAACCGTCCTTTCACGCACGAGTGCCCCTCGTTCGCGCCGCCGTCCTTGTGGGGCACCATGCGGACCAGCTCGTCACCGCGCAACTCCGCCTTGAATGAACACCCGACCCCGCAGTAGGCGCACGTGGTGATCACCGACCGGGACGGCATCCCCAGCTGGATCACCGACTTCTCCTGCAGGGTGGCCGTCGGGCACGCCTGCACGCAGGCGCCACAGGACACGCACTCCGAGTCCATGAACGACTCGCCCGCGCCGGGCGACACCTTCGATTCGAAGCCGCGGCCCTCGATGGTCAGCGCGAACGTGCCCTGGATCTCGTCACAGGCCCGCACGCAGCGCGAGCAGGCAATGCATTTGGACGGGTCGAAGTCGAAGTACGGGTTGCTTTCGTCGACGACGGCGTCCAGGTGGTTCTCCCCGTCGTAGCCGTACCTGACCTCGCGCAGCCCGACGGCGCCTGCCATGTCCTGCAACTCGCAGTCACCGTTGGCCGAACAGGTCAGACAGTCCAGCGGATGGTCGGAGATGTAGAGCTCCATGACGCTCTCGCGGAGCTTGGCGACCTTCGGCGTCTGGGTCCGGACCACCATGCCGTCGGCTACCGGGGTCGTGCACGAGGCGGGGCTCCCGCGGCGGCCGTCGATCTCCACCAGACAGAGCCGGCAGGAGCCGAACGCTTCGAGGCGGTCGGTGGCGCACAACTTGGGGACATCGACACCCGCCAGTGCGGCCGCTCGCATGACGGACGTGCCCTCAGGGACGGCGACACGCAGCCCGTCCACCTCGAGCGAGACAGACGCCGGACCGTCCTTGGCCGGGGTGCCGAAGTCGGGTTCCTTGAGCAGCGTCACGGCATGCCTTCCGTCCTCGCGCTGACGTGCGCGGTGGTCGTTTCTGCGTTCGGTTCGCGGGCGAGAAAGTCGTCGGGAAACTCTGTGATCGCGCTGCGGACAGGCATCGGGGTGAGACCGCCCATGGCGCACAACGAGCCCTCGGTCATGACGTCGCAGAGGTCTTCGAGCAGGGCCAGGTTCTCGTCGGCGTGCTCACCCGCGGTGATCCGATCGATCACCTCGACGCCGCGCACCGAGCCCACCCGACACGGTGTGCACTTGCCGCACGATTCCGCGGCGCAGAACTCCATGGCGAATCTGGCCTGAGCCGCCATGTCGACCGTGTCATCGAACACCACGACGCCGCCGTGACCGACCATCGCACCGGCCGCCACGAACGCCTCGTAGTCCATCGGCAGGTCGAACTTGGACGTCGGCAGGTACGCGCCGAGCGGACCACCGACCTGGACCGCACGCACCGGACGTCCGGAACGCGTTCCGCCTCCGTAGCCGTCCACGAGTTCGCCAAGCGTCACCCCGAACGCCATCTCCACGATGCCGCCGTGCCGGATGTTCCCGCCGAGCTGGAAGACCTGGGTGCCCCGCGACCGTTCCACGCCGAGTTCCTGATACGCCTGTGCACCATCGGCAAGGATGGTCGGCACGCTGGCCAGCGTGAGCACGTTGTTCACCACCGTCGGCTTGCCGAACAGGCCGTGTATCGCGGGGATCGGCGGCTTCGCACGAACCATGCCGCGCTTGCCCTCCAGGCTTTCCAGCATGGAGGTCTCCTCGCCGCAGATGTAGGCGCCGCCGCCCACCCTGACATGCAGGTCGAAGTTCAGTGACGAGCCGAGCACGTTGGCGCCGAGCCACCCATGGCCGCGCGCGATTTCGATGGCAGAACGCATCGCGGCCACGGCGTCGGGATACTCCGACCGGATGTAGATGTACCCCTCGCTCGCGCCCACGGCATACGCCGCGATCGTCATGCCCTCGATGAGCATGAACGGGTCGCCCTCCATCACCATCCGGTCGGCGAACGTTCCGCTGTCGCCCTCGTCGGCGTTGCAGCAGACGAACTTCAGTTCGTCGACGCATCCGAGGACGGTTTTCCACTTGATGCCGGCCGGGAAGCCGGCGCCACCGCGCCCGCGCAACCCGGAGTCCGTCACCTCCGCGACCACGTCGGCGGGAGACATCTCCAATGCCCGGCGGAGACCTGCGAGGCCACCGTGGCTCAGATAGTCGTCGGGCGACAACGGATCGGTGACGCCGACCCTGGCGAAGGTGACCCGATTCTGCGTCGCCAGCCAGGGCAGGTCCTCGACCACACCCACGCGCGATGGATGGTCGGCGCCGTCGAACAGGCCGGCGGCCACGAGGCTATCGACTTCTGCTGGGGTGACGGGTCCGTAACCGATCCGCCCGTCCGGCGTCGCGACCTCGACCAGCGGCTCCAGCCACAACAGACCGCGAGAACCGTTGCGGATCAACTGGATTGGGCGCTGCTCGCGGGCCGCAGCGCGCACCAGCGCGTCCGCCACTTCGTCCGCGCCGACCGATGTCGCCGCGGAATCCCTTGGCACGTACACCGTGACCGGCGCCGCCGTCGACGCGCTCATTGCGAGATCGCCTCCTCGAGAATCAACGACAGGCGTACCTCGTCCAGCCGGCCGTGTAGCCGACCGTTCACCTGCGCTGCGGGCCCCAGCGCGCAGTTTCCCAGGCAGAAGACCTGCTCGGCGGTCAACGAACCGCACCGGCTGGTCTCCCCCATCGACACGCCGTAGCGATCCCGCAGGTGAGCCACCAGCCGTCCGGCGCCGACGGCCTGACACGCCTCCGCCCGGCAGACGCGGACCGTGGCGCGCCCGGCCGGCTCGGAACGGAAATCGTGGTAGAAGCTGACGACTCCGTGCACATCCGCCCGAGAAAGGTTGAGCTCGTCCGCCAACACGGGGATGGCCTCCGCCGGCACATAGCCCAACGCCCCCTGAACGGCATGCAGGATGGGCAGCAGGGCGCCTCGCTGCGTGCGAAGGCTGGCGGCGATGTCTCGGACCAGGGCCGCGACCGTTGCGTTCGCCTCCCCCGTAGTCGTGGGATTCATGGGCTTCCTCCGGCGGGCAGGTGAACGGATAGCAAGTTGGGCGGAACCACCCCAGGTGTGACCCTGGGGTGGTTCTCACCCGGGCGGTCGGTTCAGACGACGACCTTGTTCTTGTGGAACTCGGCGATGGTGTCCGCGTCGTATCCCAGTTGGGCAAGGACCTCGTCGGTGTGCTCGCCGAGCAGTGGCGCGCCCTTGATGTCGGGTGTGAACGCGGAGAACTTGATCGGGCTACCGACGGTCAGGTAGGTCCCGCGTCCCTTCTGGTCCACCTCGACGACGGTGCCGGCCTCGCGCAGCGCCGGGTCCACGGCGATCTCCTTCATGCTCAGCACCGGCGCGCAGGGCACCTCGAAGGTGCGCAGGATGTCGACCGCCTCGTACTTCGTCTTGTTGGCCAGCCATTTCTCGATCTCGGCGAAGATGTCGAAGATCTTGTCCTGGCGGGCACGCGCAGTGTTGTACTCCGGGTCCTCGGCCCATTCGGGCCTGCCGATGACCTCGGCCGTCCGCGCCCAGTTCTGCTCCTGGATGGTGAAGTAGATGTACGCGTTGGGGTCGGTCTCCCACCCCTTGCACTTCAGCACCCAGCCCGGCTGGCCACCGCCGCCGGCGTTGCCGCCGCGCGGCACGGTGTCGCCGAACTCGCCGTTCGGGTACTGCGGGTACTCCTCCAGGTAGCCGACCGCTTCCAGGCGCTGCTGGTCGCGCAGCTTGACCCGGCACAGGTTGAGCACGGCGTCCTGCATCGACGCCGACACCTTCTGGCCCATGCCCGTCTTGTCCCGGGCGATCAGCGCGGTCAGGATTCCGATCAGCAGGTGCATGCCGGTGTTGCTGTCGCCGAGGGCCGCACCGCTGACGGTCGGCGGGCCGTCCCAGAAGCCGGTGGTCGACGCGCCGCCGCCGGCGCACTGCGCGACGTTCTCGTAGACCTTCAGGTCATTCCACGGCGACGCGTCGTTGAATCCCTTGACGGAGCCGAAGATCAGGCGCGGGTTCCACTCCTGCAGCTTGTCCCAGGACAGGCCCATCCGGTCCATGGCGCCGGGCGCGAAGTTCTCGACCAGCACGTCGGCGTCGCGGATCAGCTTCTCCATCACCTCCAGTCCCTCGGGTGACTTCGTGTTGATCGCCAGCGAACGCTTGTTGCTGTTGAGCATGGTGAAGTACAGCGCGTCCACATCGGGGATGTCGCGCAACTGATTACGCGTCACGTCACCCCCGCCCGGACGCTCGACCTTCAAGACGTCGGCTCCGAACCAGGCGAGCATCTGAGTGCACGCGGGGCCCGCCTGGACGCCGGTGAAGTCGATTACTTTGATCCCGGAGAGTGGCAGTTCAGTCATGACATTCTTCCTTTCGTACTTATTGGTCGTCTCGGTTTGCGATGGATGGTTTCCGCGCTCACTTGTTGGTGATGCCCTTGGGGTTGAGGTGGGCGATGTTGCCGCTCTCGGTGCCGTCGGAGGGGTCGATGATGCAGTCGATGAGCGCCGGCCTGCCCGATGCCAGGGCCTCCCGGAGGCAAGCGGCGACCTCGGTGGGCGTAGTTGCCTGATATCCCTTGCCCCCGAAGGCCTTGATCATGAACTCGTGACGAGCCCGGAGCGCGGTCGGTGCCGGGTCAGCGGACGCGGAGATGTCGTCACCGCGGTAGACGCCGCTGTTGTTGAGGATGACGGTGACGATCGGCAGGTTGTATCGGCAGACCGCCTCCAGCTCCATTCCGCTGAACCCGAACGCGCTGTCACCTTCGATCGCGACGACCGGGTCGCCGGTCTCGACCGCGGCGGCGATCGCGTAGCCCATGCCGATGCCCATGACACCCCATGTCCCGCTGTCCAACCGGTGCCGGGGAACCTGCATGCCAATTGTGTTGCGCGCCAAGTCAAGCGCGTTCGCGCCTTCGTTGACGACATAGACCTGCGGGTTGTCGTGCAGGACATCGCGGATCGCCTGCAGGGCGCCGAGGAATTTCATCGGGTGGGCGGTCAGCGCGGCCTCGAGGCGGCCTGCCATCTTGGCGACGTTCTGCGCCGACTTGGCGGTGAGCTCCTCACGCCACTCGGTTTGGACGGTGATCTGACCGGGTTTGGCCCGTTCCAGGAGCGCCTCCATCACCGAGCCGATGTCACCGACGAGCGGGGCCGCGATGGGCTGGTTGCTGTCCATCTCGGTTGCGGCGATGTCGACCTGGATGAACTTGGCGTCCGGGTTCCACTGCGGCGCATCGCCATGTCCGAGAAGCCAGTTCAGGCGGGCACCGACGAGCATCACCACGTCGGCCCTCTTCAGGGCCAGCGATCGGGCGGTGGCCGCCGACTGCGGGTGGTCGTCGGGCAGCAGGCCCTTCGCCATCGACATCGGCAGGTACGGCACGCCGGCGGTCTCGACGAATTCGAGGATCTGCTCGTCCGCCTGCGCGTATGCGGCGCCCTTGCCGAGCACGATCAGGGGCCGCTTGGCGTTGGCGAGCAAGTCGATCGCCGAGTCAACCGTCTCTACTTCCGGCAATTGCCGCGGCGCCGGGTTGACGACCCGCCACAGCGTCCCCGCGGCCTCCTGCGCATCGATCACCTCGCCGAGCACCGCCGCCGGGATGTCGAGGTAGACCCCTCCGGGACGGCCGGACACCGCGGTGCGGATCGCGCGCGCCACGCCGCGGCCGATGTCCTCGGCCCGAGATACCCGGTAAGCAGCCTTGGCGAACATCCTGGCCGCCGCCAGCTGATCCATCTCTTCGTAGTCGCCCCGCTGAAGGTCCACGAGATGGCGCTCGCTGGATCCGGAGATCTGGACCATCGGGAAGCAGTTCGTGGTGGCATTGGCAAGCGCCACAAGCCCGTTGAGGAAGCCGGGAGCGGACACCGTCAGGCAGATGCCCGCTTTCTTCGTCAGGAACCCGGCCGCCGCCGCCGCATGGCCGGCGTCGCTCTCGTGGCGGAAGCCGATGTAGCGGATGCCCGACGCCTGTGCGAGCCGGGCCAGGTCGGTGATCGGGATGCCGACGACTCCGTAGATGGTGTGCACGTCGTTGAGCTTGAGTGCGTCGACGACCAGGTGGATCCCATCAGTGAGGGTGCCCGTGTCGTCGGCACCCTGCGCCTCCGTGTCTCGCGTGGGAGCGACGGTCATGATGTGGACCCTTTCCTTACTGTTCGAAGCCGAAGCCGATCGAAATTTCCCTTACGTACTAAGACTTTTCACGTCTTCTGCTGGCGCGTCCAAGACCTGTTGTCAACCAGCCGATAAACGTCGGTTATCACGGGGTGCCGCGTAGTCCCGTGCGGTCGCCCGCGTCATTCAGGGCGTGCTCAGGTCGCCGACGAGGTCCCGCTCGAGGTCGAGGACATGGTCCGGTGGCGGGCCGGCGGCCACATTCAGGAACGCCCTGGCGGCCACCGAACCAGGGGCTGCCGCGTGGATCGCCATCGAGATCTGCGCCGTCGTATCCGGCTCGACGAGCCGGATGGCTCTCGCGGCGCTTGTCACCGGCATCGCGCGCAGCCAGGTATGCGGCACCACGCTCGCCCACGCCCCGGTCGCCACGTGCGCGTAAAGGGAAGCGACGGAATCGGTTTCGACTTGCGGAGTCGCCAGTGCCCCACTGCTCGCAAACGCCTTGTCGATGAACTGGCGAAATCTCATGTCCGGTGTCAGCAACGCCAACGGCAGCTCGGCCGCCTGAGCCCACGTGATGGTTCGGGCGCCCGGCACGATCTGCTCACCGGAGACCAGCAGCACATACTGTTCCTCATATAGCGGCACTACTGTCAAGCCTGATTGGTCATCGGGACCGAAATGCGCGATGGCGGCGTCCAGCTCGAAGTTGCGCAGTTGTCGCAGCAGCTCGGTGGACGACAGCCGGGAGCAGACCTTCACCTTGGCCAGAGGGTGCAACGCACAGAATGCGGCCACGGGCGCTGCCATCGTCGTGGATACCGTGGGCCCCGTGCCCAGGCGGAGTGTGCCCGAGATGCCCGAACGGAGAGCGGCCGCCTCAGCCTTGAGGCCATGGTGATCGGCGAGCAGTCGCTTGGCCCAGACCACGAGCCGTTCGCCCTCCAGGGTCAGCCCCTCGAAGTTCTGCCCTCGATTGATCAGCGTCACGTTGAGCTCGCGTTCCAGCTTGGCGATCGCCGTGGAGAGCGCAGGCTGCGATACGTAGCAGGCTTCCGCGGCACGTGCGAAGTGCCGTTCCCTGGCGACCGCCACGAAGTACTCCAGCTGGCGTAGCAGCATGGACACTCCTCTTCGTTTTCCGGCACCGGCCCGGGCTTCGGCTTCTTGTATACAGTATTCCTCATCCGGTATGTTACTCATGGATTCGCAGAAATGTCTACCTGGAACGGCGACGTGGAAAGGGCAGCAGCGCAATGAGCGAAACGATTTCTCAGACAAGGCAATCAGCCCCGGGCCTGATCGAAGGTGTGGTGACCGACGCGTGGCTGGCCCAGGCGGTCGTGACCGAAGCACCCGAGGCGA
>CAWKCR010000012.1:0-374448 GCA_963848185.1 uncultured Actinomycetota bacterium
CTTCTCGCTGCCCTAAGGGAGGTGCAGGACCTGCTCGACCCGACCGCGGTGACCGTCACCGGCCGGCCGCTGACCGACTACCTCGGGGACGCCCAGATATGGGACGAGGACGTGATCCGCCCTCGGAACGCGCCGCTGATGGACAACGCCGGTATCGCCGTGCTCCGGGGCACCCTGGCGCCCAACGGCGCGGTGATCAAACCGGCTGCGGCGTCGAAGGAACTGCTGGTGCACCGGGGCCGGGCGGTGGTGTTCGACAGCATCGAGGACTTCCACGCCCGTATCGACGACCCGGACCTGGACGTCGACGAGACCTGCGTGATGGTGCTGCGCGGTTGCGGACCCAAGGGGTATCCAGGTATGCCGGAGGCCGCGAACACCCCGCTGCCGGCCAAGCTCCTCGCCGCCGGGGTACGGGACATGGTCCGGATCTGTGACGGCCGGATGAGCGGCACCGCCTACGGCACCGTCGTGCTGCACGTGGCGCCGGAATCGGCGGCGGGTGGGCCGCTCTCACTCGTCCGGGACGGCGACATGATCAGCCTGGACGTGCCCGGCAGGCGGGTCGACCTGGATGTCCCCGCCGAGGAGTTGCAGCGCCGCCAACCCTCGGAAGCGGCGGGGGCCTCCTATAGCGCACCGCTGCGGGGCTGGCAGCAGTTGTACGTCGACCACGTCATGCAGGCCGACCGGGGAGTGGATCTGGACTTCCTCGTCGGCTCCAGCGGCGACACCGTGACCCGCGATTCCCACTGACCTTGATCACAACGATTCATTCGACAGCCGACCCGGAGTAGTCATGTCCCAGCCCGCCACCCTTCTCTCCGCCGTCCCGGTGCCCTTCGACACCAACGGTGACCTGGACGTCAAGGGCCAGGAAACGCTGCTCCGCCACCTGAAGGACACCGGCATCGGCGGTGTGTTCATCGCCGGCACCACAGGGGAATTCACCGCGTTGGACGACGACGAACGAGCCGTCGTGCTCAGCGCGGCACTCGATGTGTACGGGGCGGATGCCGTGTACGCCCACGTCGGCGCCGCGGCGGCCCGGCAGGCCGAAAGACTCACCACCCAGGCGGTTGCGCTCGGCGCCCGGAACCTGGCCGCGATCACCCCGTTCTACCTGCCGGCCGGCCCCGCGGCCTTGATCGACTACTACCGCCGGTTGGCCGCCGTCGCCGGTAACGCCCGGATCTACATCTACCTGTACGCCGCCCGCACCGGCAGCACCGTCACCCCCGACCAACTCGCCGAACTGGCCACGATTCCGTCCGTCGCCGGGGCGAAGATCAGCGGTGAGCCGATATCCGATGTCCTGCAATACGTCCGGGCAGTCCCGGACGACTTCGAGGTGTACACCGGCAACGACATCGAGTTCGGCGACTTCGTCCGCGCCGGCGGCACCGGTGCCGTGTCCGGGGCCTCCAGCGTCTTCCCGCGACCATTCCTCGACCTCGCAGACGCGCTGCACCGCAGCGACGACCAGGCGGCCGCCGCGGCGCAGGACCGCATCAAACAGGCCGTCGATGCCGTCAACGGGGCCGACATCGCGCTGCTCAAGGCCGGACTGTCTCTGCAGGGCCTACCGGCAGGTCCCACCCGAGTGGCCCTCGACCAACCAACACCCGCGCAGCTGGAAACCCTGCGCATCGCGGTCCAGGACCTGACATGACAACGTCTACACGCCAACGAAACTCGTCCCCGTCAACGCGAAACATACTCGGGGACACGGCAATTCCCGCTGTGCATCTTTTTCCGATGAACATCCCCGACCGGAAGGCAGTCCTCTCATGAGCTCTCCACTCCCGACCGAGCGCACCGCCGTCATCACCGGCGGCGCATCACCCCGCGGCATCGGCCGGGCCACCGCCGACCGGCTGGCCCGCAACGGCTGGGCGATTGCGATCCTGGACATCGACGGGGATGCCGCCAAACTCGCGGCCGCCGAGGTGGCCGACAAGTACTCGGTGTCGACCCTCGGTGTCGGCGCCGACATCTCGGACGAGAACTCGGTGCACGCGGCGATCGCGCAGGTCGAGTCAACTCTGCCGCCGGTCATCGGGCTGGCCAACGTCGCCGGGGTCAGCTCACCGACGGAGTTCCTGGACGTCACACCGGCCGAGTGGGACCGGGTGTTCAACGTCAACATGCGCGGCACATTCCTGGTCACCCAACGCGTGGTGCCCGCCATGATCGCCGCCGGGGTCGGGCGGATCGTCAGTGTCTCCTCCATCTCCGCGCAGCGGGGCGGCGGGACGTATTCGAAGGTGCCCTACAGCGCGTCCAAGGCGGCGGTGATCGGGTTCTCGCGGGCGTTGGCCCGGGAGATGGGCCCGCACAACATCACGGTGAACTCCGTGGCCCCCGGGCCGATCGACACCGACATCATGGGTGGCACGCTGACCGACGAGCGCAAGGCGCAGATGAGCGCCGACATCCCGCTGGGCCGGGTCGGCACCGTCCAGGATGTCGCCGCCCTGCTGACCTTCCTGATGAGCGAGGACGCCGGCTACATCACCGCGGCGACCTACGACGTCAACGGCGGCCTGCAAATCTCGTGACCGTCTTTACCCAGCCCGAGGAGCTCGGATGACCGCGAAGAGCACACCCACCCGCCGCCCGTCCGCCGACGGACGTCCTCGCCGCCGCCCCGCCGGTGCGCCACGAAGCCGGGGCGCGGGACCGGATCAGGGCCGCCCACGCGGCCGCCGGGCGCCGGATCGCCGTCCTCGACGACGACCCGACCGGATCACAGACGGTGCACGACGTCTCGGTGGTCACGGTGTTCGAGGACGCCGAATACGCGGCCGGTCTTGCCGAACCCGGTTCCACCTGCTTCGTGCTGACCAACACCCGCAGCCTGCCCGAACACGCGGCGGTCGAACTCACCACCAGCGTCGCCGGCCAGCCTGTTCACCCTCGGGCAGACCCTGGGCGCACCGGTGGAGGTCGTCAGCCGCAGCGATTCCACCCTCCGCGGCCACGTCTTCACCGAGATGCAGGCCATCGACGCCGCGCGGCGCCGGGTCACCGGCACCGGTTTCGACGGCGTGCTGCTGATCCCGGCCTACTTCGAGGCCGGCCGGTTCACCGCCGGCGACATCCATTGGGCCACGGTGTCCGGGGAGCTCGTCCCGGTCGGGGCGAGCGAGTTCGCCCGCGACGCGACGTTCGGCTACACCTCGTCCAACCTGCGCGAGTTCGTCGCCGAGAAGAGCAACGGCACGATCGCCGCGGACCAGGTCCATTCGATCAGCCTGACCGACATCCGCGAGGGCGGACCCGACCGGGTCGCCGACCTCCTCGCCGCGGTCACCGGCGGCGCGTTCGTCGTGGTCAACGCCACCGATTACGCCGACCTGGAGATCGTCGTCCTCGGCGGGCTCCAGGCCGAAGAGCGTGGGCGGTCGTTCGGGTACCGGTGCGGCCCGTCGTTCCCCCGTGCTCTGGCCGGGCTCGAGCCGCAAGGACCGCTGACCGCGGCGCAGATCTGGCCGACCGGTCGCCCCGGCGGGCACGGCCTCGTCGTCGTCGGCTCGCACGTCGGCCTGACGAGCCGGCAGGTCGCGGCGGCGCAGCAACGCGGCGGCCTGACCGAAAACGAACTGCACGTCCCCACCCTGCTCGACCCCGACCGGCGCGACGCCCACGTCGCCGAGATCGGCGAGCAGGTCATCGAGGCGCTGGCCACCTCCGATGTGCTGCTGTTCACCAGCCGCACCCTGCTCCGCGGCGGCGACGCCGACGACAGCCTGGCCATATCCCGCACCGTGTCCACCGCCGTCGTCGAGGTGGTGCAGGCCGCTCTTGCGGCGCGCCCGGCCTGGGTGGTCGCCAAAGGCGGCATCACCTCCCACGACGTCGCCGTCCGCGGGCTGGGCATCCGGCGCGCCGAGGTCGTCGGCCAGCTGCTGCCCGGCATGGTGTCGGTGTTCCGCCCCATCGAGGCGGCCCCCGAAGCGGTCGGGACCCCCTACGTGGTCTTCGCCGGCAACGTCGGTGACGACGACACCCTGGCCGACGTCGTCGACCTCTTCGCCGGACGCCGATAACCCGCAACCCCGCACCACCAGCAGAAGGAAGACAGCAGATATGACCACCGTCGGATGGATCGGTCTGGGAGCCATGGGTTCCCCCATGGCATCTTTCGTCGCCAAGGCCGGACACGCGGTCACAGCCTTCGACATCGACCCGCAGAAGGCCGCGGCCCTCGCCGGCGACGGCGTCAAAGCCGCGGCCAGCATCAGTGACGCGGCGGCCGACGCGGATGTGCTGGTGTTGATGGTCGCCACCGCCGAGCAGGCCGAATCGGTGCTCTACGCGCGATGGCAAGGCCGCCGCGGCACTCAAACCGGGCAGCGTTGTGCTGCTGATGGCCACCGTCGGCCCCGCCGCCGTCGAGGACTGGGCGCGGCGGCTGGCCGTGACCGGCGTGCAAATCGTCGACGCCCCCGTTTCCGGTGGTGCGTCCAGGGCGGGGCAGGGTGATCTGCTGATCATGGTCAGCGGCTCGGAGACCGCGCTGGCCACCGTGCAACCGTTGCTGGACGTGATGGCCCGCAACGCCCCCGTTGTCGGCACCCGTCCCGGGGACGGGCAAAAGGTCAAACTGGTCAACCAGTTGCTGTGCGGGGTGCACATCGCGGTCGCCGCGGAAGCCCTCGCCTACGCCGAGGCGCTCGGCCTGGACGCCGGTAAGACCTGGGAAGTGCTGCGGCACGGCGCCGCCGCATCATTCATGCTCGACGACCGCGGCGCCCGGATGATCGACAACCCGAACAACGAAATCCGCTCCACCATCGACATTTTCGTCAAGGACATGGGCCTGGTCACGCAAGCGGCCCGCGCGACGGCCTACCCCACTCCGCTGGCCTCCGCGGCCGAACAGCTCTACCTCGCCGGTCGCCGCGCCGGCCTCGGACGCGCCGACGACTCCTCCGTCATCCAGATCCTGCGCGGCACCGCCAGCGCATCAACATGACGACGGCACTTACGAACCGCAGGCAGCCCCGTCAAACCCCATCCTGCGGTTCTAACACCTTGACAACCAGTGATCACCGGGCGAACTTCGGGCTGGCAACCAGCACTCATCCAGGCCGAGGGGAAGCCGTGACGGGCCGCCGCTTAACCCTCATCTCACCAGAAAGGCACCTGCCATGACCGCTCCTGTGAAGACCACGCTGTACATGCGGCCGGATCGCAACCTGGCGCTGGAGTTGGTGCGCGTCACCGAGGCCGGGGCCATGGCCGCCGGCCGCTGGGTGGGTCGCGGCGACAAGGAAGGCGGCGACGGCGCCGCAGTCGACGCCATGCGTCAACTCGTCTCCTCGGTGTCGATGCGCGGGGTCGTCGTCATCGGCGAGGGCGAAAAAGACGAAGCGCCGATGCTCTACAACGGCGAAGAGGTCGGCAACGGGCTCGGCCCGGAATGCGACTTCGCCGTCGACCCCGTCGACGGCACCACATTGATGGCCAAGGGCATGCCGAACGCGATCTCGGTGCTGGCGGTGGCCGAGCGCGGCGCGATGTTTGACCCCTCCGCAGTGTTCTACATGGACAAGATCGCTGTTGGGCCCGACGCCGCCGACGCTATCGATATCACCGCCCCGGTGTCGGAGAACCTTCGTAAGGTGGCCAAGGCGAAGAGGTCCTCGGTATCCGATCTGACCGTGTGCATTCTGGATCGCCCTCGCCACACCGACTTGATTGCGCAGGTCCGAGCGACCGGCGCCCGGATCAGGCTGATCTCCGACGGAGATGTCGCCGGCGCTATCGCGACGGTGCGACCGGAGTCGGGCACCGACATGCTGATCGGGACCGGAGGGACGCCCGAGGGCATCATCGCCGCGGCCGCCATGCGATGCACGGGTGGAGTCCTGCAAGCGCGTCTGGCACCCACTGATGACGTCGAACGGCAGAAGGCGATCGACGCCGGGCACGACCTCGACCGGATTCTCTCGACCGAGGACCTGGTGTCGGGGGAGAACGTGTTCTTCACCGCCACCGGTATCACCGATGGTGACCTGCTGCGCGGTGTGCGCTACAGCAGCGGCGGCGCCCACACACAGTCGATCGTGATGCGCTCTAAGTCGGGCACCGTTCGGGTCATCGAGGCCTACCACCGCCTGGACAAACTCCGCGAATACGCCAGCATCGACTTCACCGGCGACGCCAACGCACCAGCGCCGATGCCATAAACCCAGACTTGCGTCAGTTCGACGGCCTCAATGACATGTAATCCACGGAGTTGGGCCATGCTCGCCCGGCTACTCAAAGGCGGGGCATGGGCCGCCTGCAGGCGGCCATGCCGGAATGACCAGGCACCATGGAGGGCGTGCAGTCGACCTTCTGCGGCCGCCCGGTGGCCGGCGATCGCGCGCTGATCATGGCGATCGTGAACCGGACACCGGACTCGTTCTACGACCGAGGCGCCACATTCACCGATGACGCCGCGATGGCGGCCGCCCACCGGGTGATCGAAGAGGGCGCCGACGTCGTCGACGTGGGCGGCGTGAAGGCAGGACCCGGCAGCTCCGTCGACGCGGACGAGGAAATCGCCCGCGTGGTGCCGTTCATCGAATGGCTGCGCGACGCCTATCCGGACCAGCTGATCAGCGTCGATACCTGGCGCTCGGCGGTCGCCAAGCAGGCCTGCGCGGCGGGTGCCGACCTGATCAACGACACCTGGGGCGGCCACGATGCAGCCCTACCCGAGGTCGCCGCCGAATTCGGGGCCGGGTTGGTGTGCTCCCACACCGGCGGCGCGGCACCGCGGACGCGGCCGTTCCGGGTCAACTACGGCACGTCGGAGCGCGGCGTGGTCGACGACGTGATCGCCGAGGTGACCGCCGCCGCCGAACGCGCGGTCGCCGCGGGAGTGGCCCGTGACGCGGTGTTAATCGATCCGACCCACGATTTCGGCAAAAACACTTACCACGGTCTTAGTTTGTTGCGCCACGTAAAAGATCTTGTAAACACTGGATGGCCCGTCCTGATGGCACTCAGCAACAAAGACTTCGTCGGGGAAACTCTCGGTGTGGGTCTGACAGAGCGCCTGGAGGGCACCCTGGCGGCGACCGCCTTGGCCGCCGCAGACGGAGCCGCCATGTTCCGGGTCCATGAAGTCGGTCCCACACGACGCGTGCTGGAGATGGTCGCGTCGATCCAGGGCGTGCGTCCGCCGACGCGCACGGTGAGGGGACTGGCATGACCTTGATACCTGATCTGGCACCAGCGCTGGCCGGCCACGGACGGCGTAGCGGGACACCGCTGGCTGGCCGACCACAGCTGGAGCCGGCCGTCGTGGACGGTCGCCGAACTCGAGGCCGCCAAGGAATCCCGCACCATCTCGGTGGTCTTACCTGCCCTCAACGAAGAAGAGACCGTCGGAAGCGTCGTCGAGACCATCACCCCGCTGTTGGGCGGACTCGTCGACGAGCTGATCGTGCTCGACTCGGGCTCCACCGACGACACCGAGATCCGCGCCCTCGCGGCCGGTGCGCGGGTGATCAGCCGCGAGGTCGCGCTGCCCGAGGTCGAGCCGCAAGCCGGCAAGGGTGAGGTGCTTTGGCGGTCGCTCGCCGCGACCACCGGCGACATCGTGGTGTTCGTCGACTCCGATCTCATCGACCCCGACCCGATGTTCGTGCCCAGGCTGGTCGGCCCGCTGCTCACCACCGAGGGCGTACACCTCGTCAAGGGTTTCTACCGGCGCCCGCTGAAGGTGAGCGGCAGCGAGGACGCCAACGGCGGCGGCCGGGTCACCGAGCTCGTCGCGCGACCCCTGCTCGCGGCCCTGCGGCCCGAGCTGAGCTGTCTGCTGCAGCCGCTGGGCGGCGAATACGCCGGCACGCGCGAGCTGCTGACGTCCGTGCCGTTCGCGCCGGGCTACGGCGTGGAGATCGGCCTGCTGGTCGACACTTACGACCGCCTCGGCCTGGATGCCATCGCCCAGGTGAACCTCGGGGTGCGCACGCACCGCAACCGGCCGCTGACCGAGCTGGCGTCCATGAGCCGGCAGGTCATCGCCACCCTGGTGTCGCGCTGCGGCATTTCGGACTCCGGTGTCGGCCTGACGCAGTTCTTCGCCGACGGCGACGGCTACACCCCGCGCACGTCGGGAGTGTCGCTTGCCGACCGCCCGCCGATGATCACGCTGCGTCCCCGCGGGTAGGGCCTGCGCTAGACGGTTCCCGCGCGAAACTGTATTCCAGCTGCTTGTGCCCTTACTGGGGGACGCCTCGTAGGCGTGAAAATCGCATCAACAGCACCATCTGCCCCACTTGTTACGTATTTTCCGGTCAGCAGAAGAAGCTCGAAGCGGCCTGCCGGAATACAGTTTCGGCGCAAACCGGTGATCCGGCTGTCGGGACCGTCGGGCAGTATCGAAGACGTGACCCTGGTTCTGCTGTATCTGGTTGTGCTGATCCTGGTGGCCATCGTGCTATTCGGCCTCGGAAGTGTGCTGTTCGGCCGCGGCGAGCCGTTGCCTCCGCTGCCGCGTGCCACCACCGCCACCGTGTTGCCGGCCTCCGGCGTCACCGGCGCCGACGTGGACGACGTCAAGTTCACGCAGACGCTACGCGGTTACAAGACCAGCGAGGTGGACTGGGTGCTCGACCGGCTGGGGCAGGAACTCGATCTGCTGCGCGGCCAGCTGACGACGGTGCGCGCGGCCTACGGCCTCGACGATGCCGACGACACCGACGAACCCGTCGAGGGCGGCGCGCACGCGATACCGTCCGACAGCTCCGAAAGCAAGGACGATTCGTGACCGTCGCACCATCAGACGACGGACGTGTCCGGTGCGGCTGGATCGACGGATCACGTTTGGCGCCAGCCGATTTCATCCTCTATCGCGATTACCACGACACTGAGTGGGGCAGGCCGCTGCGCGACTCGGGCGCCCTGTTCGAGCGGGTCAGTCTCGAGGCTTTTCAGAGCGGCCTGTCGTGGCTGATCATCCTGCGCAAGAGGGAGAATTTCCGCCGCGCGTTTCATCGGTTCGACATCGAGCACATTGCCCGCTACACCGATCGCGACATCACCCGGCTGATGGCCGACACCGGGATCGTGCGCAACCGCGCGAAGATCGAGGCCACCATCGCCAACGCGCGCGCGGCCGCCGACCTCGACGTTGATCTCGGCGAGTTGCTGTGGTCGTTCGCACCGTCGCCGCGGCCGAGACCCGCCGACCTGGCTGCGGTCCCGGCGGTGAGCCCGGAATCGACCGCCATGGCCAAAGAGCTGAAACGCCGCGGCTTCCGATTCGTCGGACCCACGACTGCCTACGCGCTGATGCAGGCCACCGGAATGGTCGACGACCATATCGCGGACTGCTGGGTCCCGTCCGCCAATGACGCGTCGTCGCGACGGCCACAGCCGGGTTGAGAACAGCTACCGGTTTTGTCGGCCGATAGTGGTCGAGCCGACTTGTCGTACCTGCGCGGGATGATCGGGCGTGTGACGGCGGTGCGGTTGCGGGAATGGCGTGGCGTGAAGCCGGTGGCCGGCCCGGCCGGGGCGGCAATCACCACCCGGTTGCAGACCACGCCCGACGACGAGCGGGTGCTCGACCTGGTTGCCGAGCATTTGGGCACGCTGCGACGTGCAGACCTGGCCGCCGTCACCCGGCCCCAGCCGCTGGATCCGACGATCGACGGTGAGGCCAAGCGCCAGGCCCGTCGGGACCGACTCAACATCCGCAAGAAGGTGTTGACGGCGGAGTCGAGCGCGCGGTGGGCCAACGCGATCATCGCCGGCAACGACGCCCAGTACCGGCTGGCCCGGGACGCCCAGCACCGCCACATCATCGGCCTGCGGGCGGCGATCGCCACCATCGAGATGCGGCTGGCCCAACCCACCGCCGACACCCTCGGCCCGGACCAACGCACGGCGCGCAGGAAGGCCAAGCTGCCGAAGGGCTACCCGACTCAGGCCGAGAGGTTTGCCAAGCAGGGCCGCCTGCAGGCGCTGCGCTCCAAACTAGCCCGGGTCACCGCCGACCGTGACAATCACCGCGTGCATGTCACCGAGGGTGGTAAACGGTTGGCCAAGACCCGACATAACCTCGACGCGGCGGAGCTGACCCTGTCCGGGTGGCGCGAGGAGTGGGATTGCGCGCGGGACCGCATCGACGCCAACGGCTCGTGCGACGAACCGTTCGGCAATCTCACCATCACGGTCACCCCGCACGGGGAGGTCAGCTTGCGGCTGCCGAAACTGTTGGAGCACCTCGCCAACGCCCCATACGGCCGCTACATCCTGTCCGGTAAAGCAGAATTCTCCTACCGGGCCGACGAGTGGCGGACCAGGATCACCGGCGGCAAATCCGTGGCGTATACGCTGACCCGTAAACCGGGCGGGCTGGCCGCTACCTGACTGCATCATGGGCGTGTCCGCCAACGACTTCCGAGATCACATGCTCGCCCGGCCCGAACGATGTTCGTGCGTGCGGCCCGGTGGTGGGGGTGGACCTCAACGACGGACACCTGGCCGTGCGACGCCTCGATGAGCATGGCAATCCGGTCGGCCGACCAGAGCGCATCGACGTTGACTTATCGGGGTCGTCTGCCCGTCGGGATGCCCAGGTCCGGCATGCGATCACCCGGCTCATCCGCTACGCGGTCGGCCACGGCATCACCACCGTCGCGGTGGAGGACCTGGACTTCGCCGAAGCCCGCACCGTGGGCCGCGAAACCATGGGCCGAGGACAACGCGGCAAACGCTTCCGCAAGACGGTGGCCGCTATCCCGACGGCGGTGTTCCGCAACCGGCTGTGCGGGCAGGCCCACCGACACGGCATCGGCCTGTGCGCGGTCAACCCCGCCTACAGCAGCGTGTGGGGAGATCAGCACTGGCGCACGCCGTATGAGAACGTCACCCGACACGAGGCAGCCGCCACCGTGATCGGTAGACGCGCCCAAGGTTTCAAGGCGCGGCGACGGAGAGGTGTGACACGCACGCGACCGGAGGATCGCGTGGTGAGAGCTACCGACCAGGCCGTGCCCGATGACCGACAGGTGAGTGCAGGAACCGCCACCGGCCAGGGACCCGGGGAACCAAATCCCGCACGCCCCGCCGGGCAAGAACGCGGCAACTGCGCCGGGCAACCGTTACCCCGGCACCGGCCGACAACGGCCAAACACACCAGTAACGGTCTTCGCACACCGAACGTCGCCGATAGGGAACAATAGGGGGAAGTTCACTGCCCGACGCGGGCCGGCTCATGTGGAGGGAGCACTCGATGGCGGCGATGAAGCCCCGGACCGGAGACGGTCCACTGGAAGCAACCAAGGAGGGGCGCGGCATCGTGATGCGGGTACCACTGGAAGGCGGTGGGCGACTCGTCGTCGAACTCACACCCGAAGAGGCGGCCGCCCTAGGAGACGAACTCAAAGGCGTCACCAGCTAGCCCCGCGCAAGCGGGGCGCCCCCACCTAAGACGAGACCTTGCGGTAGATCTCCAGGGTCTGTTCGGCGATGTGCGCCCAGGAAAATTCTTGAATGCAGCGCTGCCGCCCGGCTTGACCGTACTGCCGGGCCTTCTCCGGCTCGGCCACCAGCGCATTGACAGCGTCGGCCAAACGCGCCTCGAAGAAACCCGGGTCACTCGGGTCGTAATGCACCAGCCGCCCGGTCTGGTGATCGGCCACCACCTCCGGAATGCCGCCGACGTCGGAGGCCACCACCGCCGTCGCGCACGCCATGGCCTCCAGGTTCACGATGCCCAGCGGTTCGTACACCGACGGGCACACGAAAACTGTTGCTGCTGAAAGTATTTCGCGGATCTTGCCGATCGGCAGCATTTCGCGCACCCAGAACACGCCGGTACGGGCACGCGCCAGCTCCTGTACTGCCGTCGTCACCTCTGCCGCGATTTCCGGTGTATCCGGAGCACCGGCGCACAGCACCAGCTGGATTCCCGGAGCGAATCGGTGGGCGGCCGCGATCAGGTGCGCGACGCCCTTCTGCCGGGTGATGCGCCCGACGAACGCGACGATCGGCCGGTTCGGGTCGACGCCGAGTTCGGCCAGCACCGACTCACCCGGTTGCGGCTCGACCGGATACCAGACGTCGGTGTCGATTCCGTTGCGCACCACATGGACCCGGTTCGGGTCGAGCGCGGGGTAGGTCTGCAGCACGTCGTCGCGCATACCCGAGCTGACCGCGATCACCGCATCGGCGGCTTCGACCGCGGTCTTCTCGACCCACGACGACACCCGGTAGCCGCCGCCGAGCTGCTCGGCCTTCCACGGTCGCATCGGCTCGAGCGAATGCGCGGTCAGCACGTGCGGGATGCCGTACAGCAACGCGGCGAGATGTCCGGCCAAACCGGCGTACCAGGTGTGCGAGTGCACGACCGTCGCGCCCGCGGCGCCGTTGACCATGTTCAGGTCCGCGGACAGTGTCGACAGCGCCGGGTTGGCGCCCTTGAGTGCTGGATCGGGCTGCGCGACGAACACCCCCGGCCGCGGCGCGCCCATGCAATGTACGTCGACCGCGCACAGGTGTCGCAGCTGTTCGACGAGCTCGGTGACGTGTACGCCCGCCCCGCCGTAGACCTCGGGTGGATACTCCCGAGTCATCATCGCCACCCGCATAGTGACGACGGTAGTAGCCGTGGTGTCACCACACCAGACGAGTCGCAGCTTGTTTTGAACGCCAGCGCCGGGAATGCCGTTCGGGCGCCAATTACCTTGATTTGCAGCCCCCGAGAACTCGCGATCAATCGAGCGAAGGGCTAGCCCCGGTGCAAACCTGCGGATAGGTTTGGATCATGCGGGAGTTGCCACACGTGCTGGGCATTGTCCTGGCCGGCGGGGAGGGCAAGCGGCTTTATCCGTTGACGGCAGACCGCGCCAAACCCGCGGTTCCCTTCGGCGGCGCCTACCGGTTGATCGACTTCGTCCTGTCCAACCTTGTCAATGCCCGGTACCTGCGGATCTGCGTTCTCACCCAGTACAAGTCGCATTCGCTGGACCGTCACATTTCGCAGAACTGGCGGCTGTCGGGGCTTGCCGGCGAATACATCACCCCGGTGCCGGCCCAGCAGCGGCTCGGCCCGCGCTGGTACACCGGTTCCGCCGACGCCATCTACCAGTCGATGAACCTGATCTACGACGAGGACCCCGACTACATCGTCGTGTTCGGCGCCGACCACGTGTATCGGATGGACCCCGAGCAGATGGTCCATTTCCACATCGAGAGCGGCGCGGGGGCGACGGTCGCCGGCATCCGGGTGCCGCGGGCCGAAGCCACCGCGTTCGGCTGCATCGACTCCGACGAGTCCGGCCGCATCCGCGGCTTCATCGAGAAACCGGCCGACCCGCCGGGCACGCCTGACGATCCGGAGCAGACGTTCGTGTCGATGGGCAACTACATCTTCACGACCAAGGTGCTCATCGACGCGATCCGGGCCGACGCCGACGACGACCACTCGGATCACGACATGGGCGGCGACATCATCCCGCGACTGGTAGACGACGCCATGGCCGCCGTCTACGACTTCAACAACAACGAGGTGCCCGGCGCCACCGAACGCGATCACGGATATTGGCGCGACGTCGGCACGCTCGACGCGTTCTACGACGCTCACATGGACCTGGTGTCCGTGCACCCGGTGTTCAACCTCTACAACAGGCGATGGCCGATCCGTAGCGAGACCGAAATGCTGGCGCCGGCGAAGTTCGTCAACGGCGGTTCGGCGCAGGAGTCGGTGGTCGGGGCGGGCAGCATCATTTCGGCTGCGTCGGTTCGCAATTCGGTGCTGTCGTCCAATGTCGTCGTCGACGACGGCGCGATCGTGGAGGGCAGCGTGATCATGCCCGGCTCGCGGGTGGGCCGCGGCGCGGTCGTGCGCCACGCAATCCTGGACAAGAACGTGGTGGTAGGACCCGGCGAGATGGTCGGCGTCGACCTGGAAAAGGACCGCGAGCGCTTCGCGATCAGCGCCGGCGGCGTGGTCGCGGTCGGTAAGGGCGTCTGGATCTAAGCCGCACTGCCTCGAGTGGCCACGTGTGTTACGCGATCCCGGAAAATGCGTGCGTTAACCCGAAGTTCCCCCCTGGCAGGGTTGGCCGGAATTTCGATGTGCTTTGTGAGCAGGTGTTTCGTGTTCCGATGTGCCGCGGTGTGTACTCATGTATGATCGAGATCTTCTCGGCGTGTCTTTAGCTATTTCAGCGATTGTCATGCGATAACTATGCTAGAAAGTAAGCATGTATGTGACGCGGGTGCCGAACCGGGGGTCGCCGCCGGCGATCCTGCTGCGCGAAAGCTACCGCGACGAGGGCAAGGTGAAAACCCGCACCCTGGCCAACCTGTCCCGCTGGCCCGAGCACAAGGTCGAAACGCTGACCCGGGCCCTGAAAGGGCTGCCGCCGGCGCGGGATCTTTCCGCGGCGTTCGAGATCACCCGCAGCCTGCCGCACGGGCATGTCGCGGCGGTGCTGGGCACCGCACGGCGCCTCGGTATCGAAGACCTGATTGACCCGGCCCCGTCGCGGCGGCGCGACCTGGTGACCGCGATGCTGGTGGCCCAGGTGATTGCCCCCGGCTCGAAGCTGGCGGTGGCCCGGGGGCTGCGCACCGAGACCGCCACCAGCTCGCTGGGCCAGGTGCTCGGGGTGGCCGGCTGTGATGAGGACGACCTGTATGCGGCGATGGACTGGGCGCTTGAACGTAAGGACGGCATCGAAAACGCCCTTGCCGCACGGCATCTGGCCAACGGCACGCTGGTGCTCTATGACGTGTCCTCGGCGGCGTTTGAGGGCCGCACCTGCCCGCTGGGGGCGATCGGGCACCCCCGCGACGGGGTCAAAGGCCGGCTGCAGATCGTCTACGGGCTGCTGTGCTCGACCGCCGGCATACCGGTGGCCATCGAGGTGTTCGAGGGCAACACCGCCGACCCGAAAACCCTGGCCCGCCAGATCAGCAAGCTCAAGGACCGGTTCAGGCTCAGCAGGGTCTGCCTGGTCGGGGATCGGGGCATGCTCACCAATGCGCGCATCCGCGACGAGGTGCGCCCGGCCCAGCTGGATTGGATCAGCGCCCTGCGGGCCCCGCAGATCAAGACCCTGGTCGAGGAGGGTGCGCTGCAGCTGTCGCTGTTCGACGAGCAGGACCTCCTCGAGATCACCACCCCGGAGTTTCCCGGCGAGCGGCTGGTGTGCTGCCACAACCCCGCCCTCGCCGAGAAGCGGGCCGGCAAACGCCAGGAGCTGTTGGCCGCCACCGAAAAAGAACTCACCCCCATCGCGGCCGCCACCCGCAGAGCCACCCGGCCATTGCGGGGCACCGACAAGATCGCGCTGCGGGTGGGCAAGGTGGTCAACCACTACAAGATGGCCAAACACTTCACCATCGAGATCACCGACGAGTCCTTCACGTTCACCCGCAACACCGAGGCGATCGCCGCCGAGGCCGCCCTCGACGGGATCTACGTGCTGCGCACCAGCCTGCCCGAACAGACCCTCACCCAGCACGACGTGGTGCTGCGCTACAAGAACCTCGCCGATGTCGAGCGGTTCTTCCGCACCCTCAACGGCGAACTGGACGTGCGCCCCATCCGCCATCGCCTGGCCGACCGGGTGCGCGCCCACATGTTCTTGCGCATGCTGTCCTACTACATCAGCTGGCACATGAAAGAGGACCTGGCCCCAATCCTGTTTATCGACAACGACAAACCCGCCGCAGCCGCCAAACGCGCCAACCCCGTCGCCGCAGCCCAACGCTCCGATGACGCGCTTACCAAAGCCGCGCGCAAACGCACCGACGACGACACCCCGGTGCACAGTTTCACCAGCCTGCTCGCCGACCTGGCCACCATCTGCGCCAACCAGATCCAGCCCACCGACGACATACCAGCATTCACCATGACCACCACACCCACCCCGCTGCAGCGGCGAGCCTTCGAACTCCTCGCCATCTCCCACCGCCACGGCCTGGCGTAGTCAGTACAACCACACCCACCAGACCACAAAACCCCAGCTCAACACCCCAACCCGTCAACAAACCAGGGGGAACTTCGGATTAACTGGCCACTCGGCGCCGCCGCCGTCGCAGCAGCGACACCACCGCCCAGGCCAGCGCGACCACGACCACCAACACCAGCACCGGTAGCAGAATGGCCAGGAACACCAGCCCGACGCTGGTGGCGTCCTCAACCGTGCTGAGCACCGGCGCCGCCATCCCCGCGGTCGCAACGTTGGCCGCGGGTCGCACCGCCGACTTCGTCAGCGACACCACCAGCGCGACGACGACTCCGATGGCGACGGGAATCCATTGCCCGGACTGTGCAAACGCCCCGGGGTCGGCGACCGCGGACGTCTGAGCTGCGGTGCCCGAGCCGAACACGATGCCGCCGGCCGTCGGGCGGACGAACGTTTGGATGGCGTCGTTGATGCTGTCGAGCGCCGGGATCTTGTCGGCGACGATCTCGACGACGAGCAGCACGGCGACGATCGTCATCACCCAGCCGTTCTCCAGCCAGGCCCAGCCGTGCGGCAACGTCACCAGGTCGGTGAACCGGGACAGCAGGCCGAGCGCCAGCAGCGGGATGTACGCATTCAGTCCCGCGGCCGTGGCCAGCCCGAAGCCGGTCAGCAGTTCCACATACGCATTATGAGCGCAGCTCAGTCCAGTAGAGCCAAACTGACACGGCGCAGCCGCTCGGGGTCGGCGTCGATGTTGATCTGTGCGATCTTGTCGTCGATCACGCGGAAGCGCAGCACGAGCGCCAGCCGACCTTCCGGCGCGACGACGATCCCGACGGCGCCGTCGACCAGGGCGGGCTCGGCGAACCGCGCGTTGGCCGCAAACCTGCGCGCGTTGGCGGCCACCGCCTGTGCGCCGCGGATCGTGGTCGCGGTGCCGGCCGCGGCCGCGTCGACATGCAGCACCACATCGCCGTCCAGCACCGCCAGCAGCGAATCGAAGTCGCCGTCGCGGGCCGCGGCGAGGAACGCGTCGACGAGCCGCCGCTGACAGACGAGATCGGTTGCCGGCTCGGGGGTTTTGCCGCGCACGCGACGACGGGCGCGGGCGGCGAGCTGGGCGGCGGTGTTCTCCGACCGGCCCACAATCGGCGCGATCTCGGCGAACGGCAGATCGAACATGTCGTGCAGCACGAACGCGAGCCGCTCGGCGGGCGACAGGGTCTGCAGGATGACGAGCAGTGCCACGCCGATGGAGTCGGCAAGCACCGCCTCCTGCTCCGGGTCGACGGGATCGGCCGACGCGATGCGTTGGTCGGGCAGCGTGTCATCGAGCGGTTGCTCGGGTCGCGCGGTGCGTGCCCGCAGCACGTCCAGACAGATGCGCGCGACGACCGTGGTCAGCCAGCCGCGCAGATTGCGGACGTCGCTGATGTCGGTGCGGTCCATCCGCAGCCACGCTTCCTGGACAGCGTCCTCGGCATCGCTGCGCGAGCCCAGCATGCGGTAGGCGACCGCCCGCAGATGCGCGCGGTGCTCCTCGAAGCGCAACGCCGACGGCTGCTTGTCCACGCGCCGCTCCTTCCCGTCATCTGTATGACGGAGCGCTCACGTTGGATATGACAGGAGCGTCACCAGACGTACGGCACCAACCGATAGTGCACCTTCTCGGTGTATTCGCGGTATCCGGCCAGTTCCTGCTCCAGCAGCGCTTCCTCATCGTTGATGCGGACGCCGAGCACTATCAGCCCGGGAATGACGAATACCAATCCCCAATACGAGCCGAGCGCAAGGGGGACACCGATCATCATGATCACGTTCCCGAAGTACATCGGGTGCCGCACAACGGCATAGAAGCCCGTCGTGGTCACCTGCTGGCCGGACTCAACGGTGATGTTCGCGGCGGCATAGCCGTTGTGGATGACGACGAGCATCGCGATGCCGAGGCCGACCGCCACCAGCACATCCCCCGCCACGGAGACAGCCGCGGGCACTGTCGACCAGCCGAAGCGAAAGTCCAGCGCGCTGACGACGATCATTGCCGCAAGCGATCCGAACGCGACCACGCTGATGATCTTCTGCACGGTTCGGGTCTCCGCCCAGGGGCCGGCCTGCGTACGCCGCTGCAGGGCCGCCGGGTCACGCACAGCGAGATAGACGCTGGGGACGAGCGTCGCGATGGCAAACACCGCTATGAACGCCCAGCCCTGCCAGTAATCGAACGTGCCCGCCGGCCAGAACACCAACAGTCCGAACACCACGAGACCAATGGGCACCGACACGAGTGCTTGCACAAGGGTTTTCATGATTCCGTCACCTCGTTTCTGTCCCGGATCGGCGTGTAATCACCACACATAGGGCACCAACCGGTAGTGCACCTGCTGCGTGTAGTCGGGGTATCCGGCCAATTCTTGGTTCAGCGCTTTTTCCTCATCGATGACGCGGACGACGAACACGATCGCGATGGGGATGAGGACGACAAGTCCCCAATAGGAGCCGAGCGCAAGGGGAAAGCCCACCAGCATGATCAGCGCTCCCAGGTACATCGGATGCCGCACGAGTCCATACTGACCGGTGGAGACGACCTTCTGGTCCTCCTCAACGGTGATATTTGCGGCCGCATAGCTGTTCTGTACGACCACAAGGGAGCCGATACCGAGTCCCAGCACTACCAGAACATCACCGGCCAGGGAGACTGCTGTTGGAACAGGCGACCAGCCGAAACGGTGGTCGAGGGCACTGAGCACCATCACCGCGGCGAACGACACGAACAGCCCGGACGACGCAATCTTTTGCACCGTCCTGGTTTCCGCCGTTGGGCCGGCATGCATACGGCGCTGAAGGACTGCGGGATTCGTCACCAGCAAGTAGATCGAGAGGCCGGTCGTCGAGATGGTAAACACGGCGATCAAGACCCACGCTTGCCAGTAACCAAACGTGCCGGCTGGCAGGAACAACAACAAGCCAAACAGTACTAACCCAGCGAGTGATGAGCCAACTGCTTGAAGAGCGATCTTCATGATTCCTCCCTCTGTTCGGCTCGAACCGTCACCACGCGTACGGCACCAACCGGTAGCGCACCTTCTGCATGTATTCGCGGTAGCCGGCCAGCTCTTGCCGGAGCAACTTTTCCTCGTCGAGGATGCGGTAGGCGAGCACGATCACGCCCGGGATGATGCCGAAGAGTCCCCAATAGGAGTCGAGCGCAAGGGGCATACCGACCGTCATGATCAGCGCTCCGGAATACATCGGATGCCGCACCAGCCCATACAGTCCCGTGGAAACCAATTGCTGGTCCGCCTCGACCGTGATGTTGGCGGCCGCATAACTGTTCTGTTGAACCACAAGGATGGTGATACCAAGACCAACCGCCACCAGCACATCGCCAATCAGGACGACCGCCGTTGGCACGTTCGACCAGCCAAACCGGTGGTCGAGTGCACTGACCACCAGCAATGCCGCAAACCACACATAAACGCTTGCGACAATGATCTTTTGCGCGGGCCGGGTTTCCGCCATGGGGCCGGCGTTCATCCGCCGCCGCAGGACCTCGGGTCTCCTCACCGCCCAGTAGATGCTGGGCCCGGCGGTCGTGGCGGTGAATACGGCGATGAACACCCATGCTTGCCAGTAATTGAACGTGCCCGCCGGCAAGAACAACGCCAACCCGAACAGAACAAACCCCATAAGACTTGACGCAGTAGCTTGAATGCCGGTCTTCATGATTCCTTCCTCTCGGTTTTTTGCGGACTTACAGCGCGTCGCGGCTGCGATAGATCCAGCCGGCGATCAGTGTCAGCGCCGCGGCGACGACGACCATCACCGTCAGCGCGACGACCGGGACGTCCGTCGGCACCGTGGTGCGGCCCACCGGCGATGCGTCGATCAACCGCTGCGGCAGCCGCAGTAGCGCACCGAGATACAGCGACGTGACGACGAATGTGACTGCGAGCCAACCGATCCACGTCCGCCGAGCGGCGACAGCGAGTGCCGCGACGCCGGCGAGGACCGCCATGGCGGGCACGTATGCCAGCCCAGCCAGTGTCAGTCGAACGATGGTCGCCGGTTCGCCGAGCGTGATGCCCGCGCCCAGGCCGTTGCCCAGGCCGGCGAAGAACATCAGCACGACCGAGCCAACCAGCGCGGAGGCCACCGCGGTGATCAGCCACCGCCAGAGTCCAGTCCAGATCGGCGCGGTCCACCGAGAACCTGACCTGCCCATCCTGGCTACTGAAGTCGCGCACGTATGGCAACTGGCTCAGCTGAAGACTGTCGCCATGGGTGCGCGCCGTGACGGTGGTGCGCATGAGGTGCCGCAACTCGGCGAGGGTGCCGGACTTGCCCTTGGAGTAGGTGCGTGCCTTCTTGTGCGGGTCGAGTTCGAAGCGCTCGATCAGCTGGTCGCGGCGCCGGGTGTCTACCCCGTTGCCTCGCAGCCGTGCCAGGAAGTCGATGGCCTGCATGCCGGTCAGGTTGGGCCACAACGTCACATCGCCTGGCACGTAGGCGATCCGGCGGTGCAACGCCACCGCGTCGCGCCAGGGATCGCCACCGAGCAGCCGCACGGTCCCGCTGTCGGCGCGCAGCAATCCCAGCAGCACGCGGATGGTGGTGGACTTGCCCGCGCCGTTCGGGCCGAGGAAGCCGGAGATATCACCGGGCGCGACGGTCAGGTCGAGGCCGTCGAGCGCCTTGGTGCGGCCGAAAGACTTGGACAGACCCCGGATTTCGACGGCGGGCTGTGACCGTTCGGTCGTGTTAGCCCGCTGCAGGGACGTCGCCGTCATCGTGTTCTCCTTCTTGAGGTGTGCTGAACGGAATGCCTTGTTCGCGCTGAGCAAGAAATGCGTCGTACACGGTCGAGTCGGTCATCAGCCCCTCGGTGTAGAGCTCGAGGGCCGGCAACACCATCTCCTCGCCGTAATCGCGCAGCACGGCGCGCAGATCGGTTGGGTTGTCGTGCATCTGCAGGTAGAGCAGGAAAGCTCCGCCGCCGCTCAGCGCCAAATATTTTGCCCTGGCGTGCGGGTCGCGGCTTGGCTTGAGGGTGCCGGCCCGCACGCCCTCTTCCATGTACTCCACGGCGTTGTCAATCATCCGGCGCCACATCGCGGTTGCCAGCTCGCCACCGGACTGCATGCTGCGTATCAGGTACGCCATCATCGGCGCGTAGGACTCGATTTCTGCCATCTGGCCGAACCAGACGGCCGGATCGGTGGACCGGATCGCCTTCGAGTCCTCCCTGCGGATCTCCTCGGCGATGTACTCGTCGCACGCCTTGCGCAAGCCCTCCTTGGAGCCGAAGTGGTGGATCACCAGCGCGGCGCTGACGCCCGCTGCCTCGGCGATGGCCCGCAACCCGACGCTGAAGCCGTGCTGGCCGTAATGGTCGATCGCGGCATCGCGGATCCGGGCGATGGCCGTCCGATCGTCTGCTGAACGCATGTTTAGTATGCTAAACACGCGTTCAGCGCGCGGTCAAGAACCCACCCCGTCAGCAATCCGTAAAGATCGCGAGTGCGGATGGTCACCATCTCGACGAGCAGACGCAAAATCGCACAAATGTGGCCCGACATGCGAGTCTGCGTCTGCTCGCGGCGTTCGATCGGGTGCGAGCAAACTGTCCGTTCCCAGCGCCGCTCCACCGACTTACAGTCAATTTGTGAAGGATGGCGACGCCGCGCGAGCCGACGCAATCGCGGCCGGTCGGACCGCATTGGCAAACGCTCGATGGAACGACGCAAGGGCCTCGTTCGAAGCGGCCCTCCTACACGGCGATGCCGCGGATGCACTGGAAGGCCTCGGCGCAGCATGCGCCTGGCTAGAGGACATCGACGCGACGTTCGCCGCCCGCAACCATGCGTACCGGTTGTATCGCGACGCCGAAGACCGTTGCGGCGCTGCGCGTGTCGCAGTTGCCCTTGCCTGGGACCACTTCCTCGCCGGCGAGCGCGCTGTCGCCAACGGCTGGGTCGGCCGGGCGCACCGCCTGCTGGCCGGCCTCCCTTCCTCGAGCGAATCGGGTTGGCTTGCAATATTCGAGGCTCATGTCGCGCTGCTGGTCGATCACGACGCCGCTGAGACCGAACGCCTGGCGGCGTCGGCAGCGGATTTGGGCCAGTCCCTCGCAGATGTCGACTTGCAGGTGCTCGCGCTGGCCTACCAGGGGTTGGCCGAGGTCAGCCAAGGGCGTATTCGCGACGGAATGCGGTTGCTGGACGAGTCGACTGCCGCAGCGGTTGCGGGGGAGGTGAGCGATCCCGACAGCGCCGCGTCGGCATGCTGTTGCCTCATCTACGCCTGCGAACGCGTCCGCGACTACGACCGAGCGGCGCAGTGGTGCGTGCGCGTGAAGGAGCTATCAAAACGCTGGTCGTATCACCTCATGTTCTCGGTATGCCAGGCTCACTACGCCGGTGTTCTGATGTGGCGTGGTGCGTGGCGGGAGGCCGAGTCGGAACTCCGGGAGGCCATGGGCCATTTCGAGCGGACCCGCCCGGCGGAGGCCGCCGAAGCATTGGTCAAGCTGGCCGAACTCCGTTGCCTACAAGGCCGCCTCGGCGAGGCGGATGCCCTCCTCGCGAAAGCCGAAACCGCGCCTTACTCGATGCTTGCCACCATTCCCACCCTGCTCGCGCGAGGCAACCTCGCCTTGGAACGCGGTAGGGCAGTCGACGCAACAGACCATGCGGAGTGCTACCTGCGGGCGGTCTCGAGTACTGGTCGGATGGAACGAGTCGCGGGCCTGGAACTACTGGTCCGGGCGAAGCTGGCGTCGGACGAACCCGCGGGCGTGTGTGCGGCGGTGGACGAGATCTCGAAGATCGCCGCCGAGGTCGGCACCGACTCGCTGCGGGCGGCGGCATGTTTCGTACGAGGCCTAGCGTCGGCTGCGAACGGCGACCACGAGGCGGCAAAAGAGTGTCTGCAGGACGCGGTGGCGCGCTACGAATCCAGCGGCGCCGCGTACCATGCTGCGCGCGCCAGGCTCGAGCTCGCTCGCTGCTTGATCATGCTCGGCCGCAACGGTTCCGCCGCGCAATATGCGGGTGCGGCCCGCGACCGGTTCCGCCGGTTGGGCGCGGCGACCGATGCCGAGCGGGCCACTGCGGTGCTGGACAGCGTGGCGGTGCCGGGGCCGTACCGCCGCGCCGCCGACCCGATGGGACTGACTGCGCGAGAACTTGATGTGCTCCGGTTGGTGGCGCAGGGATCGACTAACCAGGAGATTGCGGAGCGTCTAGTGCTGAGCGTTCGCACGGTCGAGCGACACCTTTCAAATGTGTACGAAAAGCTAGGGATCGCAGGTAAGGCGGCGCGGGCGGCGGCGGCGACATACGCGGCAAATCAGCGCCTCGTCTGACGGATCTACGTGCAGGGGCGCGAAAATTGGGTGTCTGCGCGGATGTGCCGGCACGCCGGCATTCCTAGCGTTGTCGTCGGAGCCAACCGATCAGGAGAGAGCACACCTCCGATGTCGACAATTCTGGATAGCGAGGAGATAACCCGCCGAGATGCCTTGGCGGACCGCCTGTTCCACGCCACGATCGACGCGGACGAGGTATTGAACGTCTACCTCGGCCATCGCCTCGGGTTGTACTCGTCGCTTGCCGTGGCCGAATCGGCGTCGGCGGCCGATCTCGCCGCTCGAGCCGGCATCGCCGAGCGCTATGCGCGGGAGTGGCTCGAACAGCAGGCCGTCGCGGGCGTCATCGATGTTGACGAGGACTCCGCAGATCCGGCGACCCGCCGATTCAGGCTTCCCGCCGGGCACGCGGAGGTCCTGTGCAATCCGGATAGCCTGTACTTCCTTGCTCCGTTCACCGCTCTCGTCGCCAGTCTTGCCCAGGCGATACCGTTGGTGGCCAAGGCGTTTCGGACCGGCGACGGCGTGCCATACGCGTCGTATCCCGACATTCAGGCGGCGGTCTCGCAGGCTAACCGCCCGATGTTCCTGAATCAGCTCGCGACGGAATGGATCACGGCGCTGCCCGATATCGAAGCCCGGTTGCGGGCGACCGACCCTCCGGCGAGGGTCGCCGACCTTGGGTGCGGCACTGGATGGTCGTCGGTCGGTCTGGCCCGGGGTTTCCCGGCGATACACGTCGACGGTATCGATGTCGACGAGACATCGATCGAATTGGCGCAGGGGAACGCGGCGGCTTCCGGGGTGGCGGACCGGGTGACGTTCGCCTGCCGTGACGCCTCGGATCCCGAGCTTGCCGGTCGGTACGACCTCGTCACGTTGTTCGAAACGCTGCACGATATGGCGCATCCCGTCGACGTTCTGCGGGCTGCCCGAGCGATGCTCGCGCCGGGCGGCGCGGTGCTCATCGGTGACGAACGCGTCGCCGAAAGTTTTCACGCGCCGGGCGACGAGCTCGAGCGGCTCAATTACGGCTTCAGCACGCTGCACTGCCTTGCCGTCGCACTCGTCGAACCCGACGCAGCGGGCACCGGAACGGTGATCCGGCCCGCAACGGTGCGACGCTATGCCGGCGCGGCAGGCTTCACGAAGGTGACTGTGTTGCCGATAGAGCACGAGTTCTGGCGGTTCTACCGGCTGGACGCGTAAGGCTCACTCGAAAGTTGGCTTAATTTTCATCCTCCACGGCGGAGCGCAGCTCCCCTACAGCTGCTCGCGGGAGAAATGTCAGTCGCGGGCGGCGGCGAGCAGGCCGTCGCCGAGCGGGATGAGCACCGGGGTGAGCCGCTCGTCCTCGGCGATGAGCCTCGCCGCCTCACGTACGGCGCCGACCTCAGCATCGTGCGCATTCGCGTCGCCGGCCCGACCGCCTAGCGCCGCCCGGTGCACCACGATCGCCCCGCCCGGCCGCAGCAGCCGCACACCTTCGAGTACAAACTGCGGCTGATCGACCGGATCGGCGTCGATGAACACCAGGTCGTACGACTCGTCGGCCAACCTCGTGAGCACGTCCTGACCGCGGCCGCTGATCAGCCGGGTACGCGACGGGCCCACACCCGCCTCGGTGAACGCCTGCTTGGCGATGCGCTGATGCTCCGGCTCGACGTCGATAGTCGTCAGGACTCCGTCCTCACGCATGCCCGAGAGCAACCACAACCCGCTGACTCCCGCTCCGGTGCCGACCTCGACGACGGCTTTGGCTCGGGTCAGCTTGGCCAGCACGCACAGCAGCGCCCCGACCGCGGGGGAGACAGCGCCTGCGCCGATGTCGATCGCCCGCTCGCGAGCGGCGGCGACAATGGCGTCCTCGGAGATCGACTGTTCGGCGTGCGTGACGATCGACTCGGCCCGAGTGGGCGGGGTTCCGATGTCGCCGCCGGCGCGGCTCCCCGGCCGACCCGCCGTGTCGTCGATGCTGGCCATGCCCGCAGCGTAGAACCAACCCGTGCTGGCCACCGTCGCGACACGCCCGTGTCTGAACGTCAGAATCAGGCCGAAACCGCCTGGTTTCCGCAGGTTGAAAATGGGAAACTAGGTTTCTCAGAAAATGTTCAGTTTGCTCATATGCCATCCACACCAGGGTCAGGGAGCGTATCTCGCATGGAACACGGCGGACGCTGGCGCTCTGGGAATAACCACGTGCGAATTCGTGTTCCCGTCGATATCGAGCCGTCGATGGGTGATGGCGGCCGTGACCAGGAGGATCCGACGACCATTAAGTTGACGGCCGAGACGATGGCCCCGGTTTCGATGTCCCATGTCGAGCAGTACACCGATGGGGAGTGGATCGAGCCGTCCGACGAGTTGACCGGCACTGCGGTGTTCGACGCCACCGGCGACAAGACCACGATGCCGTCCTGGGACGAGCTGGTCCGCCAGCACGCGGACCGCGTGTATCGGCTGGCCTACCGGTTGTCTGGCAACCAGCACGACGCCGAGGACCTGACGCAGGAGACGTTCATCCGCGTCTTCCGCTCGGTGCAGAACTACCAGCCCGGCACGTTCGAAGGCTGGCTGCACCGCATCACCACGAACCTGTTCCTCGACATGGTTCGCCGGCGTGGCCGCATCCGGATGGAGGCGCTGCCGGAGGACTACGACCGCGTGCCGGCCGACGAGCCGAACCCCGAGCAGATCTACCACGATTCGCGCCTGGGTCCGGACCTGCAGGCGGCGCTCGACTCGCTGCCGCCGGAATTCCGTGCCGCCGTGGTGCTGTGCGATATCGAGGGTTTGTCCTACGAGGAAATCGGCGCCACCCTGGGCGTCAAGCTCGGTACGGTGCGTAGCCGTATCCACCGGGGCAGGCAGGCGTTGCGGGACTACCTGGCTAGCCACTCCGACGACACGGCCAAGTCGGCCTGAGCGTTCGCGGGTGTCGCGCAGAGCGTCGCGCGCTACATTCGAGTCAGAACGTCTTGCGAACGTGATTAAGCCGAGAGGAGCTGGGTGATGGTCGACCCGGGACATGTGTTCCGTCGCGCATTCTCCTGGCTGCCTACTCAGTTCGCCTCGCAAAGTGATGCGCCGGTCGGGCCGCGCCAATTCGGCTCCACCGAGCATCTGTCCACCGAGGCCATCGCCGCTTTCGTCGATGGCGAGCTGCGGATGACCGCTCACCTGCGCGCGGCCCATCACCTGTCGCTGTGCCCGCAGTGCGCGGCCGAGGTGGAGGCCCAGCGCCAGGCCCGTGCCGCGTTGCGGGACTCGTGCCCGATCGTCATCCCGAGCACGCTGCTGGGCTTGTTGTCCCAGATCCCGCACGCCGTTCCGCAGGAACCGCCCGCAAAGACAGACGACGCGCAGTTAGCTGACGACACGACGCGTGCCCGGCGTAAACGCCGGTAGGGTGGATGCGGAGTCCAGCAGCGACCTGCGCCGGCCATTGCGGGCGCTCCGATAGAGAGTGATACACGGGTGACAAACCAGGACCAGTCCGGCGGCGACAACCGCTTGGCGCCGCGCCCTGTCTCGCGTCCACCCGTCGATCCGGCGGCGCGACGCGCGTTCGGCCGGCCCGACGGCGTCAACGGATCCTTTGTGGGTCTGGACCGCTACCGCGATCAGGGCGATTACACACCGAAGGATCAGGCCCCCGACCCGGTGCTGGCCGAGGCCTTCGGCAAGCCCTATGTCGGAGGCGACTCGCTGCAGCGTCACCCCGCGGATGCGGGCGCGCTCGAAGCCGAACGCGACGGGCAAGCCGAGCAGCCCGACGATCCATGGCGCGACCCCGCCGCCGCCGCAGCGCTGGGCACGCCGGCGCTGCCCCCGCCCGCCCACGCGGCGTCGAACGTCAGGTTGGGCAAGCTCGGTGTGCGCGACGTGCTGTTCGGCGGCAAGGTCTCCTACGCCGCGTTGGCAATCCTCGCCATCCTCGCGTTGGTGATCGGCTTCGGCGGTGGCTGGGTTGGTCGCAAGACCGCCGAGGTCGTCGAGGCGTTCACCACGTCGAAGGTGACGCTGGAATCCGGCGACAACGGCCAGCCGCCCGAAGGCAGGGTCGCGAAAGTGGCTGCGGCGGTGGCTGATTCGGTGGTAACCGTCGAAGCGGTCAGCGACCAGGAAGGCTCTCAGGGCTCCGGCGTTGTCGTCGACGGGCGCGGCTACATCGTCACCAACAACCACGTGATCTCCGAAGCCGCGACGAATCCCAGCCAGTTCAAGATGCAGGTGGTCTTCAACGACGGCAAGGAGGTCCCGGCCAACCTCGTCGGCCGCGATCCCAAGACCGATCTGGCCGTGCTGAAGGTCGACAACGTCGACAACCTGACCGTTGCGCAGATGGGCGATTCCGACAAGCTGCGCGTCGGCGATGAAGTGATCGCTGCCGGCGCTCCGCTGGGCCTGCGCAGCACGGTCACGCAGGGTATCATCAGCGCGCTGCATCGTCCGGTGCCGCTGTCGGGCGACGGTTCGGACACCGACACCGTCATCGACGGCGTGCAGACGGACGCGTCGATCAACCACGGCAACTCCGGCGGTCCGCTGATCGATATGAACGCCAACGTCATCGGTATCAACACCGCCGGCAAGTCGTTGTCGGACAGCGCCAGCGGTCTGGGCTTCGCCATTCCGGTGAATGAGGTGAAGACCGTCGTCGAAACGCTGATCCGCGACGGCAAGATCGCCCACCCGACGCTGGGTCTGACCGCCCGCTCGGTGAGCAACGACCTTGCATCCGGCGCGCAGGTGGCGAACGTGAAGGCCGGAAGTCCGGCGGAGAAGGCCGGCATCCTGGAGAACGACGTCGTGGTCAAGGTCGGCGACCGGACCGTCGCCGACGCCGACGAGTTCGTCGTCGCGGTGCGCCAGCTCAAGGTCGGGCAGGATGCACCGATCGAGGTGGTGCGCGATGGCCGCCACGTGATACTCACGGTCAATCCCGGCCCCGACAACAGCGCGTAATGTTCGCCAACGTCGGCTGGGGCGAGATGTTGGTCCTGGTGATCGCCGGTTTGGTGATCCTCGGGCCGGAGCGGCTACCCGGCGCGATCCGCTGGACTTCTGGCGCGCTGCGGCAGGCGCGCGACTACATCAGCGGTGCCACCAGCCAGCTGCGCGAAGACCTCGGCCCCGAGTTCGACGACCTGCGTGAGCCGCTCGGCGAGCTGCAGAAGCTGCGTGGCATGACACCGCGGGCCGCGCTCACCAAACATCTGCTCGACGGTGACGACTCGATATTCACGGGCAAGTTCGACAAGCCCGTCAACTCGACCCCTCCGCCGGTGACCCAGCCAACGCCGGCACCCGCTACGGCGCCCGAGCAGCCGGCCACGACGCCGTTCGACAGCGACGCGACGTAACAGCTAGCCGCCCGACGGCGCTGCGATGGTGGTGGTAGCGGGCGACGCACGGCTGGTCTCAGTAGCTGTGCGCTCGTTGAGTGACACCGCCCAATACCGCAGGCCAACCGCCCATCCCACGAACGCGACGAGCTCGACCAGGTTCACGGGAATCAGGCGCAGCTCATCGAAGCCGGTGAGCACAGTCGCTATCGCCATCAGGATCGTCAAGGCTGTCCAGAACCAGAAGACGATGCGGGCGATCGCGGCCGCAGGCCGTTTGAAGCGGTACAACAACAACGCACTGCGAAGCGTCAGCCGCCGATTCTGAGCCGTAGGTTCTGATTTCTCGACGTGCAGCGCCGAGAAACGAAAGGCCATCGCGACCACGGTCACGACGCATACGGCGATGAGGTCGCCGTAGATGACCCCCTCGGAAAAATAGTTGGGAATGCCAATCGTGTCAGGCCTGCCCACGGCGGCGCCCATCGCCGAACTGACTTGAAGAACAACCAGACCGAGGCAGAAATAGAAGGCGCCCCGAAGGACCCGCGCGGCGCGTCGTTGCATTGGGAAGGCGAGAAGCAGTCGACGAAGCGTGATAGCGGGCTTTTCGTCTACAGCTGGTGAGTGGAATTCGTCGACGAGCGCGGAGGCTTCGTCCAGCCAAGTCTGCGCTCGCGTGGCGGCACGCTGTTCTGCGTCGGGGGAATGATCGGCAACGAGCTTGCTTGCGTTCCACCACTCAGCAGCGAAAGCGACCTGCCTGCTGGCATCTTCGAAGGCCAGCTTGCGTCGTCCGGCTTGGGTTCTGCGTTCGCGCCAGTCCCCGATCACCAGGGCGATGATCCCGATTCCAGCGGCCAGGATCGGCGTAACCACCGTCAGGGCGATGCGTACGACCTGATCTGCATCCATCGCGCCCCTATCCTGCTCAACACGGCACGGATAAATCCTGCCGTCGAGAGGCTGCGTGCGACTAAAGAACGCTCGTTTCTCGCCCTAGGAAGGTCGTCGACGGCTCGTCGAGGCTGATGATGCCATCCCGGACGCGTCGTCGAGATCTATCGGCCAACCGTTAGCGCCGCGCAGCGGGGTCCAGGCCGAGCGACATGCCGGCCAGTCCACGCTTGCGGCTCGAGAGCGCGTCGGCGATGCTGCGCAACTCCTTGCCGGCGGCCGAGTCCGGTGCAGACAGCACCAGCGGAATCCCGGAGTCGCCCGCTGACACCAGCGCCGGGTCCAGCGGCACCTGGCCGAGCAGCGGCACGTCGGCGCCGACCGCCCGGGACAGCCGCTCGGCGACCTGGCGCCCGCCGCCCTCGCCGAAGATCTGCATGGTCGTACCGTCGGGCAGCAGCAGCCCGGACATATTCTCCACGACGCCCACGATGCGCTGACGGGTCTGCAGCGCGATCGCCCCCGCCCGCTCGGCCACCTCGGCCGCGGCCAACTGCGGCGTCGTCACCACCAGGATCTCGGCGCCCGGAATGAGCTGGGCCACGGAGATCGCGACGTCGCCGGTGCCCGGCGGCAGGTCCAGCAGCAGCACATCGAGGTCGCCCCAATACACGTCGGCCAGGAACTGCTGCAGCGCCCGATGCAGCATCGGCCCGCGCCACACCACCGGGGTGTTGCCCTGGGTGAACATCGCGATCGAGATCACCCTCACGTCGTGGGCGACGGGGGGCAGGATCATGGACTCGACCTGGGTGGGCCGGTCGGTGGTGCCCATCATCCGCGGGACGGAGTGTCCGTAGATGTCGGCGTCCAGCACGCCGACCGACAGCCCGCGCGCGGCCATCGCGACGGCCAGGTTCACCGTGACGCTGGACTTTCCGACGCCGCCCTTACCGGACGCGACGGCGTACACCCGGGTCAGCGAGCCCGGCTGGGCGAACGGGATGACCGGCTCACGGGAGTCGCCGCGCAGCTGTTTGCGCAGCTCGGTGCGCTGTTCGTCGTTCATCACGTCGAGGCTGACCTTGACGGCGCCGGTACCCGGCACGTCGGCGACCGCCCGGCTGACCATGTCGGAGATCTCGGTCTTCTTCGGGCAGGCCGCGGTGGTCAGGTACACCTCGATGTGCACGCCGGCATCGGCGTCGACGGTGACGTTCTTGACCATGCCGAGCTCGGTGATCGGCCGCCGCAGTTCGGGGTCGATCACCTTGGCCAGCGCGGCGCGGACCGCGGGTTCCAGCCCAGTGGGAGTTTGGGACATCATGGCCGAGTGTAAGCCGACTCGACGCGTGTCTTTACCGGCCGTCAGGCAACCGGGCCGGGCGGTGGGCCCAGCACGGGCGGAACGACGGGCGCCGGCCCAGCGGGCGGCGGCGGTACGGGCGGTCCGGGCGGTGGAGGTCCCGCAGGAACTAGCGGCTGCGCGAATGGCGCCTCGGCCGGCGTGAGCGGCGGCGCGGGCGGAACTGTGTTCTGGATGCAGAACACGGCGCATTCCGGCTGTGGTGGCGGTTGCATCCACGGCGGCAACCACGGCTGAGGCTGCGCCGGTGCTGCTGGCGGCGCCTGCGGGGCGGGCGCGGGCCCTGGCAGCGGTCCGAGGGTCTGACCAGGAGCGAAGCCGGGAACGTAGGTCGGGATCTGGCTGGCGACGTCCGTGCGCTCCAGCAGCGGCATCAGTGCGAGCGGGTCGCTGGCCGGCAGTCCGAGGGCATTGACCGGCAGGCCGGGGCCGAGGCCTTGGTAGTTGTCCAGGTGTGCGTCGCCGAGTGGCGGGACCGGTCCGACGATCGGCGGCAGGTCCACCGGCACCACACCGGTCGCATAGGCGGCCGCCCAGCCCAGCACGTTGCGGGCATAGGGCATCGAGTTGTTGTAGCGCAGGATCGCCGCCATCACCTGGGCCTGATCGCGCAGGTTGAGGCCGCCGCTGCAAAGGTACCGCGCCGCGGCCAGCGACGAGTCGAACAGGTTCTGCACGTCGGCTTTGCCGTCGCCGTCACCGTCGGAGGCGTAGCGGGACCAGGTGCCGGGCAGGAATTGCATCGGGCCCATCGCGCGGGCGTAGGTGACCCTGTCGGCGGTGCGGCTTTGCACAATGATCTCGTTGCCGGGCAGCGTGCCGTCCAGCGTCGGCCCGTAGATCGGTCGAACTGCGGTGCCGCGTGTGTCGGTGGCGCCACCGTTGGCATGCATGGATTCGATGCGCCCGATGCCCGCCAGCAGGTTCCAGCTGACGCCGCAACCCGGGTATGCCGCCGCCATCATCCGTTCGGCGTTGCGGTATGCGGACAATGCCATTGCCGGAATACGAAGCGCGCCAGGAGAATTCACCACGACCGCGGGCGGGGGAGCGGACACCGTCGTGGCGGCGATGTGAAAGCGCGTCGGCGCCTTGGTGACCGCAACCACGGACGCCCCGGAGCGATTACCCGGTGACGGCTCGACGGCGGCTAACGGCGTGACCGCGGAATCGCGAACCGGCGCGCTGGGTGACGGTGCGGACGCGCCGACCGCGCCCACGAGAATGATCGGGGTGATCACCGCCATGCCGAATGCGGGCGTACGTACTGCTCGCCCTGCTCGGCGCCGCGCTGCCTCGAGGGCGGCTGCTCGCCCTATGTGCACTCAACCGTCCTAGATGTGCGGTGACGCGTGAACCAAGTCACCATACCTAGTGGATAACGAGCGCGATACAGCAATGCCTGAGCTGGGTCAGCCAGGCTTTTTGGACCGCCGATCGGAGCCGTCCGATTTGGCCGCCTCGTCCCTGCCCGTCGCGGTGGTTGGCTGCTGCAACTCGGTCAACTTCTCGTGCAGTTCCTCGAGTTCGCGGCGCAGATAGTCGCGGGTGGCGACCTCGCCGACGGCCAGCCGCAGCGCGGCCAGCTCCCTGGCCAGGTACTCCGTGTCGGCCTTGGTCCGTTCGGCGCGGCGACGGTCCTCTTCCAGCGACACCCGGTCGCGGTTTTCCTGGCGGTTCTGCGCGAGCAGGATCAGCGGCGCCGCATACGCGGCCTGCGTGGAGAACGCGAGGTTGAGCAGGATGAACGGATACGGGTCCCACTGCAACGACACCGCGAACAGGTTGATGGCGATCCAGATGATCACGAGGATGGTCTGCACCGCCAGGTAACGGCCTGTGCCGAGGAACCGGGCGATGGATTCGCTGAACCGGCCGACGGCCTCGGGGTCGACGTTGATCGTGAACCGGCGGGAGGTGAGCGGCGTGTCCAGTCGCCGTCGTGCCGACGGCTCGCTCATGTCGCTCCCTCCGCGGCGGAGAGTTCGGGTTCGTCGAGGCGCTCGCGCCAGTCGTCGGGGAGCAGATGGTCGAGCAGGTCGTCGACCGACACCGCGCCCAGCAGGTGGTTCTCATCGTCCACCACCGGCCCGCAGACCAGGTTGTAGGCGGCAAAGTAGCGGCTGACGGCTCCCAGCGAGTCCTCGGGCGCGAGATTGGGCAGATCGGTGTCGACGATGCCGCTGACGAGCTCCGCGGGCGGCTCACGCAGCAACCGCTGCAGATGCACGCAGCCCAGATAATGGCCGGTCGGGGTGGCAGTGGGCGGGCGCGTCACGAACACCAGCGACGCGAGTGCCGGAGTCAGGTCGGGATCGCGGACGCGGGCAAGCGCCCCGGCGACGGTGGTGTCGGGGGCCAGCACCACCGGTTCGGACGTCATCAGGCCGCCCGCGGTGTCGGGGGAGTGGCTGAGCAGCCGTCGCACGTCTTCGGAGTCTTCAGGGTCCATCCGGCGCAAGAATTGCTCGGCGTCAGCAGGCGCCATCGTGCCCAGCAGGTCGGCGGCGTCGTCGGGATCCATCGCCTCGAGCACGTCCGCAGCGCGGTCGGTCTTCAACTGCCTCAGCACGTCGGCCTGCTCGCCCTCGGGCAGCTCCTGCAGCACGTCGGCCAGGCGCTCGTCGTCGAGCGCGTTGACCACCTCGTAGCGCCGCTTGGCAGGCAGCTCACGGATGGCCTCGGCGACCTCGACGGGACGCTGTCCCTCGAACTGCTCCAGCAGCTGGGCGACGCCCTGATCGGGCATCGCCAGACCGGACGGCGTCAGGCCCTGCACGTGCTGCCAGTCGACGATGTGCACATTGCTGCGACGGCCCAACCGCCGCTGAGGACGCACCGCCACCTTGGTCACCATCCAGTCGCGGGTGCGTGCCTGCTCGATGCCCAGGTCCACCACGATCACGTCGACGCCGGCAAGCTGCGGCAGATCGGGATCGTCGACGCGAACACGGGTTTCGATCACCTGTCCGAGCACCAGCACTTCGCCGGGGCGCTGCGCGAACCGGCGCATCGACACACTGCCGGTCGCCAACGTCACGGCGCCGGGCTCGATTGCCGTCACGCGCAGAATGGGGACGAAAATCCTTCGGCGGGTGAGCAATTCGACGACCAGCCCCAGCACCCGAGGCTGTTGGCGGACGATGCTGATGCTGATCACCACATCGCGGACGCGGCCGATGGACTCCCCGTCGGGACCGAGCACCACCATCCCCGCGAGTCGGGCCGCATAGACCCTGTTCACCGCCGCCATGCCTCAAAGGGTAGGAGTGTTGGTGTGGAAAACCGGTATCGACCCCGCCGAACGTGCCTTTCGGTTCCGGGCAGCAGCGCCCGGATGATCGAGAAGGCAAAAAGCCTGCCTGCCGACGAAGTGTTCCTCGATCTGGAGGACGCCGTCGCGCCGGACGCCAAGGCCGAGGCCCGCACACAGGTGGCGGTCGCGCTTGCCGAGCCGGGTTGGGCGGGGCAGCTGCGCGGGGTGCGGGTCAACGACTGGACCACGCCGTGGACCTACGCCGACATCATCGAAGTGGTGTCGACGGCCGGCGCATCGCTGGACCTTGTCGTGCTGCCCAAGGTGACCGACGTCTCGCACATCCACGCGCTCGACTTGCTGCTCAGCCAGCTCGAGGCCACGCACGGATTGCCGGTCGGGCGCATCGGAATTGAGGCGCAGATCGAGAATGCGCAGGGTCTGACCAATATCGATGCGATCGCGGCCGGCCCGCGGATGCAAGCGCTGGTTTTGGGGCCTGCGGACATGGCGGCCAGTCTCAACATGCGCACGCTGGAGGTCGGCGAACAGCCCGAGGGTTACGACGTCGGCGACGCCCATCACCACGTGCTGATGCGCATTCTCATCGCGGCCCGCACGCACGGCCTCCTCGCGATCGACGGACCGTATCTGAAGATCCGTGACGTCGATGGTTTCCGGCGGATTGCCGGCCGGTCGGCGGCGCTCGGCTACGACGGCAAATGGGTGCTGCATCCCGACCAGATCGCCGCGGGCAACGAAATATTCAGTCCGCGCCAAGAGGATTACGACCACGCCGAGCTGATCCTCGAGGCCTACGAGTGGCATACGTCGCATGCCGGCGGGGCCCGCGGCGCGGCGATGCTCGGCGACGAGATGATCGACGAGGCCAGCCGCAAGATGGCGTTGGTGATCGCCGGGAAGGGCCGGGCGGCGGGCATGGAGCGCACGGCCGAGCCGTTCCGGCCACCCGCCTGAGCCGAGAGGCTACGGCGCCCACTGCCACTCGCTGGCGTAGATGCCGATGGACAGCAGCAGATACAGCACCCACCCCACGACCGCGAGCCCGCCGATAATCGCACCGACCAGCGCGATCGCGTACCCGTCCTGGCCGGTGCGCTTGGTCTCGCGCATCCCCATGACGCCAAGGATGAGCCCGGCGATCGACGGCAAGCCGCAACACATCAGGCCAGCCAGGGACGTGACCAAGGCCGCGATCGCCTTGCCGTTGGTGCCGGGCGGCGTCATCGGCCGGTACGGGTCGTATGCGCCGCCCGCGAAGTAGCCGGGATAGCCCGGATAGCCCGGCGCAGCGGGATACCCCGGCGGCCCGGGGTACTGGCTGGGATAGACCGGCGGCGGCAACCCGGCGTCGGGGGGATAGTCGACCGGCGCGTTCGGATCGTGCTGTGGCGAGTTCTCCAAAGACGGATACTCGGTGCCTCGGGAAGGCTCGAACGGCTGCTCCGGGCCGCTGCTGGTCATCGTCAGCTAACTTATGACGACGATCGTCCAGATCAGGTTGAGGACCAGTGTGATCCCGCCGACGGCGATGCCGGCGATTGCCAGCGTATGGCCGCCCTCACGGGACTGCTTGATCTGGTTGAGCGCAACCACACCGAGAACGATGCCGATGATCGAACCGATGCCGCACAACACCCCGATGACCGACGCCACCAGCGACGCGATTGCCATCGAGTTTGTCTTCTGCGCCGGCTGCCCGTAGGCACCGGCGTAATCGGGGGCTGGATAGCCGGTCGGCGGCGGGCCGTAGCCGGGAGGAGGTGTCCCGTACTGCGGCGGCGGGTACGACGGAGTGCCGTAGCTGGACGGATCGGGGTAGGGCGGCGGCGCGTAGCCGGCCTGCCCGTCCGGCGGTGGATAGCTGGGCGGCGGCGTGTAGTCGGGCGGCGCGTAGCTCGGCGGCGGATAGCCCGACGCCGGCGGGTAGCTCGGCGGCGTCTCATAGCCGGATGCGGGCGGGCTGGGCGGCGGGTATGCCGGAGGCGGTGTGTAGGTGGGCGGCTCGGGTGGTTGGGGCTGCGCTGATTGATCCTGGGACTGCTCGATCGGCGGCGCCTCGTAGCCACCGGACGACGGCTCTGACGACCCCGCGCTGGAGTCGGATGATGCCGTTTGGCCTGCGTCCTCGCCCGGGTTTGTCATGCTGATCAAAATAGCGTACGTGCAGGTAATCCGTGGCGAGGCCGCTGCGGGGCACCATTGCGCCCGTCGGAGCGTTGGTCTAGCGAGCAACCGCGGAATTCAGGCGTGCATAGAGGAGAATGACGATCGATGACCAGCCCGTTCCAGCCTGGACAGAACGCCGGCGCGACCCCCGGTACCCCGACCCGTGGACGCGGCGGTCCGGCCGCGCTGCCCACCCCGCCCAAGGGGTGGCCGATCGGCTCCTACCCGACGTACGCCGAGGCGCAGCGCGCGGTGGATTATCTCTCCGACCAACAGTTCCCGGTCCAGCAGGTAACCATCGTCGGCGTTGACCTGATGCAGGTGGAACGGGTCACCGGGCGGCTGACCTGGCCCAAGGTGCTCGGCGGCGGCGTGCTGACCGGCGCCTGGCTGGGCCTGTTCATCGGACTGATCCTGGGCTTCTTCAGCCCAAGCCCGTGGGGGGCGCTGGTCACCGGCCTGATCGCCGGTGTGTTCTTCGGCCTGATCACCTCGGCGATCCCGTACGCGATGGCGCGCGGCACAAGAGATTTCAGCTCGACGATGCAGCTGGTCGCCGGGCGCTACGACGTGCTGTGCGACCCGCAAAGCGCCGAACGGGGCCGGGATCTACTGGCGCGCTTGACGATCTAAGAGTTCCCCTTCCCGCGAGCGTGCGTGTCTGCGGGCCGGCACGCCGCATATTGCCGACAGTTTGTGCACGCTCGCCGACCACTGCCCGTGGCACCGTCGCAGGTCACGATTGCGACGCGCCGCCGAAAGTGTTGCAAATCACGCGCATCTGGCTCTACGGTTTGCGCGCGGGAGGTTCCCGGCGGACGGGAGGCTAGTGGTGCGCGCTCGGCGGCTAGGCGCTGCGGCATTGGCCGCCCTGACGACGGCGTCGGTGGTGTCGGCGTGCGGTTCGGGCGGCGGCGGAATCGTCATCAACTACTACACACCGGCTAACGAGATGGCCACCTTCACCGCAGTCGCCAAGCGCTGCAACGAACAACTTGGCGGCCGGTTCACCATCCAGCAGATCAGCTTGCCGAAAGGCGCCGACGACCAGCGACTGCAGCTGGCGCGACGGCTCACCGGCAACGACAAGACGCTTGACGTGATGGCGCTGGATGTGGTGTGGACGGCCGAGTTCGCCGAGGCGGGTTGGGCTTTGCCGTTGTCGGACGATCCGTCCGGCCTGGCCGAAGCCGACGCCACCAGCAACACGCTGCTGGGGCCGCTGGAAACGGCCAGGTGGCAGGGAAAGCTCTACGCCGCCCCCATCACTACGAACACCCAATTGCTTTGGTACCGCGCGGATTTGATGGACGAGCCGCCGACCACCTGGGACGGTATAGTGGCCGAGGCGACGCGCTTGCACGCGGCTGGAGAGCCGAGCTGGATTGCGGTGCAGGGCAAGCAATACGAGGGCCTGGTGGTGTGGTTCAACACCTTGCTGGAAAGCGCGGGCGGTCAAGTGCTTTCCGAGGACGGCCAGACCGTCACGCTGACCGACACACCCGAGCACCAGGCCGCCACCGTCAAGGCGCTGCAGATCATGAAGTCCGTTGCCACCGCACCCGGCGCCGACCCGTCGGTCACCCAGACCGACGAGACCACCGCGCGGCTGGCGCTGGAACAGGGCAACGCCGCGTTGGAGGTCAACTGGCCATACGTGCTGCCCTCGCTACTGGAAAACGCGGTCAAGGGTGGTGTGTCGTTCCTCCCGCTCAACGACGACCCCGCGCTGGCCGGCAGCATCAACGACGTGGGAACGTTCTCCCCGACCGATGAGCAGTTCCAGGCCGCCTACGACGCCAGCAAGAAGGTGTTCGGCTTCGCGCACTACCCGGGTGTGCAGCCGGGTGAGCCCGCCAAGGTCACGATCGGCGGTTTGAACCTGGCCGTCGCCAAGACCAGCCAGCACAAGGCCGAAGCTTTCGAGGCGATCCGGTGCCTGCGAAACGTTGAAAATCAGCGCTACACATCGGTCGAGGGTGGGCTGCCCGCGGTGCGGACGTCGCTCTACAGCGACACGCAATTCCAGGAGAAGTATCCGCAGTACGAGATCATCCGCGAGCAGCTCACCAATGCGGCGGTGCGCCCGGCCACGCCCGTCTACCAGGCGGTGTCCACCCGGATCTCGGCGACGCTGGCCCCGATCACGGACATCGATCCGGAACGGACGGCCGACGAGCTGACCGAGCAGGTCCAGAAGGCCATCGAGGGTAAGGGGCTGATTCCATGACCGCGGCGACCGCCGAACCGGCCGCGGCGCCCGTCGCTGCGGCCAAGCGAGCCACTGCCGACACTCGCTCCGAGCGCAGGCTGGCCCTTCTGCTGATCGCGCCCGCCATCATCCTGATGCTGGTGGTGACGGCGTATCCGATCGGTTACGCGGTGTGGCTCAGCCTGCAGCGCTACAACATGGCCACCCCCGAGGACACCGCATTCGTCGGGCTGTCCAACTACGTCACCATCCTGACCGACGGGTACTGGTGGACGGCGTTCGTCGTCACGCTGGCGATCACCGTGATCTCGGTCGCCATTGAGTTGGTGCTCGGCCTGGCCCTCGCGCTGGTGATGCACCGGACGATCTTCGGCAAGGGCGCGGTCCGCACCGCGATTCTGATCCCGTACGGCATTGTGACGGTGGCCGCGGCCTACAGCTGGTACTACGCATGGACGCCGAGCACCGGCTATCTGGCGAACCTGCTGCCCGACGGCTCCGCGCCGCTGACCGAACAGATACCGTCGCTCGCCACCGTGATCCTCGCCGAGGTGTGGAAGACGACGCCGTTCATGGCGTTGCTGTTGCTGGCCGGGCTGGCGCTGGTGCCGCAGGATCTGCTCAACGCCGCCCAGGTCGACGGCGCCGGCGCGTGGAGGCGGCTGTTCAAAGTGATACTGCCGCTGATCAAACCGGCCATTCTGGTCGCGTTATTGTTCCGCACTCTCGACGCGTTCCGCATCTTCGACAACATATACGTGATGACCGGCGGTGCGAACAACACCGGCTCGGTGTCGATTCTGGGCTATGACAACCTGTTCAAGGCATTCAACGTTGGCCTGGGTTCGGCGATCAGCGTGCTGATCTTCGCCTCGGTCGCGATCATCGCCTTCATCTTCATCAAGATCTTCGGCGCCGCGGCACCCGGAGCCGACGAGGAGAGGCGTTGATGGCTGAACAGGTTGGCGCCCGGCGCGCGACCGGATGGACTGTCGTCAACATCCTGGTGATCATCTACGCGCTGTTTCCGGTGCTGTGGATTCTGTCTCTGTCGCTGAAGCCGACATCAACGGTCAAGGACGGCAAGCTGATTCCGGCACAGATCACATTCGACAACTACAAAGGCATTTTCCAGGGCAACGTATTCACCTCGGCGCTGATCAATTCGATCGGCATCGGCCTGATCACCACCTTCATCGCAGTGGTCATCGGGGGCATGGCGGCCTACGCGGTTGCCCGGCTGGCCTTCCCGGGCAAGCAGCTCCTCATCGGCATCGCGCTGCTGATCGCGATGTTCCCCCACATTTCGTTGGTGACACCGATCTTCAACATCGAGCGCAGGATTGGGCTTTTCGACACCTGGCCGGGCCTGATCATCCCGTACATCACGTTCGCGCTGCCGCTGGCGATTTACACGCTGTCGGCGTTCTTCCGGGAGATCCCTTGGGATTTGGAGAAGGCGGCGAAGATGGACGGGGCCACGCCCGGTCAGGCGTTCCGCAAGGTCATTGCGCCGCTGGCAGCGCCGGGCATCGTCACCGCCGCGATCCTGGTGTTCATCTTCGCCTGGAACGACCTGCTGTTGGCGCTGTCGTTGACGGCCACGCAGCGGGCCATCACAGCGCCGGTGGCGATCGCCAACTTCACCGGCAGTTCGCAATTCGAGGAACCGACAGGATCAATTGCGGCCGGTGCGATCGTCATCACCATCCCGATCGTTATCTTTGTTCTGATCTTCCAACGACGGATCGTCGCTGGCTTGACGTCCGGTGCGGTAAAGGGGTAGCTCCATGGCCGAAATTGTGTTGGACCGGGTAACCAAGAGTTACCCCAACGGCGCGACGGCCGTGACGGACCTTTCGGTCACGATCGCCGACGGCGAGTTCATCATTCTGGTCGGCCCGTCCGGCTGCGGAAAGTCCACCACGCTGAACATGATTGCCGGCCTCGAGGAGATCTCGTCGGGGGAACTGCGCATCGGCGGCCAGCGGGTGAACGAGAAAGCGCCCAAGGATCGCGATATCGCGATGGTGTTCCAGTCGTATGCGCTGTACCCGCACATGACCGTCCGGCAGAACATCGCGTTCCCGCTGACCCTGGCCAAGATGAAGAAGGCCGAGATCGCCCAGAAGGTCGAGGAAACCGCGAAAGTCCTTGACCTGACCGATTTTCTGGACCGCAAGCCGGCTCAGCTGTCGGGTGGGCAGCGGCAGCGGGTGGCGATGGGCCGGGCAATCGTCCGCAACCCCAAGGCGTTCCTGATGGACGAGCCGCTGTCGAACCTGGACGCCAAGCTGCGCGTGCAGATGCGCACGGAGATCGCGCGGTTGCAGAGCCGGCTGGGCACCACCACCGTCTACGTCACCCATGACCAGACCGAGGCCATGACGCTCGGCGACCGCGTGGTGGTCATGCTGGCCGGGGTGGCCCAGCAGATCGGGACACCGGAGGAGCTCTACAACAGCCCCGCCAACCTCTTCGTCGCCGGATTCATCGGATCGCCGGCGATGAACTTCTTCCCGGCCGCGCTCACCGACTTCGGCGTGCGCCTGCCCTTCGGCGAGGTCACGTTGACCCAAGAAGTCCACGACGTGCTTGCTCAGCACCCGAAGCCCAACAACGCGATCGTCGGCGTCCGGCCGGAGCACCTCGAGGACGCCGCGCTGATCGACACCTATGCGCGGATCCGGGCTTTGACCTTCGAGGTGAAGGTCGACGTGGTCGAATCGCTGGGCGCGGACAAGTACGTGCACTTCAAGACCGAGGGCGCCGGCGCGCATGCGGCCCAGCTCGCCGAGCTGGCCGCCGACTCCGGCGCCGGCGAAAACGAGTTCGTGGCACGGGTTTCCACCGAGTCCGCGGTGACGGAGGGCCAGACCATGGAGCTGGCGTTCGACACCTCCAAGCTGGCGATCTTCGACGCGGACTCCGGGGTCAACCTGACCATCCCGCCGAGCGGCGCGCGTGAGCAGGAGCCGGCGCCGACGAGCGAGGCCGCGCCGACGAGCGAACCGGAAGCACCGACGAGCGAACCGCCAGCACCGCCCAGCGAGCCGACACCGCCACCGGCCGAGTGACGGACGTCCTGGCCGAGGTTCGCGCGCACCTGCGCGAGCACTTCGCCCGGGCCGGAATCACCGCAGAACCCGATGCTGCCAGCGTGACGTTCCTTGGCACCGAACGCATCGACGTGCTGCGTTTCGGCCCCGATGCTGACGGTGTCGTTCACTATGTGTCGGTCGGGTGTTCGCGACACCCGATGTTCGACCCGACCGAGATGGTGACCGATGCGCTGCACGGTCCCCGCGCAGAGGTGGTTATCAAGCTGCGCGGACCGTCGCCAAAGGGTCTTGTTCGCTCGCTGGCCGTGCTGGCCGCTGCGCCCGCCGTAGAGGGTTTGATGTTGGAACCCGACGCGCTGATCGATCTCGAGTCGCCACTGTGGAATTCGGCACCGTTCACCGCATTCCTGTTGGGCCGCAGCGACATTGACGACGTGCCGTTGCCGGCGCCGCGCCCACCCGTCGCGGTGCTGTCAGCGACTCCGATCACCGGCACCGAGGCGGCGTGGGTGCGGCTCAAGGGCGCCGACGCCATGCGTGAGGCGTGGGAGCAGGACGGTGTGGACGTGCTCGACCCGTCGCGGCGCGCCGCGCGCCCCAGTTAGGCTAGAGCCAGCCAGTTCCCACGAAACTGTATTCCGGCAGACAAAGTTCGAGAGGGGACCTGCTGGAATACAGTTTCGCGGCGAAGCCTCGCGGCGCGGCCCAGCTAGAGCCAGTGGTTGCGGCGGAATGTGCGATAGAGGAGTGTGCAGACCGTCAGCATCACCAATAGCACGGCCGGGTAACCCCATACCTGCTTCAGCTCGGGCATGTAGTCGAAGTTCATCCCGTAGATGCCGGCGATCGCAGTCGGCACCGCGGCGATGGCAACATACGCGGAGATCTTGCGCATGTCGATGTTCTGCTGCATGGCCACCTTGCCGACCGCGGCCTGCACCAGCGAGCTGAGCATGTCGTCGTAGCTGGTGATCCGGTCGGAGGCCTGGATGTTGTGGTCCAGCACGTCGCGCATGTACCGCCGGACCTCGACGGAGATCAGGTCGTTGTGGTCGGTGCCCAGGCGCTGCAGCGCCAGTGTCAACGGGTTGACCGCCCGGCGCAGCTCGACGACTTCCCGCTTGAGCAGGTAGATGCACTCGATGTTGGTTTTCCTCGTCGGCGAGAAGATGTCCTCCTCCATCGCATCGATATCGGTCTCGATCAGGTCCGTGACATCGAGGTAGCTGTCCACGACGTGGTCGGCGATCGCGTGCATGACCGCGTAGGGACCGAGTTTCAGGGTGGCCGGCGAGGCGTCCAGCCGCTTGCGCACCCCGGCCAGCTTGCCGTGCTCGCCGTGACGAACCGTCACCACGAAATCCGCGCCGACGAAGATCATGATCTCCCCGGTCTCCACGATCTCCCTGGCCAGCGCCACCGACTCGTGCTCGACGTAATTCACCGTCTTGAGCACGAGGAACAACGTTTTGTCATAGCGCTCCAGCTTCGGCCGCTGATGGGCGTGCACTGCATCCTCGACCGCCAGTTCATGCAGGCTGAACACGTCGGCCACGGCCTGCATCTGGTGTTCGTCGGGTTCGTGCAGGCCGATCCAGACGAACGCCTCCTTGCCCTGCTGCTCGAGTTCGCGCACCTTCGCCAGCGCGGCGGCGTGGGTGTACTTTCCGGGCGCCCGCTGGCCATCGACGTAGATGCCGCAGTCCACCATGGCCCGCGCGACGGGGATGTGAATGGACTGTGCGTTGGGCTGAGCAACCTTGGCCCGCACGACTGGCCGAAGTGATGGGGGCAACGCGCGAAACGATGGCATCTCGAACCTCCCTTCACGGCCGCGGCATTCGTGAGAAGGCCTTTGTAAATGCTACGCGTCGGACCGGAGATTTCAGGCCGGCGCGGGTGCGCTAGTTTCGACCCCGAAACCAACTCTGCCCAAGGAGCACCTGACGTGAGCACAACTCCCCTCAAGGTCGCCGTTACCGGCGCTGCCGGCCAGATCGGCTACAGCCTGCTGTTCCGCCTGGCGAGCGGCTCGTTGCTCGGCGCGGACCGGCCCATCGAGCTGCGTCTGCTCGAGATCGAACCCGCCCTCAAGGCGCTCGAGGGTGTGGTGATGGAGCTCGACGACTGCGCGTTCGCGACGCTGGCCGGCGTCGAGATCGGCGCGGATCCGACCAAGATCTTCGACGGCGTGAACCTGGCCCTGCTCGTCGGCGCCCGTCCGCGCGGCCCGGGCATGGAGCGCGGCGACCTGCTCGAGGCGAACGGAGCCATCTTCACCGCCCAGGGCAAGGCCCTCAACGAGGTCGCCGCTGACGACATCCGCGTCGGCGTGACCGGCAACCCGGCCAACACCAACGCGCTGATTGCGATGACCAACGCGCCCGACATCCCGCGCGAGCGGTTCTCGGCGCTGACCCGCCTCGACCACAACCGGGCGATCTCGCAGCTGGCCAAGAAGACCGGTGCCGCCGTCACCGACATCAAGAAGATGACGATCTGGGGCAACCACTCGGCCACCCAGTACCCCGACGTATTCCACGCCGAGGTCGGTGGCAAGAACGCGGCCGAGGTCGTCGGTGACCAGGCCTGGATCGAGAACGACTTCATCCCGACCGTCGCCAAGCGCGGCGCGGCGATCATCGACGCGCGGGGCGCCTCCTCGGCCGCCTCGGCGGCGTCGGCGACAATTGACGCCGCCCGGGACTGGCTGCTCGGTTCAGCCCAGAGGGTGACTGGGTCTCGATGGCGGTCATCTCCGACGGCTCATACGACGTGCCCGAGGGCCTGATCTCCTCGTTCCCGGTGACCACGAAGGACGGCAACTGGAGCATCGTGCAGGGTTTGGAGATCGACGAGTTCTCCCGGGGCCGGATCGACAAGTCGACCGCCGAACTCGCGGACGAGCGCAAAGCGGTCACCGAACTCGGCCTGATTTGAGCGCGCAGTACCCTGAGGCGTGTCTGAGACGGTGCCGCACGAGGTGAAAACTCCGCAAGTTGTGATCGACGATGAGGAGATCTTCGAGGCGCACGTAGCTGGGAAGCTTTCCGTGGAGCTGAAGGCCCCGCTGGACACGCAGCGCGCGCTGTCGATCGCCTACACCCCGGGCGTGGCGCAGGTCAGTCGCGCGATCGCCGCCGATCACACCCTGGCCGCCCGCTACACCTGGGCCCACCGGCTGGTCGCCGTAGTCAGCGACGGCAGCGCGGTGCTGGGCCTCGGTGACATCGGCCCGGCGGCGTCACTGCCCGTGATGGAAGGCAAGAGCGCGCTGTTCAAGGCATACGGCGGCCTGGACTCCATCCCGATCGTCTTGGACACCAAGGATCCCGACGAGATCGTGGAGACCCTGGTGCGGCTGCGGCCGACATTCGGCGCCGTGAGTCTCGAGGACATCTCCGCGCCGCGTTGCTTCGAGATCGAGCGGCGCGCCATCGAAGCGCTCGACTGCCCGGTGATGCACGACGATCAACACGGCACGGCGATCGTCGTGCTCGCGGCGCTGCTGGGCGCCAGCAAGCTGCTCGAGCGTGACATGACCTCGCTGCGTGTGGTCATCTCCGGCGCCGGGGCAGCGGGCGTGGCAATCGCGAACCTCCTTCTTGCATCGGGTGTTTCAGACATCATCGTGCTCGACTCGCGCGGAATTCTGCACGAGAGCCGCACAGACATGAACAGCGTGAAGGCCGACCTGGCGCAGCGCACCAACCCTTCCGGCCGCACGGGCGGCATGGTCGAGGCGCTCGACAAGGCCGACGTGTTCCTCGGGGTGTCGGCGGGTGTGGTTCCCGAGGAGCTGATCGCGACGATGGCGCCCGGTGCGATCGTGTTCGCGCTGTCGAACCCGGACCCGGAGATCCATCCTGACGTGGCCGCAAAGCACGCCGCCGTCGTCGCCACCGGCCGCAGCGATTTCCCGAACCAGATCAACAACGTGCTCGCGTTCCCAGGCGTATTCCGGGGCGCGCTCGATGCCGGTGCGTGCAAGATCACCCGGGAAATGATGGTTGCCGCGGCCGGGGCGATCTACTCGGTGGTCGGCGACGATCTGGCGCCCGACCGGATCGTGCCGAGCCCGCTGGACCCGCGGGTGTGCCCCGCCGTGGCGGACGCGGTCGCGGCTGCTTCCGGCGCCTAGGTCGTCGGTGGTCGTCCGCCGGCTGGCGTTTGCGCTTATCGCGCTGATCGTTGCTGGTTGCGGCGGCCACGCGGGCGCGCCGTCCGTCGCTGTCGGGGCCCGTGCCGATGCCGAATCGGCACTGGTGGCCCATCTGTACGCGGCGGCGCTGCGGTTCTACGGCAGCCCCGCGCACGTCCTGTCGGCACCCGATCCGTTGACCGAGTTGGACTCCGCGGAGATCCGCGTCGTGCCCGGTTTCACCGGGCAATTCCTGCAGAAGTTCGACCCCGACGCCACCGCGCGCTCGGACGCGCAGGTGTACCGCTCGATGGTGTCCGCGTTGCCCGAAGGCGTGGCCGCGGGCGACTACACCACCTCGGCGGAGGACAAACCCGCGGTGGCGGTCATCGAGTCGACTGCCGAGGCGTGGGGTGGGCGCGATGTGACGGCGATGGTCCGCAATTGCGCGAAGCTGTCCGTCGGGGCCGTGGTAGGAGTGCATCGACCGTCAGTCGTCGGCCTGTGCAAGATGCCAAAGGCGCGCGAATTCCCGGACAATGCAACGCTTTTCGCGGCACTGCGCGCGGGCCAGATCAACGCGGCGTGGACGACGACCGCGACGCCCGGCATTCCCGCCGAGCTGCTGGTGCTGTCCGATCGCACGTCCTTGATCCGCGCCGAGAACCTGGTGCCGCTGTATCGCCGCAACGAGCTGAACGAGTCGCAGGTGCTCGCCCTCAACGAAGTGGCCGGGGTCCTGGACACCGCGGCGCTGGCGCAGATGCGCGGCCAGGTCGTCGGCGGCACAGATCCCGGCCTGGTGGCGGACGCGTTCCTGGCCGAACACCCGCTGGGCGACTAACCCTCTCCCCGCGAGCGACCGTGTCTGTACACCGACACGCCGAAGTGGCCGGCATTTCACGCACGCTCGGTTCGTGTCGGCGCTCACAAATGGTTGGCAGGCGTCCGGTTACCGGAACATTATGTAGATATGCTAACAACACGGAAACTCATTGGCGCGATCGCAGCAGGAGCCGCGGCTGCAGCGATTGTCGCCGCACCGACGGCCGTGGTGATCGCAAGTGCGCCGACTACCACGACCGACCACGTTGTCCTTGCCGACGACGGTAGCGGCGGCAGCGACGGCCGGGGCGGCTATGGCGGCTGTGGCAGCGGCGCCAACTGGCACGGATGCGGCGGCTGGAACCCCGTCGAGGGCGGCTTCGGCGGCGGCTGTTTCAACGGGATGTGCGGCGGCTGGGACGGCTCGCGCGGCTGGGGCAACTTCTAGAGCCAAACGTCGGCTGAGCTAGTGCGCCTCGGGCACCATCCGCGACATCACCGTCGAGAACAACCGCTGGTACCCCGAGCCGCTCACGCGGACGATGAGGTCGAGCACCTTGGCGTCCGGACCAACCAGCACGCGCGCCTTGTTCTTGCGGACGCCGTCGAGAATGATTCGCGCGGCCTTCTGCGGCGAGGTGTTGGCCAGCTTTTTGTCGAAGGTCTGCGCCAACTCCTTGGTGTCGATGCCGTCGACCGCGGTCATGTTGCGCACGATCGCGGTCTTGATGCCGCCGGGGTGCACCGTCGTCACCTTGACCGGATGGCCGGCCACCGCCATCTCCTGACTCAGCGCCTCGGTGAACCCGCGGACCGCGAACTTCGCCGCGTTGTACGCAGCCTGACCGGGCACCGAGAACAGCCCGAACACACTCGAGATGTTGACGACGTGGCCGTCGCCGGAGGCGATCAGGTGTGGCGGCAAGTCGGTGATGTCGGCGGTGTGCACCTCGACCCGGTCGGCAACGCCCTCGAGGGCCGCGTTGCGCAACGTGTTGTCCGCCGAGTTGTCGGTCTGGTCGGCACGCCAGATATCTACGCCGATCGCCCGGCCGTTCGGCAGCAGCTTGGCCGCGGCCAGCAACACCGCACCGCGCCCACACCCCATGTCGAGCAGCGCTTCGTCACCGCGCAGGCCCAGGCCGTCGAGGATCTCTGCCCACACCTCGAACTTTCCAACGCGAGTAGTGCGGACGAAGAGCGCCGCTGTCGTAATGAGTGACGCACCCGTTGCGCCTGCCACCGTGGCGGCTACAGGTTTACCCCTGACAAAGCTTCTCGCCGCCGATGCCAGCAGCGCCGCACTTGTGGCTCCGGTGATGCCCGCTACTACCGGCGCGGGCACCAGGCGGTAGTCGCCGTCGAACCCGTAATCGGCGTTGTGGCGGCGAAGGTCTACAAGAGTGTCGGACATCTACCCACGGTAGAGCGACACGAACGCCGATGGGGCTCTACGTCCCTGTGAGAGTGCGCAAAATGCGGCAAGAACCGTGCACCAAAGGCGTTATGTACCTGTGAAAGCCAGCGAATAAACGGATTCCAGTGTGTGGCAGGTCTTCGAGGGTCGCGGATAGGCCCGCCTCGACGGCGAGTCACGCGAAATCACACGGGGAGATGTCATCTCGGTGCCTTCGGGGTGCGAAGTCAGGATGTCCATACACACCGAAATGACTCTCTTCCGGATGAGCGACGCCCCGATCTTCGAACGGTTGAATCTCGACCACAAGGCGACGTCGTAACCGCCGCGCGACCTCGCCAGACAGCGGCATTATTGAGCGGCCCGGTCTTCGCTGCTGGCACGCCGTGTTTGGCGGGGAGATCGGGCGTCCAGCCCGTCGAGCACCGACTCCAGCCCGGCGATGAAGGTCGCATCGGTAGAGGGGTGCCGAGCCTGGTGCATCACGTCGGACAGGTTCGGGAAGTGGCCAGTTGCCAACAGCTCAGAGATGTAGGGTGCCTGCAACTCCCGCCATGGGGACTCCTTCATGCCGCTCGCTAGTTCGGCCTGATGCTCTCGGCGTTCGTTCTGCAGGGCGCCGATCACGTAGGCGTTCACCGTCCGCACAGCTTGGAGGGCGACGTCGATGTTGTTGAGTTGTGGTGCCTGCCGGGTCGCCGCGAAGGACGCCTCCATATGGGCGAGTGCGTTGGGGCCCAACTGTGCTCGCCCGCCGAGCAGGTCAAGGACCCAAGGATGCCGAGAGATGACTTCACGCCCCCGCAAAACCCGCGCCCGCACGTCTGCCCGCCAGTCGCCTGTGAGCTTCTGTGGGGACATGTCGCCATAGACGGCGTCGACCATCAGATCTAGCAGTTCATCCTTGGTCGCCACATAGCCATATAAACGCATCGGCCCGGCATTGAGTGCGGCGGCGACGTTGCGGATCGACACCGCCGTCAAGCCTTCGCGGTCGGCTAGCGCCACGGCGGCGGTGACGATCGCGTCGCGGGAGAGCTTGACTGGCGCGGGTCGGTCTGGCGGTTCGGGCCTTTCCCACACCGAAGGGCCGACAGCCGGTCTTGATGAGCGCGAGGGCATGGATACATCGTACTGTGTGATACAGTGTATCGATCAATACGGCGTATTGGAGTCTTGATGCAAAGCAGTTCATCCGCGGCTGGTCCCAGAACGGGGGCCGGAGTAGTCCTCGTACCCAGCCCCAGCGCCGACAACCACGTCGATTGCGCCATTGGCCAGGCCCGCCTGGCGTATGCCGCCGGCGTCGGACAAATCTGGCTGCCACAAGGACTGAACTACGACGCGATCGCGCTAGCCGGCATCATCGGCGCCGCCGTGCCCGGCCTAGGCGTGGGTACGGGGGTGGTGCCGATCAACCCGCGCCACCCGCTGATCGTCGCCTCGCTGGCGCAGACCGCGCAGGCGGCCTCGCACGGCTGGTTCAGTCTTGGATTGGGCCTCGGCGGCCATGAACCCGAACGCCGTGCGTTCGGGCAGTCGTGGCCCAAACCTGTGGCCCGACTGCGGGAGCATCTCACCGTCCTGCGGTCAATCTTCGACACCGGATCCGTCGACTTCCAAGGTGATGAGTACACCTCCAGCCCGCTGGCACCGGTGACGTTGAACGGTGGACGTCCGGTGCCCATCTACGTCGCAGCGATGGGTCCCAAGGCGCTGCAGGTCGCCGGTGAGCTGGCGGACGGCACGCTGCCGTACCTGGCCGGCCCGCGCACCATCACCGAGTTCATCGAGCCGACCATCGCGAGGGCCGCTGCCGACGCGGGCCGACCGAAGCCGAAGATTATCGCGAGCGTGCCGGTGTTGGTGTCCGCCGATGCTGATGCCGCACATCAGATCGCGGCGGAGCGACTCGCCTTCTACGAGACCGTCCCGGCGTCTCAAAAGGTGATCGCCCGCGAGGGCGTGGACAGCGTCGCCGACCTCGCCGCGGTCGGCGACGAGGACGCGGTGCGACGACACTTGCGGCGCTACCTCGACGCGGGCGCGACCGATGTCACGCTTTCACCGTTGCAGAGCGACGATCCCGCTGCGCTGGAGGCGATTTGGCGCATCGCCGCCACGCTCTAGCGCACGCTTCATTGCGATCACCGCCAACGAGCGTGCGTAAAATGCACGCAATCACCGGCGTGTCGCGGTGCAAACACGCACGCTCGCGGAAATCGGCTAACTGCCGAACGCTTCGTCGATGATCTCCTGCTGCTCGACGGCGTGCACCTTCGACGACCCCGACGACGGCGCCGACATGGCGCGCCGCGAAATCCGCTTGATACCCGACAACCGGTCCGGACACAGCTCCGGCAGCGTCAGGCCGAGTGTCGGCCAGGCGCCCTGGTTGGCCGGTTCCTCCTGCACCCAGAAGTACTGCTCCGCGTTGGGGTACTGATCCAACGTCGCGGCCAGCCGTCGCTTCGGCAGTGGGGCGAGCTGTTCGACGCGCACGATCGCCACGTCGTCGCGCTTGTCCTTGTTCTTGCGCGCCACCAGCTCGTAGTAGATCTTGCCGCTGGTCAACAAGATTCGCTTCACCTTGTCGCGGTCGCCGGTGCCCTCAGTGTAGGTCGGCTCCTCCATCACCGAGCGGAACTTCATCTCGGTGAATTCTCGCAGATCGCTGACCGCTGCCTTGTTGCGCAGCATCGACTTCGGCGTGAACACGATGAGTGGCCGATGGATCCCGTCCAGGCCGTGCCGACGCAGCAAGTGGAAGTAGTTCGCCGGCGTCGACGGCATCGCGATCGTCATCGATCCCTCGGCCCACAGCAGCAGGAACCGCTCGATGCGGCCCGACGTGTGGTCCGGGCCCTGGCCCTCATGGCCGTGCGGCAGCAGCAGCACCACATCGGAGAGCTGACCCCACTTGGCCTCGCCCGACGAAATGAACTCGTCGATGATCGACTGTGCCCCGTTGACGAAGTCGCCGAACTGGGCCTCCCACAGCACCAGTGCATCCGGGTCGCCGACCGAGTAGCCGTATTCGAAGCCCACGGCGGCAAATTCGGACAGCGCCGAGTCGTACACCATGAACTTGCCGCCTGTCGGCGTGCCGTCCGCATTCGTGGTGAGTAGTTGTATGGGCGTGAACTCCGCACCTGTCTTGCGGTCGATGATCACCGAGTGGCGCTGGGTGAATGTGCCGCGCCGGGTGTCCTGGCCACTCAACCGCACCGTCTTGCCTTCGGCCAGAAAGGAACCCAGCGCGAGCAGTTCGGCGAACGCCCAGTCGACCTTGCCTTCGTAGGCCATCTCGCGGCGCTTCTCGAGCACCGGCTTGACCCGCGGATGGACGTTGAAGCCGTCCGGGAACGCCAAGTGTGCGTCGCCGATGCGGGCCAGCAGCGACTTGTCCACCGCGGTGTTCATCCCGGCGGGCACCATCTGGTCGGACTCCACCGACTCGCTGGGCTCGATCGCGTGTTTCTCCAGGTCGCGGACCTCGTTGAACACCCGCTCCAGTTGGCCCTGGTAGTCGCGCAGGGCGTCCTCGGCCTCTTTCATCGAGATGTCGCCGCGGCCGATCAGCGCTTCGGTGTAGGTCTTGCGGGAACCGCGCTTCGTATCGATGACGTCGTACATGGATGGCTGGGTCATCGACGGGTCGTCGCCCTCGTTGTGCCCGCGGCGGCGGTAGCACAGCATGTCGATGATGACGTCCTTCTTGAACTTCTGCCGGAAGTCGATGGCCAGCCGCGCCACCCAGACACACGCTTCCGGGTCGTCGCCGTTCACATGGAGGATCGGCGCGCCGATCATCTTCGCGACGTCGGTGCAGTACTCCGAAGACCGGGAGTCGCCCGGCGATGTGGTGAACCCGATCTGGTTGTTGACGATGATGTGGATCGTGCCGCCGGTGCGGTACCCACGCAGAAGGGCCAGGTTCAGCGTCTCGGCCACCACACCCTGGCCCGCGAACGCGGCGTCGCCGTGCAGCATCATCGGCACCACCGTGAACCCGTCGGGCCCGTCGCCCTTGTCCAGCAGGTCCTGCCTGGCGCGGACCAGGCCCTCCAGCACCGGATCGACGGCCTCCAGGTGCGACGGGTTGGCCACCAGCGACACCTGAATATCGTTGTCGCCGAACATCTGGATGTAGTTGCCGGTGGCGCCGAGGTGGTACTTGACGTCGCCGGAGCCGTGCGCCTGCGACGGGTTCAGGTTGCCCTCGAATTCGGAGAAGATCTGCGAGTACGGCTTGCCGACGATGTTGGCCAGCACGTTGAGCCTGCCGCGGTGCGGCATGCCGATGACGACCTCATCGAGCGAATGCTCGGCGCACTGGTCGATCACCGCGTCCATCATCGGGATGACGGTCTCCGCACCCTCCAACGAGAATCGTTTCTGCCCAACGTATTTCGTCTGCAGGAACGTCTCGAACGCCTCCGCGGCATTGAGCTTCGAGAGGATGTACTTCTGTTGCGCGACGGTCGGCTTCTCGTGCTTGACCTCGACGCGTTCCTCGAGCCACTTCTGCTGCTCGGGTTCGAGGATGTGGGTGTATTCCACACCGACGTGGCGGCAGTAGGAGTCGCGCAGCAGGCCCAGCACGTCGCGAAGCTTCTTGTACTCCGCACCGGCGAAGCCGCCGACCTTGAACACCCGGTCCAGATCCCACAGCGTCAGGCCGTGGGTCTGCACGTCGAGGTCGGGGTGGCTGCGGAACCGGGTCTTGTTCAGCCGAAGTGGATCTATGTCGGCCATCAGGTGGCCGCGGTTGCGATACGCCGCGATCAGCTCGATGATGCGGGCGTTCTTGTCCTCGATCGAGTCGGGATTGTCGGTGCGCCAGCGAACCGGCTCGTACGGGATGCCTAGTTCACGGAAGATCTCGTCGAAGAAGTCGTCACTGAGCAGCAGCTCGTGGACGGTGCGCAGGAAGTCACCGGATTCCGCGCCCTGGATGATGCGGTGGTCGTAAGTGGAGGTGAACGTGACCAACTTGCCGACGCCCAGTTCGGCGATGCGTTCCTCGCTGGCGCCCTGGAATTCGGCCGGGTACTCCATTGCACCGACGCCGATGATGGCGCCTTGACCGCGCATCAGCCGCGGCACCGAGTGCACGGTGCCGATGGTGCCGGGGTTGGTCAGCGAGATCGTCACGCCGGCGAAATCCTCGGCGGTCAGCTTGCCGTCCCGGGCGCGCCGCACGATGTCTTCGTAGCCTGCGATGAATTGGCCGAATTGCATTGTCTCGCAACGCTTGATGGCGGCCACCACCAGCTGCCGGTTGCCGTCCTTGCCCTGCAAGTCGATCGCCAGCCCGAGGTTGATGTGCTCGGGCGTAACCGCGTTCGGCTTGCCGTCCACCTCGGCGAAGTGGCGGTTCATGTTCGGGAACTTCTTGACCCCCTGCACCAGCGCGTAGCCGATCAGGTGGGTGAATGAGATCTTGCCGCCGCGGGTGCGCTTGAGGTGGTTGTTGATGACGATCCGGTTGTCGATCAGCAGCTTGGCCGGGATGGCGCGCACGCTGGTCGCGGTTGGCACCTCCAGTGACGCCGACATGTTCTTCACGACGGCGGCGGCCGCGCCGCGCAGCACCCGCATCTCTTCGCCCTCGGCCGGCTTCGGGGCGGGGGGCGCCGTCGGCTTGGCCGGCGCGGCTGCCGGCGGGGCGGGCGGCGCAGCGACCTCGGCCTTCGGCGCGGGAGGGGGTGCCGGTTCGGGTGGCGCAGCGGGAGCCGCTGGCAGTCCATTGCCGCCTAGCGTTTCGGTGGTTGGCTCGGGGGAGTAGTCGACCAGGAACTCGTGCCAACTGGGATCTACCGACGAGGGATCCTCGCGGAACTTGCGATACATCTCCTCGACCAACCACTCGTTCTGTCCGAATGGTGAAGGTGAGCTCACGGTAGCTACTCGCCTCGATTCCTTCGCCTCAGGCAAGCGGGCTGAAGCGCTCGCCATATTTTTTTGCGGTTTCTCGCATCTCCGCCCTCTAAAGGCTAGCGCTATGGCATCGGCCAGACCACGGCAACGGCCTTATGGTCGTTATGGTCGTTGCGCTGGCTATGGTCGCGGCGCCGGCAGCACGTGTAGCGACGCCGGCCAGCGCGGCGGCGGACTGCCGAACGCCTTGCGGGCGTTGGCGATGATTCGCTTGCCCATCAGCCGGTTTCCCACACCGCCGACGACGGCGCCGATGCCGACGGGCAGCAGCTTGCCGAACGCGATCGCTCCGCGCTTCAGCGTGTAGCGCTTGACGAAGTAGCGCAGCAGACGCGAATTCAGTTGCGACACGGCCGGCAGCGGCAACGTTGCCGCTCCGTCGGACAGCCAGGCACCGCTCGTGCGGCCCGGGCCGATCAGGTCGGCGACCGCGTGCTTGCTGTCCTCGCCGACCAACACGGCCAGCACCAGGGCGCGGCGGCGCTCCCGGTGGTCGGCCGGGATGCCGTACACCTCCGCGACGGCGAGCACGTATACCGCCGTCGCCTCCAGGAACACCACGGTCTCGCCCGCCACCGCAGACAGCGCCGCCAGCGTCCCGATCCCGGGGAACGCCGCGGCGGAACCGACGGCGGCGCCGCTGGCCATCACCGCGGCCAGGTAGTGCGTCTCCAGCTTCTTGACGATCTCGGCGGGCGTCGCGTCCGGGTTGTGCTGGCGCAGCCGGTCGACGTAGGCCTTGACCGCCGGGCCCTGGACTCGTGCCCCGCGCTCGATGATCTGCGACAGCACCTTCGCGGCAGCGCTGGGATTCTCGTCTGTGATAGCCGGCAGCTGGCTCTTGGTGCGGGACCGAGCGCTCATGTGCGGCCCTTTCCTGTTCGAACCGACGTGTTAGCGGCTGACTTTCCAGGCTAACGCTATCGAAACGAACGGCGGCAGGCGGCGAGTGCCCGAAGGTGATCGCGCTCACTGTCTGGAGGACCGGGAAGAAAATATTGATATGCGGTGCTAACCATTTGCATGGCAGCATCGACCGACGTGGACCTGACGACCGCCGAATCCCCAACCGCAGAACGGGAGTCGGTGACGCCAAGTCGCGTTCGGATGATCGTGGTTCTGGGCGCCATGGTCGCGCTGGGTCCGCTCACCATCGATATGTATCTCCCGGCGTTGCCGAAGATCGCCGACGAGCTGTCGGTGTCGTCGTCGGTCGCGCAGCTCACCCTGACCGGGACGCTCGCCGGGTTGGCGCTGGGCCAGCTGATCGTCGGCCCGCTATCGGACTCCCTGGGCCGGCGCAGGCCGCTCATGGTCGGCATCGTGCTGCACATGCTGGCGTCACTGTTGTGCCTGTTCGCGCCCAACATCGCCCTGCTCGGCCTGGCCCGCGGGTTGCAGGGCGTGGGCGCCGCGGCGGCCATGGTGGTCGCGATCGCCGTCGTCGGCGACCTCTTCGCCGAGTCGGTCGCTGCCACGGTGCTGTCTCGGCTGATGCTGGTGCTGGGCGTGGCGCCGGTGGTGGCGCCGTCGCTGGGCGCCGCGGTGCTGCTGCAGGCCTCCTGGCACTGGGTGTTCGCCGTGCTGGTCGTGATGGCCGGGGCGCTGCTCCTGCTGGCCGCGCTGGCGCTGCCCGAGACCCTGCCGGTGTCGCATCGGCGCCCGCTGAAGGTGCGCGGTATCGCCGCCACCTACGTCGAACTGCTGCGCGACGCCCGCTTCATCATCCTGGTGCTGGTCGGCGCGCTCGGCATGTCCGCCCTGTTCGCATACATCGCGGGCGCGTCGTTCGTGCTGCAGGGCCGCTACGGCCTGGACCAGCAGGCGTTCGCGCTGGTGTTCGGCGCCGGTGCCGTCGCCCTGATCGGTGCGACGCAGCTCAACGTGGTGCTGCTGCGACGGTTCTCACCTCAGACCATCGTGCTGTGGGCGCTGGTGGCGGCATCGGCGGCCGGCATGGTCTTCGTCGGCCTTTCGGTCGGCAACATCGGCGGGCTACCCGGCTTCGTGCTGCCGGTCTGGGCGATTCTGGCCCCGATGGGCCTCGTCATACCCAACGCCCCAGCGGTGGCGTTGTCCCGCCATCCTGACGCCGCGGGCACCGCGGCCGCGCTGCTCGGTGCCGCTCAGTTCGGTCTCGGCGCTGCGGTGGCGCCGCTGGTCGGCGTGCTGGGCAACGGCGAGTTGGCGCTGGCGCTGGTGATGACGGCCGGCATGGTGATCGCGCTGTTCGCGCTGCTGGCGGTCGGCGTGCCGGCTTCAGAATCCGAGGACGACGTCACCGGCGACGCGGTCGCCGAACCGGCCTGAAGTTTGTTACAGGTGTGATCCCCGACTTGTCGGGATTCTCCTGGGTACGTAGCGTCGGCTGAATTGTTCCGTATCTAGTCGACCCGAGATGTTTCAGACTGTGACTTCCCGGCCAAGTACCACCACCAGCGAAAACCCGTGGAGCACCCTGTGGGCGATGATGGTCGGCTTCTTCATGATCCTGGTCGACGCGACCATCGTGGCCGTGGCCAATCCGGTCATCATGGAGAAGCTGGGCGCCGGCTACGACGCCGTCATCTGGGTGACCAGCGCCTACCTGCTGGCCTACGCGGTGCCGCTGCTGGTGGCCGGCCGCCTCGGGGACCGGTACGGGCCGAAGAACCTCTATCTGCTGGGCCTGGCCGTCTTCACGGCCGCGTCGCTGTGGTGCGGCCTGGCCGACAGCATCGGAATGCTGATCGCCGCCCGCGTCGTGCAGGGCGTCGGCGCTGCACTGCTCACCCCGCAGACGCTGTCCACCATCACCCGGATCTTCCCCGCCGAACGCCGCGGCGTGGCGATGAGCGTGTGGGGAACAACCGCGGGGGTCGCGACGCTGGTCGGCCCGCTGGCCGGGGGTGTCCTGGTGGACCGGCTCGGCTGGCAGTGGATCTTCTTCGTCAACGTGCCGATCGGAATCATCGGCCTGGCCCTGGCCGTCTGGCTGATCCCGGTGCTGTCCACTTCCAAGCACGGTTTCGACGTACTCGGCGTGGTCCTCTCCGGCATCGGCATGTTCATGATCGTGTTCGCGCTGCAGGAGGGGCAGTCGCACGGGTGGGCGCCGTGGATCTGGGGCACCATCGCCGGAGGCATCGGGGTGATGGCCGCGTTCCTCTACTGGCAGTCCGTCCATGCCAACGAGCCGCTGATCCCGCTGATCATTTTCCGCGACCGCGACTTCAGCCTCACCAACCTCGGAGTCGCGACGATCGGTTTCGTCGTGACGGCGATGATCCTGCCGATCATGTTCTATGCGCAGGCGGTGTGCGGGCTTTCGCCGACTCGCTCGGCGCTGCTGACCGCGCCGATGGCGATCGCGACGGGCGTGCTGGCGCCGTTCGTCGGCAAGATTGTCGACCGCTCGCATCCGCGGCCGGTCATCGGCTTCGGCTTTGCGGTGCTGGCGATCGCGCTGACCTGGCTGTCGATCGAGATGACCCCGACGACGCCGATCTGGCGGCTGGTGTTACCGCTGACCGCGATGGGCGTCGGAATGGCGTTCATCTGGTCGCCGCTGGCCGCGACCGCCACCCGCAACCTGCCGGCGCAATTGGCCGGTGCGGGTTCGGGGGTGTACAACACCACCCGGCAGGTGGGGTCGGTGCTGGGCAGCGCCGGCATGGCGGCGTTCATGACATCGCGGATCGGCGCTGAGATGCCGCCCATGCCGACCCAGGCCCCGCAGGGCGAAGGCTCGGTGACGCGACTGCCCGCGTTCCTGCACGAACCGTTCGCCGCGGCGATGTCGCAATCCCTGCTGTTGCCTGCGTTCTTCGCGTTGTTCGGCGTCGTGGCCGCGCTGTTCCTGCTGGGCTTCGGGAACCCGGACCGGTTGGCCGACGACGACCACCGCGGCACCCGCGAACTCGACGAGGCGGACCGGGACGCGGCCTTCGCCGTCGAGTACGGCGGCGACGAGGCATTCGTTGACGACGACGAGTACCTCGAGTACGCGGTGACCTGGGATGAACCAGGACCCGTCGCGGTGGCGCAGGTCGACGCGGACGACAGTGACACCGAGCCGATGCAGTTCCGCGCCGACCACCTGCTGCACGCGCCTGCGACGCCCTGGCATTGGCGGCACCACCCGCTTACGGGGCACCTCCTCGAGGACCAACCCGAGCAACCGGCGCCCGAACCCGAACCACCTCCGCTAGCTCTGCCGGTCCAGCCGGCGCCCGAGCCGCCGCGTGAATCGCGGCGCAGCATTCTCGACGAGCTAATCGGCGATGTGCCCGCCAAACCATCGACCGAACCGATTGGCTTTGCGCACAACGGTTTTCACGTCGACGACGAAGAACGGTTTAAACCGTTGCGCCATCCTGACCCGATCGCCGAGCCGAGATCACCGGCTGCTGACGAGTACCGTGCCGACATTCTCGGCGGCGGCCATTCGAGTAGCAGCCACGCACGCCATGAGGACCGCGGCGACTACGAGCGACTGTCCCGCCACCAACGGCCAGAGGATCAACCCGAGCCGCGGCAGTTCTGGTTCCAGTCCGGCAGGCACTCCCGCGACGACCCCGACGATGCGTCGAGCTATGGCAGGCACTCCATGCCCGGTCGCGACTAGGGCGAGCAGCTGTCAGGGGAGCTGCGCTCCGCCGTGGAGGATGAAAACGGTGCCGAGTGTGCGGTTTCATACGCGACCCGCCGCTTGGATTCAAGCGGTGGCTGCAACGAATGTGGACGGGTCTGAGAGTAGTCGGTCGAGTTCTTCGGCGGGGGTGCGCCAGCCGAGTCGTTTTCTGGGTCGGGCGTTGAGTTCGGCGGCGACCTGGTCGAGCCAGCCGGGGCCGTAGAACGACAGGTCGGTGCCTTTGGGGAAGTACTGGCGCAGCAGTCCGTTGGTGTTCTCGTTGGTGCCGCGCTGCCAGGGGCTGTGCGGGTCGCAGAAGTAGATCGGCAGGCCGGTGGCCTCGGTGATCTTGGTGTGTAGTGCCATCTCGCTGCCTTGGTCCCAGGTCAGCGAGCGGCGCAGGATCTCGGGGATCTCGGGGACCTTGGCCGACATGGCGTCGGCCAGCGTGGGCGCGGTGCGGTCGCCGGGCAGGTGCAGCAGCACCACGAATCCCGTGGTGCGCTCCACCAGGGTGCCGATCGCTGAGCCCGAGGCGGTACTGCCGATGATCAGATCTCCTTCCCAATGACCGGGGACCGCGCGGTCATCGGCCTCGGCGGGACGTTCGCTGATGTTGATCATCCCCTTGAGCTTACCTCGGCCAGTTTCCTTGCGGCCCTGCGGTTTTCGCTGAGCACGGCCGGTACGCAGCGCGGTCTTGACCAGCTGGGCCAACTCCCCGCGCGGCTGGACGTAGAGGGCCTGATAGATCGTCTCGTGTGACACCCACATCTCCGGATCGTCGGGAAAATCCTCCCGCAGCCGGCCCGCGATCTGCTCGGGACTATGCCGCTGCTTCAAGCGTGCCACCACCTCGGCCAACAGCGCAGGCCTGTCCTCGAGGTGGCGCGGTTTGGGGCGCTGGAGGTTGGCCTCGGCGCAGTCCTGACCCACCCGTGCCCGGTATCCCGAAACGGTCTCTCCACGGTCCCTCTCGCGGCGAATCGTGTCCCGATGGCGCCCCAACAGGCCCGCGGCCCGCGCCGGCGTGCACTCGCTTTCGAGCAGCTCCTCCAACCGGCAGCGCTCGATGAACGACATCGGCCCCTTCGGCGGTGACGGATCGGGCTCGGTATCGGCAAGCGGCGCAGGGGTTCTCGGCACATAACCAGCCTGGTCTACCCAGCGCCGGCCGGTGTGCTCCGACACGCCCGTGGCCACCGCGGCCTCGGTCACCGTGGCCCCCGAGTGCATCGCCTCCCAAAACCTATCCCGAGTGGCCTGCGAATACCGGATGCCGTAGTGCTTGGGATTGGTTTGATAACCCGCCGCCTTGGCCCAGGCCCGGCCCGTAGCGCCGTGCACCCCGGCCACCGTCGCCGCCGCTGTCGGCGACAGCCCCGAATTCACCGCCTCCAAGAACCGCTCCCGCACCGACCCCGGCAACCTGCCACCCGGCGGCAGACCCCGCCGACGAAACCCGGTCTCGTAACCCATGAAGCAACACCTTTCGAATCAGGTGTTGCAGCGACCACTTGAGTCTGAGCCGCCGCGAAGAGCGTATGAAACCGCACACTCGCGGGTCCCCAGCCCGCGCTACAAGTTAGCCGAAGAGCACCGCGGCATTGAGGTAGCCGGACGGGTCGAAGGCGGCCTTGACGGCGCGCATCGCCGCGATATCGGCGTCGGTGCGCGACATGCCGACGTAGTCGCGCTTGCGGGTGCCGACGCCGTGCTCGGAGCTGACATTGCCGCCGCTGCGGGCGATCAGCTCCATCATCGCCGAGTACAGCTCCCGCTCCCGGTCGCCGTCGAGTGCGCAGCGCACCAGATTGAGGTGCAGGTTGCCCTCGCCAATATGACCGAACAGCACCGGGATCGCGTCCGGGGCGTGCTTGGCGACCAGGTCAGCCGATTCGCGTGCGAACGCCTCGATCGCCGACAACGGCAGGGACACATCGAATTTCAGCGGCGGACCGTACACGCCGAGCACCTCGGCGACCGATTCGCGGACCTGCCACAGCCGCTGCTGCGCGTTGACGTCGACGCCGACCGCCGGCTCGCCCGACAGCCGCGAGCTTTCCAGCGCGTCGGCCAGCCGCTCGGTCAGATCGGTGTCGCCGGCCAATTCGATGAGCAGCTGCCAGGCCCCGTCGACCGGTGCGGCCACACCGACGTGCTCGGCGGTCAGCGCACTGGCCCGCGCGTCGATCAACTCCAGCGCGGCGATGCCCTCCATATCGCGGAAGACGCGGCCGGTTTCGACGAGCGCGTCCAGGTCGTCGAACCCGCAGATCGCGGTCACCCGGTGCGTCGGAGTGGGATGCAGCCGCAGGTGCAGCCCGGTGATGACGCCGAGTGTGCCCTCGGCGCCGATGAACAGTGACGCCAGGTCGTATCCGGTGTTGTCGCGGCGCACCTGGCTGTGGCGGTGCACCACCGACCCGTCCGGCAGCGCCACGTCCAACCCGATGACCTGTTCGCCCATGTTGCCGTAGCGCACGGTGCGCAGCCCGCCGGCGTTCGTCGACGCCATGCCACCGACGGTCGCGGAGTCGCGCGCGGCCAGGTCCACACCGAACACCAGGCCGGCGGCCGCCGCCGCGCGCTGTACCTCGGCCAGCGTGACCCCAGCGCCGACGTGTATCCGCCGTTCGGTGATGTCGACCTCGCCGACGTCGCGCAGCCGCTCGGTGGACAGCAGCACGTCGTCGTGCTCGGGCACCGTCCCGGCCACCAGCGATGTCCGGCCGCCCTGCACGGTCACATATGCGCCGGCGTCGCGGCAGGCCCGCAGCACGACGGCGACCTCGTCGGCCGATCCCGGCCGTACCAGCGCGCTGGCGTGCCCGCGGTAGCGCCCGGTGTGGTCGACACTGCGGCCGTCCAGCACGTCGGGATCGGTGCTGACGTGCGCGGCGCCGACGATCGCGGCGAGCCGGTCGGTCAGCGTTTCGGTCATCCCGTGGGTGTATCACACGGTGCCAGCGACAGGAACGCGCCCAACTCCACCAGGCGATCAGGGGTCGACGGCAGGTAGTCGGTCAGCGTCTGCGATCGGACGATGACGCTGAGGTACTTGGCGCGGCTGACCGCCACATTGAGGCGATTCCGGTTGAGCAGGAAAGAGATGCCGCGCGGCACGTCATCAATTGATGACGCCGTCATCGACACAAATACCACCGCCGCCTGCCGGCCCTGGAACTTGTCGACGGTGCCGACGGCGACGTCGGGCAGTCCGGCGGCGTCGAAATGCTCTCGCAGCAGTAGCACCTGGGCGTTGTACGGCGCGACCACGAGCACGTCGGCCTGGCCGAGTTCGCGGGTGCCGTCCTCGTCGGTCCAGTCGCAGCCGAGCAGACGCTGAGTCTCGGCGACAATCGCGGCCCCTTCCTCGGGGCTGCTGGTGGAGTTGCCGTCGTGGGCGATCGTGAGCATCTGCACGCCCGGCCGATGGCCGTCGAGCCGCCGGGCCGCGGTGCGGCTCTCCTCGGAGCGCAGCCGGCCCTCGTAGGACAGCCGCGACACCGGTGCGCACACCGCCGGGTGCATCCGATAGGAGCGGTCGAGGAAATAGCCGAACGCTTCTGGCAGGGTCCGGTGGTGCTGCACGAGCCAGCCCAGCGCCGACGCGTCGATCGGCTCGGGGTGATGGCCCTGGCTGACCTGGGGCAGCTGCTGCGGGTCGCCCAGCAGCATGAGGTTACGTGCCGCGCGGGCCACCGCAATGGTGTTGGCCAGGCAGAACTGGCCCGCCTCCTCGATCACCAACAGGTCGAGACTGCGGGCATCCACCCGCGTGTCGTTGGCGAAATCCCATGCGGTGCCGCCGATTACGCAGCCGGTGTGGTCGACGATGAAGCTCGCGTAGGCCTTCTCGTCGATCTCCTGCCAGGTGGCGTTGGCGCCGTGTGATTTCTTGGCGATCCGCGTTGCGTCGACCCCCGCCTTGATCAGATCGCGGAACAGGTTCTCGACGACGGCGTGTGACTGTGCCACGACCCCGACCCGCCATTGGTGGTCGTTCACCAACCTGGCGATGATCTTGGCCGCGGTGAAAGTCTTTCCGGTGCCAGGCGGTCCGTGCACGGCGACGTATGAGGAGTCGAGGTCGAGCAGGGCCGCGGTGATGTCGGCGGTGGTATCGCCGCCGTGGGGGAGCGGCGCGCCGCTGCGGGTGCGCGGGCTGCGGCGCAAGAGGATGTCGAGAATCGACGTGCTCGGCAACGCGGGCAAGGCGGCGGCGACATCGGCCGCCGCGGCGTCGATGGACTCGCGCAGTTTCGTCGTCGGGATGGGCGCGCCCGGTGTCAGCGCGAACGGCAACTGCGCGAACGTCCCACCCTCCTTGGGCTCCCGCTCGCAGATAGTCACCTCGGTCGGGATCGTCGGATCGTCAACCTCGACGATTTCGGCCTTGCCCGCCGCGCGCCGGTCGGGATGATCGGTGATTCCGGCCGGAGCCGGAGGCTCATAGAGCGCGAACACCTGGTTGCTCAGCCCACCCGCGGCCAGACTGCCGGTCAGCTTCACCCAGCGCTGCGGCTTCCTCGCGCGTGGCGGCATGTGCCAGTCCGTGACTACCATCGTGGATTCGGCGAGGAACACATCGCTGTTGTCGCCCCACTCGTCGACCGGGTTGTTGAGCCGGTCGAAATGTGCCCACCAGAACGGCTTGTCCTCGCGACGGTGAAAGCCGCGCGCAGCGGCGACGAGCGCGACGGCGGTCTGCTCGGCGCTGCGACTGTCCACACTGTCCCCGGCGAACGCGGCCAGCGTCCGCGCCAGGTCGTCGGTGTCCTCGACGACGCCGCCATCGGTGACCGGCACCGCACCCATTGGCAGCACCGCACACTCGATCGCCCGGCCGATCAGCCAGTCACGCAGCCGGTGCGTCGATCGGCAGTCATAGCGGTTGTACTCCTCGATCTCTTTGAGGACGACTGCCGCCTCCTGCTCGCGCCCGTCGGCGCGCAGCTCGCAGTAGTGCGCGTACTGGGTGATCGAGTCGGTCGCGGTGGTCACATCACCGGACCGCATCTCCGAGCCCATGTACAGCGGCTCAAGGGATTTCAGGCTGTAGTTCTCGGTGCCTACGCGAATGCACTTGCGCACCAGGGGATACAGGTCGACCAACACCCCACTGCGCAGCAGATCGTCGACTTCGTCTTCACCGACGCCGTAGCGGCCGGCGAGCCGCAACAGCGCCGTCTTCTCGTACGTCGCGTAGTGGTAGATGTGCATCTTCGGATAGCGCTTGCGGCGCTTGTCGACCATCTTGAGAAAGTCGACGAAGGCCTTGCGCTCGTCTGACCGGTCATGCGCCCACAGCGGCCGAAACCCGCCCGCGACGTCGAGCACGCCGAACATGTACTCCAGACCCCAGTCCTCGCCGTCGGCGGTCCAGAGCGGATCACCTTCGAAGTCGAAGAACAAGTCGCCCTTGTCGGGATCGGGCAGCAGTGTCAGGGGCTGCGGGTCGACGATCTCGTACGGCGGCTTGCCGTCGACTCTTGGCGCGATCTGCAGGCGCGCCTGGGCGGTCAGCGACGCGACGGTCCGAGCCGACAGTTCGCGCACCGGACCGTCGTGCTGCGCCAGCGCGGTCATCGTGGTGATGTCCGCGTCGATCAACCGGGCCCGCTGACTCACCCGCATGTTGGCGACCAGAAGCAGGTCGTCGTGCGCGCGGACCTGGATGGTGCATTCGGCACACCGGAAGCAGGCCCGCACATCGAGGTCTTCCCACGTCACCGGAGCGCCCCCGGCGAGGTGCTCGTCGAGCAGGCGCTGCAGTTCGGCGCGCCGGGGCCGATACACCGGCAGCAGCTCGTCGACCCGGTAGCTAGCCATGGCGCCGTCGCCCAGCACCAGCTCCACCTCAGGAGCCACCGGCACACCCGCGACCGCCAAGGTGTCGGCGTAGGCCGCGAGCTGCAGCAGTGACTCGACCTTGACGGAACGGGCGAGCTTGGTGTCCCGCAGCCGGTACTGCTCCCCGTCGAACACCAGGAAGTCGGCGAAGCCGACGAACCGGCCGTCGAACATCGCGGCCTGATAGATCACCGGCGCCCGCCGCTCGACGGCGCGCATGGTCGCCTCCGCCGCCGCGGTCAGTCCGGCGACGGTGTAGGGCGGGCGGCCGATGATCGCCACCGTGTCCTCGGACGCCGAGCGCAGTTCGTCGAGGTGGCGCTGTTCGTGCTCGCCGCCGAGTTTGGCCGTTCGGGCGAGCAACTCGTCTTCGACGGCGACCGCGGGGCCCCAGCCGAGCTGGGCATCGAACGCGCGCAGCAGCGCGTACTCGCAGCGGGAGGCCGCGGCGAGGTCGGATGCGCTGTAGATGACTTGGTCGTCGGCGACGAACACGATGCAACTGTAGGTGAGCGGGCCGACACTTCAGCACGCCCCGAGCGTGGACTTGCGGCACGCTTCCTAACAACACCGGCCGCAGCGCTTGCATCACCACCGACCGACTGCAACGCTTAACGATGGCGGGGCGACCTCCGTGTCGACCCCAGGGTCTGACTTCACTCGCGCCGAGAGCGCCTTGAGGCGCCCCGCCCCAAAGACCACCAATTCAGGAGTCTGCTAGCCGGTGTTGCCGATGAGCTCCACACCGTTGCCGTTCCAGCGGAACTTCACGACACTGTCCAGCCCGGGAACCCCGTTGGAGTAGAGCAGCGCGACGGTGTCGCCGGTGGTGGCCGAGTCGTCAATGCCATTGAACCCGTAGGTATCCGGAACGCCGGTGGGAATGAACTTGCCGAGGTGGAACATCACGGCGCGGGTGTTCGGGTTGTCCGAGTTGGTGTTGGCCTTCACGATCACCGCCGACAGCTGCGCACATTCGTTGTAGTTGCCGGCCAGTGGCTCGGCGTTCCAGCCCTGTTCGCTGCGCGAGTCGCGCGGCAGCTCGGAGACGGCCTTGACGATCTCGGGTGCGGCCAGGTTGACCGTGCACGGGTCGGCCGCCGCGGTCGGTGCGGCGCTCGATGTTGCCGGCGCCGACGGCGCTCGTGTCGCCGAGGCGGCGCTGGTGGCGGTCGGCTCGGGTGTCTTGGAGACGGTGGAATCGCCCGAGCCGCATCCGGCGACCACGAGCGTCACCGCCCCAATCACGATCGCCCATTTCACAGTTGCGAAACCTACCGCCATCGGTGCCGGTGATTCGGCAGGCGCGCGGCGGGGTGAGCCGATGGCTGGCACTAGACTTTGACCCCGATGACGACTCCCGAACCGGATGCGAGAAGCGCCGATCTGACCTTCGCCGACCTGCAGATTCACCCGTCGGTGCTGCAGGCCGTCGTCGACGTCGGATACGAGTCGCCGTCGGCCATCCAGGCCGCCACCATCCCGGCGATGATGGCAGGCTCCGACGTCGTTGGGCTGGCCCAGACCGGCACCGGCAAGACCGCGGCCTTCGCCATCCCGATCCTCTCCAAGATCGACACCACCAGTAAGACCACCCAGGCGCTGGTGCTCGCCCCCACCCGCGAGCTGGCGCTGCAGGTCGCCGAGGCGTTCGGTCGCTACGGGTCGCACCTGCCGGCCATCAACGTGTTGCCGATCTACGGTGGATCTTCCTACGGTGTGCAGCTGGCCGGCCTCAGGCGCGGAGCGCAGGTGGTCGTCGGCACACCTGGCCGGGTGATCGATCATCTGCAGCGCGGGACGCTTGACCTGTCGCGGCTGGATTACCTCGTGCTCGACGAGGCCGACGAGATGCTGCAGATGGGCTTCGCCGAGGACGTCGAACGGATCCTCGCCGACACCCCCGAGTACAAGCAGGTGGCGTTGTTCTCGGCGACCATGCCGCCGGCCATCCGCAAGATCACCGCCAAGTATCTGCACGACCCCGTCGAAGTCACGGTCAAGGCCAAAACCGCGACCGCGGAAAACATTTCGCAGCGCTACATCCAGGTGGCCGGTCCCCGCAAGATGGACGCGCTGACCAGGGTGCTGGAGGTCGAGCAGGGCGACGGGATGATCGTGTTCGTCCGCACCAAGCAGGCCACCGAGGAAGTCGCCGAAAGGCTAAAGGCGCGAGGGTTTTCCGCGGCCGCCATCAACGGCGACATCCCCCAGGCGCAGCGCGAGCGCACGATCGCAGCGCTCAAGGACGGCAGCATCGACATCCTGATCGCCACCGACGTGGCGGCGCGCGGCCTGGACGTCGAGCGCATTTCGCACGTGCTGAACTACGACATCCCACAGGACACAGAGTCCTACGTGCACCGGATCGGACGCACCGGGAGGGCGGGCCGATCCGGCGCGGCTCTCCTGTTCGTCACGCCGCGGGAACGCCACCTGCTCAGGGCGATTGAGAAGGCCACCCGGTCGAAGCTGGTCGAGGCCGAACTGCCGACGGTCGAGCACGTCAACGCGCAACGGGTCGAGAAATTCCGCGACTCCATCACCGACGCGCTCAGCGCGCCGGGGGTGGACCTGTTCCGCAGCCTGATCGAGGACTACGAGCGCGAGAACGACGTGCCGATGGCCGACATCGCCGCCGCGCTGGCCGCGCAGGCCCGTGATGGGGAGCAGTTCTTCATGGTCGAGCCGCCGCCGGAGCGTCGTCGCCGAGACGATCGCGCCGACAAGCCCGACCGCGGCGAGCGGCCCAAGCGCAAACCGGGCCAGGGCTTCGCGACCTACCGCATCGCGGTTGGCAAGCGGCACAAGGTGAGTCCAGGTGCGATTGTGGGCGCCATCGCCAATGAGGGTGGCCTGCACCGCAGCGATTTCGGGCACATCTCCATCCGGCCCGATCATTCACTGGTGGAGTTGCCCGTCGAGTTGCCGCGCGAGACCGTGAAAGCCTTGGAGCGCACCCGTATCCAGGGAATCCTGATCAATCTGCAGCCCGACCGGCCGCCACGGAAGGCCGGGAAGAACAGCCGCAAATCGAAATGACCCTGTCGAAGGATGTGGCAGCGCAGGGCGGCCTCGAATCGGTCTCCAAGGCCGAGCGCGTCGCCTCGCTGACCGGTATCCGCGCGGTCGCAGCGCTGTTGGTGATGCTCACGCACGCCGCGTACGCGACCGGCAACTACACACACGGCTATATCGGCCTGGTCTGGTCGCGGATGGAGATCGGGGTGCCGATCTTCTTCGTGCTGTCCGGGTTCCTGTTGTTCGGGCCGTGGGTCAAGGCCGCGGCATCGGGCGGCCCGCCGCCGTCGGTGCGCCGCTACGCCTGGCATCGGGTGCGGCGGATCATGCCGGCCTACATCGTCACCGTGCTGGTGGCCTACCTGGTTTATCACTTCCGCACGGCCGGGCCGAACCCCGGCCACACCTGGATGGGGTTGTTCCGCAACCTGTCGCTGACGCAGGTCTACACCGACAACTATCTGTTTTCGTATCTGCATCAGGGCCTCACACAGATGTGGAGCCTGGCCGTGGAGGTGGCGTTCTACGTGATGCTGCCGCTGTTCGCCTATCTGTTGCTGGTGGTGTTGTGCCGCCGGCGGTGGCGGCCGGTGCTGCTGCTGACTGGCGTGGCCGGCCTGGCGCTGCTGACGCCGGCTTGGCTAATCCTGGTGCACACCACCGACTGGCTGCCCGACGGCTCCAAGCTGTGGCTGCCGACCTACCTGGCCTGGTTCGTCGGCGGCATGGCACTCGCAGTCCTGCAGGCCATGCGGGTGCGCGCGTACGCGCTTGCCTGCGTTCCGCTGGCGCTGGTGTGCTACCTCATCGTGTCCACACCAATCGCGGGCGCGCCCACCACCTCGCCGGCCGAGTTGCGTGAGGCCTTGTTCAAGGCAGCCTTCTACGCCGCGATCGCCACGCTCATGGTCGCGCCGCTGGCGCTGGGCGATCGGGGCCTCTATGCCAGATTCCTGGCCACCCGGCCGATGGTCTTCCTCGGCGAGATCTCCTATGAGATCTTCCTGATTCACCTCGTGACCATGGAGCTGGTCATGGTGGAGATCCTCCGCTACCCGATCTACACCGGCTCGATGCTGATCTTGTACGTGGTCACGTTCGCGGTGACGGTCCCGCTGGCCTGGCTGCTGCACCGGTTCACCCGCGTTCGCTCCGACTGAGCGGCGCCGAAACTGCGGAGCGACCGCAGAATCCAAGGTGCGCGGAATCGCGATCTGTCCGCAGTCTCGGCGCAACGAGGCCCGCCCCGGCTCGGTAGGTTAGGTTAAGCTGCCCTAAGTAATCAACACGAAGGTGAGGGCAGATGTCGGACACGAAGCCGTCGCGTGGGTTGCAGGGCGCGGTGCTCAAACTCCTGCGCGCGGGCGACTACCAGCTGACCGTGACGGGGCGGCGCGAGATCAGCCCGCATTACCTGCGGCTGAGCTTTGAAGCCGGCGGCCTGCTGACCGATCGGCCGCTGCACCCGACGATGTGGATCCGGATGTGGTTCGCCGACGGCGACAACCTGCACCAGCGCGGCTACACGCTGGTCGACCCCAACCCGGAGGCCGACGCAGTCGACATCGAATTCGCCCTGCACGACGGCGTGGCCTCCCGCTGGGCGCAGGACGCGCAGCCGGGCGACACCATCGACGTCACCGTGCTGGGGAGCAACTTCACGTTGCCCGAGCCGGCGCCGGCCGGCTATGTCATCGTCGGCGACACCGCGTCCCTTCCGGCGATCAACTCGCTGCTGGACGCGATCGGTGACACCCCGGCCCGGGTGTTCCTGGAAGCCGGCCACGACGACGACAAGGAACTGCCGGTCACGCGCAGCGCCGACGTCGTTTGGGTGGATCGCAAGAACGCCGGCGAGTCGCTGCTCGAGGCGGTCACCTCGTCGGCCTTCGACGCCTCCGAATACTTCGGCTGGGTCGCGTGCGACAACCGGACCACGCGCGCGGTGGCGAAGGTTTTCCGCGAGGACTACTCAATCCCGCGCAAATCGATTAAGGCGCAAGCCTATTGGGTGGCCTGACGGCCGCAGGACTCACGCGGTCAACACCAGCTCACGGGTAGAAGCGGGTGAGGTGGCGGTGGCGAACCGGAGGTTCTCGTCGTCGACAGGGCCCTCGCGCAGCAGTTTGACGTCGAAGTTGTAGTTCATCGGCATCCGCCACGGGCCGTCGTCGCCCTGCTTGGGGAACTGGTCGATCGACCGTTGGACATAGCCGGAGCCAAGTCCAAGCAGCGGCTGGGTGGTCATCTGCGGGTCGCTGATCTGCGGGTAGCAGATGTTATGACCGTGGGTGTCCATATGGGCGAGCAGGCGGCAGAAGTGGTCGGACACCAGACCCACCTTCAGCGTCCATGACGAGTTGGTGTAGCCGAAGGCGAACGCGAAGTTGGGAACGCCGTCCAGCATCAGGCCTTTGAACGCCACCCGGTCGGCCACGTTCACCTCGACGCCGTCCACGGTCATCGCCACGCCGCCGAACGCCTGAAGGTTCAGGCCGGTGGCAGTCACGATGATGTCGGCTTCGAGTTCTCGCCCGGACTCGAGTTTGATTCCTCGCTCGGTAAAGGTCGCGATTCGGTCGGTGACGACGGAGGCGTCCCCGTCACTGATGGCCTTGAACAGGTCGCCGTCGGGAACGACGCACAGCCGCTGGTCCCACGGGTTGTAGGCCGGTCGGAAATGCTCATCGACGGGATAATCTTTGGGCAGCAGCCGGGCATTGAGATAGCGGATCACCCGTTTCGCGGTGCGCGGATATCGCTGGCACAACCGGTAGATTGCGCGCTGCTGCACGATGTTCTTGCGCCGGGTGATTGCGTATGCCGGCTTCGCGCCGAGTAGCCCGCGCAACCCGTTGGCGATGGCGTCCTCCGAAGGCATCGGGAAGACGTAGGTGGGCGAGCGCTGCAGCATCGTCACATGTGCGGCCGTTCCGGCCATCGCCGGAATCAGCGTGACCGCTGTCGCGCCGCTGCCGATCACGACGACCCGCTTACCCCTGTAGTCGAGGTCCTCGGGCCAATGTTGGGGATGCACGATCTGGCCGCGGAACCGCTCGCGACCCTCGAATTCAGGGGTGAACCCCTGGTCGTAGCGGTAGTAGCCGCCGGCGCAGAAGAGCCAGCCGCAGCTCATCGTCCGCCGCTCGCCGGTGTCGGTCCGCTCGGTCTCGACGACCCACCGCGCCTCTTCGGTAGACCAGGCGGCACTGAGCACCTTGTGGTGGAGCCGGATCTTGTCGTCGATGCCGTTCTCGGCGGCCGTTTCGCGCAGGTAGGCCAGGATCGCGGGCGCGCCGGCGATCGCCTTGTCGTCCTCCCAGGGCTTGAACTCGTAGCTGAATGTGTGCAGGTCTGAGTCGGAGCGAATGCCGGGATAGCGGAACAGGTCCCACGTTCCACCCGTCGCGCCCCGAGCCTCCAGGATCGCGAATGTCTTGTCGGGTTGTTCGGTCTGCAGGTAGTACGCCGCCCCGATACCGGAGATGCCGGCGCCGACGATCAACACATCGACGTGCTCGACGCTGGTCCCGACTGGTGTTGTGGACATTGCGTGTCTCCTGATCGTGGGTGGGTGGGTGGGTGGCTGTGGTTGTGGCCTCAATCATCGGCGAATGTGACGGCGCAAACCAGGGTCAAAGTGCATCAATAGTGCCGACTATTGATGCAGACTGCACCAGCGGTCTAACGTGTGGCCCATGGAATGGGAGCGTCCGTCCGATCGGGTCCGCGAATATTTCAGAAATGGTGCTCAGACCATCCTCAACAGCCAATCGGAATGGCTTGAGGCGCTCCACGACGCGGAACTGTCGGCGGCGAACATGCATGAACTCGCAGACGATCCCGTCCTCAACGCGGCGCTGCGCCGAACCACCCGCGCCAACTTGCTGCACTGGGCCGCGGCCAATGTGCGCGATCCCGGAGCACCGGTGCCGGCCAACCTCGGCCCTGAACCGCTCGGCATCGCCCGTGATCTGGTGCGCCGCGGCCTCAACGAATCAGCCCTGCAGGCCTACCGCGTCGGCCAGAACGTTGCGTGGCAGCGGTGGATGACGATCGCCTTCGGCCTCACCTCGGATCCTGGCGAGCTACGCGAACTGCTCGACGTGTCCGCACGATCGCTCTTCGCGTTCGTGGACGCGACGCTCGCAGGTATCGCCGAGCAGATGCGGGTCGAGCGCGACGAGTTGACCCAGGGCACCCACGCCGAGCGGCTTGAAGTCGTGGCCCTGATCCTCGACGGAGCGCCGATCAGCAGACAGCGAGCCGAGGCGCGCCTCGGATACAACCTCGAACAGGTCCACACCGCGGCCGTTGTCTGGAGCGAGGAAACGCAGTCCGATTCCAGCCAATTGGAGCGCGCGGCCGAGGCGTTGACGCGGATCGCCAACGCTCACGCCCCACTCAGCGTGATCCCGGGCGCGGCCACCCGCTGGGTGTGGATACCAGGCAAGGTCGCCCCAGATGACCGCCAGCTTCTGAAGTCGCTAGACCAAATGCCCGGGATTCGTATCGCTGTCGGATCGACCGCCCGCGGCGTCGAGGGTTTCCGCCGGAGCCACCTCGACGCGATCACCGCGCAGCGCATGCTGGCCCGCCTGAACTCGACGCAACGCGTCGCAGGCTTTTGGGACGTAGAACTCGTGTCTTTGGTCACCGGAGACCCCGATCGGGCGGACCAGTTCATCAAGCGAACGCTTGGCAAGCTCGAGGCAGCCAGCCCCGAACTCCGCACGGCCGTGCTTACCTTCGTGAACGAACAATGCAATGTGTCGCGCGCGGCATCGCGGCTCTATACCCACCGAAACACCCTCCTGCGACGGCTTTCCCGGGCGGAGCAACTACTACCGCGACCGCTCGACACGAACAGCGTGCACGTCGCCGTCGCGCTTGAGATGGTTCGCTGGATCGGCAGCCGCGACTCCTGAAGCCCGCCGCTTTCGGCTCCTGCGTCAAAATTGCTCCGCTAACGGGTGAGTCGGCTTAGGCTGACGCCATGCCCGTGGCTATTGGTTTGTGTAACCACGGAGGAAACCCGTTGCGCAAACCCGTTATTCATCGTGGCGAACCGCTTCGTCTGTTTGCTGTCCAGCTGCCTACGGTTCGGTGACTGTTCAAACGCCATCGCGCAGATCGCGATGATGCGGTCGTAATGTCGGGCTTCTTCGAGGAAGGACCATCATGGCCAAATCGTCAGCGCAAAACATCGGGCAGTCGGATGGTGGGGCGGTGGCCGGCGTGCGGCGCGACGTCCTGCCCATTCCAGATGTCAAGCACGTCGGCTTGACGACGTATGACGCAAAGAATCCGGATACCACGTATCCGCCGATCACGATGTTGCGGCCGCCGGAGGGCGCGCCGAATGTGCTGATCGTGTTGATCGACGATGTGGGCTTTGGCGCCTCGTCGGCGTTTGGTGGGCCGTGCAACACGCCGACCGCCGAGCGGCTGGCAGCCAACGGGCTCAAGCTCAACCGGTTCCACACCACCGCCTTGTGTTCGCCCACCCGCCAAGCCCTGCTGACCGGCCGCAACCATCACTCGGTGGGGATGGGGGCTATCACCGAGATGGCGACGTCGGCGCCTGGCAACAGCAGCGTCCGCCCCAAGGAGAAGGCTCCCATCGCCGAAACCCTGAAACTGAACGGGTATTCGACGGCGCAGTTCGGCAAGTGCCACGAGGTGCCGGCCTGGGAGGTCACTCCGGTAGGGCCGTTCCACCAATGGCCCACCGGCTCGGGCTTCGAATACTTCTACGGCTTCGTCGGCGGAGAGGCCAATCAGTACTACCCCGGCCTGTACGACGGCACCACGGCCGTTGAGCCTCCGAAATCGCCGGAGGTGGGTTATACCCTCACCGAGGATCTCGCGAACCGTGCGATCACCTGGGTGCGCCAGCAGAAGGCGCTCATGCCCGACAAACCGTTCTTCATGTACTTCGCGCCGGGCGCGACCCATGCACCGCACCACGTGCCCAAGGAGTGGTCGGACAAGTACAAGGGCAAGTTCGACGACGGCTGGGACGTGTTGCGCGAGCGGATTCTGGCCAAGCAGAAGGAACTTGGCGTGGTGCCCGCCGACGCGGAGCTGACCAAGCGTCATGACGAGATCCCGGGGTGGGATGACATGCCGTCGGATCTGAAGCCGGTGCTGGCCCGGCAGATGGAGATCTACGCCGGCTTCCTCGAGCAGACCGACCACGAGGTGGGCCGGCTCATCGACGCGATCGCCGAACTCGACATCCGCGACGACACGTTGATCTATTACATCCTCGGCGATAACGGTGCGTCGGCCGAGGGGACCCTGAACGGTTGCTTCAACGAAATGTGCACGCTCAACGGCCTGCCGGGCATCGAGACGACGGAGTTCTTGCTCTCCAAGATCGACGATTTCGGCACTCCCAATGCGTACAACCATTACGCCGTGGGCTGGGCGCACGCGTTGTGCACGCCGTACCAGTGGACCAAGCAGGTCGCCTCGCACTGGGGTGGGACCCGCAACGGGACGATCGTGCACTGGCCCAACGGCTTAACGGATAAGGGCAAGTCCCGTAACCAGTTCCACCACGTCATCGACGTCGCACCGACGATTCTGGAAGCCGCCGGACTGCCCGCGCCGCTATCAGTGAACGGCATTCAGCAGGCCCCGCTGGAGGGTGTCAGCATGCTGTCGATGCTGCGCGACGGCGACGCGCCGGAGACCCACGACGTGCAGTACTTCGAGATGTTCGGCAACCGCGGCATCTATCACCAGGGCTGGACGGCGGTGACCAAACACCGCACGCCATGGAAGGCCGATCAGCCGCCGCCGTTCGACGACGACATCTGGGAGCTGTACGGACCCGACGACTGGACGCAGGCACGCAATATTGTCATGGAGAATCCAGCGAAACTGGCTGAGCTGCAACGGCTATGGCTGATCGAGGCGGTCAAATACAACGCCGTGCCCCTCGACGACCGCGGCTTCGAGCGGATCAACCCCGACATCGCCGGGCGCCCGCAGTTGATACGCGGTAACACTCAACTACTGTTCGACGGGATGCGCGTGAGCGAATGGTGCGTGCTGACGCTGAAGAACAAGTCGCATTCGGTGACCGCCAACGTGGTAGTGCCGGAATCCGGTGCCAACGGTGTGATCATCACCCAGGGCGGCAGCGTCGGCGGCTGGTCGCTGTACGCGCACGACGGCAAGCTGACGTACTGCTACAACTTCTTCGGTATCGAGTACTACATCGTTAGTGCGGACCAGCCCATCCCGAAGGGCAAACACCAGGTGCGGATGGAGTTCACGTACGACGGAGGGGGTTTGGGCAAGGGCGGCGACGTCACCCTGTACTACGACGGCACGGCGGCCGGCAAGGGTCGGGTCGAGCAGACCCAGCCGATGGCATTCTCCGCCGACGAAGCCTGCGACGTCGGTTCCGATACCGGGTCGCCGGCCTCACCCGACTATGGCCCCACCGGCAACCGCTTCACCGGTGAGATCGAGTGGGTGCAGATCGACATCGGCGAGGACAGCCTCGACCACCTGATAACTCCGGAGGAACGGTTCACCATCGCGATGGCACGGCAATAGCTGACAGCGCCGTCGCGCGGATCGCGATGGCGCCGTACGAATTCCACGCATTCCAGAGAGGGACGGTTATGACCAGTTCGGCAGCGCAGGGTAACGGTCAGGCAGGCGGCGGGGCGGTGCCGGAGCAGCCCCCGGTGCGGCGGGACATCCTGCCCATTCCCGACGTCGCCCACGTCGGGTTGACGACGTACGACGCGAAGGATCCGGACACCAGCTATCCGCCCATCAGGGATGTGCGTCCACCTGAGGGTGCGCCCAATGTGCTGGTCATCCTCATCGACGACGTCGGCTATGGCGCCAGCAGCGCGTTCGGTGGGCCGTGCAACACGCCGAACTTCGACAAGCTCGCGTCGGGCGGGTTGAGGTACACGCGATTTCACACCACGGCGCTGTGCTCGCCGACCCGGCAGGCGCTGCTGACCGGCCGCAACCATCACTCTGTCGGCATGGGCGGCATCACCGAAATCGCCACCGCCGCTCCCGGGTACAGTTCCGTGCTGTCGAACACCAAGGCGCCCTTGGCGGTGACCCTCAAGCTCAACGGGTATTCGACGGCGCAGTTCGGCAAATGCCATGAGGTGCCCGTCTGGCAGACCAGCCCGGCGGGGCCGTTCACTGCTTGGCCGACCGGTGGCGGCGGGTTCGAGTATTTCTATGGCTTCATAGGCGGGGAGAACAACCAGTGGGACCCGGCCCTGTATGAAGGCACCACGCCGATCGAGCCCCCGAAGACACCGGCGGAGGGCTACCACCTGACGGAGGATCTGACCGACAAGGCGATCAGCTGGATGCGCCAGCAGAAGGCGTTGATGGGTGACAAGCCGTTCTTCATGTACTTCGCGCCCGGCGCCACGCACGCGCCGCACCACGTGCCACAGGAGTGGATCGACAAGTACAAGGGCAAATTCGCCCACGGCTGGGACCGGCAGCGCGAGATCACGTTCGAACGACAGAAAGAACTGGGCGTCATCCCAGCCGACGCCGTGCTCACGCCGCGCCACACGGAGATCCCGGCATGGGATGACATGGATCCGCAGCTCAAGCCGGCGCTGCAGCGCGAGATGGAGGTGTACGCCGCGTTCTTGGAGCACACCGACCATCACGTCGGCCGGTTACTCGATGCGCTCGGACCCGTGCTCGACGACACGCTCGTCTACCTCATCATCGGCGACAACGGCGCGTCGGCAGAGGGCACGCTGCAGGGCGCGTTCAACGAGATGGCCAACTTCAACGGCGTGCCCGAGATCGAGACCCCCGAATTCCTGATGTCCAAGCTCGACGAGTTCGGCGGTGAAGGATCTTACGGCCACTACGCCGTCGGGTGGGCGTGGGCAATGGACTCGCCCTATCAATGGACCAAACAGGTGGCCTCGCACTGGGGCGGCACCCGCAACGGCACCATCGTGCACTGGCCCACGGGAATCGCGGACAAGGGCGGCGCGCGCAACCAGTTCAGTCATGTCATCGACGTCGCGCCCACCGTGCTGGAGGCGGCGGGCATCCCACAGCCAACGATGGTCAACGGGGTTCTCCAGAGCCCGTACGAGGGTACGAGCATGCTGTACAGCTTCAACAACGCGACGGCACCCGAGCGGCACGAGACTCAGTACTTCGAAATGTTCTGCAACCGGGGCATCTACCACAAGGGCTGGAGCGCGGTGACCAAACACCGTACGCCCTGGGAGATGGCCGGGATGGCAATGCCGGCCTTCGACGACGACGTCTGGGAACTGTACGACGGCAACACCGACTGGACCCAATCCAAGGACCTCTCCAAGGAGAACCCGCAGAAACTGCATGAGCTGCAGCGGCTTTGGCTGATCGAGGCGGTCAAGTACAACGTGCTGCCGCTGGATGACCGACAGATCGAGCGCTTCATCCCCGAACAGGCGGGGCGGCCCACATTGATCAAGGGCAACACCCAGCTGTTGTTCGGCGGCATGGGGCGCCTGTCGGAGAGCAGCGTGGTGGACATCAAGAACAAGTCGTTCTCCGTCACGTCCGAGCTGGAAGTGCCGGCTGATGGCGCCGAGGGCGTGATCATCGCCCAGGGCGGCCGGTTCGGCGGCTGGAGTCTGTACGCCAAAGACGGTCGGGCCAAGTTTTACTACAACGTGCTGGGCATCACGTCATTCGGCATCGACGCCACCGAGCCGATTCCGATCGGCACCACCCAGGTGCGCATGGAGTTCGCCTACGACGGAGGCGGCATGGGCAAGGGCGGTGATGTCACGCTCTACTGCGACGGCAAGGAAGTCGGCAAGGGTCGGGTCGACCGAACGCAAGGCGTCATTTTCTCGGCGGACGAGACGACCGACATCGGCCGCGAGACCGGGACCACGGTCAGCCCCGACTACACCGCCCATACCAGCACGTTCAAGGGCAAGATCAATTGGGTGCAGATCGACCTGGGCGAGGACGCCGAGGACGCCGATCACTTCATCGACCCCGAGGAACGCTTCCGTATCGCGATGGCACGGCAGTAGTCAACCCGTATTCCAAGAAAGGACGACCATGACGAGTCCGGCAGCGCAGGGTAACGGTCAAGCAGGGGGAGGGGCGAAGCCGGGGCAGCCGCCAGTGCGGCGCGACATCCTGCCCATTCCAGATGTCAAGCACGTCGGCTTGACGACGTATGACGCAAAGAATCCGGATACCACGTATCCGCCGATCACGATGTTGCGGCCGCCGGAGGGCGCGCCGAATGTGCTGATCGTGTTGATCGACGATGTGGGCTTTGGCGCCTCGTCGGCGTTTGGTGGGCCGTGCAACACGCCGACCGCCGAGCGGCTGGCAGCCAACGGGCTCAAGCTCAACCGGTTCCACACCACCGCCTTGTGTTCGCCCACCCGCCAAGCCCTGCTGACCGGCCGCAACCATCACTCGGTGGGGATGGGGGCTATCACCGAGATGGCGACGTCGGCGCCTGGCAACAGCAGCGTCCGCCCCAAGGAGAAGGCTCCTATCGCCGAAACCCTGAAACTGAACGGGTATTCGACGGCGCAGTTCGGCAAGTGCCACGAGGTGCCGGCCTGGGAGGTCACTCCGGTAGGGCCGTTCCACCAATGGCCCACCGGCTCGGGCTTCGAATACTTCTACGGCTTCGTCGGCGGAGAGGCCAATCAGTACTACCCCGGCCTGTACGACGGCACCACGGCCGTTGAGCCTCCGAAATCGCCGGAGGTGGGTTATACCCTCACCGAGGATCTCGCGAACCGTGCGATCACCTGGGTGCGCCAGCAGAAGGCGCTCATGCCCGACAAACCGTTCTTCATGTACTTCGCGCCGGGCGCGACCCATGCACCGCACCACGTGCCCAAGGAGTGGTCGGACAAGTACAAGGGCAAGTTCGACGACGGCTGGGACGTGTTGCGCGAGCGGATTCTGGCCAAGCAGAAGGAACTTGGCGTGGTGCCCGCCGACGCGGAGCTGACCAAGCGTCATGACGAGATCCCGGGGTGGGATGACATGCCGTCGGATCTGAAGCCGGTGCTGGCCCGGCAGATGGAGATCTACGCCGGCTTCCTCGAGCAGACCGACCACGAGGTGGGCCGGCTCATCGACGCGATCGCCGAACTCGACATCCGCGACGACACGTTGATCTATTACATCCTCGGCGATAACGGTGCGTCGGCCGAGGGGACCCTGAACGGTTGCTTCAACGAAATGTGCACGCTCAACGGCCTGCCGGGCATCGAGACGACGGAGTTCTTGCTCTCCAAGATCGACGATTTCGGCACTCCCAATGCGTACAACCATTACGCCGTGGGCTGGGCGCACGCGTTGTGCACGCCGTACCAGTGGACCAAGCAGGTCGCCTCGCACTGGGGTGGGACCCGCAACGGGACGATCGTGCACTGGCCCAACGGCTTAACGGATAAGGGCAAGTCCCGTAACCAGTTCCACCACGTCATCGACGTCGCACCGACGATTCTGGAAGCCGCCGGACTGCCCGCGCCGCTATCAGTGAACGGCATTCAGCAGGCCCCGCTGGAGGGTGTCAGCATGCTGTCGATGCTGCGCGACGGCGACGCGCCGGAGACCCACGACGTGCAGTACTTCGAGATGTTCGGCAACCGCGGCATCTATCACCAGGGCTGGACGGCGGTGACCAAACACCGCACGCCATGGAAGGCCGATCAGCCGCCGCCGTTCGACGACGACATCTGGGAGCTGTACGGACCCGACGACTGGACGCAGGCACGCAATATTGTCATGGAGAATCCAGCGAAACTGGCTGAGCTGCAACGGCTATGGCTGATCGAGGCGGTCAAATACAACGCCGTGCCCCTCGACGACCGCGGCTTCGAGCGGATCAACCCCGACATCGCCGGGCGCCCGCAGTTGATACGCGGTAACACTCAACTACTGTTCGACGGGATGCGCGTGAGCGAATGGTGCGTGCTGACGCTGAAGAACAAGTCGCATTCGGTGACCGCCAACGTGGTAGTGCCGGAATCCGGTGCCAACGGTGTGATCATCACCCAGGGCGGCAGCGTCGGCGGCTGGTCGCTGTACGCGCACGACGGCAAGCTGACGTACTGCTACAACTTCTTCGGTATCGAGTACTACATCGTTAGTGCGGACCAGCCCATCCCGAAGGGCAAACACCAGGTGCGGATGGAGTTCACGTACGACGGAGGGGGTTTGGGCAAGGGCGGCGACGTCACCCTGTACTACGACGGCACGGCGGCCGGCAAGGGTCGGGTCGAGCAGACCCAGCCGATGGCATTCTCCGCCGACGAAGCCTGCGACGTCGGTTCCGATACCGGGTCGCCGGCCTCACCCGACTATGGCCCCACCGGCAACCGCTTCACCGGTGAGATCGAGTGGGCGCAGATCGACATCGGCGAGGACAGCCTCGACCACCTGATAACTCCGGAGGAACGGTTCACCATCGCGATGGCACGGCAATAGCTGACAGCGCCGTCGCGCGGATCGCGATGGCGCCGTACGAATTCCACGCATTCCAGAGAGGGACGGTTATGACCAGTTCGGCAGCGCAGGGTAACGGTCAGGCAGGCGGCGGGGCGGTGCCGGAGCAGCCCCCGGTGCGGCGGGACATCCTGCCCATTCCCGACGTCGCCCACGTCGGGTTGACGACGTACGACGCGAAGGATCCGGACACCACGTATCCGCCGATCACCACGTTGCGGCCGCCCGAGGGCGCGCCCAATGTGCTGATCGTGTTGATCGACGACGTCGGCTTCGGTGCCTCCTCGGCGTTCGGCGGTCCGTGCAACACGCCCACGGCCGATCGGTTGGCGGCGGGCGGGGTGAAGCTCAATCGTTTCCACACCACGGCGCTGTGCTCACCCACGCGCCAGGCGTTGCTGACGGGCCGAAACCACCATTCGGTGGGGATGGGCGGCATCACCGAGATCGCCACATCGGCACCTGGTAACAGCAGCGTGCGGCCCAAGGAGAAGGCGCCGATCGCGGAGACGTTGCGGCTCAATGGATATTCGACAAGCCAGTTCGGTAAGTGCCACGAAGTGCCGGTGTGGGAAGTCTCGCCGGTCGGTCCGTTCCAGCAGTGGCCCACCGGGTCGGGATTCGAGCACTTCTACGGGTTCATTGGCGGGGAGGCCAACCAGTATTACCCGACGCTGTTCGAGGGCACCAAGCCCGTTGAACCGGAGAAGTCGCCGGAGGAGGGTTACACGCTCACCGAGGACTTGACGGATCGGGCGATCACCTGGATTCGTCAGCAAAAGGCGCTCGCACCGGACAGGCCGTTCTTCATGTACTTCGCGCCGGGTGCCACCCATGCGCCGCATCACGTCCCCAGGGAGTGGTCGGACAAGTACAAGGGCAAGTTCGACGACGGCTGGGATGTCGAGAGGGACCGGATCATCGCCAGGCAGAAGGAGCTTGGCGTGGTGCCCGAGGATGCCGAACTGACCCGCCGGCACGACGTGATCCCGGGGTGGGACGACATGCCCGCTGAGCTAAAGCCGGTGTTGGCCCGTCAGATGGAGATCTACGCCGGCTTCCTTGAGCAGACGGACTACCACGTGGGTCGGCTGGTCGACACGATCGAGGATCTCGGGGCTCTCGATCACACCCTCATTTTCTACATCCTCGGCGACAACGGTGCGTCAGCCGAGGGCACGCCGAACGGCTGCTTCAACGAGATGTGCACCCTCAACGGGTTGGCGGGCATCGAGACGCCGGAGTTCTTGTTGTCGAAGATCGACGACTTCGGCACCCCGAACGCGTACAACCACTACGCCGTGGGTTGGGCGCACGCGCTGTGCACTCCGTATCAGTGGACCAAGCAGATAGCCTCACACTGGGGCGGCACCCGCAACGGCACACTCGTGCACTGGCCGAAGGGATTCACCGAGAAGGGCAGCACCCGCAACCAGTTCCACCATGTGATCGACGTCGCCCCTACCATTCTCGAGGCCGCCGGATTGCCCGCGCCGCTGGTGGTGAACAGCATTGCCCAGGCACCCCTAGAGGGGGTCAGCATGCTTGGAACGCTGCGTGACAACGACGCGCCGGAGACCCACACGGTCCAGTATTTCGAGATGTTCGGCAATCGCGGCATCTACCACAAGGGCTGGACGGCGGTGACAAAACACCGCACACCGTGGCTGGAAGACCAGCCGGCATTGGCGGACGACATCTGGGAACTCTACGGTCCCGACGACTGGACCCAGGCCCACGACCTGGCCGCGGAGAATCCGGACAAGCTCGCCGAGCTGCAGCGGCTGTGGTTGATCGAGGCGGTCAAGTACAACGTGGTTCCGATCGATGACCGGTCCTTCGAACGGTTCAACCCCGATATCGCTGGCCGGCCGCAGCTGATCCGCGGGACCACCCAAATGCTGTTTCCCGGCATGCGGCTCACCGAGAACTGTGTGCTCACCATGAAGAACAAGTCGCACTCGATCACTGCGAACGTCACAGTGCCCGAATCGGGTGCTGCCGGAGTGATTGTCACTCAGGGCGGCAAGGTCGGCGGCTGGTCGCTTTATGCGCATGAGGGCCGGCTCAAGTACTGCTACAACTTCTTCGACATCGAGTACTACTTCGTCACCGCCGACGAAACCATTCCCGCTGGCGCGCATCAGGTGCGGATGGAGTTCAAGTACGACGGCGGCGGCCTGGGCAAGGGCGGCGACGTCACGTTGTACTACGACGGCAAAGCCGTCGGCACGGGCCGGGTTGAGCAGACCGAGCCGATGGCATTCTCCTGCGACGAGGCCTGCGACGTCGGGTCGGACACCGGCTCGCCGACATCACCCGACTACCGGCCGCACGGGAACAAGTTCTCGGGAAAGATCGACTGGGTGCAGCTCGACATTGGCGAGGACAGTCAAGGTCACCTGATCACGTCCGAGGATCTACTGAATATCGCGATGTCGCGGCAGTAGCAACGGTCCCGCGATGAATCCGAACATCTTGTTCATCTTCATGGACAACCTCGGATACGGCGAAGTGGGTTGTTACGGCGGCGGTCTGCTGCGCGGCGCGCCGACGCCGAATATCGACCGATTATCGCCCGAGGGCACGAAGCTGCTCAATTTCAATGTTGAGCCGCAGTGCACCCCGAGCCGTTCGTGTGTGATGACCGGCCGTCATTCGATCCGGTCCGGGACGCATAGCGTGCCGCTCACCGGTGGGCCGTACGGCCTCGTGCAATGGGAAGGGACGATCGCCAAGGTCCTGTCGAAGAAGGGTTACGCAACAGGCCTTTTCGGTAAGTGGCATCTGGGCAACGTGCCGGGCCGCCTTCCCACCGACCAGGGATTCGACGAGTGGTACGGCATACCAGACACCACCGACGAGACGCTGTGGCCTACTCAGCCGGGCTTCGACCCCACGCTCGTGCACGAAGCGCACATATACGAGGGTGAGAAGGGAAGTCCGTCACGCCAGGTTAAACCCTACGACCTGACGACCCGCCCCGAGATCGACATGGAGATCACCGACCGGGTGATCGACTTCATGCAGCGCAGCGCCGCGGCGAAGAGGCCGTTCTACGCCTACGTGCCATACACGCTGGTTCACTATCCGACGCTGCCATCGGCAGAATTCAAGGGCAGCACCGGAAACGGAGATTGGGCCGACTGTCTGGCTCAGATGGATCACAACGTGGGTCGGCTGCTCGACACTGTCGAGCGACTGGGCCTGCGCGATGACACCATCGTCATCTTCACCAGCGATAATGGGGCCGATACCTCGACGCAGCACAAGCGCGGATCAGCGGGCCCATGGGCGGGAACCATGTTCACACCCATGGAGGGATCAAACCGCGTTCCGTTCATTATCCGCTGGCCGGGACGTGTTCCCGCCGACCGTGAAACCGATGCAATCGTGCACGAAGTTGACACCTTTACCACCCTGCTCCGTTTCGTAGGCGCCGACGTGCCGCAAGATCGGCCAGTCGACGGGGTGGATCAACGTGATCTGCTGATGGGTAGAACCGAATCCTCGGCGCGCGAAGGGTTTCCGATCTTTTTCGGCGAGAAGCTCTACGCGGCGAAATGGCGCAACTTCAAACTGCACTTCGTCTGGCAGGTCAGCGCCACGGATCCCGTTCTGCCACTGGGATTGCCGGCCGTGTTCAACCTACTGACCAATCCCAAGGAGAGTCCGGACGAGAATCTGGCCACCACTCACGTGTGGGTAATCACGGGTGCGTCAAAGTTGATCGCCGATTTCCAGGCGAGCCTCAAAGAACACCCGCCCATTGCCGCAGGCGAACCCGACCCTTACGTCCCCGCCTGATGGGCTGATCGGTCTATCCGGTCGGCTCCCGTTGTGTCGGTACCACGGTGGGCACGACGAACTCCTCGAGCATCGCGCGCTCGTCGGCCTCGTCGCGTCCGGGGAACACCAGCAGTGACGTCATCACCCGCACCAGCCAGCGCGCCCGGTGCGCGACCACCTCGGGTTCGTCGGGGCTCAGCGATATGACAAAGGCCTCGGTCAGCGCCTTGATCACCTCGGACTGCTCGGCAATCTCGCCGCCGATCGGCCGGTGCGTCGTGGCGAACCACGATGCCAGCGCTGGACTTTCGCGCACATTGCGCAATGACGTCACAATGCCCTCGATCAGCCGTTCGCGCGGATCCACCACAGCATTGATCTGCTCGGTCATCTCTCGGTAGAGCCGGTAGGCCTCGCGGTGCACGTAGGCGGTGTACAGCGCGTCGCGGTTCTCGAAGTACCGGTACAGCGTGGCACGGGAACATCCTGCGGCCGAGGCGATTTCATGCATGCCGACGGTGGCCGCCTCCTGCTGGGCGAACAGCTCACCCGCCGCATCCAGGATCCGGTCCGCGGCCACCTCGGTCCGCCGCGAGGCCAGCCAGTCGCCGGGCATTACGCCGTCACCCGGAACGGAACCGACAGGGGCCGCCGCACGTAACTGCCGCCGGCCCAGACGATTCCGGACTCGTCGACCTCGAACCCGGGGCACCGGGTCAGGAGTTCGGTCAGCGCGACGCGGGACTGCATGCGAGCCGCGGCCGCGCCCAGGCAGAAGTGGGCACCGTGGCTGAACGTCATGATGTTGCGCGGTCGCCGCCGGACGTCGAGTTCCGCGGCGTCCTGGCCGTATTCACGCTCGTCGCGGTTGGCCGACCCGTAGAGCAACAGCGCCCTGCGTCCGGCCGGAATGGTGGTGTCACCGATGGTGACATCGCGGGTAACGGTGCGGGCCAGGCCCTGTACCGGCGACGTCAGCCGCAGGAACTCGTCGACCGCGTCACCGATCAGGTCGGGGTTCTCGACCAGTACCCGGCACTGGTCGGGCCGCTGGTGCAGTAGCTGCACGGAACCGCCGAGCATGCCGGTGGTGGTGTCGTTGCCGCCGGTGACCATCGTGAACGTGAACGCCAGCACCGACAGCGTGCCCTGAATGTCGCCGTCAGCTCCGACACCGGCCGCGACCAGGTGCGAGATGGTGTCGTCCTGCGGCTCGCGGCGCCTGCGTTCGATCAGCTCGGTGAAGTACGTCATCATCGAGCCGACCGCGTCACCCACGGTCGCCATCGCGCCGGTGACGCCGGACGTGGTGTTGGCCGCGACGATGGCCTCGGTCCAGCCGTCGAACTGCTTGCGGTCGGCTTCCGGGACGCCGAGGTAGTGCGCGACCACCATCGACGGCAGCGGCTTGAACAGCTCGGTGACGATGTCGCCGCCACCGTTCGCGCGCAGGCGCTCGATGCGCTCGACGACGAAGTCCCGGACCGCCGGCTCGACGGCCTCTACCTGACGCGGCGTGAAACCGCGCGATACCAGCTTGCGGAACTCGGTATGCACCGGCGGGTCCTGCATGACGAACGGCGGATTGTCCTGCAGGCCGATGATTTCCAGCTCGCCGTAGTTGACGGTCAGGCCCTGCGCCGACGAGAACGTCTCGTTGTCGCGGGCGGCCTCCCACACGTCGGCGTGCCGGGACAGCACCCAGTAGTCGCCGTCGGGGTTCTCCGGCGGGACGACGTGGTGCACCGGGTCGTGGTCACGCAGCGCGGCGTACATCGGCCACGGGTTGGGCCAGGTGTCGGCGTCGGCGAGCTGAAACCGGACCGGCGAATGGTGAGACAGAGTAGCTGTCATGTCTCATTGGTACGACACTCGCGGATATCTGTCAACCACCGAGATCAAATCGCCGCGCCCTGCCCGTCGAGTGTGCGTCCGCGGCGTCGAGGGTGGCATCCACGGCGGAAATCGTCGCGAAATCTCGCCGTCAGCCCACACTCGATGCCGTCAGTTCACACTAGATTTCTAGATCGCCGCGCCGGGGTTCAGGATGCCGTCGGGGTCCAGCGCCTGCTTGATCCGGCGGTTGAGCTCCATCGCCTCGGGCCCGAGTTGGCCCGCCAACCAGGGCCGCTTGAGCCGGCCGACGCCGTGTTCGCCGGTGATGGTGCCGCCCAGGCCGACGGCCAGGTCCATGATTTCGCCGAACGCTTTCTGGGCGCGCTTCGCCAACGCGGAATCGGTCGGGTCGTACACGATCAGTGGATGGGTGTTGCCGTCGCCGGCGTGCGCGATCACCGAGATCAGGATGTCGTTGTTCGCGGCGATCTTCGCCACTCCGCCGACCAGATCGGCCAGCGCGGGCAGCGGCACGCCGACGTCCTCGAGCAGCAGCGAGCCCTTAGCCTCGACCGCGGGAATCGCGAACCGGCGCGCGGCCACGAACGCCTCGCCCTCGTCCGGGTCGGACGTCGAAAACACCTCTTTCGCACCGTGTTTGGTGAAGACGTCGGCCATGAACTCGGCGTCCTCGGCGCCGGAGGGTCCGCGGTCGTCGGTGGCGGCCACCATCATCGCCGCCGCCGACCGGTCCAGGCCCATCCTGAGCTTGTCCTCCACCGCATTGATGGCCGCCGAGTCCATGAACTCCAGCATCGACGGCCGGATCTTGCCGGTGATCGTGACGACCGCGTTCGCGGCGGCTTCCACCGATTCGAACGTGGCGACCACCGTGCTCGCCACATGCTGGGGAGGCAGCAGCCGCAGGGTGACCTCGGTGATCACTCCGAGCGTGCCCTCGCTACCGACGAACAGCTTGGTCAGGGAAAGCCCGGCCACATCCTTGAGCCGTCGATCACTTACGAGTGGTTGAGGGGCTCGGCTGCAAGGCAATTCAAGTGGTCGAGCCTGACGACATCGGCCCGGCTCTGACTCGGGCCCAGCAACTCAGTCACGAGCACAAGGTGCCTGTTGTGGTCGAGGTCTTCCTAGAGAAGATCACCAACATCGCGATGGGAACCGAGATCGACAATATCGTCGAGTTCGGTGACCTGGCCGAATCGATCGACGACGCGCCGACTGCGGCCGCGCTGCTCATCGACTAGACCGCGGCTTCTTTGTCGAACTCCGAAGCCAGATCGCGGGCCACTCGCTTGAGCAGCGGCGCCACCTTCGTCGCTGACTTCAGTGTGACCCGCGCCGCCGGCCCGGAGATCGAGATCGCGGTCGGTGTTGGTGCGTCGGGCACCGGCACCGCGAAGCATCGCACGCCGAGTTCCTGTTCGCCTTCGTCCACGGCGTAGCCCCGGGACCGGCTCAGCTCGATGTCGCGGATCAGCGCCTCAGGAGTCGTAAGCGTGTTCTCCGTCGAAGCCGGCATGCCGGTGCGCTTCAGCATCGCGACGACGGACTCGTTGGGAAGCTGCATGAGAAGCGCCTTGCCCACGCCCGTGCAATGCGGGTAGACGCGCCGGCCGACTTCGGTGAACATGCGCATGGCATGGGGTGACGGCACCTGAGCGACATAGACGGCCATGTCGCTGTCCAGCACCGCCATGTTGGCGGTTTCTCCTGTGCGCTCCACCAATTCGGCGAGATGCTGGCGCGACCAGGCTCCGATGAGCTGCGCCGCGCTCTCGCCCAACCGAATCAGCTTGGGACCCAACGAATAGTGTCGGTTGGGGAGTTGCCTCACGTAGCCCATGGCCAATAGTGTGCGGACGAGACGATGGATGGTCGGTTGCGGCAGTTCGGCCCGAGCCGCCAACTCCCCCAACGCAATAGTGCCTCCCGCACTGGCCATGATCTCGAGAAGCTCGAAGGCGCGCTCAACCGATTGAACGGCGCTCTTATTCGGTGGGTCAGCGGCCATGGTTGCTGCCTCCGATCCTCGCCCCAGGACGGGCGTGACGTTGCCCGCAAAACGAACTGGTTATTTCGTATCACGGAATCTCTGGCGAGCAAGGTCCCTTGGTCTGCGCGGACCCTGCCAGACGCTCGCTGCGACTGAATACCTTTCGAAGGCTAACTACTGGCGTCCTGCACACCAATCGCCACGTCGGTCGATTTGATCAGCACCGTTGCCTGCTGGCCGGCCGTGAGGCCAAGCTCCTCCGCGGCTTCCTTGGTGATCGAGGCCGTGACCACCTGTCCGCCACTGTCCAACCGGACCTGAACGGTGGCCATGACGGCGCCCAAGTGCACCGCGATTACCTCGCCGGGCAACTGATTTCGGATCGACAACCGCATCGGAGACTCCTCACACATCGCTGTTGCCGCACACCGGGCGGGGCGACGAGATGACGCTACGACGTTGTCCGGCTTCCACTACCAAGTTCGCCCAATCGTCATACGCGCAGCGTTTCCGGGGCCGGGACGCGCGATTGTTCCGGGCGCCCACCTGGGGTGTCAGCGGCGGTTGGATGAAGCGCAGCTGACCGGAACCAGTGATGGGCGTCAGCGTGGATAACTCCGCGCCGTCGTTCCGCCAGTCTTAACGTCATGACCGCAGACCACACCTTCAGGCGACGAGCCTCCGACCAGGCCCAGCCACGCCCCGACGTCAAGCGAGTCGCGTGGTGCGGTTGCCCGCGAAATGCCAACCGCGGTGGACAGTTCGCCCGACGAGCACCCACCGCTCAGGTGCGCTTGGATTCCATGCGACGAAAACATGAAAGCGCATTAGCGTCCGATTGCCCGAGAGATAATGCGGGGTGGTGTGTTCCTAGGAGCCGCCGACGGGCTTCTGGTAACCGGTCGGCGGGTGGTGCGGGGCGGAAGGTCGTATCCATGGCCCGGTTCGACGTCAACTGCTCGATCCTGTTCACCGAGTTGCCGGTCCTGCAACGGCCGGCGGCAGCCCGGGCCGCCGGGTTCACGGCGATTGAGTTCTGGTGGCCGTGGAGCGCGGCCGTGCCGGCGGACGCGGAAGTCGACGCCTTCGTCGGCGCGGTCCGGGACACCGGTGTGCGCCTGGTGGGGCTCAACTTCTTCGCCGGTGACATGGCGGGCGGCGATCGGGGTCTGGTGTCGTGGCCGGCGCGCTCCGCCGAGTTCCGCGACAATCTCGACGTCGCCGTTTCCATCGGCGAGCAGCTGGGCTGCCGCGCGTTCAATGCGTTGTATGGCAACCGGTTACCGGACACGACGCCTGAGCGGCAGGACGAACTCGCGGTGGAAAACCTCACGCTGGCCGGCGCGGCAGCCGGCCGGATCGGTGGCGTGGTGCTCATCGAACCGGTCAGCGGCGCCCCGGCGTATCCGCTGCTGACCGCCGCGGACGCGGTCGGGGTGATCGAGCGGGTGGAGCACTCCACCGGCGCGACCAACCTGCGTTTCCTGTGCGACCTGTACCACCTCGCGGTCAACGGCGATGATCCGCCGAAAGCGATCTCGACCTACTTCGGCCGCATCGGTCACGTGCAAATCGCCGACGCACCGGGCAGGAACGAGCCGGGCACGGGTGAGCTTCCGATCCAGGATTACCTGCGGCAGCTCGCGGAGACCGGCTATGACGGCTGGGTGGGTCTGGAATACAAACCAAGCGGGGCGAGCGCCGACAGCTTCGGCTGGTTGCCGCCCGAGGAGCGTGCGGCAACCGACCCAGGGTCCAACTGACGAGGCTCCACTGACTGGTGTCCGACGCGGAAAACGATGGGAGGCAGCGCATGACCACAGTGGGATTCATCGGGCTTGGCATCATGGGCGGCCCGATGGCGGCCAACCTCGTCAAGGGCGGCTACTCGGTCGTCGGCTACAACCGGCATCCGGAGCCGATCGAGCGGCTCGTCGCCGCGGGCGGCAGGGGCGCGTCCAGTGTCGCAGAGGCGGTCGCCGGTGCCGACGTCGTCATCACCATGCTTCCCGACTCGTCCGACGTTGAGAGCGTGGCCCTCGGCGAGGAAGGCGTCTTCGCCAATGCCAAACCCGGCGTGCTGCACATCGACTGCAGCACGATCCGCCCGGACGTGTCTGCCCACCTGGCCGCCGAGGGCGCCAAGCGCAGCATCCGCGTCGTCGACGCCCCGGTGAGCGGCGGCGAGCAGGGTGCGATCGACGCATCGCTGTCGATCATGGTGGGCGGGTCGCCCGAGGACTTCGGGGCTGCCCGGCCCGTGCTGGAGGCTGTGGGCAAGACTGTCGTCCACGTCGGCCCGGCTGGCTCGGGCCAGACCGTTAAGGCGGCCAACCAGCTCATCGTCGCCGGCACGATCCAGCTTGTCTCCGAGGCGATCGTGTTCCTCGAGGCACACGGCGTCGACATGGAACCCGCGATCAAGGTCCTCGCCGGCGGTCTCGCCGGCAACGCGATCCTCGATCGGAAGGCCGCCGGCATGCTGGCCCGTCGCTTCGAGCCCGGCTTCCGGATCGACCTGCACCACAAGGACCTCGGGATCGTGCAGGCGGCGGCGCGGGAGGCCGGCGTGATCATCCCGGTCGGCGCCCTGGTGTCGCAGCTCGTGGCGTCGCTACGGGCCCAGGGCCACGGCAGTCTGGACCATTCCGCGCTGCTCTTGCTCGTCGAACAGCTGTCCGGACGCCGCTCCGGCTGACCCAAGCGAGGAGGACATTCCATGACCCGGATGCGAGCCGCCGAAGCCGCCGTCGCGATCCTCGAACGCGAGGGGATGACCCACGCGTTCGGGGTGCCCGGCGCCGCGATCAACCCCATCTATGCCGCCCTGCGCGGGCACGGCCGAATTCAGCACATCCTGGCGCGCCACGTCGAGGGCGCCGCACACATGGCCGAGGGCTACACCCGGACCAAGTCCGGCAACATCGGTGTGTGCATCGGCACGTCCGGCCCGGCCGGCACCGACATGATCACCGGTCTCTACTCGGCCACCGGGGACTCGATCCCGATCCTGTGCATTACCGGCCAGGCGCCCGTGGATCGGCTGCACAAGGAGGACTTCCAGGCTGTCGACATCGCCAGCATCGCCGCGCCGGTGACCAAGATGGCGACGACGGTGCTGGAGCCCGGCCAGGTCCCGGGCACGTTCCAGCAAGCGTTCCACCTAATGCGGTCGGGGCGCCCCGGGCCGGTGCTCATCGACCTTCCGTTCGACGTGCAGATGGCGGAGATCGAGTTCGACCCGGACTCGTATGAGCCGTTGCCGGTTTACAAGCCGGCAGCCACCCGGGTACAGGTGGAGAAGGCGCTGGACATGCTTGCCGCGGCCGAGCGGCCGCTGATAGTGGCCGGCGGCGGCGTCATCAACGCCGATGCGGCGCCGCAACTCGTCGAGTTCGCCGAGACCGTCGGGGTGCCGGTCATCCCGACGCTCATGGGGTGGGGCGCCATCCCCGATGACCACCCGTTGATGGCCGGGATGGTCGGCCTGCAGACCTCGCACCGCTACGGCAACGCCACGTTCCTCGAGTCCGACTTCGTTCTCGGCATCGGAAACCGGTGGGCCAATCGGCACACCGGCGGCCTGGACACGTACAGGCGGGGACGCACGTTCGTCCACGTCGACATCGAGCCGACCCAGATCGGGCGCGTGTTCCCGCCGGACTACGGCATCGTCTCCGACGCGCGCGCGGCGCTCCAGATGTTCGTCGAGGTGGCCCGCGAGCGCAGGGCCGGCGGGCGGCTGCCGGACTGGAGCGAGTGGGTTAGCCAGTGTGACCGGCGTAAGCGCACGCTGCAGCGCAGGACGCACTTCGACAACGTGCCAGTCAAGCCACAGCGGGTGTATGAGGAGATGAACCGGTCGTTCAGCCGCAACGCGCGCTACGTCAGCACAATCGGGCTGTCCCAGATCGCCGGCGCCCAGTTCCTGCACATCTACGAGCCGCGGCACTGGATCAACTGCGGGCAGGCCGGCCCGCTCGGCTGGACGATTCCGGCCGCCCTCGGCGTCGTCGCGGCCGACCCGGACACTCCCGTGGTCGCGCTGTCCGGCGACTACGACTTCCAGTTCATGATCGAAGAACTCGCGGTCGGCGCCCAGTTCAACCTGCCGTACGTGCACATCGTGGTGAACAACTCGTACCTGGGGCTGATCCGGCAGTCGCAGCGCGGCTTCGACATGGACTACGCCGTTCAACTGTCCTTCGACAACGTAAACGCGCCAGAGCTCAGCGGCTACGGCGTCGACCATGTCAAGGTCGCCGAGGGGCTGGGCTGCAAGGGGTTGCGCGTGTTCGAGCCGGCCGAGATGGTGGAGGCGTTCGAGACCGCGCAGAAGCTGGCGGCCGAGCACCGGCTGCCGGTCATTGTCGAGATCATCCTGGAGCGGGTCACCAACATCTCCATGGGAACCGAGCTGGACAACATCACCGAGTTCGAGGAGCTGGCCGAGCACCGCGAGCACGCGCCGACCTCGGTGGCGCTGCTCGACTGACCTGAGCCGAACAGCGGGGCTGGGGCGCGCGTCGCGCGACCCCGGCCATCGATGCGGCGGTCAGGGCAAGTCGCCGAACGACCACTCGGGCTTTGCCTCCACGTGGTACACCCGCAGGCGATGCCGGGATTCGACGGTCCGCGGCAGGTCCATCTTCAGCCACCGGGATTTCTCCTTCGGCAAGGTGGAGATGACCACCCCGGCGTACCCGGGGTTGTCCCGCAGCTCGTCGTCGACCGCGTCCGCCGGTGACGCCGCGCCAATTCGGGTACCGGCCAAGTGGACGCCCTTCTTCGCGAACATTGACCGTGCCTTGTCCGCCCGCTTGCCCGCCACCACCTCCGCGTCGTGCTCGTCGCTGCGCCGCAGCAGGTGGCGCACTGGTGTGGCCGGCACTAGCAGGACGAACTCCGCCTGCTGGTCTTCCTCTTGAATGGCGCGCAACTGGTCGAGCAACTCAGGGTTGGTGACCGTCTCGTGCGCCACCACCAGATATCTGGCCATGACAACCTCCCTTGAACGTTGACGTCGTGCGGGCATGTTCAGGCCGACCCGCCCGCGGCGGCCGCGAGAAGCTCGGCGAGGTGGACGACGCGAACCCGGCTGCCGCGGCGCCGCAGCCCGGTCCGGAGCTGGCGCAGGCAGCCGGGATTGACCGCGACCAGGTAGTCCACCCCGGCCACCTCCACCGCATCCAGCTTCGGCGCCAGGATCCTGGCGCTGTCACGGGGACGCAGCAGCGAATAGGTGCCTGCCGACCCGCAGCAGGAGTCGTCCCCTGGCACCGGCACGAACTCGGCCACCGCCGCGATCAACGCCCGCGGCTGCTGGTGCACCCCGATGCCGTTGCGCAGGTGGCACGAGTCCTGCAGTGCCACCCGGGCCCGCCGGCCGTCCACACGCACCTCGCCCGCCGGGGTCGCTCCGGTCATGACCAGGTGCTGGCTCAACTCGCGCACCCGCTCTGGGCCGAGCACCCCGGCCAGGTGCGCCACGCACCCGCCGGCGGTGGTCACGATCAGCCCGGGCAGCTGCTCGCCGAGCTGCCGCGCCATCTCCTTGCCTTTGCGCGACTCGCCGTTGTGCGCGTGCAGCGCACCACAACAGCCCTGGGCCGGCGGGGCGGCGAAGTCCGGGAGTAGCCGCTGTGCGGCCCGGCTGACTTCTGGGTACAGCATGCGCTCGAAGCAGCCCAGCATGAGATAACCGTTGGCGCCTGGCGGCTGTCCGCGGGCATGCCGGCGGAACAACCCCAGCATCCGCACCGTCCACGGGCGCGACACCACGAGCATCAGCGCCTGCGCCACCGGCGGCCGCCGCCGGCCCCGCCACTGGTGGTCGCGCCACTCCTCGAGCAGTTCGCCGTACTGCACCCCGGCCGGACAGACCGGTTCGCACGCCCGGCAGCCCAGGCAGAACGACGACTCCTCGCGCAGGCGCGCGTCGTCGGGGTCGAGCCGACCGGTTTCCAGGGCGCGCATCAACGTGATCCGCCCGCGGGGTGACGAACCCTCGTCGGCGGACAGCGCGTACGTCGGGCAGGCCGGCAGGCAGAAGCCGCACGAGATGCAGCGGTCGAGCAGCTGCGGATCGAAGATTCCGCGCGGCGCCGCAGCCGGGGGTTGGTCGTCGACGGGGGTCATGAGCCGAGCTTTCCCGGGTTGAGGATGCCCGCGGGGTCGAACGCGGTCTTGATCCGGCGCAGCAGCGCCACCTGGTCCGCGCCGAGGCGGGCCTCCAGGAACGGGAGCTTCGCGGCGCCCACTCCGTGTTCGCCGGTGATCGTGCCGCCCAAGTCGATCGCGGCGGTGAAGATGTCCGCGAACGCCTTGTGGGCCCGGTCGATGGCCTCCTGATCGTGCTGATCGATCACGCAGGTCGGGTGGAGGTTGCCGTCGCCGGCGTGCCCGAAGGTGGCGATCGGCACGTTGTACCGTTCGGCGATCTCGTCGATCCGGTCCACCATCTCCGCCAGCCGCGGCCGGGGAACGGTCGCGTCCTCGAGGATCGTCAACGACCCCAGCCGGGACAGCGCCGGCAGCGTCGACCGGCGCGCGGCGAGCAGCGCCTCCGACCGCGCGGGGGTCTCCGCGAGGGCCACCTCGATGGCCCCGTTCGCGGCACACAGCTCGGCTATTCGCGCCAGGTTGCGGTCCACCGCGTCGGCCGGCCCGTCGTCGCCGAACAGCAGCAGCGCCCCGGCGTCCAGGCGCAGGCCCAGGTGGGCGTACTCCTCGACCACGCCGATGCACTTGGCGTCGAGAAACTCCAGGGTGGCCGGAACGATCCCGTCGGCGATCACGGCGGCGACGGCGCGACCGGCGTCGGCGAGCGCCGCGAAGTAGGCGACCCCGGTGTTCGTCGACGCCGGCATGGGCAGCAGGGCCAGCGTGATCTCGGTGATCACGGCAAGCGTGCCCTCCGACCCGGTGAGCAGTCGGGTCAGGTCATACCCGGCCACGTCCTTCCACAGCCGGCCGCCGGTGCGGATCACCTCACCGGTGGGCAGCACAGCTTCGACCCCGAGGACGTAGTTGCGGGTCACCCCGTATTTCAGCCCGCGCAGCCCGCCTGCGCAGGTCGCCACGTTGCCGCCGATCGTGGAGACGGTGCGGCTGCCCGGGTCCGGGGCGTACAGCAGACCCCGCGCAGCAGCGGCGTTGGTCAGCGCGGTGGTCGTCACGCCCGACTCCACCCGGGCCAGCAACTCTTCGGCGCTGACCTCGAGAATCCGGTTCATCCGGGTCAGCACCAGCACGATGCCACCGGTCAACGCGACCGTGGCGCCGCACAGGTTCGAGCCGGCGCCGCGGGGCACCACCGGGATGCCGCGCTGGGTGGCCAGGCGCAGGATCGCCGCGATCTCCTCAGCGGTGCCGGGCCAGACCACCACGTCGGGGATGCCCCGGAAGATCGGCGTGGCGTCCCGGGCGTACGGCTCGACGTCGCCGCGTCCCGAGCGGACATGATCGGTGCCGACGACGCGTTCCAGCGCGGCGACCAGTTTCTTGCCCAGGCCCATTTTGCACCTCCCGCTAGCCGTCGACGACCAGGACGTGCAAGGTCCGCGGTCCGTGCACGCCCTCCACCCGGTCCAGTTCGATGTCACTGGTCGCAGACGGGCCGCTGATCCAGGTCAGCGGTCGCTCGGGACGTAGGCGCCCCACCGCGGCGGGCACGTCGTCGACGACCTGGTCGGCGGTGACGAGACAGATGTGGACGTCGGGGATCAGGGTGAGCGCCCGCCGCCCCTGCCCGGGACCCGTATCCAGCACGATGGTCCCGGTCTCGGCGATGCCCACCGCAGCGCCGGTGAGCACGGCGTCGACCCGGTCGAGGTCCGTCGTGCTCAGAGGTGCGTCGGGCCCGTCCCACACGAGTTGCACGCCGCCGTCGAGCGCCGAGGTCCACGCGCCCGGCGCGTCGGCCGGCAGCGCCAGCGTGTCGACGCCGTACCTGGTGCATGCCTGGGCGACCGCCCCCGGCAGGTCGTCCGCCGCGACCCGCTCCACCACGGCCCGGTAGTCGGCGACCCGTTCGACGAAGTGGTCGAGCAGGTTCGCCGGCGCCCGGGAGGCGGCGTAGTCGCGCGGTACCGCCGGACCGGTGCGGGGCGGGGCACCGGCCAGGGCGGCCCGGATGCGGGCCAGGATCTCCTCACGCGCCTCCGCGGTCATGACGGGTCCGCCTTGCGTCGACGCGCCCGACGGCTGCGTTTCCACCAAGCGCGGAATGACTCGGTCGGTGGAGTGGGGGCGTCACGGGCCTCGGTCCAGGCGCCCAGCGGACCGGGCAGCCGGGAGATCGACGTCCGCCGGCCGAGCAGCAGCCGCCCGGCGAACGAAATGACCTGTTCGACCGCCCCGAGCCGGCCGGAGCCGCCCAGCGCGAACCCGGCAGCCTTCATCGCGGCCATCTCCGGCCCGGGCACGCGCGCCGCGCGCTTGTCGTCCACGACCGTGCCTCGCAGGTGCACCAGCACCTCCGGGATGTCGATGCGCACGGGGCAGACCTCGAAGCACCGCCCGCACAGCGTCGACGCGTACGGCAGGGTCCGGTCCCGGGCGCTCGCGGTGCCATGTAGCTGCGGGTTGAGGATCGCGCCAATCGGTCCTGGATAGACCGAGCCGTAGGCGTGGCCGCCGGTCCGCTCGTACACCGGGCACACGTTGAGGCAGGCCGAGCAGCGGATGCAACGCAGGGCCTGCCGGCCCACCGCGTCGGCGAGTACGTTGGTGCGGCCGTTGTCGAGCAGCACGAGGTGGAACGTCGTGGGGCCGTCGCCGGGGGTGACCCCGGTCCAGGTCGTGGTGTAGGGGTTCATCCGCTCGCCGGTCGACGAGCGCGGCAGCAGTTGGAGGAACACCTCGAGGTCCCGCCAGGTGGGCACGACCTTCTCGATGCCGACCACCGAGATGAGCACCTCCGGCAGGGTCAGGCACATCCGCCCGTTGCCCTCGGACTCCACCACAACAAGGGTGCCGGTCTCCGCCACGACGAAGTTGGCGCCGGAGATGGCGACCTTGGCCGACAGGAACTTGCGCCGCAGGTGCGTGCGGGCCGCCTCGGCCAGCTCCCGCGGCGCGTCGCTGAGCTCCCGCGGCGCCTCCGGCATGGTCCGCAGGAACAGCTCCCGGATCTCGGCGCGGTTGCGGTGGATCGCGGGGACCAGGATGTGCGACGGCCGGTCCTTGCCCAGCTGGACGATGAGCTCGGCCAGGTCGGTTTCCCAGGCCGCGATCCCGGCCTCCTCGAGTGCCTCGTTCAGCTCGATCTCCTGGGTCGCCATCGACTTGACCTTGACGACCTCGTCGAACGCCGGTGGCCCGGACCAGGTCGATGACGATCGCGTTCGCCTCGGCCGCGTCCCGCGCCCAGTGCACCTGACCGCCCGCCGCCGTGACCCGCTCCTCGACCTGGAGCAGGTAGGGTCAAGGTTGTGCAGCGCTTCGTCCTTGAGTGCGGCGCCGGCCAGGCGAAGCTGCTCCCAGTCGGGAAGCTCGGCCACCACCCGGTCCCGCTTGTCGCGGATGGTCGCCGTGGCCCGGGCGAGGTTGTGCCGAAGTTGGCTGTCCCGCAGCGCGGTCCGGGCGGCGTCGGGGAACGGCAGCGTGTCCGTCCACATCTTGCTCGGCGCCCGGTGCCGGCCCACCGGCTCACCGGCCGGCCGGTCGGTGTCGGGCCCGAGGTCGGCGCTGGCCTTGGTGGTGTCAGTCATGGTCGTCCTCCGTCTGGGCGAGGATCTCCGCCACGTGCAACACCCGCATTCCGGACAGCTGCCGGGACAGAATGCCACCCACGTGTGTTAGGCAGGAGTTGTCGAGGGCGCACAGCACCTCGGCTCCGGTGTCGCGGGCATGTCGCGCCTTGTCGGCCCCGATCGCCACCGACACCTCGGCGTTTTTCAACGCGAACGTCCCGCCGAAGCCGCAGCACTCCTCCTCGGCGGGCAGATCCACCAGGGTCAGCCCCTTGACCGCGCGCAGCAGCCGATACGGCCGGTCGCCCACGCGCAGCCCCCGCAGGGAATGGCAGGTGGGGTGGTAGGTCACCCGATGCGGGAAGTACGCCCCCACGTCCTCGACGCCAAGCACGTCGATGAGGAACTCCGACAGCTCGTGCACCCGCGGCGCCACGGCGGCGGCGCGGTCGGCCAGCTGCCGGTCGCCCGTGCGCTCGGCGATGCGCGGATACGACTCGTGCACGGTGCCGACGCACGACGGCGAGGGGCAGACCACCGCGTCGAACCGGTCGAACACCCTCAGCAACCGCTTGGCCAGCGGTACCGCCTCCCGGTAGTAGCCGGTGTTCACGTGCATCTGGCCGCAGCAGGTCTGGGCCAGAGGGAACTCCACCTCGTGGCCGAGCCGTTCGAGCAGGCGGACGACGGCCCGGCCGGTGCCGGGGTAGAGCGCGTCGTTGAAGCACGTGACGAACAGCGCGACCCGCATCGACAACCCCCTCAGATCATCCAGCCGAGCACCGGGGTGGATTGCAGGTACACGAGCGCGCACATGAACAGGATCATTACGAAACTCCACCGGATCAGGTACCGGAACAGGTCGCCCTCGCGGCCCAGGATGCCCACGGCTGTTGCGGCAATCGTGAGGTTCTGCGGGCTGATCATCTTGCCGACCACGCCGCCGCTGGTGTTGGCGGCCACGAGCAGGGTCGGGTCCAACCCGGCGCGCTCCGCGGCGGCCTGCTGCAGGGTGGCGAACAGCGCGTTGGCCGACGTGTCCGACCCGGTGACGGCGGTGCCGAGCCAGCCGAGGATCGGCGACAGGAACGCGAAGAACGCGCCAGTCGCGGCGATCCAGTTGCCGATCGTCAGCGTCTGGCCGGACTGGTTCATCACGTACGCCAGGGCGAGCACCGATGCCACGGTGAGGAACGCCCAGCGCAGCTTGTACGCCGTCATGAAGTACTCTCGCGCGGCCACCGCCGGGCTCATGCGGTAGCAGATCGCGACGAGAATCCCGCACAGCACCAGCAGGCTGCCGGGGGACGAGAGCCACTGGAAGTTGTAGATGGTCGACGAGATCGGCTTCCCGGCGGCGCTGAGCACGTTGCCGTGCAGCCCGGGCCACTCGATCTTCTGGTCGGTGCCGACGAGGAAGGTCTTGACCGGCCCCAACAGTTTGGCGATCGAGAAGACCGCGATCACGATGATGTACGGCACGAGCGCCATCATGATCCGTCCGGAGGTCAGCTCGCGGCTGGGGGGCGCCGGTGTCGCAACGGCCGAACCACCGGCCGTGCCGCCGGTCCGACCGGGCGCGCTGGCGGTTTCGGGCCGGCCGCCCGCGCGGCCGGCAGGGGGTACGCCGCCGCCCCCGGGGACGTCCTCGGCCTCTGCCGTCGCGGCCCGCAGGTCGTGGAGCGCCTCCTCGGTGCCAGACGGCTGCCACACCCGCAGGAACGCCATCGTGGCCCCGACGGCGATCAGCGACGCGATGATGTCGGTCAGCTCGACCGAGATGAAGTTGGAGCTGACGAACTGAGCCAGCGCGAAGCTGACCCCACAGACGAGCGCAGCCGGCCAGGTCTGGCGCAGGCCGCGCCGCCCGTCCACCAAGGCGACCAGAATCAGCGGCACGAACAGCGCGAGAACGGGGGTCTGCCGGCCGACCACTGCGCCGATCTCGGAGGCGGGGATGTTGGTCAGCGCGGCCGCCGTGAGGATGGGGGTGGCGATCGCGCCGAACGCGACGGGCGCGGTGTTAGCCAGCAGGACGATCGCGGCGGCGCGGAACGGGGAGAAGCCGATCGCCATGAGCATCACGCCGGTGATCGCCACTGGGGCGCCGAAGCCAGCCAGCGCCTCCAGCAGGCCGCCGAAGCAGAACGCGATCAGCACCGCCATGATGCGCGGGTCGGCCGAGATGAGGTTGAACGCCTCGCGCAGGTCCTCGAAGCGGCCGCTGACAACGGTGAGCTGATAGACCCACAGCGCGTTGAACACGATCCACATGATCGGGAACAGGCCGAACACGGCGCCCTCGGTGCCCGACAGCAGCGCGAGGCCCACAGGCATCTTGAACGCCGTGATCGCCACGATCACGGCCACGGCCAGCGAGGCCAGGCCGGCCCAGTGCGCCCTGATCCGGAACACGCCCAGCAGGATGAAGATCGTGATCAGCGGAAGCAGGGCAATGAGCGCCGACACGGTGAGGCTGCCGGCCACGGGCGCGAGCTGTTGTGTGAACATCTGTCCGCCTTACCAATCGATCCGTCAACGGGACTGGGCTGAGTCGGCCGGCGCCGCCGGTTGGTCACCGGACCCTTCCGCCTCGGCGGCGGCGCGAAACTGCGGCGAGGTTTGGGCGAGGCGCCGGGCGAGCGACACCAGCAACCTCGACGCGTCCCGCTGGCAGCGCTCCAGGTCGGGTTCGAGCTGTGTCAGCGCGTGCACCTCGGCGAAGCCGGCCGCCCGGGCCTCCTCGTCGGCCAGCGCGGACCGGCCGACGAGCGCGACGACCGGGACGCCCGCCCGCGCCGCGGTCTGCGCCACGCCCCACGGCGCCTTGCCGGCCAGGCTCTGCCGGTCGAGGGAGCCCTCTCCGGTGATCACCAGCCGGGCGGTGCGCACCGCGGTGGGGAAATGGGCCAGGTCGAGCAGCAGGTCGATGCCGGAGACGATGGAGGCGCCCAGGAACGCCACCGCGCCGCCCGCGGTGCCGCCCGCCGCGCCCGCGCCCGCCAGGCCGGCCAGGTCCACCCCGAGCTGCCGGGCGATCACCGACGCCAGTTGGCTCAGCGCCTGCTCCAGCTCTGCAACGTCGGCCGGGCCGGCCCCCTTCTGCGGCCCGTACACCGCTGCCGCGCCGCGGTCGCCGGTCAGCGGGTTGTCGACGTCACTGGCCACGATGAGCTCGACGGCGCGCAGCCGCGGGTCGAGGCCGGCCATGTCGATCGTGTGCAGCCGGTGCAGGGCGGCCCCCCCCGGGGGCAGTTCGCGACCGTCGGCGTCGAGAAATCGCACGCCCAACGCACGGGCCATCCCGGTGCCGCCATCGGTGGTCGCACTCCCGCCGACGCCAAGTACGACCCGCCTGACGCCCCGGTCCAGTGCGGCCCGTATCAGCTCGCCGGCGCCGTACGTGGTCGCCGTTAACGGCGCGGGCCGCCCGCCCGGCAACCGGCGCAGCCCGGCCGCCTCGGCCATCTCCACGACGGCGGTGTCGCCCGATACGGCGAAGCTCGCTGTCACCGGTTCCCCCGTCGGGCCGGCGACAGTGGTGGTGACCCGGTCGTAGCCGGCCGCCACGGCGGCGTCGACGGTGCCGTCACCGCCATCGGCGACTGGAGCGAGGACGACGTCCACCCCCGGCCTGCCCTGCCGCAGCCCCTCACCGATGGCCTCGGCGGCCTCCACCGCGGTCAGGCTGCCCTTGAACTTGTCCGGCGCCACGACCACACGCATCGGTCAACTCCTCGCTGAGGGGTACTGACGGGTCATAACCGGCCCGGTTTCGGAGTCAGCGCGTCGTAGCTCGCGGCGGCGCGCCGCTCGCGGGCCTGGATAGGGTCGACTCCCCGGATCGACGCGTCGACGAGCTGAATGGGGTGGAACAGCGGGACGGGCCCCGGCAGGTACCGCTGTATCTGCAGGAGGCATCCGGGATTGCCCGTGGCCACCGCGTCCGGCGCCAGCGACATGACGTTAGCGACCTTGCGCCGGCCCAGTTCGGCACCGGCGTCGGGCTGCACCATGTTGTAGATGCCGGCCGAACCGCAGCAGATCTCGGCCTCCGGGATGTCGGTCACCTCCAGGCCCGGGATGGTGCGCAGCACCGCCCGTGGCTGGAGCCGGATGCGCTGGCCGTGCGCGAGATGGCAGGCGTCGTGGTAGGCGACCCGGGCCTCGATGGGGTGCCGCGGCGCGACGGGCTCCAGGTCGGCGAGCAGCTCCGAGATGTCGCGCACCTTCGCCGAGAACGCCGCCGCCCGTTCGGCGTACCTCGGGTCGTCGCGCAGCAGCCGGCCGTACTCCTTCATCGTGGAGCCGCAACCGGCCACGTTCACCACGATGGCGTCCACGTCGACGCGTTCGAAAACGTCGATCAGTCGACGGGCCCGCAGCAGCGCCTCCGGTTCCCGGCCGGCGTGCTCGCTGAGCGCGCCGCAGCACCGCTGGGCGCGGGGCACAATCACGTCGCAGCCTTCCCCGGCCAGCACGCGCGCCGTTGCCTCGTTGACGTCGCGGAAGAACACCCGCTGGACGCAGCCCTCGAGCATGGCGACGCGGCGCCGGGAAGTGCCTTCGGCCGGGATGAATTCGGGCAGCCGCTGGGTCAGGCCACGCAGCCGCGCCGGCGGCATCAGCTCCTCGACCGCCCGCAGCCGGGCTGGCAGGCGCTTGCGCAGCCCGCTGCGCTCCAGCAGGGAGGGACCGCCCGCGCGTTGGTAGAGCGCACCCACGACGGCGGCGGCGCGCAGCCGGGTCGGGTACGGGAATAGCTGGAAGATCATTTCCCTGAACAGGCGGTCGGCGAGGCTGCGCCGGTAGTTGCGCTCCAGCTGGGGCCGGACCGCCTCGATTAGCTCGTCGTACTTCACGCCGGACGGGCACGCCGTCACACACGCCATACAGCCCAGGCACGCGTCGAAGTGCCGGACATAGGTGTCGTCGAGCGGGACCGCGCCCTCCTTGCCCAGCTTCATCAGGTAGATCCGCCCGCGCGGGGAGTCCATCTCCTCCCCCCACAGCGCATAGGTGGGGCAGGTGGGCAGGCAGAAGCCGCAGTGCACGCAGTCGGAGATCCGCTCGTCGGCCGGCGGGTGGAGCGCGTCGAAGATGGAAGTGGTGCCGGGTGGGTGCTCCACGTGCACGCGCTGGTCCTCGTCGCGGCGGTTGGTCGATTCGGTGGTCATCGGCGAAACTCCATGGGGTTGTTGGGGTCGGTCACAGCCATGAGCCGAGGCGGCCGCGGGCGCAGCGGCCGTCGGGATCCAGCCGGGCCTTGAGGGCACGCAGGAGACCGACGGTCGAGGGTGCGGGACCGAGCGCGTCGACGGCGGCGTCGACGTCGGCAGGGCGCTCCCGCAGTACAACGGTGCCGCCGAGGGCCAAGACCTCGCGGCGCCACCGGTCGAGCGCCGCCGCCTGTTGCCCCGGCGGTCCGGAAAATCGAGCGGTGTGCAGCCCGAGTGCGCTATGGGAGGCCAGCCACACCTCGACCCCGGCGGCGTCGGCCGCGTCGGCGAGCGCCGCGGCGACCGCGGTCAACCGGCTGGGCAGCGTGCCGGCGAACGCCGTGCTCTGGCCCGGCTCGGCCCTGTGGGCGCCGGCGAACTCCCGCCACAGGGCGGCCTCATCGGTGTTGGCCACCGCCTCCGGCGCGGCCCCGTCCAGGCGCTCCCGCAGCGCCGCCGTCTGCGCCGCCACGCCGGCGGCGGTGCCCTCGAACCGCACGGCCAGACGGCCCGACGATCCGCCGCCGCGGGGGTCGCCGACCCAGTCGACGGCGGAGGGTTCCAGCGGCCCGGCGAGCAGGTCGAGGCTGCGCGCGGTCGCCTCCTGGACCGACGAAGGCACCACGACGGTGGCGCTCGTCTCCGGTCGCGGGTGTAGGCGCAGCACCACCTCGGCGATCAACCCGAGCGTGCCCAGCGATCCGTAGATCAGCTTGCTCAGGTCGTAGCCGGCCACGTTCTTGATCACATGCCCGCCCGCGCGGGCCACCGTCCCGTCGGGAAGCACGAGCGTCACCCCGATCACCAGGTCACGCAGCGCGCCGTACCGCAGCCGACGGGGGCCGGACTCGCCGGTTGCGAGCAGTCCCCCCAGGGTCGCTCCGTCGGGTTCGGTCGGCGGGTCGAGCGCAAGCCACTGCCCGGCCTCGGCGAGCCGGTCCTGCAGGGCGCGCAACGGCATGCCGGCTTGCGCCGAGGCGGTCATGTCGGCGGGGTTGTGGTCGAGCAGCCGGTCCAGGCCGCCGGTCTCCAGCACCAGATCCGGGTCCTCGGGGCGGCCGGCCCAGGTCATCTTCGTGCCGGCGCCCCGGAACAGCACGCTGCCCCGGCTGTCGCGCAGCACCTTGGCGGCCTCGTCGAGGCTGGTGGGCCGTTGAACCGTCGAACCTGCTGGGGCCGGGGATGTGGTGGCGGTCATCGCGCGTCGCCTCCCTTCAGAACCGTTCGATCACGCCGGATTGCTCGAGCGGGTGCGGCCGCCACGGACCCGGGCGCTCACCGCACAGCCGGGGGGTGGGCAGCACCTTGCCCGGGTTGCACACGCCTTCGGGGTCGAACGCGGCGCGCACCAGCGCCATCGCCGTCAGGTCCGACTCGGTGAACATCTTCAGCATCGAGCAGGCCTTGTCGCTGCCGACGCCGTGCTCGCCGGTGATCGAACCGCCCTGGTCCACGCACAGCTCGACGATCGCGGTCGCCAGGTTCTCGGCCTGCTCGGCCTGGCCCGGCACCGTGCTGTCGTAGAGCACCAGCGGGTGCAGGTTGCCGTCGCCGGCATGAAACACGTTGGCTACCCGCAGCCCGGCCGCCCGCGACATCTCCCCGATGCGGGTGAGCGTGGCGCCGAGCTTGGTCCGCGGGATGACCCCGTCCTGGACGAAGTAGTCCGGGCTGATGCGACCCATCGCGGCGAAGGCGGCCTTGCGGCCCTTCCAGATCAGCGCGCGTTCGGCCGGGTCCTGGGCGATCCGGATGTGGGTGGCCTCGTTGTCCCGACAGATCCGCTGCACCCGTTCGAACTCCGCCTCCACCTCCACCCCGACGCCGTCGAGCTCAACCACCAGCGCGGCGGGTGTGTCGAGCGAGTAGCCGGCGCCGGTCGCCTTCTCACACGCTTCGATCGCCAGCGCGTCGAGCATCTCGACGGCGGCCGGGATGATGCCGGCCGAGACGATGTCGCTGACCACGTTGCCCGCCTGCTCCGCGTCGGGGAAGTCGGCGACCAGCGTGCGGACCGCCTCGGGCTTGCGCAGCAACCGCACGGTGACCTCGGTGACGATGCCGAGGGTGCCTTCCGAACCGACAACCAGTGCGCGCAGGTCCGGCCCGACCTGGTCCAGCGAGTCGCCGCCCAGGGTGACCACGCTGCCGTCGGCGCACACCATCGTGAGCCCGAGGACGTGGTTGGTGGTGAAGCCATACTTCAGGCAGTGCGCGCCGCCCGAGTTCTCCGCCACGTTCCCCCCGATCGTGCAGACGACCTGGCTCGACGGGTCGGGAGCGTAGTACAGCTCGTGGGGGGCCACCGCGGCGGATATGCCGAGGTTGGTCACGCCCGGTTGGATGACCGCGCGCTGGTTCTCCGCGTCGACCGAGAGGATCTCCCGCATCCGGGCCAGCCCGATGACGATCCCGTCCGCGACGGGCAGCGCACCGCCGGACAGGCCGGTACCCGCACCGCGGGCGACGAACGGAATCCGTTCGCGGGCGCAGACCCGCACCACCGCCGCGACCTCCTCTGTGCTCGCCGGCAGCACAACCAGCGCCGGCACCACCCGGAAGCCGGTCAGCCCGTCGCATTCATAAGTGCGCAGCTGAGCCGGTTCGGAGATGAGGCCCCCCTCGCTGACCAACCCACCAATCTCCCGGCGGACCGCCTCGGTGACCCGACCGGTGGCCTTCTCGGTGACCAGCTCCAGATAGGTCGTTGTCATGGTCATCGCCTCACTCAATCCAGCAGCCGCCGGTGTGCCCGCAGCATAAGGAACTCGATGAAGTTGTACCCACTCCCAGGCAGCGATAACTGGCTGCAATCACCACCGTGCCACCACGAAGTGATGGGCATTGGCGAAATGAAACAAAGTGACCAGCTCCTTATCCTCGCCCTATCGGCCCAGCTCATTGTTCCGTATCACGGAATGTAAATTTCGCTCGGTTACGATGACACAGGTCACATCAGCTGTCAACAGGTCGAGTCCGTCACAGGAACTGTTCCATCGTCCAACGGATCGCCCACGGGACCGATATGCGTTTGTCAGCGAACCGATCTCGTCCACGGCTGCACCGCTCGGTGCCGCTACCTGTGGTTCTCAGATGGTCATGATGGCCATCAGGGCGGAGCCGACATGTTCCGCTGATCAATAGGGTACTTCCGTATTACGGAACCAAAATGAAGACGTAGGTGCTGAGCTCGCAGACCAGCATCGAGCGGCTCCACGCCCGCATGGTCGACGCGCTGCGCGCCATGACCGACGCCACAGGCGTTCAGCTGCTGCTATGAAGCGACGACCAAGCCTGGTTGGTGCGGGCACCGGGCGGCGACGCCGTCCCGCTCACTGCGGATCCGCGTGCGCGCCGACGGCCGTGGCGGCGCCGACCTCGCCGGCGGATCCGGCCTCATCGCACTCAAGGAGCCGTCCCTCGCCACAACAAGCCCTCGAGGGCCGAATGGATTGTCAGCCCTACGAACTTGATCACACGGCCATTCGGCGGTTCACATAATCGGGTGCCTGCTATTCGTCGGGGAGTGCCTGTGTCACGTCCCTTATCCACGTGAGGCCCTTGACAGCTTGTGGCCATCCGAGCGTCGTCACTGCCAACAAAGCGACCTGCTCAAGTTCAGCGGCCGCGAGACCTTCGGCCAGTCCTCGACGAACGTGCGAATGGACGGCACCATGCGAGTTGGCTCCGATCGCAAGTGCGAGATGGACAAGCCTCTTGGTTCGTCCATCAAGCGGGCCCGCCTGATTGAGGGCAGCGCCAAGTTGCTGTAAGGCGGCCCAGACAGCGGGGTGTTCCTTTGCGATGTTCTGAGGAGCTGGCGGCAAGGCGACACCAGGACTCTCGGAGATATCGGCAGGCGATGATTCGTCCATAGGAGGCTCCTTAGATATTGGGCTAGTTATTGGGTTCGTCGGTAACGCGTCGACATCAGTGAGCATTTTCGGAACCAGACTGTCTCTTAACGCCCGGCGGCTCATGCGGCGGTAGCTCAACGTGCAGCGCAGTCCCTTCCCCGGGCGGGCTGTGCAGCACAAGCGTGCCGCCCAGCGCCTCCACCCGGTCTTTCAGGCCTACCAGGCCGGACCCGCGCGCAGGAGATCGGCCCCCCAGCCCCGTCATCGCTGACGCGGGCAATTTTTTACGAATCCATACTGGTCCGGTCACTCAACCCGACGGCATGCACTACGGACCGGCCAGGACGATGTACGTCGGATGGCGTGCAGTCCCGGCGGGCGGCGGCGGTTCACTTGGCCATCGTTCGGTTCGGTTGGACGTTGGCGGACAGTTGATTTACGGCCTTGATTACCAAGGAGACCGCGGAGGAACTTTGGCCTCACGGTCGGCCAGCCGGCCGCCGTGCTAATCAGATGGACTGATGTGGCCATTGGCGTGCAGTCACAGTAGTCCGCTGTCTTCCCACACCAACTTCCATCGCTGCGATCAACGACCGGACAGTGCGCCGGCAGCGTCCGCACTTCGAACCGGCACCGCATGTCTTCGCCACCGCTTTAGACGCGGTTGTACCGTTGGCTACGGCGTCGGCGACTACTTGACTCGCCACCACAGACATAGACAGACAATCATCAGTGGTAGCCCCATCCACCGTTCGTTAATGCGTTACGGCCATTCCCGTTGGCAGTTCGTGGTTATGGTGAACTTTCGCTCTCAGGATTGCCTGTATCGCAATCATTGTCATCGATGCTGGCACCACTGATGGGTTCCTGTTACCTGGAATCCGTAAGGAGGCGACGAGCTCCATGTGTTCTTCAACACCGGGAGCCCGTCTTGTGTCTAGCAGCTGCAGATAACCGCCAACAGGCGGACGGCCGGCCAGGGTTGCGGGCAGCGGTAGATTCAAAATGCCTGGCGAACAAGACCTTTCAGCAATATAACCGCACCGGGCTTCCGATCGGTGGTGACCACAGCGAAGTGTCGTCTTCGGCGTCGGTGCGGCTCCGCGGCTACTCCACGATCAGAACATCGAGCGTGCGCGGTCCGTGAACTCCCTCGACGCGCTCGAGTTCGATGTCGCTGGTTGCACTCGGTCCCGAGATAAAGGTCAACGGTTGCAACGGGTTCAGGGCGGCGAAGCCTTGGGGCACCGCGTTGACGATCTGCTCGGCGAGCACCACGCAGATGTGGTGGTCGGGAATCAGCGTCAACGCGCGGCGGCCCTGCGCCTTCCCGGCGTCGAGCACGATGGTGCCCGTCGCCGCAATGCCCACCGCGCAGCCGGTGACGACCGCGGCGGCGGCGTCCAGTCGTGCGATGGGCAGCGGCTCGCCGGGGTCGTCGACCACGGCGTCGAGGTCCTGGCCTGTTGTGCTCACCCGTGCGTAACCCAGAATCGCGGTCACATCATGTCGTGCCCGGTATCGAGGTCCCACACTCGTCCGTCCGATACTTCTCGCAGGTGCTCCACATCCCGAGCGTCAAGGAAGAACGTGGTGCTGATGTGCGTCTGCGGGATCTTCGCTAGCGCATCTTCGTTCGTCAGGCGGAGGGGCTGTTCGAAACATCTCCATGGATGAGGTGTCAACCTGGGCTTCATCCATGCGATCTGATCGCGATCGATGACGCCGTAGAACGGGATGGTCTCGTCACTCGGGAAGAGGCAGAGCTCCACACCGTCGACGATGCGACTGTCGGCGCGGGCGGCAGCCATGTAGGGACCTGCCATGTCGACGAGCGACTGCCCGTCGGCCGGAGTCGCGGCGTCCAAGTAAACAAGATGACCGACACGGTCGGCTGCGCGATCCGCGGCCCCGGTGATCACCATGCCGCCGTAGCTGTGGCCGACCAGAATGACGCGGCATAAGTCCTCGAAGTGGAGCAGCTTCACGATGTCTTCGATGTGGCAATCGAGATCGACACCGCAGCGGAAGAGATGCTCCCGCTCGCCCAGCCCCGTCAGAGATGGGGCATAGACTTCGTGTCCCTCGGCGCGCAGCAAGCGTGCGACGGGTTGGTAGCACCAGCCGCCGTGTCCGCCGCCATGAACCAAAACGTATGTCGCCATACGGTTCTCCTATATGCGCGGCGGGGCGCCGGCCTTGACATCAGAGCTGGACAGCAGGCTGCTGGGATATGGCCGCCACTGCCGGATCAGCGTTCCGCCGAAGCCATTGGTGAGCGTCTTCTTGCGGCCGTCGTTGTAGGTGAAGGTGCCGACGATTTCTTCCCAGTCCAACAGGATGGTGGGGGAATCCGGGACGTCGCGGATACCGCTGGCGGCATAGGCGCTAACGGCGGTGGCGCCGATCTCCAAGACGCCGGCCTCGGTCTCTGCGGTCACGGTGTAACGGGTGGGGATGAAGACGCCGTTGGATTCGAGGTATGCCCAGTCATGATGGGTGATTTCGAAGCCGGCCTCCGGAATGTACTGCTGTTCCTCGGTGAGATACAGCGACATGTCCTTGTGCTGGCTGATCTTCATCTCGTCCAGCGCGCCGGACATCTCGTCGAAGTGGAACCACAGCCAGTCATGCCAGCCTCCGACCTCGGCCGGGCAGGTGTCCACGGCGTAGTAGCGTTCACGGACGGCTGCGCCCTTGAACTTCACCGTCCGGCCCTCAACTGTGAGCGTGCCTTCGAGGGTGCCCGGCCAGAAGTAGCCGAGGGTGCCCGGCCAGAAGTAGCCATAGGAAATGCAGTGCGGAGTGTAAATCTGCGGCGTCTCCTTGCCGTACCAGGTCGGGAAACCGGTGCCGGTGTGTACCCAGTCGCCGGAAATTCCTGAGGCCTCGTCGGAGACGGTGTAGTGCCAGGTCTTGTCGTTCGGCCGGCATTCGATGTTGAAGTCGCCCATGTTCACCCACACGTGATCGTCGGCGATCTTGGAGGTCAGGGCTCCGCGCGGCTGAAAATGCCAGTCGGTCGTGGCAGCCGGCGGGAAGTCGGCCACCTTGTACACCGACCCCGGCGGCGAAACGACCTGTCCTTTTTCGGATCGCACGGACATCGCCCAGAAGTCGATATTGCCCTAGGCCTCGCGCAGGGACATGGCGCCGATGTTGAACCAGTAGTGCTTCCCGTCGTCGCCGATGACGCTGGCGACAAGCGCCCAGTCCAATTGAGCTGTGTCGCGTGATTCTTCGGGGAATCCGTGGGCCTCTACTTCGAGCGTGACTTCTGGGTCATTTACCAGCATGTCGTTGTATCTCCGTGATATCAGCGCAGTTTCGAAACGATTTGGGGGAGTGCGAACGTGGATAGGATGCCTTGCGGCGCCTCACAGACATTGGGCACGGCGTTGATCGGGCGGTTGGCATTGCCGTAGCCGTGGCGCGCTCCCTGCTCTGGCGTGTCCCACGCGAACCGGATGGAGACGTCCAGCGGCAGGTCGCCGTCGACCTTGACCCGCCAGCCCTGTCCGGCGAACGGGATTTCCCAGGCCGGCTCGAGATCCGTTGTCAGGTACCAGGTTGGCACCATCTGCATTAGCGGCTTGCCGTCGCGCACGCCGCTGATCTCGATCCGCCATGCGGCCAAGGTTCCGGCCTCGATCGTTCCCACCGCGGTTTCGACGGGCTTGGTGGCCGTCGCCACCTCCGCCGTCACGGTCACGTCGTCGAACTCCAATGACAACGCTTCCCCGAGCCGGCGCAGCGACGAGCCGTACGCCACACCGGCGCCATGCCCGATGACATCGACGGGGACTGCATCCGGTGCGCCGCCAAACCCCAAGAGGGCGAATGTTCTCCGGCGAGTTGCGGTGGGACATATCGGCGTATTCTTCGATCCGGTAGCAGTCGAGCCGCCGTTCGATCGAGGTCAACACCAGCGGCAGCGATTCGGTGACGAACCCCGGGCTGGGCCCCGAGCTGTAGATCGACGCGCCACCGCGCTCGCAGGCGGCCTCGATCCGCTGCCGCACCTCGGGTTCGAGCGTTTCCGGGTCGTGGAAGTGCTCGAGCAGCGTCGAGATGTTGATGCCCGACTCCAGTAGCCGGCAGATGTCGTCGAAGTCGGGCCCGACCGGCATGTACGCCACGCAGTCCGGTTTCGCGGCGATGATGTCGTCGATGCTCGTGGTGGCGATGACGATCGGAGAGCCCGTCGACGAACTCGCGCAGCGGTCCCTCCTCCTGCTCGCGCGCTCGGGTGACGATCTGACGTCCGCGCTGCCAGGTGGTCATCACGGTGAATGCGATCACGGCGATCAGCAGCGGCAGCCACGCCCCGTGGACGAGTTTGGTCAGGTTCGCTGCCAGGAACATCAGATCAACCAGCAACAGAGCGCCGCCGCCGATCACGACCAGCCACAGCGGCGTCCCCCACCTGGTACGGGCGATGTAGAAGAACAGCAGGGTGGTGACGGTGATCGTGCCGACCACCGCCATGCCGAACGCATACGCCAGCGCCGCCGAGCTGCGGAACGCGAAACCAGAGTGAGCACCGACACCATCAGCACACCGTTGATCCACGGCACGTAGATCTGGCCGATCGTCGACTCCGAGGTGTGCGTCACCCGCAACCTCGGCAGATAGCCGAGCTGAGCGGCCTGCGACGCCACCGAGTACGCACCAGTGATCACCGCCTGAGACGCGATCACCGTTGCGGCGGTCGCCAGCAGCACCATCGGCAATCGTGCCGAATCCGGGGTGACCAGAAAGAACGGAGCGCTCACCGCGGTCTCGTCGCCGAGCAACAGCGCCCCCTGGCCGAAATAACTGAGAACACACGCGGGCAGGACGAGAAACACCCTGCCCCGCGCAATCGCCCGCCGACCGAAGTGGCCCATGTCGGCATACAGCGCTTCCGCGCCGGTGACCGCGAGCACGATCGCGGCCAGGGCAAAGAACGCAATGTGGAAGTGCCCGACCATGAACGTCAGCGCATACACCGGCGAGAGCGCCTTGAGGATTTCCGGATGGTCCACGATGCCATTCACACCGCAAGCGCCGATCGATACGAACCAAGCGATCATCACCGGCCCGAACAGCCGCCCAACGGCGGCCGTGCCGTGGCGCTGTACGGCGAACAGCGCAACGATGATCACCGCCGTGATCGGCACGATCCAGCTTTCCAGCTCCGGCTGTATGACCTTGATGCCCTCGACCGCGGACAGCACCGAGATCGCGGGGGTGATCATGCTGTCGCCGAAGAACAGTGCGGCGCCGAAGAGGCCCAGCGTGGTCAACGCCATGACGGTGCGCCGCCGGTGCGCACCGCCGCCCCAACGCCTCAGCAGCGTGATGAGCGCCATGATGCCGCCCTCGCCGTCGTTGTCGGCGCGCATCACCAGGGTGACGTAGGTCAGCGTGACGATGATCATCACCGACCAGAAAATCAATGACACGACGCCGTACACGTTGTCCGCGCTGATCGGCACCGGGGTGCGGGTCGTTGGGGTTGAAGACCGTCTGGATTGTGTAGATCGGGCTGGTCCCGATGTCGCCGAACACGACACCGAGTGCGCCGACCACTACGGCCAAGCGAAGCGTTTCCGCGCCGCCGATCGTGCGTGGCGGCGACGCAGGTTCGGAATTTGTGTGCACGGCGAGGGTCCTCGTTCGTGGTCCTTGTCGTCCCGTGACCGGATGCGGTGTGGGCGGGTAGCGACGCGGCGGATTGATCGTAATCCGCGGCTGGCCATCCATCCGGACTCAGCTGCCGGGCAACGCCGCCTGCCATCAACCCACCACCGATCCGACGCAGTCGTCGTGACGAATACAGGTTGAGCGGTACATATCCGGCGACGTCCAGCCAGCCTGAAGGGAGGCCGACGATGGACATCCTCCTCGTGATCTTCTTGATCATGGCCATGGCGCTCATGGCAGTCGGCTTGCACGACATGCAGGCGTGGCTTGAGCGCTGGGATTATGACCGCCACGCACAGGACTAGTGTCCGGGCAATAGATTCACGAGGCGGGCCCAGTTCTGTCGCTTGGGGGACCAGGCGGCAACAGAGCCGACGATCCGAGCCGTCGCGCCGACACGCTCACCCGCGATCTTGTGATGCTTGGAAAACGTTGACATGCAAGTAATTCCGCTCGTCTAGATCCGCTGTGGATCTTCAGGACGGCTGTCCACGGTCATTGAGACCTCATCACATCGACAACCTCGGCCGCCGCCCGATCACCCGCTTCGACCGCGCCGTTCATCCAGCCGGCCCACCGGCGAGCGGTTTCTACGCCCGCCCAGTGGATTCCGCCGACCGGCGTTGCCAGGGCTGTCCGCGCTCTGGTGAGGACGCCTGGTGCGAGGCCGCCTTCGCAGCCGTTCTGAAAAGGTTCTTCGTCCCAGTTCTTGTCGTGATACGCCTCGATGTCGCGTGCCTCGGGTCCGAATTGCCGTTCCAGCGCGCTGAGAACGGCTTCCTTGCGCCTTGTCGGGTCGCTGTAGTAGCTGCGCTCGTTTCCCAGTGATGTGTCAGGCGGCGCCACCACCACATAGCTGGACAGCACGCCTTCGCTGTCGCCCTGCGAAGTGTCGATCACCGCTGGCGCCGCCCGCAGATCGGAAACCGCTCCCGCGAGCCTTCGCCTTCGCCAGAACGGAACCCCGTACACCACATTGATCTTCACTGCGGAAACAGATTCCCAGCCGTCCTGTAAGAGTCTTCGACCTTCGGGCAACTCCGGCCAGAATTCGATGCTGTTCTTCGGCGGCACGGCCATGACGACGTGCGTTGCCCGGTATTCGTTTCGTTCCGTGTGCACGGAGTACCCGGCATCGATTTTCGCGACGACCCGGACGGCCGAGCCCAATCGCACGCGATTGGCGAGCCGTTCCGCCATTGTCAGCGAAAGCGATTGCGCGCCGCCCTCGAACCGCAACGTGTTCGATTGCGCTGCGAACAGTCCGGCCAGGCCGCCCCAGGTATTCAGCACATGCAGGCCGTAAAGCAGCGAAATCCTTTCCGGCCGAGGGGCGAAATAGCTTGCGAAGAGATACTCGAGCAGCTGCCTGGCCTCGCCCGGTGCGGTTTCCTGATCGATCCAGTCCTGCAGGGATTGGCCGTCCAGCCGGCCGGCGTCCTTCGCCAGCCACGGCCCAAGCGGCGGGACCGTCCGGCGAAGGTGCTCCAGCTTGGCCATCGACCACAGGATCTCGGTCATCGGCGTTCGTCTTCGGAGGGGGAGTTTCGCGGCAATGGACAGCGACCTCACGAGCACTCCGCTGAGCGCCGGTGTGGCGGCCCAGCCCGGCAACCCGGCCATCGTGCGCCGTTCGGCCCGCAGCAGATAGACGTAGCGGCCGCGATATGACCGGATCGTGCGGATGCCGAGACCAGCGGCCAGCGCCAGGATGTCTTTCTGGGCAGGGGCAACTATCGTGGCACCGGCATCGAGAACGGTGCCGCCGACGGTGGTGGTCAGGGTCCGGCCGCCGACGCGGTCCTTCGCCTCGAGTACTACGACCCGGTCGATGCCCCGCCGCACCAGGCGGTAGGCCGTGGTCAGCCCGGAAAGGCCCGCGCCCACCACGACAACGTCTACGTTGTGCGCCATCTTCCCACCGTACGCGCCGGAAGGTTGTCGATCGTGAGCCCCTTCAACCGGTGGCTGCCTCGTCTTCAATCGCGCAATGTTGTTGCGAAAGCCGTAATTTCGTCCGGTTAACTGGCGGAGTGGACGCAATCCGAATGTGCGCTATTCGTCAGATTGACCAGCCGCTGGCGTCCCGCGGACGACAGCACGATCGATGTCGGGTCCGCCGAGACCGCCGCGACGCCAAGAGCTCGGGGTTATTGTCGAAGGTATGCGAGGTGTCATGGTCGTGCTCGGCGTAATTGTTGCGCTGGCCGGTCTACTGTTCGCGCTGCAAGGATTCGGGGCGGTGTCTGGCAGCGCGATGAGCAACACCACCACACCTGGTCCATCCTTGGTCCGATCATCGCGTTGGTCGGCATCGCCATCGCGTTCGCCGGATGGCGCGGGCGCAAGTCGTAGGGAGCCTGCACGTAGCAGGCGGCGGTTCTTAGCGGCGGGGCGTGAGGCCAGCTCTCGCAACAGGATCTGTTACCAAGCAATGTTGGTGCAGCACATCCAATTTCGCCCGTTCTACTGGCGGAGTAGACGTATTCCGAACATGCGCATTCCTCGCAAGGTACTACCGCGAGTCGCGCTCTGGGAGAGGCGTCTCAGCCCGCCGATCCCGGCCCCCCGGCTTGAGCATCCGTGCCGGGATCGAGTGTGTGACTGCCCGAGTTCGCACCTGGGTCACGATCTTCGCCGATAGCTTCCGGACATGTTCGGCGTTCGGGAGTGCTTCGTCGCGAGATACGCGAACATGGGTGAGACTGAGGCTGGCGGGAAGGATCGGCGAATGGTTAGTCGGGTAAGCGAGACCACCGACCTGTGGCACGGTCACCACGGTTGATCGCCGCCACCGCCCGATCAAGCAGGTCGTCGATCGACGCACCGTGGCCATTACTGGCTTCGCGGTCTCGCGGAGGGTGCATCCCACCGTCACTCACGTCAATATGGTGTCATTCCACGTAGATGCCATGTGCGATATCGCACAGACCGAAATTCACCGCACAGGACGGAATCTATTGCGACACCTCGAGCTTTCGGCACAGTGTGGTGAAACTCGTTGCGGTGTAGGTAGACCCGCGACAGGTGTGAAGATCACGCCGTCGAAGACGGCGCGTCCGCCGCGCACCGCCGCGGCCATCTTGACCGCGTCGCAGGCCCCTTCCTCGCTGCCTTTCCCCGCCGAGCGGCACGCCTCGCCGCGTCAGTCGCCTGAGTGGTATTTGAACGACAACGCCAGGCGCACCCGGTACCCCGATACCTGCCCGTTCTCGATGACGACGTCCTGCCGGACGACCTCGGCCACGCGCAGGTCACGGACAGTGTTGGCCGCTGTCTGAACGGCATTTTGAGCGGCCGCCTCCCAGGACTCGCTGCTGACGCCGATCACGTCCGTCACCCGGTACACGCTGTCTGACATGTCTGCCTCCTTCTCGGTCGAGCACCCGCGAGGCGTAGCAGTGACCCGCTCGCGGGCGACGTAGCCGAGTTTGGCACGACTTCGCCCGTCGCGATAGAGCCCCGCAAGGACTGATCGAAATGCGCGCGTAGTGCTTTCGTTGCCTCGCCTGAGAATGCCCGCGTGCGGCGTGTCGATCCGACGCGGGAAGGGGGTTGCGCTACCGGCGAGGGATGGGATTGACGATGGGCGAGCAGAAATCGGCGGCGAAGGCGATCGCGACCCGCTACGAGCGCGCACAAGGCGGGTAACGCGATGTACATCAGGCGCAGCATAGAACGCGCAATGTTGTTGCAACTGATGCGATTCCGCTCGCTTTACTGGCGGAGTGGGCGTATTCCGAACGTGCGCCTGTTCCTTTACCGGATCTGCGCACGGTCTCAGCGCGGTGATCGCTTGAAAACGTTGGGTGAAACAGCTGTCCAGCACGCCGACGATGTGGGACACACTCGCGCCCCAGACCGGGGCCCGCTATGCCCACCCAAGCTGCCGCAGGGTGATTCCGTCGTTCCAGATCTTGGTCATGCGGCTGATCTTGTCGCCGTCGAAGTCCATGACATAGACGTAGTCGGCCTCCGCGGCCTTCCCGGTCGGCGGCACCGGCCCGCCCTCGCCGGTGTGCGTCCCGCGGAAGACGCCGAACACCACCACGTTGTTCCGTGCCTCGTCGACGGCGAACGACCGCACTTCGGCCGTGCCGTCAGGCAGTAGCGTGAGCAGTCCCTTCATCCACTCGGTGTAAGCCTCCAGGGTGGCCATGCCGGCCAGGGTGTCGACCTGGGCGGAAAACGTCGCGCCGGGATGGCAGTACTGCTCGCAGCCCTTCCATCCTTTCCCGGTGTCGCATGCATCGAAGAACTGTTCGGCGGTGTCTCTTATCGAGGTCATGGGTCTGCTCCCTTCGCTGAGCCCGCACGCCAAAGGGTATAGCGCGGGCGCCAATGCCACGGTTCCTGGACAGCTAAGCACTCACGTTTCATTCAGGTTGCGCATCTTGCAATGTTTGTAAAGCCTTGGCGTGTAGTCACTTTCGCCCACTCTACTGGCGGAGTGGACGCAATCCAGACGTGCGCAAGTCCTCCGAACGGCGTCCTGCGCGGGCGCGCCCATTCGGCGGTGGTCGTGTACGAGGGCTGCGGCGCAGGAGCCATAGTAATTGATGACGTCGAATGGTCGGGTTGCCGCGTTTAGGAGGCCCGTGAAGCCGCGGCTGACTTGATCGGGCAGACGGCTGAACACTTTCACCGCGATGAGCAGCCGCTGCGCGATCATGTAGCCAAACACCATGTGGAACAACAACTGCTCGTTGGTCCAGCGCGTCCCGCCTGTCGGCCTGTCCCATGCGTCGTGACGTCCCGCCTCCTCGAGTAGTCGATGAGACTCGATGCGTGCCCGGTCCAGTTCGGTCGCGATTGCTGCACGATCGACCGTGCTGTCGGCTGCCATCGCAATTTTCCTTTCGGCTCGACGCCGAGCGGTTGAGGCGCCCTCCACGGTGGCGGCCAAAACCAACCCGAGGGTCATTGACGTTCTCATCGTTCATCCCGAGTCGGTCGAGTCGACGCGCCGGAGCCGGTAGCGCCAGAGTTCGAAACGGTCGGCGGCTCGACGTGCGGCGATTGCGATGGTGTCGGCCGGCACGCGTTCTGCACCGACCAATTCCCAGCCGGCGCGGTTAAAACGTTGCTGGACCTCGTCTTTCGTCACCCCGGCGTGCATGGGTGCGGCCTTGGGCGGTCGCCTGAAGCCGTACAGCAGCAGCGTCGCTCCGGGCGCGGCAGCCTCCGAGATGCTGGCGACGTAGGCGGGCCGCCGGTCTTCGGGCAGGGTGTGGAAGCAGCCGAAGTCCAACACCAGGGTGTAGCCGTCGCCAACGCCCAGATCGTGCAGGCGGGTGACGTCGCCTCGGACGAAACGCGGGGCGACGCCCGCAGCGGCGGCGTCACTAAGAGCGGTTGCCAGCGCCTTGGGCACCATGTCGACGCCGGTGACGTCCCAGCCGTGCCTGGCGAGGTAGATGCTGTCGGTGCCGGTGCCGCACCCGAGATCAAGGGCACGTCCCGCGTGTAGCGGCGAGGGGCCTTCGACCAGAGCGACCAGATCGGCCGGCGGTGCCGGCCGCCGCCAAACCGTGAGCCCCAGGCGGTACGCGAGCCAGTACACCACCCGATACCAGCGAAGACGGTCGCCGTCGCGGCGACGCATAAAGAGCAGGGTGGCCCGCAGACCCGACAGGGCGACCACCCACGACGCGGGGTTCCGCCCGAAGACGACGTTGGGCCCCGGATTGTCTGTACCGCCCATGGGTCGCCTCCTATCTGGCTGGCGCAGCATGAGACGAGATGTCTCGTCTAATATAGCGCCATGTCTGCGGACAGGTCACGCAATGACGCACTGGCAGCCGCCCGACGTGCCTGCGGGGACGGACGTCAGCCGACCATGGAAGAGTTGGCCGCGGCTGCAGGCGTCGCGGTGCGCACCTTGTACCGACTCTTCGGCAGCCGCCAGGCCCTGCTGCGCGAAGCGGGTTGCGCACAAGAACCGAGTGCGCGGCAGCGCATCTTGGATGCGGCGCTCGATCGGGTGGGCCGCCAGGGTCTGGCGGAGTTGTCGATGGACGAGCTGGCGGCAGCTGCCGGGGTATCGCGCGCCACGCTCTATCGGTTGTTCCCAGGTAAGTCGGCGCTGTTCGGCGAGCTGATCCGCGCGTTTTCACCGTGGGAGCCGGTTGCCGATGTCATCGACGCCATGCCCAAAGGCGACCCGGAAGATGTGATGCCAGCTGTCGCCCAGGCCATCGCCGAGGCCATGCAGGGCCGCGTCGGAGTGCTGCTGCGCATGGTGTTCGAACTGCTCCAGGGCGATCCGGACACTGCTGAGGGCATGCGAGAGAGCATGGCGCGCGGACTCCCCGACCTCGTCGGGTACCTGAGCAACCAGATGCAGGCGGGCCGACTCCGGCGGATGGACCCAGTGCTGGCTATCCAACTCCTGGCCGGCCCGATCGTCGTCCATCTGCTGACCCGGCCATTGGCGGAGGGGCTCATGGGCTTCGAGACGCCCGGGTCCGAGCTGCTGGACGAGATCGTTCGCGCCTGGTTGCGCGCCGTGGCGCGGGAGTCAGACAACCGTGCTGACGCTGGCTGATCTATCCATTCCACCTGGTGCGCGACATAGACCATGTATCGGGTGTTGTCGACACAAAGTCCGCATAACGACCGGGACCAACGCGCCTCGACTCGCGAACGATTGATTCATCACCTGCATCATCGCCACACCGCTGCACATTGGCCGCGTGGGCGTCGTGTGGTGTATCGCGCTGTGTCGCGCAGGTCGCCGGTCGTGGCGCGGGACCGAATCCCCGAACCGATCGTTACCGTTCATTGAGATTGCATATCCTGCCCTGTTCGGAAAGCGTTGGCGCGTAAACAATTCCGCCCGGTTCACTGGCGGAGTGACCATATTCCGAACCTGCGCTATTCCTGAGCGCGTCGGGCGTCAGTCGCGGTCATGGTTTGGCGAAGCCGGCCTGACTGAGGATCGTCTGACCGGTGTCACCGGTGACGAGGTCGACGAACTTCCGCGCCAGGTCGGGGTTCGTGGATCCCTTGAGCGCCGCGATCGGATAGGTGTTGACGGCGCTGGCGGCTTCGGCGAACGGAACTGAAGTGACCTTGTCGCCAGCGCCCTTCGCGTCGGTGATGTAGACGAGCCCGGCGTCGGCCTGGCCGGTGGTCACTTTGTTGAGCACATCGCTGACCGACGATTCCTCGCTGACCGGGTTGAGCTGCACACCGCTGGTTTGTTCGACCTTCTGGGTGGCCGATCCGCACGGCACTTGCGGCGCGCACACCACCACGTCGAGGCCCGGCCGGGCCAGATCCTGGAAAGAGCTGATGTTCTCCGGGTTGCTGGGTGCCACGGCGATGGTCAGCGTGTTCGATGCGAAGTTCACCGGGCCGGCGGCCAGCAGACCGGCTTGAGCCGCTTTGTCCATGTTCTTGGTGTCGGCCGAGGCGAACACGTCAGCCGGTGCTCCCTGGGTCAACTGGGTGACCAGATCCGAGGAGCCCGCGAAGGAAAACTCGACCGATGCGCCCGGGTTGTCGGTCTTGAACTGTTCGCCGATATCGGTAAACGACTTCTTCAACGACGCCGCGGCGAAAACAACGATCGTCCCGGTCGACGAGTCGCTGGGTGGCGACGACGAATCGGTCGACGTGCCGCAGCCGCTGACGAGCGCCAGCGACGCCACGCCGGTGAGGGTCAGCCGAATGGCGCGTTTCACCTGTCTCCTCCGGGGGTTTCGACGATCACCGTGGTCGCCTTGACGACGGCGACAGCGACACTGCCGGGTTCGAGGTTCAGCTCGCGCACGGCGTCGGTGCTCATCAGCGATACGACCGTGAATGGCCCACACTGCATTTCGACCTGGGACATCACCTTGTCGGATACCACCTTGGTGACCAATCCGACGAAGCGGTTGCGCGCCGAGCTGCCGACCCCGAGCGGATCAGGCGCGACCCGAGCCGCATTCGCGCTGGCGAATTGCGCGAGCGCGTCCCCAGCAATCACCTTGCGACCCGACTCGTCCTGACCGGCCGACAGACTGCCATCGTCGATCCACCGCCGGACCGTGTCGTCGCTGACGCCCAGCAGCTCGGCCGCCTCGCGGATTCGAATCATCGGCACCGGCGGATCCTATCCGCACAACACCGAGGAAACAACCACAATTCACCGCATATGCGGAAGAAAACACATCTGGGATCCGTATGTGCGGTTCAGGTGGCGCGTGCCGCCGCGAGGCAGGCGTGCGGCAGTGTTCGGAAGGTGTTGGCGCGCAGGCGATTCCGCTCATTTTGCTCAGGTAGCCAGCGGGGGAGGTGGCGCCGCAGTTCGAGGGCCAGTTCGTGTTGCGGTGGGTGTACAGCCGAGCGGCGGCGCGCGGCGCGTTGTCCGCCTCCTCCAGGTAGACGCGCAGCGTTTCGCGCAGCCGCGCAGCCGCGCTGCCGCCGGGTCGTCGGCGGTGCTCAAGCGGATCGCGCGAGCGACCGAGCTGCTCGGTTACCCACCCGGGGAGCCAAGGCTGGCTGTCGCCAAGCGGCTCAATTGCATCCGCTGGCGTTCACCCAGCGGCCGTTGTAGCTGACACACCCGGTGACGTTCGGCGGCGGCGGTGGGTCATACGGCATTGGAGCGTAGTACTCCGGCGGCGGAACGTAAGGTGCGACTGCATCGGCGATGTTGGCGCACCCACTCACCGAAACGCGCCGGCCACCGCTAACACACACGTCCGCGCTGGCGACTCCGGGGGTCTGAATTATGACGATAGCCCCGGGGACGGCTGCGAGCGCCAAGACGGTCGCCGCCGCGGCGGTCCATGTCCGTGTCCAATGACTCATCATGGTCCTCTCCTCACCCGTGATCACTGACCTGCATCGTGTTGGGGCATACACCCTTGTCTTGGTGTCAAAGCATATGACGCTGACATGGCGAAAATCGGGGATTACCAACCTTATTACGTTGGTGAGCTAACGCCGTAGTCGATGTTTGCTTGCATGACCAACTCGTCCGCCGAATGCGGTCTGCGTGCGAAACGGCCGCATACCCGGTCTCACCGCGTGTTGTCAGTATTGCCGTATCTGTCGCGCGCCAGCGCAACTCCTCGACTGCGAGAGGGCTGTGTCCGCAGTCTTCGTCTGAACTCGGCGCGGCAGTAACGGTCAGGGCGGGCCTAGCGGCGCCGCAGGTAAACCAGTCGGTGCTGGGGCGTCACAGCGATTCCTCAGGTCGGTCAGAGGTTGGCGAATCCCGTTGATCTCGGACTCGACCTGAGGGTTGGCGTCCATATAGCTCTGGACTTCGCCGCGAATCTCTTCGTTTGGCCGCCCACGAAGACTGGTGAAGAAGTTGTTGACATCCGGGTGGGTGAACAGATAGTTCCCCATCGCCGTCCCGACAATCCCTGACACCTGCGCTAGATCAGCTGCCGTGCAGCCCGGCGGCGGCGTTGGGGGCGGCGGGGCGGGCGGGGGTTGAGCAAACGCCAACGAGGCCGCACCAATTAGCGTTGCGCCTGCCAGCGCCCCGCTCCCGATCAATCCAATTAGCGCACGACGCGCGCCACGACCTGAGAGCAACATGAATTAGCTCCTTCCACCAGTGCCAGGGGCCGCAACCGGGACGGCTACCGACACCGAGCTAATCACACCTGACGAAGACAAGGCTGCGAATAACCGGACCTCTTCAAACCACCAGAGCCCCCCGCAAACATCGGCCACGCCGGTCCTCAAGTGGTGCGGTTTTCATCCGCTGCAGCTGTGCTCCGCGAACCTGTTGGGTCGCGATATCCCTTGGCGGCCAGCAGGATTCACGGCACGCCGTCGGCACTCACCTCATGGCCGCACACGCGTGTGAGCCAGTCAGCAACGTCGGCCGGCGCGTCCCGGGCTTCAATGCGGCGGTACGCCTCCTCCAACAATTCCGGCAGTGGGCCGTCGTCGGCCGGCGGCAACCGTTCGGATCGCACAGCCGGAACCCGCCGATTTACGACCCAGACGCCGACCCAGCGGGCCTGGACGGCGGGTTTGAGGTGTCCGAACAGGCGACGTTCCACACCGTTGTGACCATCTGGCAGGACGAGATCACTCACGCCCGCGTCAACTGTGCTGCCCGGGGGTTGGACGACACCAGTCCGTTCATGGGCGCCCGGGTGAGCCTGCGCTGGATCTACACGCACATGATTGGTGAGTATGCGCGGCACAGCGGCCACGCGGACCTTATCCGCGAACGCATTGACGGGGCTACCGGCGTCTGAGCCGTCGTATTCCAATGCGCGCTACCGACTGCGTTTGCATCGTGCGTGCTGGGTTCATGTTCGACAGAGCGACGACGGTGTTTGAATTCACGCAAGAAGATATTCACGGAGTCGGAGTGCGTGCTGAAAGCTTTTGACCCCCAGGGTGTTTAGCAGATGCAATTCCACTCGTTTTACTGGCGGAGTGGACGTATTCCGAACGTGCGCTATTCCTCAGCTGGTCTCAAGAAAATCTCACGGATAAGGTCTCTCGGTTGATCAGATACGAGTGCCCTCGTTTCGTCGCTCGTGGCTGCTGCGGTGGGCTTTTTGCTGGTCCCGTGCGATGAGGTGGGCGATGTGCCTGGCGTCCGAGCCGACACCGCCGACCAGTGACGAGGCCATTCGGAACAGGAACGGGAGTCCGATGACATACAAACCGGGGTGATCGAGCACGGCGCCCCGCTGGTGAGCGGGTTGCTCGTCGCGCGGGAAGTGCGGTAGAGCGATCCAGGAGTAGTCAGGTCGATACCCGGTACACCAGATGATGTTGGCAACGTCAAGCGCGCGCCCGTCCTCGAGTCGGGGACGCCCGTCGACCTGCCCAACCACGCGCGGTGCGCGTTCGACGCCGGCTTCGGCCAGATCGGCCGGACGAACCCGAACCAGTGGGGTGCCCTTGCCGGCGTGGATGCTGGCCGCAAACCGCCGGCCGAGGCGGGTATTGGTGGTCAATAGGTGGTTCATGACCCGATAGGTCGGTCCGCCGAGGGAAATAGGTATGCGGCCGGTGTCGCGCCCGGCGAGTATGACCTCGTGGGTAGCTGCCAGGTCCAGCGCGATCTCGGCACCGGAGTTGCCGGCACCGACAATGAGGACCGAACCGTTGCGCAGCTGTCCGGGGTTGCGGTAATCGACTGAGTGCAGCGAATGGATTGCCGGATCGAGCTGATCGGCAACATCCGGCACCCGCGGGCGCATGGCGGGTCCGGTCGCGACCACCACGGTGTCCGCTCGCAGGCTCCGGCCGGCCGACGAGACCAGGTAGCCGTCACCGTCTCGACTGAGCTCATCGACCCGCCAGCGCAGCCGGACTGGAAGCGCGAACCGAGCCGCGTAGGACCGAAGGTATTCGGCCATCTCATCTTTCGGCGGCAGGCGTCGGCGCGGTCCCGGAAACCGCAGACCCGGCAGATGCGTGAAGTGCGCCGGAGTGAACAGTCGCAACGAGTCCCACCGCGCATCCCACGACTGCCCGACCCGGTCGCCCGCATCGACGATGACGAAGTCAGAACGCTGCCGGGCCAAGTAGTGCCCGATCGCGAGCCCGGCCTGCCCGGCGCCGATCACGACTGTGTCGAACCGCTCTTCACTCATAATGCCCTCCTTTGCTGTTGGCTCCGCTCTCCCCGGGTCCGCGGCCGGAACCGCGCTCGCAGGGCACGCCGAACCGACCACAGGTGCACCCCCGCAAGTCCGAGCACCAGGTAACTGATCCCGCCGTGCCACACGTATTCGCGTGGCACCCCGGCCCACCGCAACAGCCCGGTTACCGCCATCGCCGTCGCGGCAACAAGGAACACGGCGTATGCGAGTCGGCGCCGGATCCGCACACCACGCATCGGCAGACGCCGTCGCGTGGACAAGTGCATTCCGACGATCGCGATCAGCGCCAGACCGATGGCCAGGTGCGCCCAGAACACCGGAACGGTGACCCACGCCAGCACCAGCACCACCAACACCGGCAGGTCCGTCACGAATGCCGGCGGAAGCCGACGCGTCCACGTGCTCGGCTTGGCATACGTTGCCACGGTCATGGCTGCATCCTGGCCCTTCAAGCCGACTTGAAGTCAAATGGAACCCATGGAACTGATATCGATTGGTGAGGCCGCGCACCAGGTGGGCCTCAACACGTCCGCTCTGCGCTATTACGACGAGCGCGGCCTGGTGCCCGTGCGGACACGGAGGGGCGGCAGCCGGGTTTACGGTCGCGACGAGCTGCGGCGACTGGCCTTCATCAAGATCGCGCATCACCTGGGCATACCGCTGGAGACCGCCGCCGCGATCCTCGATGGCCCCAGTGCGCAGTGGCGCGACATCGTACGAGAGCAGATTACCGAGCTGGATAACCTCATCGAGCAGGCCCATGGGGCGCAAACGTTCTTAACTCACGCGTTGAACTGCCCGCACGCCCACCCGACGCGCGATTGCCCCAGCATGACTGCCGCGCTCGACCAACTCGTTGCCGGCGCAACAACCATGGAGCAGCTCCGAAGCCAGTATGGCTGAGCCTGCGGCAAGACCTGCTTTGCGATAGGCATGAGCCTCGTGGGCAGTTCACCGGCTGGAAGGGCGGTGTCTAGCGACGCGCTGCACGATCTCGGGACTGACGGGCAGTGATCGCACCGCTGCCTGTGAAGTCGTCGGAAAGCGTTGGTGTGCATGCGACTCCGCTCAGAATGCTGGTGGAGTGACCATATTCGAACTGTGCGTTATTTCTTCCAATGCTCCAGCAGTCGTCAGCCTGAACGCAACCGCCCGATGCCCGGCAGGAACGGGCCTGCGTGCGACGCGTATTCGGTATAGGCGGTGCCGTGCAGCTGGCGCAGATGTGGTTCCTCGACTACCCGTACTTGCAGCTGGTTGCCGATGAGCGTGACGACGAAGCCGGTGACAGCGACGATGTGGGCACCATCAGTGTCAGGCCGAGGAATGTGAGCTGTGCGGCGCTAAGCACAGGGTTACGGACGAACCGGAACGGGCCCTTGGTGACCAGGGTGGTCTTCTCGGTGGTTTCCAACCCGATGCGCCAGGAGGCTCCCATTGCCAATTGGGCAGCGAAGGTTGCGAAGATGCCGAGCCCGGTAAGGGCCACGCCGAACCGCGAGTAACGGGGTGGTCGAGAAACCCGAGCAGCGCCATACCCATCAGGTCGGCGATGGGTGCTGCCACTCCCGTTGTCACGCCGCCGATTCCGGCGCTGGAGTGCGCCCACCATTGCACGGTGGCGGGGCGGGCGGAGAACTGCCGGATCCCGGCGTCGCCGGTACGGCGTCGCTGAAGGATCGGGCGCGCGCCGCCAGCGAGCACGATGAATACACCGCAGAGGATGAGCGCGGCGATGGCCACCACCGATCACTCCTGGCTGGGACGGGTTTGGCGCCACCCCCGACGTCAACGCGCATCGCCGTCGTAGTGCTCGCATCGGCTTATGACGGGGTCATGGGCCAACTCGGCGAATGGCAGCGGGCACTGCGGGTTGGCCGCGCAGGTGATCAGGTCCTCGCAGCCGGCCTCAAGCGCGGCTTGAAGTGACTGCCGGATGATTGTCAGATCGGCGATCCTCGCGTCGACCTCGGCCAGCTTGTGCCGGGCCCGCGCTTGCAGACCCTCGGACCACCGAACGTGCCGATGAGTGCCGACGTCGATCAGGTCGGCCACTTCCTGCAGCGAAAAGCCCAGTCGCTGCGCCGCTTTGATGACACGCAGCACCGTCACCGTCTCGGCCGGATACAGCCGGTGCCCACCGAGGGTGCGGTCGGGCTCGGCGAGCAGGCCGCGCCGCTCGTAATAACGCAACGTCTGCAGGTTCACCCCGGCCGCCTCAGCGACCTGCCCGCTACGCAGCCCGGTCACGCCCGCACCTCGGCGACCCGTGCCGCCAACCCATCCAGCACCTCCACGTGGCTGTCCGGAACCGCGACGCCTAATTCCAGCGCCCCGCCGGTTGCGGTCAGGATGAACGTGAAAAACGAGCAGCATGCCGTCTCCCGCACCACTAGGCCGGCCGCCCGCGCGGCCATCTCGGCGGTCGGTTCGAGATCCAGCCTCAGCCGGGTGCGTGACAGCCGGTCCGCGGCGCGCACCGCGTCGCTGAAGAACCGATCGAACTCGGCGACCCGCACCGGTTCCTCGGCGGTGGGCAGCGTGCACGACGGCGCTACCCACGATTCGGAGACATCAATCTCGGAGCTACACATACTTCAACGGTAAACCCGTACCCCGGTACCGGTTGCAACCCCGGCCGTCGGGCGATGGTTTCGTAGATTCTCGTTCCCGCGGCAGGGTCGGCGGCCGACCCGCCAGCCTCACCGAAATCCAGGTGCTCAAGGCCCGCGATCTGCCGCCACCTCGACGCCTACAAGAACGGCACCAAGGAACTCGCGCCTACTTTGCCCCGTGGGTCAGCTTCTGGAGTCGCGGGCCATGGCGCGCGTCAGCCGGTCGGCCAGAGGACGAGCTTGTCGGGGTTTCGTACTGCCCAGATGTGCGTGATCCGGTCGCCTACGAAATCGAACGCGAACACCGTCACTGTGGCGCCATCCTGCTGAGCCACCAGGCCGGGCTGACCGTTCACCGTACGCTCGAGGAACGTCACGTTGCCGGGTGCCCGGTCGGCGAGATCGACCAGGAAACGGGCGATCTGCCCGCCGCCCTCGATCGGCTGGAGCTGGGCGCTAACCTTGCCGCCGCCGTCGGCGATCACCGTGGCGCCGGGGTCGAGGAGCCCAATGAGGGCGTCGATGTCCTTGTCTTCCCATGCCTTTTTGAAGTCCCTCACGAGGCCGGCCTGCTGGGCCTCAGGGATCGCGGGAGCCTGCGACGCGCGGATGCGGCGGCGGGCCGAGGAGGCCAGCTGGCGGCATGCCGCCTGCGTACGGCCGACGATCTCGGCCACTTCCGGGAACGAGTAGCGGAAGACGTCGTGCAAGATGAACGCGACGCGCTCGGCCGGGGTCATCGATTCGAGCACGACCAGGAAGGCCATATTGACCGACTCGTCGAGGGTGACCCGGTCGGCCGGGTCGACGGTTGTGCCGCCGCGCCGCCCGCTGATCCACTCTGCAGGTTCGGGCAGCGGCTCGGGAATCCATTCGCCCACATACCGTTCCCGTCTGGCCCGTGCCGAGCCGAGCACGTCCAGGCAGATGCGGCTGGCTACCTTTGTCAGCCAGCCGCCGGGGGATTCGATGGCTGCCTGCTGTTGCGGGGACATGGCATACCAGCGGGTGTAGGTCTCTTGAACGGCATCCTCGGCATCGGCCACGGAGCCCAGGAGCCGGTAGGCGAGATTGATGAGCTGGCGCCGCTCGCTCATGATCGCGCTCAGGTTCGGGTCGGGCCGACTACGTCCTGGCCCGGATTGGGTGCTCATGGTGCCGCCGGCCTCCCTTGGTCGCAACTGCCCCCACAAGTTCGACGAGACACCACACCGAACTGTGAGGTTCGCGGGATCGCCTGACATTCCGAGAGGCTACGTCGTCGTACTGACAAGAGAACACAACAAACCACGGAGATCATGATGGAAGCTCGGCTCGACTTGTTCAACAACGACCTGGCGGCGAAGGTCGTCAAGCCCATTGTCTCGGCGAACAAGGTCGTGGATGATTCGACCCTGCCGACGGCAATCCAGGAACTGGTAAGGATCAGGGCGAGCCAGATCAACGGCTGCGGGTTCTGCCTCGACATGCACACCAAGGACGCCGCGCAGGCGGGCGAGACCTCGGTGCGAATCAACCTGGTGGCCGCATGGCGGGAGGCGAAGGTCTTCACCGAGGCGGAGCGGGCCGCGCTGGAGCTCACCGAGCAGGGCACCCGCATCGCCGACGGTGGCGGTGTCACGGATGAGGCCTGGGCGAACGCGGCCAAGCACTTCGACGATGAGCAGCTCACGGCCATCGTCGCCCAGATCGCCATCATCAACGCCTTCAACAGACTGAACGTCATCACCCAGCAGCCCGCGGGCGACTACCAGCCCGGGCAGTTCGGGTAGCGGAAGGCTTGCTGTCCCCATCCTCTCACCGCTAACCCAGTACCTCGGCACCACCCCGCTGGCGGGTTCGCCCCACACCGCGTCGGGCGGCCGCTAACGCATCCGCCGGGGCCGGGTTCGCTCTGCCCACTGGCCAGGAATCAGACAGGTGACGCCCGGCTGTGATGTTCTGTGAGGCGCCAGGCGAAGATGCGCCAACCACGACCTTCCGTGAAGCTTCCGCAGCCTGGAAGGTTCGGAAAGTGTTGGCGTCTAAGCAGTTCCGCTCCGCTGGTGGCGTGACCGTATTACAAGTGTGCGGTATTCATCGGCGTCGCGTCGGCTGCGGACTCGTGTCGTCAAAGGTGGTGGGGGGACGCCTTCTCGGCTATCTGGAACGTGTGGTCGAGCCTGTGCGTGCGTCTCGTGGTGCGCTGCGGTCATGGCCGGTTCCAGCGACGGAGTTTGTCTGGATTGAGCACGATCCATACGTCGCGCACGCGGTCGCCGTGGATGTTGAGGCTGACGACGGCGACCACCTGTTGGTCACGCTGAATTACGAGTCCTGTTTGGCCGTTAATGGCCTGCTCGAAGACCGTGATAGCACGTTGTCGCGCCAGTAGGCTGACCAGGAATCGACTCACACGATCGACGCCATGAACGACATGCCGTGCGATCCGCACCTTGCCGCCAGTATCGGTCACAGATGTGACATCGGGTGCGAGAGTCGCTGCGAGACCCACACGGTCGCCGGCCTGACAGGCGATGCGGAAGGCACGCACAACTGTTGCAGCGCGCTTGGAGAACGACGGATCGTTGCTCCTTGGTTCGACGGGGCGGTCGGCCGGCGCTGACAAGTGTCGATGAATCGGGGCGGGACAGTCCACGGACTGGGCATTCGATGTGTCGAGCAGGAATCGATTCCATGGGTCGGTCACGTCGAGCGCCTCAGTTGCCGTGTTTGGCAGCGCTTTTCCAGACACTGCCGAACTGTTCGCGTCGACGTCGGTGTGCCCCTGCCCGGATACGCCAATGTCACCGCTTATGCGGCGCGCAACACGCGTCAGCCAGACACGCGGAACTCGGACGCGGGCGCGGTCGTCTGCGCTGAGTCCATACCAGTGCAGATAAGTCTGATGCACGACGCGCTGAGCGTTGTCGTGCGACGACAGCGCACCGATCGCGACGTTGATCAAATGTTGCCGTTCATCGAGAACGTCGGTGAGCGACATCTGCTCTGCTGGGTGAACTGTAATCTCCCCTGTCGGCGTTGACTTTTCGGCTTTGATGCAGGCTGTCTGCGCCTCGTGGATGCAGCGATACCGCCGCTTGGCGGGCCTCGACCGAACCGGCCATGACCTCGGGGAGAAACGGCTGATAGGTCATGTACGGGCGCGGGTCGACGATCGTCAGCTCTGCCTCATCACGACGCAGCTTCTCCAGCTTCCACGCCGTGTAGAAGCCGCCATAGCCGCCACCCACCACCAGGATCTTGCGCACGCTGTCCTCAGTTCTGTCGGATCACTACCTCAGACCGGGTAGCTGCCCGGTTTGTGACAGAACTGGCGCTACGGCACCGCCCGCGGCCTAGGTGCCCATAATGGCGATGCCGTGGGCGGCTTCGTCGAGGGCGCGGCCAGCCATGCCGGTGGCTTTACTGGGACCCGGCGTTGGTGGCGTTACGCCGCGGCGATCGCTGGTGTCGCACAGGCGCGCATTCGTCCTACGCTCGGTGCCTTACCTCCGGGCGGCCGCGAGTGTCGTGAGGTCTTCGTTGCTCAGATTCAAGCCGAACTGGTTGGCCAACACCGGGCCCAACTGTGCTGGGCGCAGCTGAATGCTCTGCTTGCTGCGCTGAATGGTCTCGGTGAGCGTCATGCCGCTTAGGGTGATGCGTCCGGCTTGTCTTCGCAGTGTGCAGAACGGATACCGAGTAAACGGTGCATCAGGGGCGGTCTGACTGTACGTACATCCAGGCTGGAAGTCGGCCTCGGCGATGCTCGACAAGCTTGTTGACGTTGACCTCGACGTCCAGGCCCATCGTGCGACCGAGGTGGATGTCAAAGTTCTCGTAGGGCACCGCGAGCAGATGCGCTCGTTGTAGAGATCGCAGCGCATCGAGGTCGGCGCGGGGGGTGTGAAAGATTCCGATGCGCCTCAGGTATGAGCGTCGCTGACTCGGAGTCAGTTCACCTTCGGCGAGGAGCGGACGCAGCGGGGCTTCAAGCAACGTCGTCATTGGTACGTCTCCGAATTGGCTGACGCCGTGGCCGGGCCACCTCCGACGAAGAGAAGCTGTCGGAGATGGCCCTAGTGGCTACTTGACGGCAGCGGCCTCGAGAACCCAGTCCGCAAGCCGGGTGTCCAACAAGGTCGCGTCCTTACCCGGAGTCAGGGTGTGCTCGCCGAGTTCGGCGCCGAAGTAACGTGCGTGCGGATCCGCGACGACCGTGCGGGGGTCGTTGCGCGAAGCCAGTGTTTTCCTCACGAGTTCGTCCAAGCGGAACTCTTCTGGGCCGGCGACCTCCTTGATGGCGTTCAGCGGCTCGCCGACCGAGGTCTTCGCCACCGCCTTCGCGACATCGGCCGACGCGATCGGCCGGATGAACACCGGCGCGAGTCGGACGGTGTCGCCGTCGGTGGCCTCAGCGGTGATGTTCTTCAGGAATTCGAAGAACTGGGTGGCATGGACGATCGAGTACGGAACCTCAGCCTTCGCGATCAGCTCTTCCTGAGCGGATTTTGCTTGGAAATAGCCACTTCCGGCCTCTGCCAGCTCGTCTGTGCCCACCACCGACAACGCGATGTGATGGCCGACCCCGGCCGCCACCTCGGCGGCGAGCAGGTTGCGCGTCGATGTCTGGAAGAACTCCAGCGCAGCCTCGCCGTCCAACGACGGCGAGTTGGAGACATCCACCACCACAGCAGCGTCGGTCAGGACTTCGGCCAGCCCCTCGCCGGTGATTGTGTTCACCCCGGTGTTGGGAGAGGCGGCAACCGCGTCGTGTCCATGCTCAGTGAGCAGGTGAACCACCTTGGATCCCACCAGACCCGTTCCCCCGATGACGACAATCTTCATGCTGATCCCTTTCTCAGTGCGCTGCACAGCCACCAGTAGCCATCAGTCGTAAGCAGTGACCAGACAGCCCCCCGATTCGTGACAACCCCGTGTCGCCCCAGGGCCATCGGCGCAGCTGTCACAGATCGCACGGCTACTCGGTCTTTATTGGCAGGTGATCACTACGACGGCGATACGAGGTATCCATGAAGACATTCGAACAGCAGATCTCGACGTCCGTTCTTGTGATCGGGACTGGTGGATCGGGCTTGCGCGCAGCAATCGAACTGGCTGAACGCGGAATCGACGTGCTGGCGGTGGGCAAGCGGCCCAAAGCCGACGCTCACACCACTTTGGCGGCCGGCGGCATCAACGCGGCGCTGGCGACGATGGATCCCGAGGACAGCTGGCAACAGCACGCCGCGGACACCTTGAAGGAAAGTTACCTACTGGCCAACCCGCACACGGTGCAGATCGTCACAGAGGGTGCCGCGCAGGGGATTCGCGACCTGGAACGTTATGGCATGAACTTCGCCCGCGAACAAGACGGCAGGATTTCGCAACGCTTCTTCGGCGCACACACGTTCCGCCGCACCGCCTTCGCCGGCGACTACACCGGCCTCGAGATTCAACGCGCCCTCGTGAACCGAGCTGCGCAACTGGCCATCCCGATCCTCGATTCGGCCTACATCACGGAACTCCTCGTCCGCGACAATGTCATCTTCGGTGCGTACGGTTTCGATCTGGGCGACGGCACCCGCTACGTCATCCATGCGGACGCGGTGATCCTCGCTGCCGGCGGTCATACCCGTCTGGGTGCGCTCCGAGGATCACAGCACCGACGTGGAAGGCCTCTACGCGATCGGCGAAGCCTCCAGTGGGCTGCACGGCGCCAACCGGCTGGGCGGCAACTCACTGATCGAACTGCTCGTATACGGGCGTATCGTCGGGACGGCCGCCGCGGCCTACTCCGCGGGACTCACCGCTCAACAGCGCTCTTCTGCAGCAGTTTCTGATGCCCGCGCCGAGATCGACGCCTTCCTGTCCGCCGACGGCGGCGAAAACGTTCGATTCCTGCAACGCGGCATCCGCAACACGATGACCGAGCACGCCGGCGTCGTACGCGACGAAAGGGGATTGCGAACCGGGCTCCGTGAGGTCGCTGCCATCGAAGAACGTTTGGCACACATCGGTGTGCACCCCGACATCGCCGGATATCACGAACTGGCCCACGCGTTCGACCTCAGGTCGATGATCATGGCTGCGCGCGCGACCCTCGAAGCCGCCCTCGAAAGACGAGAGACCCGCGGCTGTCACAACCGTTCCGACTACCCCGACGTCGACAAATCGCTACAGGTCAACCTGGTCTGGTCCGGCCCAGGCCAACTGACACGAGAACCCATACCTCCCATCCCGTCCAGCGTTGCCGACCTCATGCGCGAGGTGTCCACCATCGGCAAGCTCGTCGAATAGCCGTGTCTGACTGGGACATCACCCGCTTCTCGCTGCTCGCCGATGAGCTGCGGGCCGCCGGCCACCAAGTGACCGCGCGCAACCGGGTCAGCCGTCCGCCTAGTTTGCAGGTGGAGTGCACGTATTCCGAACGTGCGCATTTCCTCCGCTCGTGCAGCCGCCAAGAGAACCGCGGCTCCTGTCTCTTCGTCTGGACACCTGTGGGTCATTGGTCGCGTTGCTCAGGTTCGTCGTCGGCCGACTGGTGTGGGCCGGTGGGTGTATCGAGCCCGGTCAGTGTGGGATTCAGTACCGTGCGGGCTTGGTTGCCGCCTGCCTTGCGCGCCTCACGCATGGCCGTGGTGGCGACGGTGAGAAGTTCCTCGAGTACGTCGTGCGGTGAATGAGCTGCCAGCGGGCGCAGTGGTGTGGTGACCACGCCGATACTCGCGGTCAAGCGTGACGGTGGATCGGTTATCGTGCCGCGGATTCGTTCAATGAGGGCGGATGGATCGGGTGTCGTGAAGATCTCGGCGATCAAGAACTCGGCGTCGCCAACGTGAGCCAGGACCGTGTCACGCCGCAGGATCGCTCGCAACTGCTGGCCCGCGGCGATGCGAGCCCGATTCCCCCCGGCTGCGCCGCCCACGCTGAGCAGTAGCGAGTAGCTGTCGAGGTTAACGACGGCGACGACGAGGTATCGGTCATCCTGGCGGCTGCGGGCGCCGATCAGCTCGGCGACCTTCTCGGAGAACGCGTCGCGGTTGAGCAGGCCGGTGAGCGGCTCGATACCGTCGTGGCGATTATCGTTGTCGATCAACCGGATCGCTGTGCGGCAGAGGAACACGGCGAATACATTCACCAGGGCAACCAGGACGACGCTGGACACCGCCACGGCGGTGTTGATAGCGGCCAAACGCAGCGCCAGAGCGGTCAGCGTGGCCGCGCCCACCGTCCAGGTGAACGCCAGCAATCTGCCACCATGGAAAAACGTGACAAAAGCGGCCAAAATAGCAAATGAGGTGGACCCCAGAAGGCCCATCAAAGGGTCGTTCGCGATCAGGCATGCCACCGCGATGCATCCCGTACCGATCACCACGCATAGTTGCGATTGTCTCCTGGTGGGCCAACGATGCCTCCACCACAGTGACGCCATTCCGACACAGCACACGGTGACCGCAACCGCCAGCAGCTTATCTCGCAAACCCTGGGGACCAGCGACATTGGCAATCAATATCAACGGTATGACGCCCAGAAAGAAAATGATCGCTGCGACCAGCCGGCTGGTCTTGCTCTGGGCTCCTCGTGCTGCGATGACTGCTGTCAGCCAGTAATAGTTATCGACCTGGCCGGACCACCGTAGCAACGCCATCGTCACCTCGCACTTGCCAGGCGCAACAGTTGGCGTGATGAGCTGGAGGACATAGAACTAATAGTACACTCCAGCTAACGGCGGCTAGGAAGCCAGCAAATTCCTGAACCGGCCGCGGAACGTCGCCCATCGTTGCCTGACCGAGGCGATGTCTCTGATATTGACTGGCGAATAAACTCACTCAGCCATGAGAACAACTTCCCGGCAAACTTTGATCGAGCGGTGCGACAGAATCCGAACATCGCGAAGCCGACACGCTTTTCGGCCGCCCGTCGAAGGCGGGCATCTGCCCGCGCCCGGTGGCGATGCTCACGTTCGTCATCGGCGCATCCCTTCGAGCGGCGCGGATTGCTCGGTGCGCCGCTTCAGGTTCGTGAACTGCCGGGTCTGCATGATCCAGTGCGAAGGCTCCAGCACCAGAATGCTCACGATGGGCTGCAACCACTTTGGCCGAAGCGCCCAGTAACCGCTGACAACCAGCCGGGTTTGGTCACCACCCAACGCGTTGAGCTTGAAACCCCAAGCCGAGTCGGTGAAGTAGCGCGGCCGTTCTCGTGTCGGGTCAAACGGGCGGCCCCGCAGGTCAAGCGGTGACGCCGCGACGCTTCTATCATCCTGTCGCGCACCGCGACTCAGGAATAGGGCCCAACGGCCCATACCAGACGTGATGCACAGCACTTGGGGACGCCTGGCCTGCAGGCTGTGGCTTGCGAAGCAACCTTGGCATCGGGGCATGACAGTGACGCCTTGGCGCCAAAACGGCAGCAGCCGAGTTTAGCGGCGGTGCGAGACAAACAGCGGCACACCGGCGTTCGAGAGCCATTGGGGCTGATGGGTTCCCAGGTGTGTTGACCGGATGAATAACTGTCGCACGGTGGCGCGGGTGGGGATGGAATGTTTAGGTTCGGCTGTGGAGTCCGGCGATGAGAAGTGGCCAGCAACCCTCAAGTTGGTGTGGTTGTGCCTCGGTTGGGGTCGCTTGAGCGGTGTCAGGACGTTGCCGTGGGGTGGTTATCGATCGTGATGGCGTGGCGGTAGCCTGGAACAGTTCCGTTCGGAAGCAACTGTTTCCGCGGCAGGTGCTTTCCACGAGGAGGAGGTGCCATTCCGATGGATGAGTTCCCGCAGGACTACGAGGTCTTCGATCTCGGCGATGTGACGCTGCAGCACGGCGCGACGCTGCGCGACTCCAAGCTCGCGTACAAGACCTACGGCGAGCTGAACGCCGACAAGAGCAACGCGATCGTGTACCCGACCTGGTACTCGGGGCGCCACTGGGACAACGAGTGGCTGATCGGAGACGGCATGGCCCTGGACCCGGCCAAGTACTTCATCATCGTCCCGAACATGCTGGGCAACGGGCTCTCGAGCTCGCCGTCCAACACTCCGCCGCCTTACAACGCCGCGCGCTTCCCGGACGTCACGTTCTACGACCAGGTCGAGCAGCAGCACAAGCTCGTGACCTCGTTCGGGATCGAGACGCTCTCGCTCGTGACCGGCTGGTCGATGGGCGCCGGGCAGACCTACCAGTGGGCCGTCAGCTACCCGGACATGGTCCAGCGGGCGTGCCCGTTCTGCGGCTCGTCCAAGACGAGCGAGCACAACGTCGTGTTCCTCGAGGGCGTCAAGTCTGCTCTGACGGCGGACGCCGTGTTCGAGGAGGGCTGGTACAGCGAGAAGCCGGCCAAAGGTCTGCGCGCGGCCGCGCGCGTGTACGCCGGCTGGGGCTTCTCGCAGGCCTTCTACTGGCAGCAGGAGTACAAGACGATGGGCTACTCCTCCCTCGAGGACTTCCTCGTCGGCTTCTGGGAGGGCTTCTTCCTCGACCGCCGCGACCCGAACAACCTGCTGACGATGCTGTGGACCTGGCAGAACGGCAACGTCGGCGCGACGCCCGGCCGCGGGTTCGACGGCGACCAGGTCGCGGCGCTGAGGACCATCAAGGCCAAGATGATCGTGCTGCCGGCGCTCAAGGACCTCTACTTCCCGCCCGAGGACGAGGAGTTCGCGGTCAGCCACATCCCGAACGCCGAATTGCGCGTCATTCCGGGCGTCTACGGCCACTTCGCGGGCGGCGGCGCGAACCCCGACGACATCAAGTTCATCGACGACGTCCTCAAAGAGCTCCTCGCGAGCTGAGGGAGATCAGCCATGTCCGGTCGATCCTCGACTATCCGGCGACGCCGGGCAGCGCGTCGAGCGCTCCGTCACGATGAAACGGCGCAACTTCCGCGGTCGGCTATCACCGGCCCGGTAGCCGTAGGCCGGATGTCAAAGTCGAAGATCGCAGTCGGCAGGTACAGCGAGCAGCACGCGTTCGGAATGTCGACCACGCCGCTAACCCGGCCTTCGATCGGCGCCGCCCCGAGCAGCAGGTAGGCCTGCGCGCCGGAGTAGCCGAACTTCTCGAGGTAGGCAATGGCATTGAGGCATGCGTTGCGGTAGGCCATAGTTGCATCGTTGTAGAGCTGGGTGTCGCTGACGTGGTCCACGCCGATACCGATGAAAGTAAGGAATTCCGAGTAGCGGGGCTCGACGTTTCCCGGCATCAAGATCGGGTTGGTCGTCACCCCGTAGGTCTGCATACCGCCCTTGATCAGGTCGATGTGGAAGTCGATGAAACCGCCCATTTCGATCGCGCCGCAGAAGGTGATCTCCCCGTCGCCTTGGCTGAAATGCAGGTCACCGCCGGAGAACAACGCACCCGGCACATGGACCGGGTAGAACACCCGTGAGCCGCGGGTGAAGTTCTTGATGTCGTGGTTGCCGCCGTTCTCCCGGGCCGGAACTGTGCGGGCGCCGTCGCGGGCGATCGCCGCAAGCGTGTCTCCCATTGCCGTGCCACCCAATGCGTTTTCCTCGAGCGGCGGCAGCGCCAGCGGCGGCACCCGCTCCGGGTCGGTGTCGATTAGCGCCCGCTCGCGGGTGTTCCAGCGCGCGAGCAATTCGGGCGACGGAGCAGTGCCGAACAGTCCAGGGTGGGTAATACCGGTGAACTCGACACCGGGAATGTGTCGGGAGGTGCACTTCTGACCGGCGAAGTCCCAGATCGCCTTGTACGCGTCGGGGAACTGGTCGGTGAGGAAGCCGCCGCCGTTGGCCTTTGCGAAGATCCCGGTGTAGCCCCAGCCCTGGCCGGGGGCGTCTCCCACTTCCTGGGGTACCGGACCGAGATCGAGGATGTCGACGACGAGCAGGTCGCCGGGCTCGGCGCCTTCGACGTAAATCGGCCCGGACAGCATGTGCGCGTGGGTTAGGTCGACGTCGCGGACGTCGTTGGCGGAATCGTTGTTGCCGATCTGGCCGTCAGTCCACTCGCGGCATTCGACTCGGATCGACTGTCCCGGGCGGACATTGACAGCGGGCGGGATGTCTGGGTGCCACCGGTTGTGGCCGGGCACCGCCTGGTTTCGCATCGAGCGAGTCTGGTCAACGGAGAAGACGACGTCGGGCACAGGGACCTCCAGTTTCAGGGGTGAGGCAGTCGGGCGTGTCGTGGGTCGGTCGTTTTCGGGGTGGCGCGGCGGGAACGGCCTGGTACAGAAGAAGCTAGTTGTGGGGCATCCGCACTGCGAGCGCTGGCGTCAAGAGCCCGACGCAGTCCGGGATCGACTGCGCGCAGCGCAGGTGAGCCGAACACGCGCCGCGCGGTCGCACCGCAGTCGGGGCAGACCGCCTGCGCAGCGGCCTCCGACATCGGTCGGACAAGCGTGAAGCTGCCGCAGAGATCACACAAGAAGCCGTAGGTCGGCACCGCGCACCTCCGCGGACAGTGTGGTGACAGGCATTTCAGTGTGGCGACTGACTGCCTGTCATGGTAATGACGCAGTCCGGTGAGAGTCTGGGAATGCCTATCTCGGACCACAGCCGGGCGTTGTGTTTTCGGGGTCAAGACATCAGATCAGGGTCGGCGATCTGCTGGGCGGCCATCTAAGTTGACGAACGAGTAAACCGGCGTTTCGGGCGGCCGGTAGACCATTGCTGGTGGAGTGACCGTATTCCAAACCTGCGGTATTCCTCCGGTCTGGGCCGCTCAGCGACCAGTCGTGAGGTCGGTGGTGATCATGTCGGGCTCGAGCCAAAGTTGCATCGTGACGCTCGACCTGCCATTGGCGCTGCCCGCCGGCATCAGTACAACAGCCATCCTCCATCGGAAGCGCTGCGGATCCAAGCGATCTGCCACGACGCGCATCCACGGCTCAAGGCGCAGAGCGCAGGTTCTCTCACCTATTGCGAATTGTTGCCCGAGAAGGTCGGCAGCTCGTCCTGCCGTCAGCTCGAATATGCACTCGGCTATCGCTTCGCTGGCCCGGTACTCAGGCTCTCCTGCGCCGCTGGCCTGCTTCCACAGCGTCGCCGACGGAATCTGTTCAGCCGTGTCGTGCTACTTCGTGAACGAGCTGGACGCGGGCGCTCAGACCGAGCCAACGGACTCGCCCGCAGGTCTGCATCCGGCACGCGAACCGCGTGTGCGCCGGAGTCGGCGATGCGAGACTGTGCAGGTGAACGACGGGCGCGTCCGCTACGCCGGCAATGGGTCCGTTCGTCTCGCCTATCGGGTATTCGGCGAGGCGGAGACCACCGTGGTGTGGCGGTGCGGCCAGTGTGTTGTTCGCGGCCACCTACCCTCACCGGGTGGTTCGCTCGTCTTGTACGGCACTGCGGCACGATTTTCCCAAGAGCTTCCAGATTTTCCGTGGGGCCTGACCCCTGCCCAGGCAGAGGCGCGGACGGCGGAAATCGACAACGACTGGGGTAGTGGCGCGCTGTGCGACATTTTCTTCGGCGAAGCGCCGAGACGCCAGGGATGCGCGAATGGGTCGGAAAGATCCAACGGTCGAGCATACGCCCACCATGGCTCGGCTGACGTGGCAAGCCTTGATGACGTCGACATCCGCGGCGTGCTCCAAGACATTCGTACACCGCCTCGTGCTGGCTCGGCCCGACGATCAACTTGCCCCGCCGGACGCCGCGGCGGCTTTGGCCGCCGGTATCCGTGGCGCGCAGCTTCGCACACTTCCACCAGGTGCCCACAACACGTTTGACATCTTCGACCTGCTGGGCGCGCACGTGGTCGAGTTCGCGTGTAACACACCAAGCGCCGCACCGAGCGAGCGAGTGCTCACGACGGTCGTGTTCACCGACATCGTCGGTTCCACCGAACAACTCACTACGGCGGGTGACGCGCACTGGCGCGGCCAGCTGGACGCGACGATCAACTCGTCGATGCGATGCTCCCGAAATTTGGTGGCCGCCGCGCAAAGCACACCGTATGGCGTTTTCGCATTGTTCGACGGACCAACGAGTGCGGCGCAGTGCGCGCTGGACCTCGTGCCGGCCCTCGCGGCGCGGGGAATTCGAATCCGCGCGGGGATCCATGTCGGCGAGTGCGAGAAGCGCGGCGAGGAATGGAGCGGCATGGCCGTTCACGTCGGAGCGCGAATCGGTTCGCTGGCCGGACCCGGAGAGATACTGGCAAGCCGCACTGTTCGCGACCTGTCGGCCGGCTCGGGCATGATCTTCGAACACCTCGGCACTCACCGGCTCAAGGGCATGCCCGAGGACATCGACATCTACCGCGTGAGCAAACCGTAACTAGCGGAGCCCATAGATTCCGAGAATCTCGGCTCCGATGTTGCACGCGCGATGTTATTGCAGCAGAGGCAATTTCGCCTAGTTTACTGGCGGAGTGGACGTATTCCGAACGTGCGCTATTCCTTCGGCGGTCTGCGCCTCGTCTCAGCGCGTGGCGACAGGATCTGTGGGTCCTTCGCCGTGCCGCCTCGGCATTCGCGGTCGCCGTCCTCAAGGTCGGGGGCCTGATCCCGGCCCGCGGCGGGTTGACTGCCCACCGTTGAAGACCAGTCACCTCGCGATCGCCGCGTTCGTCAGCGCATCGATACCTGCGAGCTCGGCGCTCAGACCGTAGCGACTGACCAAGGCGGCCCAGCCGTTGGCTCACGGCAGCGGGCACGGGGTCGCGGCGTGGATGCGCTGCGGTGACGGCGGGTTGCGGTCAAGCAGGAAAGTGGGTCGGATCGGCCGGGGGCACAAGTTGCCGCCGCAGTTGGGACAAATACCCATTAAGTGGCCGTCGACGCAGCGACGGCAGAAGGTGCACTCGTAAGTGCAGATCATCGCCTCCGTCGACGCGGGCGGAAGATCGACGTCGCAACATTCGCAGTTGGGGCGCAGCTCGAGCACACCCCAGGTCTACCCGATAGTGACTGTCGGCACACACCAGCCGCCGTGTCATCATTCGTAGGTTCCGCGCCGGTCACACGGTCGGGCGCTGTCGGCAGGTGCCGCTGACGTACGCCAGCCCCGCAGCTGGACGGCACTCACCTCTTGTCGAGGTTCCACATCCTGCAATGTTCGGAAAGCATTGGTGTGTAGGCAGTTCCGCTCGTTTTACTGCCGGAGTGGACATATCCCGAACGTGCGCTATTCCTCCCCGTGAAGTCCGAGGTGCCCAAGGCGACGTGACCTCGATCGGTCGAGGCGGTGAGCATTCCCCACGGATCTGCAGCGAATCGCCTCCGGCATCACGAATTAATGCCCAGTGCCGGCCTCGGGGCCTTGGCCGCCAGGCCGCCGGGGTGCAGCATGGGTTTATGTGTGATGGTGGCCGCTCGCCCACCGAGGTCGCGGCGACCCTCCCGCGGCCGGCGGAGGGAACGGCGGTGGACCCCATCGCTCTGGAACCGGTCGACGAGGTCGTCATCACGACGCTCGTGGACAACAGCTACGACGCGCTGATGGGCGACACCGGCCCGGCCCGCCGCGCGCCGTTCCCCGGGGTCGCCAGTGTCCCGGCACCGCAGTTCGAGGAGGGCCGCACGTTTTCCGGGCTGATCGCCGAGCACGGCTTCTCCGCGCTGGTGACCACCCGCCGCGGTGCGACCACGCACACCGTGCTGTTCGACACCGGGGTGTCACCAGACGGGATGGCGATCAACTTCGAGCGGCTCGACCTCGATGCGGCTGCGATCGAGGGGCGGCGACCTCGCGGAGCAACTCGTGGCGGAATCGCCAACTGTGGATTCCCCACGGCTCGAGCACCAGCGCATCCTCCAGTTCGTCGATGACGTCGTCGACCGCGTTATCGCTCAAGTCGACCACCGAGCACAGCAGGTCGCGGTCCAGGTGGCGGCCGATGAGCGCGGCTGCCTCCACGACTGGGACTATGTGGGCACTCGCTCGCAGCCGGGCAAGTAACGGCTCGTATAGCGCTTCCGGCACTCCGGTCTCGGTGAGGCCGCTGACAACCTGCTCGATGTAGAACGGCACACCGTCACAGCGGCCGGCAACCGCCGCCCGATCGTGTGCCGACAGGTTCGGATCCAGGGCGACGATCAGCTGATCAGTCTGATCTTTGGTCAACGGCTTGACGTCGATCACCGTGACCGGACCCGCCGGCTGCCACCCGTCGGCTCTGCTGGTCATCACCAAGAGCAGCCGACCCTCCGCGCCGCCCAGTACTGAATCAAGTACTTCGAGGGTGGACGTGTCGAACCAGTGCGCGTCCTCGGCCACTACCATGCCCGCGCTCTCGCCCAGGCAGGCCCGGAGATAGTCGTGCACCGCATGCCCGATCACTTGATAAAGTTTGCGGCCCTCGGCGGCCACGGGTTCATAGCCGGCCTCGGCACCAATCCCGAGCACGGGTGCCAATAGCGGGACAACCGTCCCCGGATCCAACCTGCGGGCGGTCACCTCAGTTTCCAGGAGCCGCAGCCGCTCACTCTGAGCGGTAAGCCGGCTTATGCCACAACGGTGCTCCAGCAGGGTGCGTATCGGGTGCAGGCCGGCGTCAGTGTGTAACGACGATCCCGCCAACTCCAGCACCACCGCCCCCGAATCCATGGCCAGTTCGGCGGCGGCGGCCGCCAGCCGTGACTTCCCGATCCCCGCCTCGCCACGCAACACCGCACCAGGAGTGGTAAGCGTGCCGGCCTGAGCGCGCGCCCAACTCTCTTGCAGCCGCGCAACCTCGCGGTCGCGCCCCACCAGCGGACCCCGTCCCGCTCTGGCCGGCGTCGCCCGCTCACCTAGCACACGGTGATGGGCGATCAGCTCATCGACTCCCTTGACCGCGGCCGGTTCGCGCTCCTCTAACTCAAACGTGTTCCGTATCAGCGGTGCGACTGCATCCGAGATCACCACCGCCCCCGGCGGGGCCAAACCCGACACTCATGCCGCCAGATTGGCCGCTAGGCCGTAGACGTCGTCTTGGTCGGTGTCTAGATACGCCAGCCCGCGATGTACTCCCACGCGTGCAGTGATGTCAATCCCGAAGCGGCGCTTCGCTTGTTGGGAAAGCCGGGGCAGCTCGCGGGTGATTTCCAACCCCGCCAACACCGCGCGACGTACATCGTCCTCATGGGGTGTGGGGTGACCGAATACCGCCAGCAGCCCGTCACCCTTCGTCGAGCCGATATGGCCCCCAAAGCGGTTCACGCTGCCCAGCACCAGGTCGCGGTAGCGGCCCACCAGCATCCGGTAGGTTTGCGGCTCAACGCGGGTGGACAACACCGTCGAATCAACCAAATCCGCGAACAAAATCGTCAAGCGCCGGATCTCACCACCACTGCTGGGGGCGGTGAGCAGGTCCTCAGCGTCGGCGTTCCCACGGTCGACGGCCAGGACCTGCCCGGCCAGCGCAGTAGCGGCCACCCGATCGCCGCGGTTGATCGCCTCCACCGCCTGATCGAGCAGATCATCGATCGACGCACCACCCCCAAGACGGGCGTCGCCGTCTCGCGCAGAACTGGCGGGACCGTAGCTCACGTCGACATCGTGTCATCCCTGTGGGCGTCGTGTGCTGTATCGCTCCTATCGACGTATCCGACGGGTTGATCACGGTCCATCGAGGTCCCGATCGTGCAATGCTCGGAACGCGTTGGCGTGCAAGCAACTCCGCTCGTTCTGTTGGTGGAGTGACGATATTCCGAACGTGCGCTATTCCTACAGTGTCTGTGGTCCAGTCGAATGCCGGCGATTTGGGGCTTATCGGATTATCCGCGCTGGTATCCGGCCATCCAAGCGAGCAGCCGCTCAACAGCAGACGGCGCAGTACGATGTCGCCTGCCAGGGTGATGGGACCACCGCTTTGCCATGAGTATGGGACCGGGTTGTGTCCGGTCGCGGGCCGTGTGGTGACGGTGACCGAGGATGGTCGGCGAGTCAATCCGGCTCGGCCGGATTGGCGAGCTTTGGTTTCTGTCGCTGTCGGTAGGACTCGCCCTCCACGACGAGTTCGTAGGCCGCGGATTGCAGCCGGTCCATCGCCGACGGCTGATCCTGCAGCTCTGCGGCGGAAGTGCCTGCGTCTTGGACATCATCGTCAGCCCACCTGGCTGGCTGTTTGCCAGTTATGGGACCACCCCGGCGTGGCTTCGGGGCTTCCGGTTGCTCGGCCGCTGTATTGGCCGTATTGGCCAGCTGGGCGTCGGCGTGGCGCACGACGGTCCGAATTCGACCGCCGAGCCGTTGTCGGGCGCACTCAGGCGGCCCTGACTCCCGACACCCGTGCACGAGCTACCGCCGTGGCCGGAACGTTCCGCACTGACGGACCAACGGTGGCCGCGAAGCTGCTGCGCGATGCGGGGCTGCACCGCTAACGGATTAGGACACAAGGTCCTTCGTCGGTTGGCCGTCGCGTGAGGGTTGGCTCGTCCAGTCGTCGTGGGGAACGATCTCTTCTTCATCGATCGCGTCGCGCACAAGGCTCGGATCATCCAGCGCTGCTCTGAATCTCGCGTCATCGCGTTCCCCGGACAGCTTGGCGATGATCATTGTCCCCGCCGAGACGCCGATGATGCTGGTGAGCGCTTTACCCTCACTCATCACCCGGTCGATGCCCAAGACCAGGGCAATCCCGATAGCGAGCGTTGATGGCGGGAAGAACTCCGGCCCGAAGGCCTCCAACGACGCGGAGAGGGTGACGACGCTTGCGCCGCTGACTCCGGCTGCGCCCTTGCTGGTGACCAGCATGAGCAGCAGTAGGGCGACTTGAGCGCCGAACGGAAGATCAACCCCGCCGGCCTGAGCGATGAACAATGCGGCCATCGCCATGTAGATCGCTGTGCCGTCGAGGTTGAACGAGTACCCGGTGGGGACTGTCAGTGCAACGACGCGACGCGATGCTCCCGCGGCTTCGAGCTTGGCAAGAAACCGTGGCAACACAGTTTCGGATGACGACGTGCCCAGAACGATGAGCAGCTCGTCCTTGATCATTCGGAGGAACTTCAGAATGTTGAAACCGCTCCAAGCGGAGATCGCTCCCAGAATGATGAACACGAAGAGTATGCACGTAATCCAGAACGTCACTGCCAGCAGGCCGAGACTCGCAAGGGTGTCCCCGCCGAATTGGCCGACGGTGAAGGCGATTCCACCGAACGCGCCGACCGGCGCGGTGATCATGACGATGCGGATGACGCCGAACACGACCGTGTTGATGTCATCAATGCTTCTGACAACCCTCTCCCGAACGCGTGGTGCGAGTAGCGATGTAGCGCATGCGACGACGATCGCGAGCACTACCACTTGCAGAATCGTGTTCTCGACGAACGGCTTCACGAAGCTACTGGGGAGAATGTCGTTCATGATGAATCCGACGATCCCCTCGCTGTCAGCCCCTGCTGCGAGATTCTCGTTGGCCTTCTCCAGACTGGACGCGCCGGGATTTCCGGTGAACCCCGCGCCGGGCTTCACCACGTTTGCGACGATCATGCCAAGGGCCAAGCAGAGCGTCGTCATTGCGAAGAAGTACGCGAGCGCGATGCTGCCGAGTCTGCCGACCTTGCGCAGATCCCCTAGCGAGGCGATGCCGACGACAATCGAACAGAAGATCACCGGCGCGGCGACCAGCCGAACCAACTGAATGAAGGCGTCCGCCAACCATTTCAGCTGAACGGCGAACGCGGGTGCCGTCAACCCGACGATGATGCCGGCGGCGATCGCGACGATGATCCAGAACCACAGTTTGGTCAGGAAGCTGTATTTGGTGTCTACGTTGACATTCACTTCGGCTCCCTAGGCTTTCTTGGCGTGTGACGCTACGAATTCGATCTCGACCCTGCCGTCGAAGGGCAGTTCTGCAACTGCGACGCAGGATCGTGCGGGGCGCGGCTCGGGGACCGTGGTCATGTAAACCTCGTTGACCGGTTGGAGATCCTTCATGTCCGCCAGAAAGATCGTCACCTTTACGAGGTGACTGAGGTCCAGGCCGAATGCCGCTAGCTCGTGTTCGGCGTTCTGGAGGGCTTGCCTGGCTTCTGCGGCGGCGCCGCCCTCGACGAATTCGCCGTCCTTGACGCCAAGTCTCCCGGATACGAACACCATGTCGCCGACGGCGACTGCGGGGGTGTACGGATGTGGCGCTGTTGCGTACGTGAGGTTTTGGGCTGTCATCGTTGCCTCCTTGTTGATGGTCGAACGGTCACGGACGGGGTGCGAGCGAGTTGGTCAGCACATCGCCGACAAGCGGAAGAAGGGTGTCGTGCTCTGCCAGAGGCGCCGGCAGATCTCCGCGGCTCATGTGCACGCGGTTGTGCCACCATACGGGCATGCCGAGCCGACCCGCTCCCGGGATGTCGTAACGGGAGCCGGCAACGAAGAGAACGCGTCTTGCCGGCAGCCCTAGCCGCCGCAGAGCAAGCGCGTATGGCTCGGGTCGCGGTTTGTATGTGCCCGCGGCCTCAGCAGTGACCACGACGTCGAGAGGCACGTTGAGTTGATCGGCGGCCAGCCTGCCCAACCGCTCTGAGCAGTTGGTGACCACGCCGATTTTGACTCCGGCAGAGGCCAATTCGCGCAATACGCCGGGGACTTCGTCCCACGGCTGGATCTCGTTCCAGCGGGCTGCGAGTTCGTCGGCGAGCGCATGGTCGAGCCCCTCAGCCGCTGCAGCCTCGGCGACGAGCGTCTCGTAAGGACGGTATGCACCTTCGCCGTACGTGATTTCAAGGTACTTGTCTCGCCACCGACGGCCCAACTGGGGGTCTCCTGCGACGTCGGTCCAGACCGTCCACGAATCAAGGAGAGCGGTGAGCAGATCGAACAGGACAGCGTCGAATCGATCTCTGCCAGTGGAGATCCCGTGCGTACTAGACAATCAATTCCCCTTCTGCGGTTTGGGTGGAAAGAAGTGTGGTGAATCGCTCGATGCCGATGTTGCCGCCGGAGAGGATGACGCCGACCCGCTTACTCCGGAAGCGGTGCGTGTTGCGGAGTACCGCCGCCAGGGCGCTCGCGCCGGACGGTTCGATGACCAGCTTCAGGCGCTCGAACATGAAGGCCATAGCCGAGATGAGATCGTCGTCATCGACGAGAAGCACATCCGTCAGCTGCCGACGATTCACCTCGAAAGTGAGCTCGCCCGGTATTTCGACCTGTTGGCCGTCGGCGATGGTGCGAGGCACCGGAATTCGGATCCGGTGGCCGGCTCGCAGCGAACGCAAGGTGTCATCCCCCGCTGTCGGTTCGGCGCCGAACAGCTCGACCTCAGGGAGAAGGCCGCGCGCCGCGGTACCGCATCCGGCCATGAGTCCGCCGCCGCTCATCGGAACCACCAGCGCGTCCAATGGACCCGCATCTTCGATGAGCTCGAGCGCGGCGGTGCCTTGTCCCGCCATGACAAGGGCGTCGTCGTATGCAGGTACGGGAACGAGGCCGCGCACATCGGCGAGCTCGCGCGCGATCGCTTCTCGGTCTTCCTTGTAGCGGTCGTAGGTGAGTATTTCGGCGCCGTACCCCTCGGTCGCGGCACGCTTTGCCGCCGGCGCGTCCTCGGGCATGAGAATTGTTGCGCGTGTTCCCAACGCGGTCGCCGACAAGGCGACGGCTTGGGCGTGGTTACCGGAGGACCAGGCGCACACCCCGCGCGACAACTCGTCGGCGGTCAGCGTCGAGAGCTTGTTGTACGCGCCGCGAAACTTGAAAGCGCCGCCCCGCTGCAAGTTTTCGGCCTTGAGCAGCATGGTGGCACCCGTGAGTTGGTCGAGGGTACGCGACGTGACGACGGGGGTGCGGTGGGCGACACCGGCGATCCGGCTTCTGGCCGCCGCGACGTCATCAGGCGAAATCAAGACCCCGGCGTGCACGTCAGTCGACCGTCCCGGGAGCGGCCGCAACTCTCTGTCGCGTTCGGTGAATGTGAGCTCGCATCGCTCGTTCTGCCGCGTCGCCGTCTCCGGCTCGCACGGCCTCTGCGACCGCGCGCAGTTCGTCGTGGCCGAGGTGGGTGTGCTCTGCCGATTCGGCCACCCGATCGAGTGCGATCTGCATCAGGTCGTGGAATCGCTCAATCAGCGTTCCGAGCATGGGGTTGCCGCAGGCGGCGGCGAGGAGTGCGTGGAAGTGTGAGTCGGTGTCGGCATAGCCGGCGGCGTCGGCAGCGGCGATAGCCGCGCTCTGCTCCTGCAGTGCGGCGTCGAGCTGGTCGCAGAGCTCGTCTGTTCGGCGCTCGGCGGCCAGTCGAGCCGCCTGACCTTCAAGGCCTTCGCGAATTTCGTGAATCTGTTGGACCTGCTCCGGGCCTATCGTCGCGACCACCACACCGCGCCGCGGCCTTTCCTCGGCGAGGCCCTCCGCGGCGAGCTGTAATACAGCTTCCCGGGCAGCGCCGCGCGAAACGCCGAGCTGTCGTGACAGTTCAGGGACAGACAGCTGGTCGCCGGGGGCCAGGCTCCCGTCCAGTATCGCGGTGCGAATCTGCTGGTAAACGACATCAACCAAGCGCTGAGGTCGCTCCGCTAGCTTCCCTATCTCCATGACTTCGGCTCCCTTCACGCTACAGACTACCGATTACCGGTAATTTGTAAGGACCATGCGAAAGCATACGCGGATGGCGGGTCGTCGAAGAACACGGCGTAGTAGCCGGGCCAGTACTGCGGGTAATCCTTGGGCTCTCAGTGATAGGGACGTCCCGCCTGGTCAAGAACTCGCGATGAAGCCCAGGTGCCGCAGAAGTATCGCGCTCATTGCTGCGCGCTAGCCGGATCCGCCTGAATCCGGCGTTCAGCGACATAGCTGTGCCAATCGCTTTTCGCGTACTTCGCCCAACGTGTCGCAGTGGCGATATCAACCGCGAGCAGGTCCGACAGCACCGCGGCGGGCAGTTCTGAGGCGAGGCGTATGAAGGCGGTGTTACGACCACCGCGGGGGTTAATCCCGTGCTGCTTAAGTCGATTCGCGAGCGGTTGTGAACGGTACGGACTCGTCCGCAGAAGGCGCATGCGGCCCTAGTTCTCGGACGACGACCGCGCGGCGTGTCAGGTGGCCGGGATGGTTCGCCTGCCACTGGTGGTGCGTGTCTAAGTCGTGTTCGGCGGCATGTGAGGCAGACGTGGGGCCCTACAACGGTGTTGCGCTGGCGGATTCTGACCGCGCCGCATAGAGCGCAGACCCAGGACAGTTTGGTTCGGACGTAGCAGCGGTTGCAGATGGGCCCGTGGCCGGTGATGCATTGGGCGGGGCGTGTTTTGCCGCAGCGGCTGCAGGTGTGTTGTGGTCGCGGGGCGCAGCCTTGACATAGGACGCCGCCGTTGGCGAGCCGCCAGGTTGGGCGTCGCATGCGGCGACAGTTGCTGCATCGCCGGCGGGCCAAGGGGTCTTTGGCGTAGCAGCTGCAGCAGATGCGTCCCTCGGGCAGGCGTCGGGCGACGCGGTTCGTGGTTGCGCCGCATCGGGCGCAGGTGAAGGCCCGGTCTTGAAGGGCGAACTGGCGCAGATCCGTTCGCCGGGGCGCCACATCAGCAGCGACTACAGTCGTAGCGAACGTCGCGGAGTTGTTGCAGCAAATGCAACTCTTCCCAAAAGGCGCACCAATGTGTCCGGTGTATCCGGGACTAATCACAGTGCCGAGCGCCGACCAGAACCATCATTGGGTTGAGCCCGGACGGTCCAGATCGCGCAGCGCCGGCAAGAAGATCGCGACGACGCCCAACAGCAGCATCGGTAGCGACAAGGCCAGGAACGTCGCATGCAGACCGGCGGCGTCGGCGAGCGGGCCGGCCACTATCAACCCGAGCGGTCCGGCAGCATAGGCCAGCGACCCCATCACCCCGACCACCCGGCCGCGGAGATGCTGGGGCGCGCGAGTTTGCATGACGTAGTTGTAGATCGGCGCGATCGGCCCGTACACCAGTCCGACGACCGCGCACAGCACGAGGATCACCGGCAGCGGAGGAAGGAACGCGATGACCGTCATCGCCACTCCGAGCGTCAGCACGGCGGTCAGCATGACTGCCCGCCGGCTCATGTACTTCGACAGCACCGCGTAGCCCAGCGCTCCCACCAGGCCGCCGATGCTCAGTGACATCAGAACCCAACCCAGCTGCGCCGGCTCGTCGCGGTCGGTGAAGTACTTCGGAAACAACACGCTTTCCATTGGCATGTACAGGCCGGTCGCCGCCAAGTCGACGAACGCCAGGGTTCGCAGCACCCGGTTGTTCCAGACGAAGCGCAGGCCTTCCTTGATTCCCGCCCACACTCCTTCGGGCAGCGCCGTGCGGTCCGGCTTGCCCGCGCCCTCCAGCCGCAGCACCGCGATCACGACGATCGACAACCCGAACGCGGATGCAGTCACCCACATGGTGTTGACCCCGCCCAGGGTGGCGATCAGCAGGCCGCCGATACCCGGCCCGACGATGTAGGACAGGTTGAAGACGGCCTCGTAGACGCTGTTTGCGTGGTCCAGCGTCCAGCCTGCGCGAGTGGCCGCCTCCGGCAGCATCGTCTCGCGGGCCGTCATCCCGGCCGGGTCGAAGAAGGCGCCGAGGGCGGCCAGCCCGGCGAGCACCGCGACGTTGATCACCTGTACGCCGAACGTGAGCGCCAACAGCGGGACGACGGCCACCGACAACGCGGACAGCGCGTCGGAGATCATGGAGACACGCCGGCGGCCGAGGTAGTCCACCGCGGCGCCCGCGATCAAGGTTGCGACCAGCAACGGCAGGGTCCCGGCCATCGCCACGATCGACGCCTCGAGCGCAGAGCCGTTGCGCTGTAATACAAGCCACGGAAACGCGACGATCGAAATGCCGTTTCCCGCGCCGGCCATCAGCGCGGCGAACAGAACCAGAAACAGAGGGCCGCGCTTGCTCTTGTTCATGGGGTATCCCGGCCGAATCTAACAGCGGCCGGGCCCCTTCGGCACTCGATTTTGCCGGCATGCACAGTGGTGGGGTGAAGCTGGCCCATCCACGTACCGGCGCTCTGTTCGACTCGCCGGTGCCGCCCGGCTCCGGCTGGCCCGGCGACCCGGCCACACCGCGCACGGCCGTTGCGGCCACGCCCGCGCAGGTGGCGTCGATGGCGGCGGCGGTGACGACCGTCGATGACCTCGACGCCGAGGTGTCGGTGTGTCGTGCCTGCCGACGGTTGGTGGAGTGGCGCGAAGAGGTGGCCATCGCCAAGCGGAAGTCCTTCGCCGACCAGCCGTACTGGGGCAGGCCCGTGCCGGGCTGGGGCGTGGCACGGCCTCGGGTGCTGGTCCTCGGATTGGCGCCGGCCGCGCATGGCGGCAACCGCACCGGGCGGGTGTTCACCGGCGACCGCTCGGGCGACTTCCTGTTCGCGGCGCTGCATCGCGTCGGGCTGGCCAATCAATCCGTGTGCGTGGACGCCGCTGATGGGTTGGCGCTCAACGACACTCGAGTGGTCGCGGCGGTGCGCTGCGCGCCACCGGGTAATGCGCCGACACCGGCTGAACGCGCGACGTGTGCACCGTGGCTGGACGCCGAGTGGCGGCTGACGGGCGCGGACGTGCGGGTGATCGTCGCGCTCGGCGCGTTCGCGTGGCGGGTGGCGCTGCAGATGATCCGTTCTGCCGGCGGCACTATCGGGGCGCCGGCGCCTCGGTTCGGCCACGGATCCACGGCAGCGCTGCAGACGCCGCATGGGGAGGTGACGCTGATCGGCTGCTATCACCCCAGTCAACAGAACACATTCACCGGCAAGCTCACTGGAGACATGCTCGACGACATCTTCCGGCGAGCCACGTCGCTCGCGGGAAGGTAGCGCGTTGCCGAGGCGTTGACCTTCAGATGCAGCTTTCCGTTCTCGACCTCGTTCCAGTGCGCACCGACCAATCGACGTCCGATGCTTTGGCGGCCACGACACACCTGGCACAGACGGCCGACCGCCTTGGCTACACCCGCTACTGGATCGCCGAGCACCACAACATGCCGGCCGTGGCGGCGACCAGCCCGCCGGTGCTGATCGCGCACCTGGGGGCGCACACATCGCAGCTGCGGCTGGGCTCCGGCGGCGTGATGCTGCCCAACCACGCGCCGCTGGCTGTCGCCGAGCAGTTCGCGCTGCTGGAGGCCGCGCACCCCGGCCGCATCGACCTCGGCATCGGCCGGGCGCCCGGCTCGGACCCGGTGACGTCGATGGCGTTGCGCGGGGCGGCGGGCCGCGACGATCGCGACATCGAGGCCTTTCCGGACTACCTCGACGACGTAGTCGCGCTGATGAGCGCACGCGGCGTCCGGGTTCCGCTGCCGCGAGACCTGATGCGGGAGAACTACGTCCTCAAGGCCACGCCGGCCGCGGTCACCGAGCCGAAGCTGTGGCTGCTGGGCTCGTCGATGTATTCGGCGCATCTGGCCGCCGCCAAGGGCCTGCCGTACGTGTTCGCCCACCACTTCTCCGGTCAGGGCACCGCCGAGGCGCTGGCCGCTTATCGCTCCGAATTCAAGCCCAGCGACCTAGCATCCGAGCCGGCGACATTCTTGACAGTCAACGCGGTTGTGGCCGAAACGCGTGGTGACGCAATGGCTTTGATGCTGCCAAACCTGCAGATGATGGCACGGCTGCGGACCGGTCAGCCGCTCGGTGCGCTCGACCTCGTGGAGGACGCCGAACAAGCCGAACTCAGCCCGCAGGCCCGGGCCATCGTCGATGCCGGCCTGCGCCGCGCGGTCGTCGGCTCGCCTACGGAGGCTGCTGAACAGGTGCGTGCCCTTGCCGACGAATTCGGCGTCGACGAGGTGATGGTCAACCCGGTCGCGTCGGCACATCGCGGCACCGAGCCCGCGACCGCTCCCGCGCGAGAAACCACGCTGGAACTGCTTGCCAAGGAACTGTTTTAGGGCGTCAGCCTGATCACCGGAATCGGTCTCGTCGTCCGCTTCTGGTATCCGATGTAGCGGTTCTTGTTGCCCCTCATGTTGTTGACGATCTGCCACAGCCGGGCATAGTCGGGGTCATCCGGCGTGACCGGTTTCGCCGTGACGCCGAATCGCTTTGGGCCGACGTTGATCTCGACGTTCGGATTGGCCTTCAGGTTGTGATACCAGCCCGGCGCCGTGGGGTCGCCGCCCTTCGAAGCGACGACCAGGTAGTCGTCACCGTCCCGGGCGTAGCTGAGTGTATTGGCGCGCTTCTGACCAGTTTTTGCGCCGGTGGTGTGGAGGATCAGGTTTGACGGGCCGCCGGGGATCGTGTGCCCGATCCGGCCGTTGGTGCCCTTGTAAATCCTGTCGTGCAGCATCAGCAGGGGGGCGCCGATCCGCTGCTCAACAAACTGGGATACGTCCATGCCGTCAGTCTTGCTGAGCGGCGTCCAGCTGCGCCAGGGCCTCGCGCAACAGCCGTCCGGATTCCTCGCGGTCGGGGTCACGCCGCAGCAGCATGCCCCTGGCGAACGACAGTTTGTCGCCGTCGCGCCGGGGCAGCACGTGCAGGTGGATGTGGAACACGCTCTGGAATGCGGCTTTGCCGTCGTTGATGACGACGTTGTTGCCGTCTGCGTGCAGCCCGGACTGTCGCGCGGCCCGCGCGATGCGCTGGCCGATGGCCACCATGCCGGCGATCATTTCCGGTGATGTGTCGGTCAGGTCGACGGTGTGGTGCTTGGGGATTACCAGGGTGTGGCCGCGGGTGAATGGGCGGATGTCGAGGATGGCCAGGTAGTCGTCGTCCTCGTAAATCCGGATCGGCGGAGCCTCGCCGGCGACGATGGCGCAGAACACACAGGACATCCCGCCACGTTAGCGGGTGACCGCCCTCGACAGATCCGCGAGCCGTTCGGTCTCCTCCGCGCCCAGCGCAACCTTCATCGCCCCGGCCGCTTCCTCGGCGTGGTGCGGTTTGGAGGCACCCGGGATGGCGACGACCGTGTCGCCGTAGTGGGTGGTCAGCCACGCGAGAGCGACCTGGCTGACCGTCGCGTCATGCGCCGCGGCGATCTCGCGCAGGCCTTCGATCAGCGGTGCCGACCGGTCCAGCGCCTTGTGGGACACGCCCATGACCGTGCGGCGCGCCCGCGGCAAGTTCGCGACCAGGCTGCGGTCCGCGTGGAACTTGCCGGTCAAGATCCCCTCGCGCAATGGGGAGTAGGCGATCAGCGTGACGCCAAGCCGGCGCGCGGTGTCCAGCACGCCGTTGGTTTCGACCTTGCGGTGCAGCAGGTTGATCTGAACTTGGTTGGTGGCCAACGGGATACCGTGCTTCGCCAGTTTGGCGTGCGCGATCTCCATCTGCCGGGCCGAGAAGTTGCTCACGCCGACCGCGCCGATCTCGTGTGCATCGGCCAGGCGCGCCATGGCCTGCACCTGGCTACGGATCGGTGAGAAGCTACCGAAGCCCAGGTGGATCTGGTGCAGATCGATCGGGAAGGGATCCAGCGCGGCGAGCCGAGCGTCTATGCTGCGCCCGATGCTCTTCGCCGTCCGCCCCAGCGGGGCCCACTTTGTCGCTATGGTGACGTCTCCGGGCTTGATCCCGGCGTGCCCGAGCCCGCTGCTCAGCGCTCGCTCCGAATTGCCATGGCCGTACATCTCGGCGGTGTCGAACCACGTGATGCCGCCGTCGAGGGCGGTCTTGACGATCACATCGACTTGGGGCTGGGGCAGCGGCTTGAAGAACGCCGAGACCAGGCCTGGTCCGGAGAACTGCACGGTGCCTAGGCCGATGGGGGACACGTGGACGCCCGTGCGTCCGAGCTCTCTTGTCGTCATGAGACGAGCATACACCGCGACGAGACATCGATGTCTCGTGATGAGACGTTAACATCAGCACATGGCCAGGCCAGAGACCGCACCCGAGCGGACGCGTGCACTGATCCTCGACGCCGCCGCGCGCGTACTCGGCCGTCGGCCGGACGCGGCGATGGCGGACATCGCCGATCAGGCCGGTGTTGGCCGCGCGACGCTGTATCGGCATTTCCCGACGCGGGAGGCGCTGCTGCATGGCGTAACCGACGTGGGCACAAGCGAACTGGCCGACGGCATCGAGGCCGCGAAGCTGGACGAGCTTCCCGTCGAGCGGGCGATCGCGCGGCTAACGGCCGTCTTCCTCCGCACGGGTGCCAAGTACGCGGCCCTGATCAGCCAGATGGAGGAGCACCGCGATCCGGTCGCAAAGGCACGGGTGATCCGACCCGTCCGCGACGTCATCGCCCGCGGTGTCCGCGACGGCGTGCTGCGCGCCGACCTGCCGGACGATGCGCTGTTCGAGATGTATTCGGCGCTCGTTGAACGCGCGCTGTGGCTCACGGTCGCCAGTGCGCTCACGCCGGAGGCGGCCGCCGAAACCGTGGTGACGGTGTTCCTCGACGGGGCGCGCAAGCCCGGTTAGTTAGACGTTCTCCTTGCACGACGGTGCCGCGCGGGCCGTCCATCCGGTCGACGAGCTTGGCGTCGAACACCGAAACGTAGATGTTCCACACGACGATCAGTGAGCGAGGTGCGGTCGTCGGTGCACGATTCCGGCCGGGCGGGTTCGCCGCGCGGTTTGGCCGCGACGCCGCAGCGATGACTGGGCGCGTGCTGCCAGTCGACGACGAGTTGTTCGGCGGGCCAGTCCATCTCGACGACGACGTCGATGCGGCATCCGCCCGTCTCGACGACCTCATCGCTGCGGGCGCCGACCTCGATCCCACGTTCGTGGCATTGACCGCGCTGGTCGACCGGATCCGCGAGGACGACCGGCTGCACCGCGTGGAGCAGGTGATGGCGCATTCGCCATGGAGCGCGCGGACCACGCAGCGGGTATTCAGGCGCTACGTAGGGGCGCCGGTCAAGTGGGTGCTGTGCCGCTATCGGCTGCAGCAGGCCGCGCTGGAGATCGAGAGTCACCCCGGCGTCGACTTCGCCGACCTCGCCGTCCGCCTCGGCTGGTACGACCAGGCACACTTCATCAACGACTTTCGCACCATGCTCGGCAGTACGCCCGGCGAATACGCCCACCGACACGGCGGTTAGGTCGTTACGCTGCCGCGGTGGACTCCACCGATCTCGCCTTCGCCGGCGCCGCACAGCAGGCGCGAATGCTTGCCGACGGCACCATAACCGCGCCCGCGCTGCTCGACGTCTATCTCGACCGCATCGCCCGCCTGGATCCCCAACTGCGGTCGTATCGCGTGGTTCTCGCCGACAAAGCGCGGGAGGAGGCGGTGGCCGCGCAGGCGCGGCTGGATGCGGGTGAACGCCTGCCGCTACTGGGCGTGCCGATCGCGATCAAGGACGACGTCGACGTGGCCGGCGAGGTGACTACGTATGGGACCGCGGCCCATGGCCCAGCCCGCACACAGGACGCCGAGGTCGTGCGAAGGCTGCGCGCGGCGGGCGCGGTCATCGTCGGCAAAACCGCGGTGCCCGAGATGATGATCTGGTCGTTCACCGAGACGGTCACGTTCGGGGCGACACGCAACCCGTGGAACACCGACTACACGCCGGGCGGCAGCAGCGGTGGCAGCGGCGCGGCGGTGGCGGCGGGCCTGGCCCCGATGGCCCTTGGTTCCGACGGCATGGGTTCGATCCGGATTCCGTCGACGTGGTGCGGGCTGTTCGGGATCAAGCCGCAGCGGGACCGGGTACCGCTGGCGCCGCATGACGACGCGTGGAACGGACTGAGTGTGAACGGCCCGATCGCCAGGACCGTCGAGGACGCCGCGCTCTTCCTGGACGTCACCGCACCCGAGAACGGTTTCGTCGACGCCGCCCTGCGTCCACCTGGCCGGCTGCGGATTGCCTTGAGTACCAAGGTGCCACCCCCACTGATCGCGCGCGTCGGAGAGGCGCAGCGGGCCGCGGTCGATGAGGCCGGTGCGCTGCTGCGTGACCTCGGACATCAGGTGATCGTGCGCGACCCCGACTATCCGCCGGCGGCGGTGGGCCACGCACTGTCCCGCTATTTCCGCGGGGCCTACGACGACGTGCAAGCTCTACCCCAACCCGAGCGGCTCGACGCTCGGACACGCGGCTTCGCCCGCATCGGTGGGCTGATCTCGGACCGGCGGATGACCGCGATCCGGGCGGCGGAAGGTGAAGTGGCCGAACGGATTCAGTCGATCTTCGATGACGTCGATGTGGTCATCACGCCGGGCACCGCGACTGGCCCGTCCCGCATCGGCGCATACCAGCGGCGAGGGGCCCTCTCGACGCTGACGCTGGTGGCCGCCCGGGTGCCGTTCCAGGCGTTGTTCAACGTGACCGGCCAGCCTGCGGCGGTCGTGCCGTGGGGGTTGGACGGCAACGGCGTGCCGACGTCAATCCAGTTGGTGGGCAGGCCGTTCGACGAGCCGACAATGCTGTCGCTCGGCGCACAGATCGAGAAGGCGCGGCCGTGGGCACACCGTCGCCCGCCAGTGTCATAGCTCGCCGATCACCCGCCAAGCGCGCAGCTTGTCCTCAAAGCGCATCGTCTGGGCTGGACTCGTCGACGGCAGCCGCTCGGATTGGATCGGATGGTCGAAGCTGACCAACCGGCGAAAGTTCTTCTCGGCAGCGGCGCCATTGAAGAACACCCGTGTGATACGCGGGTATTCGTCGAATAACTTCCCAAAGTCGTTAGCCACCATGCTCTCTGGCTCCACAGCTGAATCCAGGCTGCCGATTCGCCGGCATGACCGCAGCACATCCCACACCGCGATACCGTGGGCCCGCAGCGCCGCGGTCCGATCGTCGTACGGTTCGTCGGCGTCGAATCCGAAGATCTCACCGGTGAGCCGCCAGAATCGGTTGCGTGGATTGGCGTAATACTCCTGCGCGGCCAACGACATCACGCTGGGCATATTGCCGAGGATCAGGTTGCGTGCACCGTCGTCGACGATCGGCGGCAACCCGTATAGGAGCGCTGTGGTCATCAGCTCAAATGATGCACCTCTTGCAGTCCGTACACCGAAGTGGGGATGCCCTCGTAGCGGGCCTTCAACTGCAGCGCCAGATACAGCGAGTAGTGCCGCGACTGGTGCAGGTTGCCGCCGTGGAACCACAGGTTCTCCTGCCGGGTCGGCTTCCACATATTGCGCTGCTCGCCCTCCCACGGGCCGGGGTCCTTGGCGGTGCCCGATCCCAGACCCCACACCTTGCCGACCTTGTCGGCGACGTCATGGCCGATGAGGTCGCCGGCCCAACCGTTCATCGAGCCGAACCCGGTGGCGTAGACCACGAGATCGGCCGGCAGCTCTGTACCGTCCTCGAGCACCACCGAATCCTCGGTCAGCCGCTGCGCCTGTCCGTGGGCCAACTTGACGCTGCCGTCCGCGATCAAATCGGATGCGCCGACGTCGATGTAGTAGCCCGACCCGCGTCGCAGGTACTTCATGAACAACCCCGAGCCGTCATCGCCCCAATCCAGGTCGAAGCCCGCCGAGGTCAACCGGTCATAGAAGTCCTTGTCCCGCTCGCGAATTGCGTCGTAGATCGGCTTCTGGAAGTCGGCCATGATGCGGTACGGCAACGAAGCGAACGTCAGGTCCGCCTTCTCGGTCGTCATGCCGGCGGCCAGTGCGCGCTCGGAGTACAGGTCGCCCAAACCGAGCTCCATCAACGAGTCCGATTTCACGATGTGCGTGGACGACCGCTGCACCATTGTGACGTCGACGCCGTTCTCATACAGCGCCTTGCTGATGTCGTGCGCCGAGTTGTTCGAACCGATCACCACCGCGCGCTTGCCGACATAGCGGTTGGGGCCGGGGTGGTGGCTCGAGTGATGCTGATCGCCGCGGAATAGCTCCTGACCCCGCAGTGTCGGCACATTCGGTTTGCCGGACATCCCCGTCGCGAGCACGAGGTGGGCGGGCCGCAGGGTGATCCGTTCACCGTCGCGGTCGACCTCGACGGTCCACCGCTTTTCGGCCTCGTCGAACGACGCTGACAGGCATGTGGTCGCGCTCCAGTACGGAATCTCCATCACCTTGGTGTAGAACTCCAGCCAGTCGCCGATCTTGTCCTTCGGCGCGAACACCGGCCAGTTGGGCGGGAACGGTAGATAGGGCAGATGGTCGTACCAGACCGGGTCGTGCAGGCACAGCGACTTGTAGCGCTTGCGCCACTGGTCGCCGGGCCGCTCGTGGCGATCGACGACGATCGCCGGCACCCCGAGCTGACGCAGCCGCGCGCCCAGCGCGATGCCGCCCTGCCCGCCGCCGACGACCACGATGTAGGGCTGTTCGGCGTAGCCCAGCGAGATCTCTTCGTCGAGCCGCTTCTCCGCCCAGGACCGGGTGTCGGGGTCGGAGCCGTGCACGGCGCCGAGCACCCGCGTCGGGCCCTTGTTCTCCTCGAATCCTTTGAGCTCCTGCATCGTGGTGAGCAGCGTCCACGCCAGGTCGTCACGTAGCCGCAGGTGGCCGACACCTCGGCCGACGGACGTCTCGAACTCGATGAACGCCGACGTGATTACGTGGTCGCCGTCGAGGTCCTCGGTCGGCGCCTCGTGGGTCCGGAAGCCCGACGGGTCGGTGTCGGCGAGCCGAGCCGTGAGCATATCGGCAACCCCGTCGCGGCCCTCGACGGTCTTGATGTTCCAAGTGAACGCGATCAGGTCGCGCCAGAAGCTATCGACGGCAAACTTGCTGACAACGCGCTCGAAATCGCGGGCCGCCAGTGCGGCCTCAAAATCGGCCAGCCAGGCGTCGACACGATCCTGCGGTGACAGCGCGTCAACGGGGCGGGCATCAATGGTCTGAGTCATATGAGCCAGCGCACACCCTGCGCGGCATGCGTCACAAGAGTTGCAACCCGTTGCAACTCTTGTGTGTTGTGCCGCAGGTCACATAGAAAGCTGGCATGAAAGCAGCTGTGTACCACGGACCGAACAAGGTCGAGGTCGCCGACGTACCAGAACCTGAGCCCGCCGCCGGCACCGTCAAAGTAAAGGTCGGGTTCAACGGCATCTGCGGCACCGACCTGCACGAGTACTACGCCGGACCGATTTTCATCCCCACCGAACCACACCCGCTGACCGGTCGGGCGCTCCCACTGACGATCGGCCACGAATTCTCCGGCGTGATAACCGATGTCGGCGCGGGTGTCATCGAACACTCCGAAGGCGACCGCGTCGCGATCGAACCGATCTACCGATGCGGGCAGTGCCCACCGTGCGCGGCGGGCAACTACAACATCTGCCAGCGGATCGGCTTCCATGGCCTGATGTCCGACGGTGGCATGGCCGAATACACCATCGTCCCCACTAACATGCTGCATCGCCTGCCGGACAACGTCTCACTGGAACTCGGCGCCCTCGTCGAGCCGATGTCCGTCGCCTACCACGCCACGACGCTAGGCGACGTCGGGCCAGGCGACACCGCGGTGATTTTCGGGGCCGGCCCGATCGGAATCGGGTTGTGGTTCGCGCTTCGCGGCAAAGGGCTCGAATCGGTATTCGTCGCGGAGCCGTCGGATACCCGCCGCGCGGCCATCGGGGCGCTCGGTGCGCAGACCCTTGACCCGACCGCGCTTGACGTGCCCGCGTTCATCGCCGACCACACCGACGGCCGCGGTGCGGATGCCGCGTTCGACGCCGCCGGGGTGGCGCCGGCGGTGCGGGCGGCCCTGGCCAGTGTCGGTGCGCGGAGGCCCACGATCAGCGTGGCCATCTACGAAACACCGCTGGTCACGCCGCTGCTGAGCCTGGTGATGAATGAGTCCCGCATCCAAGGCTCGCTGTGTTACACGTCCGCCGACTTCGAGGCGGTCATCGACCTGATGGCCCGCGGCCTGTACGACACCACCGGGTGGGTGACGCCCATCGCCATCGACAACGTCATCGACGAAGGATTTGACGCCCTGCACGCGGGCAAAAAGATGAAGGTGCTCGTCGACCCGACGACCTAGCGAACGGAGAACTCCATGACAGCTCCACTGGACGGCAAGGTTGCAGTAATCACCGGCGCTGGCCGCGGCATCGGACGGGGGATCGCGCTGCGGCTCGCACGTGAGGACGTGGCCGGTTTCGTGGCCTACCTGGCCGGCCCGGATGCCGACTACATGACCGGCCAGGCGGGGCTGATCGACGGTGGACTCGTCTACCGGTGACCGGCCCGCTGTGGCGCTCCGATGTGACGCGGAGCACAATCGGCGATAATGGCTGGTCCGCCCGTTCCTGAACCTGCTGTCGCGGTCGGTGACGACCCGCGGCGCTACGCGATGCTGCTGTCGGCGGTCTACGACGCAACGATGGCGGGCAATCGCGCGCCGGCCCGGCCGCGGCAGGTGGTCCAGGAATCTTGGAATCGGTTGCTCGGCAAGGGGATTGATCCCGAACATCACCTGCCGCCGGATGTCGATACCAGCGGTTTGGACATGTTGCGGCAATCGTCGGGGTTGCTCGCAGTCCTCGACGATGTGTCGCGCGGGCTCGAGTCCGTAATCGATGACGGTGAGAGCATCCTGGTGATCGCCGATGCCCGCGGCCGGGTGCTGTGGCGATCTGGTTCGCCGAGAGTGCTCGGTCACGCCGACCGACTCGGGTTTGTCGAGGGCGCATCCTGGAGCGAGAACGCGGTCGGCACCAACGCGATCGGCACGGCGCTCGTGTCACATCGCGCGGTCCAGCTCTTCTCCGCCGAACATTTCCTGCGCAGCCACCATCCGTGGACCTGTGCGGGCGCCCCGATCAAGGATCCGCGCACCGGTCATGTGATCGGCATCGTCGACGTGTCGGGCCCGGCGGCGTCCGTGCACCCCACGACGATCGCGCTGGTCGATCTGGTTGCCCGGCTCGCGGAGTCCAAACTGCGCGAGGCGCACGATCGCACCCTGAACCGGCTACGAACGGTGGCCGCGCCGATCCTGGCTCGGATGGCCCGGCCTGCGCTGGCGGTCGATCCGGACGGCTGGGTGGCGGCCGTGGACTCGCTGCCGCCGCACAGCAGAATCCTGTTGCCGGAGGACGGCGTACCCGGCCGGACGTGGATCCCGACGTTGGGTACGTGTGACGTCGAGTCCCTGCCTGGCGGCTGGCTGGTCCGGCTGGCCGAGGATGTCCGGGTCGGGCCGGCGATCTCGCGGATCACGCTCGACCTGCGCGACGCGGGTGCGCCAATTTTGGAGATGGCGGGACAGCTCGGGTCCTGGCGGCATGACATTTCGCCTCGGCATGCCGAGATCCTGCACGTGCTGGCCACCCACAGGCAGGGCCGGTCTGCACCGGAGCTGGCCGCTGACCTGTACGGCGATCGCACTCGTGTGGTAACGGTTCGCGCCGAAATCTCGCGACTACGTAAGCAATTCGTCGGGCTGGTGGTTGGCAAACCGTATCGCTTCCCGGCGTCGGCGATCGTCGACGTCTGCTATCCCGACGACATGACCACGTTGTTGCCCTCGTCGATAGCCCCGACCATCCGCGCGGTCCGCGGTATACGTTGACCCGGTGGCCGACGACGTCGATATTGAAGCGTCCGGATTGCTCGACGGCCTCGACGGTCAGGCCCGCGCCGAGCGCGCCGAGCTGATCGAGTGGCTGCTGGGCAAGGGATTCACCGTCGAGCAGATCCGCAGCGAGGTCGCACCGATGTTGTTGCCGGCGGGTCGCATCGTGGGCAATGACGGCGTATATGTGTCGGACCGGCAGATCTGCGAGGAAACCGGCATCGACCTGGAGCTTCTGGAAGCCATCCAACGGGCGATGGGCCTGCCGCGCGCGGAGGATCCCGACGCGGTTGTCCATCTGCGGTCCGACAGCCGGGCCGCGGCAAACGCCAGGGTCTTCATCGGCATGGGACTCAGTCGCGAGCAAGTGATCACCGTGTCACGGGTGCTCGGGCACGGGCTCGCCCAAACGGCCGAGGCGATGCGCCAAGTCGTCCTCGAGGCCGTCATCCAACCCGGCGCCACGGAACTACAGATCGCTCAGGCCTACGAGGGCTTGGTACAGCAGGTTTCCCCGCTGCTCGGTCCATTGTGTGACGACGTACTGCGCGTGCAGTTGCGACACACATTGGAGACCGAGGCGGTCAGCGTCGCCGAGCGGGCCGCCGGCGCCGTCCCTGGTGCCCGCAACATCACGGTCGCCTTTGCCGATCTCGTCGGGTTCACTCGTCTCGGCGAAGCGGTGGCGCCGGAGGAACTGGAAAGTCTGGCCAGCCGGCTGTCCAACCTCGCCCACGATGTCGTCGCGCCGCCCGTGCGCTTCATCAAGACCATCGGCGACGCGGTGATGTTCGTCAGCACCGACCCCGTCGCGTTGTTGCGGGCCGCGCTGGCACTGGTCACCGCCGCCGAGAAGTTCGACGACTTTCCGCAACTGCGTATCGGGATCGCGTCGGGGATGGCGGTCAGCCGGGCCGGCGACTGGTTCGGCAGCCCGGTGAACGTGGCCAGCCGGGTGACCGGTGTGGCGCGTCCGGGCGCCGTACTGGTTTCCGAATCCGCCCGCGACGCAATCGCGTCCGCCGACGGGATCGAATGGTCGTTCGCGGGCGCCAGCCATCTCAAGGGGGTCAAGGGCGAGGTCAAGCTGTTCCGCGCTCGTGCGACCGAGTGAGGAATAGATTGGCGCTGTGGCGGACGTCGATTTCGAGGCGTTGGGCCTGCTCGACGGGCTCGATGGCGAGGCGCGTAAGGAACGCGCGGACCTGATCGCCTGGCTGCTTGACCGAGGCTTCGAGCTCGAGCACATTCGCGCGTCGGTCGCAGCGCCCCTGATGCTGCCCGCTTACCGGGTGCTCGGCGACGACGGAGATCTGGTGTCCGCGCGCGAGGTCTGCGAATCGACCGGCGTCGACCTGGAGCTGCTGCAGCGCCTGCAGCGCGCCGTCGGCCTGCCGAGGATCGATGATCCCGACGCGGCGGTACTCCTGCGCGCCGACGGAGAGGCCGCCGCGCGAGCGAAGTTTTTTCTCGAATTAGGCATCGCCCCCGACGACGCGATCGCCGTCATGCGAGTGATGATGGAAAGCCTCGGTCACGCCGCCGCGATCATGCGGGAGGCTGCGCTGAAAACCATTCTGCGGCCGGGGTCAACGGAGATCGAACTTGCCCAAGCATCAGAACAATTGGCGCTTCAGGCGGCCCCGATGCTCGGTCCGATGATGGAAGACCTGATACGCATGGTGCTGCGCCATTCATTCGAAATGGAGGCGGTTACTGCCGCCGAGCGGGCGGCCGGCACGCTCCCCGGTGCGCGGCCAGTGACCGTCGCATTCGCCGACCTCGCCGGCTTTACCCGGCTCGGCGAGGCACTGCCGGCGGAAGAGCTTGAGCACGTCGCCAGCCGGCTGGCCGAACTCGCCCACGACGTGGCGACGCCACCGGTGAGGTTCGTCAAGTCGATCGGCGACGCCGTGATGCTGGTCTGCTTCGAAGCCGCGCCGCTGTTGTCGGCCATTCTGGACTTGGCCGACGCCGCTGCGGCAGACGATTTGCCTCGCCTGCGGATTGGCCTCGCCTCGGGGTGCGCGGTCAGCCGAGCGGGGGACTGGTATGGCAGTCCGGTCAATCTGGCAAGCCGCGTGACCGCCGCGGCGCGTCCCGGAACCGTGTTGGTTGCCGAGTCTGCCCGAGACGCCGTCGGGAGCGCGGGCGGCTTCGAGTGGTCGTCGGGGGGCACGCGCCGCCTCAAAGGCGTGAGCGGAGAAGTGAAACTGTTCAGAGTCGAGCGAGCCGATCTCACTCAAAACCCTTGAGTCACTTTGGTATCAGTGGCAACAAGTCGACGACGTATTGCCACTGGGTGGGCCGCGCGACGAGGTGCCCGTGATTGGGTCCTTTTCCGCGCGGCCTCCCGCCGAACCGGACTGGCCCGTTTCCGAGCATCCGGCTCTCCAGTGATCTACGCCGTGTCGGCGTGGGGTGCCCGTGGATGACCTCGTGGCAGGGCTGGCAGACGATAAGCGTCTTGCGCCGTTTCCTGGCCATGAGGGACGCCCATTCGGGCTGGCCTGGCCCGGGTTCTCCGAGGCTGGCGAGCGCGCGGACTTGGTGGACTACTACCTTGTCCGGTTGCCCGCACAGCTCACACCGCCGTTTGAGGAGCCGGGCGACCAGCTCCTTGCGTGGGTGGGCGCCTGGCCGGGGATGCGGTCGGTGAGGACCGCGACCTTGTTGCCGGCGAGGGGTATCCCGCCGAACCGTGCGACCAGCGGCTGGCTTGCCGGTCGCGTTCGATGCCTGGCCTGGAAGCACACGCGTTTCCCGTGCGGTGTGTCGATGGTGGCCCGGTATCGGGCTGCCATCTTCGACACGGTGGACTGGTGCTTCGCGGCCAGCGTTTTCAGCATCGACGTCTCGGCGGACCCAACGCAGCGCGAGAGTCGCCAGACATCGGTGGCGAGCAGGTAGTACTGGACGATGCCCCGGTATTCGGCTCCGTAGGTCTTGACGATGTCGTAGTCGTCGAGATTCTGTAGGGCCGTGGGTGCAGGGTTTGCCGCGCCGCAGGTAGGGGGCGCATTTGGCCTTGATCACATCGAGGGGCACGCGCAGCGCGATCTGTCCCGTTGACCGACCGGCGGCCGTGGCTGATTCTGCTGTCGGCTTGCTGCACGATGATCTCGTAGCCGAGGAACCGCGCCGCCCGGGTGCGGGCGTGCGTGATCAGCGTCTTGTCCGCGACAGTTCCAACCCGAGGTCGTCGCGCAGGAAGATCGCCAGCTGATCCTTGATTCTTCGGCTTCGGCCTTCGGTCCGGTGAACCCGAGGAGCTGATCGTCGGCGTACCGCAATACCGTAGCCGTCGATAGCCGGGGTCGCGCAGATCTTGCTCGGCAGACTGCCGAGCTCGCTGGCGCAGCGCTCGGGCTGCCGCCCGGTCCCCCGTCGGTGCGGCTAGCAGGGCGTCACCTGTCATAGGCGGGTTGCTCTCCTGCCCGTTCCTCGGGTGTATTGCGGGATCAGAACCGTCTCGACGAACTCGTCCAGCTTGTGCAAATAGATATTCGAGAGGATCGGTGAGACCACCCCGCCCTGCGGGACCCCGCTGAGCGTGGCGTTCCAGGTCCAGTCCTCCAGGTATCCGGCTTTGAGCATGTTGCGCATCAGCCGCAGGAACCGGTCGTCGTGGATCTTCTCCGACAGGATCTCGATCATGATTTCGTGATCGAAGGACGCCGAAGCAGTCGGCGATATCGGCCTCGATGAACCAGGTCGTGCCGGTCCAGGTGTTGGCCACCTCCCGCAAAGCGGTGTGACAGCCTCGGCCGGGCCGGAACCCGTGCGAGCGGTCGGAGAACGGGGCTCGTAGTAGGCCTCCAACAACAGGCGTACCACCTCGCCCACCAGTTTGTCCGACCAGGTCGGTAGTCCCAATGGCCGCATCTTCCCGTTTCGTTTCGGGATGTGGAGGCGCTCTGCCGTATCCCCCGCCGAGCGGGGAGAGATTGGAGGTGATCTCTGGGTCTGATGGCTGACCTGTAGCCGAAAGGCGTGCAGGGACAACAGCATGCCAGGAAACCGGTGCTCGTGCCCAGGCGTATGGGGCGAGGCGCCGGGAGACCCGCGCGATATGGCGAAAGCTGGATTGCCTGAAGTCCAATCTCCAAAGGTGCAAAAGATCGCCCACCGGAAAGACGCCCGAAGCCGGTGCCGTCCCCTGCGGCAGGGTCCTCATGTACTTGCCGCATCCTCCGGGGATCGGAGCGATGTCCAGTGAGGACATTCAAGGAGATGAGTGGGCCGCCTAAGTCGCGCTGAGAACGTACGACAGAGACGAACGTGGGATCACCTGTCGGGCGCGAGCCCCACGGTGACAGAGTGCCCGTAGTGGTCGCCGGAGTCACGCCCGGCCAGGGAGGACGGGAAAGCCGTCCGCAGGGCGAAGGGGCACAGGTGATCGGACATCAACGAGATCGAGAGGTATGCGAAATGCAAAGCGCCGAAACGGTGCTCGGTGTCCTCCGTGAACGCGGTAGGCATGGCCTGCCGTGCGATGAACTGTATCGACAACTGTTCAACCCGCAGCTGTATCTGCTCTAGCACCGGGCCAATCCAGAAGTCAGCAGACAGCACCACCGACCAACCGATCATATGCCACGCCGGTGTCGCCGGATGGTACCGGCGCCGCCGCGCATCCGAGCGGCTGATGCCGTTGTGCCGGTGCGGCCCTGATCCGTGGCTGTGCCGCTGTCGGCGCACTGATCCGCCGCTGAGCGATCACGCGGTCGACGGCTGGCGTTGTGCCGCGCTGGATCTGCTCGATGTCGGCTGCCCACCGCTGGTGCCCGCCGAGGTGTTGCGTCGGCTGCACCGGCGCGGCGGCGACGACCGCCAGCTGTCCCGGGAGCTTTACGAACTCGCTGGCGGGGTGGTCGCATGACCACGGACACCATTTCCCCGAACCGCCATCAGCGACCCACAGTAAAGCGCACTGTGTTCGCCACGCCGCGGGCCGCAGAGTTCCTAGAACTGCGTGCATTGCAGGCGCAGACGGGGCAGCCCGCTGAAGCGTTCGGGCACGTCGTCGTCAAGGAACTGCTCGACAACGCGCTCGACGCCGCCGAAACCGCCGCCACGGCACCGATTGTCGACATCGGCACCCGCACCGACGACGAGGTCACGTTCGTCACCGTGAGCGACAACGGCGCCGGTATCACGCCCGCCGTCGTCGCCGATCTGTGCGACTTCAACATGCTGGTGAGCGACAAGGCCCGCTACCGTGGCCCGGCCCGCGGCGCGCAGGGCAACGCCCTGAAAACGCTGTTGGGCATCCCGTACGCGCTCGACGTCACCGAGCCGGTGATCATCGAGTCCACCGGCATCCGCCACGAGTTACAGGTGACAGTCGACCGGGTCGGCGATGTCGTCGTCACCCACGAGACGACCGGCAGTGACCGCACGGTGGGCACATCGGTGACCGTGCCGCTACCCGCAGACCTCGATATCAACGCCCAACGGTGGGCGTACGGCGCGGCCCTTGTAAATCCGCACGCCACCATCACCGCGATTGACGCTGCTTACAGCGGCACCGGCAGCGGCACCGGTTTTTACAAACCGTCCGGTGAGGTGTGGTCGAAGTGGACACCATCGTCGCCGTCGTCGCCGCACTGGTACGACCGGGCAGCGTTCGCGGCGTTGGTGCACAGCCATATCCGCGAGATCGACCGCACCGGCGTCGATGTGCCGCTCGGCCGCTTCATCACCGAGTTCGACGGCCTGTCGGGCAGCGTGAAACAGAAGGCGATCCGCACGGTCGCCGCCGGTGTCACCCATCTGTCCGGCCTCGACGGGCGCGACGACGTGATCGTGGCGCTGCACAACGCGATGCTGCAGCACGCTAAGCCGACCCCGCCGGGGCGGCTCGGCCCGGTCGGGCGTGACCACTACCACCGGATGCTCCACAGCGTCTACGTGGTGGAGCGGTTGTGGTTCAAGACCGCCACCGTCACCGTCGGCGGGGTTCCGTGGATCATCGAGGTCGCCGTCGCCGACACCGTCAAGCCGGGTCGCACGTGGTTCGGGTGCAATCATGCGCCGGCGTTCGGTGACCCGCTAGGCCGCACGACGCTGAACGCCGGTGATATCTACACCATCGGCGCGGCGTCATTCCTGACGGCTGCGGACGCGGGCACGAGCAGCAGCGGCGGGAACCGCGCCGCCGTCGTCCACGTGATCTGCGCCGCAACACAGTTCGTGGACAAGGGCAAGGTCGCGCTCGTCGTCCCCGCACCCGTCGCGGAGCAGGCGGCGGCAGCGTTGGACGGAGCCACCAAGACACTGCGGCGGGAAGCCGAGAAGCGGCGCAAAGACGCCCGCAAAGCCGCACGGGCCGAGCGGCGTGCCCGCGATGAAGCCGCCAGGGATGAACGCCAAAACCAGTGGAGCATCAAAGACGCCGTCTTCGAGGTGCTGCTCGAAGCCAAAGCGGCCGCGGGTGGAGTTGTCGCCGCCCGCACCCTGTACTACAAGGTCCGGCCGCTGGTTCAACAATTCACCGACAAGGAATTGGACTACGGGTATTTCTCGCAGACGCTGCTGCCCGAATACGAGCGCACCGTTGCGCCCCTTCAGGGGCTGTATTACGAGGCTCGCGGCACACTGCACCACCCGCACGACGACCGGGTAATCCCGCTCGGGACCCGCGAAGTAGAGGCGTACGTTCCGCCGTCGTGGCAGTTCGACAAGGTGCTCTACATCGAGAAAGAGGGACTGGAAGCCCAGCTCGCGCCCTACCAGCTCGGTCAGCGATACGACATGGCCATCATCTACGGCAAAGGGTACGCAGTGACCGCATGCCGGAATCTGTTGGCGCGCTCCGATATCCGCGACATGAAGATATTCGTTCTCCACGATGCCGATCCGGCCGGGTACAACATCGCCCGCACCCTCGGGGAAGCGACCAGCCGGATGCCGAACCACAGCATCGACGTCATCGACTTAGGTTTGACGGCACCGCAGGCCATCGAATTCGGGCTGGAGACTGAGAATTTCACCCGCCGCAAGGAGTCACCGGCCGATCTGGAACTCGATGACGTTGCGCTCGAATGGTTCACCGGCGAACCGATACCAGCCGGGTACGGCAAGCGCCACTACGCATGCCGGCGCTGCGAGCTCAACGCGTTCTCCAGCGACGAGCTCGCCGAGTTCATCGAGCCCGGTCTGCAACGGCACGGCGCGACGACGAAACTCGTGCCCCCCGCGGATGTACTGGCCGTGCACGCGCGTATCGTCCGCGACCTGGCGCTCAAAGACGTCGTCGTCAAGGAACTCGACCAGTTGGTCGACATCGATGATGTGGTACGCCAACTAGTCGCCAGCCATCCAGGTCTGGCCGACATCAACGAAGCGGGCGTGCGCGACAGGTTCACCAGCAACCCCGCCCAGTCATGGCGGTCATCGTCGGAACAGCTTGTGCGCAAGAACATCAACGCCGTAGACGGCATCGCCGATGCTGCCCGCGCACAACTCGCAGAACAACTAGCCGCGTCGATGAACGACGACGACGACGAGACGGATGAGCGCCCATGAGCGACGACATCGACCGCGCCGACGAATACCTCGAGCTGATCGCCGAAGACCAGCGCCGCGAAGCGGCGACCCGTAACGGCCAGGCCGACGACATACCGCCGCCACCCGAACCCGGCCCACCCGCCGACGACGGTGGCGACGATGAGCCGACCACATGGGAACCACTCGACCTCGGCCCATGGATGAACGGCGAAATCAACCAACCAGAACCATCCCTCGGCATCGCCCGCTCAGACGGGCTGCGCCTCATCTACCCCGGCCGTGAACACGCCATCCTCGGCGAAACCGAATCCGGCAAAACCTGGCTGGCGCTGGGCTGCGTCGCGGCCGAACTCACAGTAGGCAACCACGTCGTCTACATCCACTACGAGGAAGGCGATCCCGGCAGCACTATCGAACGCCTGCTACTGCTCGACGTCGATCCCGCCATGATCACCAAGCGGCTACGGTTCGTCGCCCCCGCCAGGGCCGCCCGAACCGAATGGATAACGGCGCTACTAAACCCGGCCCCCACCTTGGTGATTCACGACGGCGTGAACGAAGCAATGTCGCTGCACGGCGCGGACATCATGGCCGCCGACGGCGCATCAATATTTCGGCGCCGACTCGTGGTCCCATTCCTACGCGCCGGCGCCGCCACAATCGCCTGCGACCATCTGCCGAAGGACCGGGACGGCCGCAGTCACCGCGATGCGTATGGATCGGTACACAAGGGCAACACGCTCGACGGGGCGCGGGTCCTGCTGGAGAACGTGGCACCGTTCGGCCGCCGCATGCGCGGCGTGTCCTACGCGTTCGTGACGAAAGATCGACCGGGGCAGTTACGCGCTCATGGCCGCCCCTCAAAGCTGCCGGGGAAAACGTTTATGGGCACGCTTGTTGTCGATGACTCGGAAACGTTCGGCCCTGATTTCGCGATGCGGTTCTTCGCACCCAAGGACGACGATCAACCCGCGGACAATGATCCGGCAGCCGAGCTGGCCGACATCGTGTACGACGTGATCGCCGCGCTACCAGAGCGCACGGTCACGTCGTCGCGGATGTTGTTCGCAGAGATACGCAAAGTAGGTCATCAAGTTCGTGATGTCCGCGTGCGGGACGCGGTCGATGATTTGCTCGTTGCGGGCCGCCTCGTTGAGGTGTCCGGCACGCGTGGCGCCAGGGGATATCGAGCCGTTTCGACTGCGTCCCAGGAATCTTTACATGAATCGCGTCCAGCGACCGCGTCCGCGTCCGCGTCCCCTTATAGGGGGACGCGGGACGCAGACACGTCACGACCGCGTCGGACGCAGTGGGGACGCAGTGGGACGCAGTCCCTTTGAAGATCGGCGGTTTGTTCGATGAATAACCCCACCTACTCACTCTCTAGGCCTCTCTTTAACCACCAACCGAAAGGCGACACCCATGCCCACCGCACCGCCACGCATCTGCGCCAGATGCGGCCAACCCGCACCCAAAGGCCAACCGTGCCCATGCCGGCCAGCGTTCGAGGGCAGCACCAACCCGGCGAGCACCAGGCGATGGCGCAAGCTGCGAACAGCCAAGCTGAGAGCCAACCCGGTCTGTGAGGCCGACGGCTGCCGAGACGTCGCGACCGAGGTCGATCACCGCACCCCGCTGGCCGAAGGCGGCGAACGGTTCTCGTTCGACAACATGACCAGCTACTGCGCCGAGCACCATCAGCGGAAGAGCACCCAGGACGCCCTACGAGGACGGCGGAGACTGCGCTGACGACGACCCACCCCCAAAGGGGGTTCGAATCCCCAGCGCGGCCCCAAGGGACAGCGCCGCGGTGCCGGCGCGTGTGCGCGCGTTGAAAATCAGGTAAATTTGGCCGGGATTTACCAGTAAATAATCAAGGAGTCTTGATGGCTGGTGTACGTGGCGCCAGTGGCCGTCGTCCGGCCCCGGCGAAGTTGAAACTGTTGAATGGCCGTTCGCCCGGCCGGGACAGCTCGGGCAATTTGGTCAAGCCGCCCCCGCCCTTCGAGCGCGCCGCACCCGCGCCGCCGGACTGGCTCAGCCCTGAAGCCTTAGCGCGGATTTCCGGGAAGTTGGTTCGCCGCAACCCTGCTGTATCGACAAGTAGCCACTGACCTGGGCAGATCCTACGAAGTATCAGGCAGGATCGATGTGGGCTTGCTGCTATCCGGCTGTTGAATCCCACACATGTAATTATGTTATGAAACCGTGATGTCCCGTAATCACGTAACGGCAGGCCACTGAGCAGCGAAAACACGGGCGGGGCGGTGGACGCGCGCGGCGGCGAGCGTCCGCAGTCACCGACTCCGCGCGTGGTAGAAACGCAATGTGACAACCGAATCACCGCAAGGATCGGGTGCGGAGTGGTTCACCGCGCCGGAGCAGGTGAACCACCGCCGCTACGAGGCGCTGCGCGCGTTCTTCGTCGACGGGGCGACCCACGCCGAGGCTGCGCGGCGGTTCGGCTATACCCGGTGGGCGATGGTGAACCTGGTGCGCGAGTACCGGGCCGGGAAGCTGGAGTTGTTCGCCGCGGCGCGCAAGCCCGGCCCGCCGCCCGGGTCGGCGCCGGCCAAGGACCGCGTGCGCGGCCGGGTGATCGAGCTGCGCCGCAACGGATTGTCCACCTACGAGATCTCCGCCCGACTCGCCGGCGAGGGCACCCCGCTCAATCGCACCAGCGTGGGCGAGATCCTCGCCGAGGAAGGCTTTGGGCGGCTGCTGCGCCATCCCGAGCCGGCCGCCAGCGTGTCGCCGGCCACGTCGGGACGCGACACCCGGCTGCCCCGCACCGCGCGGCTGGACTTCCAAACCTGGCCCGCCACAGTGGAAACCGGCAAGGCCGGACTGCTGCTGCTCCTACCGGATCTGGTCGCGCTCGACCTGCCCGCCCTGGTGAAACGGGCCGGCTATCCGGGCACCCGGGTGGTGCCCGCGACCTCGTGGCTGCTGTCGCTGCTGGCGCTGAAGCTGACCCGCACCCGGCGGGTCTCCCACGTCGATGACCTGCTGCTGACCGACCCGGCCGCATCCCTGTTCGCCGGGCTTTCCACCCTGCCGAAGAAATCCGCGCTCACCGACTACTCCTACCGCACCGACCACGACCACCAGCGCCGCTTCCTGGCCGCCCTCGACCAGCGGATGATCGCGGGCGGGCTGGCCACCGCCGCCGACGCGATCTTCGACCTGGACTTCCACGCCGTCATGCACTGGGGCCACGACCCCGCCCTGGAGAAGCACTACGTGCCCACCCGATCCCAACGCGCCCGCTCCGTGCTGACCTTCTTCGCCCAGGACAGCGGCACGCACAACCTCATCTACGCCAACGCCGACATCACCAAATCCACCCAGGCCCGCGAGGTGATCGCGTTCTGCGACCACTGGAAAACCGTGTCCGGCACCGACCCGGCCATGCTCATCATGGATCAGAAGGTCACCACCCACACCGTGCTCGGCGAACTCGACAACCGCGGCGTCAAATTCCTCACCCTGCGCATGCGCTCGCCCGCGCTGATGAAATACATCGACGCCCTCACCGACACCGACTTCACCACCGTGACGCTGGACCGGCCCGGTCGGTTCAACCGGCCGAAAGTCCACGACGCCACCGGAATACGACTGACCGGCTACCCCGGCACCGTGCGTCAACTCGTTGTCACCGGACTCGGCCGCGACGCACCGACCGTGATCATCACCAACGACCATGACCTGCCGGCCAAGACCCTGATCACTCACTACGCGCGGCGCATGACCATCGAGCAACGCCTCGCCGAGATCATCCAGGCCTTCCACGCCGACGCGCTGTCCTCAGCGGTCAACCTCAACGTCGACCTCGACATCATGCTCTGCGTGCTCGCCCAAGCCCTCATCGCCGCGCTCCGCGCCCGCCTACCCGGATACGCCACCGTCACCCCCGACGTGCTGCAACGCCGCTTCCTCGAAACCCCCGGCCAAATCACCACCAGCGCCGACACCATCACCGTCCGCCTCGACCGCCGCGCCTACGCGCCCGTCCTCCGCCAAGCCGACCTCCCACAAGACACCCAAGTCCCCTGGTGCGGAAACCGCACCCTCCGCTACGAAATCACCTGAGACCCTTGCCCCGAACCAGTTGCGTGGAAATCCGCGTTAGCAGAGTGGCACAGGATCGTGCCGGCCCTCGACGCGCTCGGCGTCCTGAAAGAAGCGGACCGGGCGATGGTCTCGGCCTTCTGCGAAACGTGGTCGACGTACGTGACGGCGATCCGGCAGGTCCGGGCCGAGGGTGTCACAGTGGTCAATCCCGAGACGCACTGTCCGCGTAAGAATCCGGCGCTGGCCGCAGCCGAGGCGGCCGCCAACCAATTGCGCTCGCTCGGCAACGAGCTCGGCCTGTCCCCGGCCGCGGAGCGGCTGCTGAACATTGCGCCGCACGCCGACGCCGACGACGACGACCCGTTTGCCGGGTAAAGCCCAGGACGGACGGCTCCGCCGGTACAGCAACCGGTACAACAACCCGGTCAATTTCGGGGGTGTTCGCGACTGTTCGCGACTGTTCGCCGATGTGCTCAAAACGGTTTGACCTGCCAAAACTGGACACCCACACATGTGCGCACACCAGTAATTCAACTGGGGGTCAAGTGGTCGCAGGTTCAAATCCTGTCAGCCCGACGCAGGTCAGAAGCCATTTTCGTACTAAACTGTGGTCCCTAACAGGACGGCGTACGCCAACCGGATTCGGCACTAGCCGGGCGTTCCCGCGGACCTTAACCCACGTTCCCGCGGACCTGCTTACCGAAAGGAAGTCAAATGCCCGACTACACGATTACTTTCTTTTCGACCCTCCGTCAGGAGGACGATGGCCTGGTCCACGTCCGGGTAGAGGTCGAGCTCCCTGTGCATCCGAGTTATCTCACTGATGCTGCTTCCGGTCAGACGCTCGCCAAGGATGTCGGCCTGGACGTCACCGCCAAATTGATGGAGAAGTTCGAGCAGCTGGCGGCTGGACCAGAAGCCCCAGCTTAGGACCGACGTTTAGAAGCGAGGTCTCATCATTGGGAATTCACAGCCCGAGCCGTCCCGCGAGGCCGTCGACCGCCGCGCGTGCCGTGTCGTCGCTGGTGTGCCCGTAGACGTCGCCGGTGATCGCGATCGACGAATGCCCGAGCAGGTCGGCCACCGCCTTGATATGCACGCCTGACGTTGTACCGGTACGTAACCGCGGACAGCGCCGCCCGATCGCATCCCGCCGGAAAGCTTGTGTCAGTTAGCCCGCCGGACGCGATCGACCAGTTCCTCGCTGATCGGAGTGGAGGCCACGGCACGAAGGCGCTGCGCGCGGATTGTATTGGCGGCGGTGACGTCGAAAGTCACATGGTTTCCCTTCTTTCTAGATCCAACGAGCAACCGCCGTGTTGAGCGTCACCGCCCCTGACGCGCCACCTCCAAAGCCGATTACCGCGCCCGAGATGCGCGCACTCGGCTGCGCGCGTGCGCATCACTGCTCCTTAATCGATCAAACCTTGAGCGTCGTGATGCGGTGGAGTGGGATCCGCCGTTGCCGCCGTGCGGGATTCGGCGAACAGCAGGGCCGACATCGGCCGTATGTGCTCCGCGAACTTGGGCCGGAAGTCCATCAGAGCGGTGATTTGTTCTGCCGTCCAGCCGGGAGCGACCTCAACTAGGAGCGGACCGTCCTCCCCGAGCACGAACACCGCCCGTTCGGTCACATAGAGGATCTCCTGGCCGCGCTCACGGGCCAGCTCGGCGTTGAACGTGACTTGGTGGACCTTTTCTATGAACTTGTGATGCTTGCCCTCGGTGACGACCCGCAACTGCCCTTCGGATAAATCGGTGCGCAGGCCGCCCGCGGTCAGGGTTCCGAAACCACCTTTCTGGCGGCCTGGGAAATGTTGATGAACCCGCCGACACCGAAGATGCGGCCATCGACGAGTGAGGCGTTGACGTTGCCGACTTTGTCGACCTCGGCGAACCCCAGGCAGGCCACGTCGAGTCCACCGCCGTCGCAAAAGTCGAACACGGAGGCACGCTCGATTACGGCTTCGGGGTTCCAGGCGACACCGAAGATGACGCCGCGCTCGGGAACACCGCCGACCATGCCCTGCTCGACCGTTAGCGTCATCTCGCTGAGCCGGCCTTCCTCGATCGCGGCGGCCGCTACACCGTCGGCCATCCCCACGCCTAGGTTCACGACCGAAGCGGGTCGGATCTCGTCGAGAGCGCGTCGCGCCACAACTTTGCGTTCCGTCAGTGGCATGGCAGCGGAGCGGCCGAAGGGCACATAAACCTCACCGGAGAACGCGGGGTTGTAGTCATTGATGGCGGTTTGGCGCTGGTCTTCATCGACCACCACCATGTCGATGAGGTGACCTGGAACGACAACGCTTTGGGGATTTAGGGTGTGGGTGGCGGCTACCCGTTTTACTTGCGCGATTACCAATCCGCCACTGTTGCGGGCCGCGGTGGCCGCGGGCAATACCCCAAGCTTGGCGGTCTCGTGTTCCAGAGTCAGATTGCCGTTCTCATCGGCGGTAGTACCGCGGATGAATGCAACGTCGAACGTGGGGCTGGGGTAGAACAAGTACTCCTCGCCTCGCAGTTCAAGAACGTCAACGAGTTCGGCGGTGGTGGTGTCGTTGAGGCGGCCGCCGCCTTGGCGCGGATCGCAGAACGTGCCGAGCCCAACCTTGGTCAGTAGCCCGGGGCGCCGGGCCGCGCTCTCTCGGAGCAGTTGCGCGAGCACACCCTGAGGCAGGTTGTAGGCCTCAATGTCGCCGTCGTGGGCCATTTTCGACAGCGTCGGGGTCATCGCCCAGTGTCCGGCGACCGCGGAGCGGATCAGGCCAGGGATCGCGAGGATGTCCATGCCGGCGCCATTGCGGTCGCCTACTCCGCTGCAGAAGTACACCGACAGCGCCGATGGCGCGCCCGTGTGTGTGTAACGCTCGGCCAGTGCGGTGATCAGAGCTGACGGTTCGAGGACACCGCCGCCGGAAGCTTCCACCAGCAGACGGGCGCGGTCGGGGATGCGGTCAACAGCGTCGCGCGCGGACAGGAACTCGGGGCTGATTGTATTGCTGAGTCTCAAGATTTTCCTCCTCTAGATCTCAGGGGCGCAGTACTCGGATCCGTCTCATGCTCGAAGCTGCCCTGACGAGATCAGCGGGACCGATGCAGGGATAATCGCTCCGGGGTGGGAGACGACGATGCCTGCGACGTCGGCCGCAACCCGGGCAGCCTCGGCGGCCGGCTGGCCCCCCACTCTGGCCGCCAGATATCCGCCGGCGAAGGCGTCGCCGGCAGCCGTGGTGTCGACCACGCGCTCTACATGCGACGCGGGGATGTGCACAGAGTCGCCACTGATGTGCACATGGGCACCCTCGGCGCCGGATTTGACGACGACTTCGGGAACCCCGAGGTCGGCGAGCCGCGTCGCAGCGTCGCGCACCGACCGGCAGTGATGCATCGCGACTTCGTCTTCGAAGGTGGCAAGCACAACGGTCGCCACCTTCGCTACCTGGTCCATTACCGGTGCCGCTTCATCAGGGTTTTCCCAGCCAGAGGGGCGGTAGTTGGTGTCGAAGCTGATGAATACTCCCCCTGATCGCAGGGCAGCCAACCGGTCCACGAGGTGTTCACGTGCAGCATCAGAAGCCAGCTGCAGGGTGGCTCCCGACAGGTGAAGGACGTCGACGTCGCGCAGGTGTGCGACCCAGCCGGTGCCGGCGAAGAGGTGCCGCGCCGCCGATGCCGAACGCCAGTAGGAGAAGCGCCGCTCGCCGTGATCGTCGATGCGGACGGTGTACAGCCCAGGCAGTTCGTCGGCGAGGGCGAGTGATCGATCTGCGACTCCTTCACGTGCCCAGGCGGCGCGCATCTCCGTGCTGAACTCGTCACTGCCCAATCCGGTGAGGTAGCCGACATCGATGTCGACGTTGAGATGGTCTGCCGCTCGCCGGAGATAGACGGCGGTGTTGTAGGTATCTCCGGCGTATCCGACGCGCATGGTCGAGTCGTCGATGGCCCTGAGCTCGATCATGCACTCGCCGACGCACAGGGCTCGCATCATCGGTCCAACGCTTCGGCGACCCGGGACGCGATATCACCGGGTGCGGTGAGGTCGCTGCCGATCCCGACCGCGAAGGCGCCCGCGGCCAGCCACTCAGCTGCGCTGGCCAGCGGGATGCCCCCTGTCGGCATGATCCGGGCGTGAGGTGCGACGGCGAGTAGCGAGCGCAGGTAGGAGACACCGCCCACGTGCGCGGGGAACAGCTTGGCCACGCCGTGCGCAGCAGCGCCAAGCACCTCGGTCGGGGTGAGACCGCCTTCCATCAGGGGAATATCGCTTGCTGCCAAGGTTGTTCGCACGTCCGGCACCAGCGCAGGGGCTGACACAGAACTAGGCCCCCCGCTGTCGCAGCCCGGGTCTATGAATCCACAAGGCGCTGAAGGTTTTTCAGGCTTTGTGAGAGCGGGCGGCCGACTTGGCCAGCCGCGATGCGGTCGGCGATCACGCCGAGCAGGCCGCCGTCTGAGTGGTAGGCAAGCCGAAATGTCACGATAGTTCGTCCCGGCCCCGCGTCGCACAGCCGGAAGCGGCCGCGTTGGGTCACGCCGGTGATGTTGATCCAAGCCAGGTCCCGAGCCTTGTCGAACTCCACCACCTGGGCGGCGAGGATGGTGCCTAGGTCGCTGATCTGGCGGTCGAGTTCGTATTGATCCCACCGCGGCGCGGGTGGTGGCGAGCTGCCCGGCGCGTCGCGGAAACGAAACTTGCAAGGTTCTTCCGCGTCCGTGGCACGCGGTCCGTTGTCGCTGTTGGATGCTGGTTAAGGACGGCGTTTACTGGAGGTGTAGCACCAGAATCGCAGCCCGCGGTTGCAGTCTGTGGTTACCGAAAACGACGGGATCCGCGATGAGCGGTAAGAAGATCGCACACACAACCGAGGCTGCCATGAACCGTGCCCAAGACAGGAGTGTCACCATGGGGCCGCGACAGGACCAAACCGATGTGGGTCGACACCCGACACCGCCCGAACACACGCCGCGGTTGCGGCTGAAACCTAAGGCTCCCCACTCCGGGTATGTCGATGGGGCATGGTGGCCGCACAGTGATGACCTGACTACGGAGCTTCCCGATCTGCTCGCGGTGCTCTCGGTGCGGCTCGGGCGCATCGACCGCGTGCTGTACAAGCTCAGCGACTGGGCGAAAGCACCCACCAAACTCGCCACCGGCGGCCGCGCGGTACGACTCGACGGATACCGACTCCAGCCGCCAAACACCATCGAAGTCCTCGGACTCAACCGCAACAGGATCGTTTTGCTGGTAGTCCCGCCCCACACCGACCCGGACCGCGCACATGCCACCCTGATGGCCGCGGCGGCGCCGGACAACGACTCGACCGTCGATGGCCTGCTCATGATCAGCTTGCGAGATAGGGAATCCCGTACACAGAGAGCTGCCGCGCAAGAACGCTGGGACTCTGAAGGGGGAGCCGTGCGATAGCTCGTCGGCGTCGACGACCGCGCGACCAGCGTGCCCCCCGGGGTCTTACGGCCTGCTTCGTACACCGCCGGTGATCACAACCTTAGGAGCTGACGACAGTGACGTTTAACGACCCAGTATTTAAGGCATTTAACGATTTCGATCTTGACGACATGCCTGCGCAAGCAGATATTTCTCGGCGCATGCTCCGGCGACTCAAGGACATCGATAATTCGACCACCGCCGGTCCTGGCACCCCAGCCGCGCGCGCCGCACTGGCAACCAGCGTCGTCGCACACGCCGTGGTTGAACTCGAGACCCAACTCATAGAGTTGAAAAGACAACTGACGACGAAGTAATCAAAGAAAATGGGAACGAATGTAGACGAAACCCCTTGCTGGGGCAGGGATTTTCCATCCAGTCGAGCCCGACGCCGCGTCTGCGCCAACCATAGGAATGCATGGGTCGACGTCCCACGCCCCAACAACTTTCGCCGACACCGACAGGACCAGTCGCTGGCCCGGGGGGCTGGGTGGCCGCGCCCTAGGACTCTGGGACCGAGGTGAGGAACGAGGCCGGCCGGGTACACCTAGGCGGGAGGGCGATGCTGACGGCGTGGCTGAACCGTATAGCACCCGCCCCGGCCGGAGATCCAACCACCCTGGCGCAGGGTCCAACGAGTTGGCAAATCCCGGGCGGTGCGGACGTTTCGGGCGGCGCAGCGAACGAGATCACCGTGCGCCGGCTGGCCGTCCAGGTGTCCGCCGTTCAGTGGGCGCCGACGTCCTCATCGGGGGCAGCGCGCCGGTGACCATGAAGACAACCCGGCGCCCGACCTCCACGGCGTGATCGGCAAAGCGCTCATAGAAGCGGCCCAGCAGCGCGACGTCGACGGCGGCTGGGACACCGTGCTCCCAATGCGGATCCAGCAGCACGCTCAACAGCTGCCTGTGCAGGTTGTCCATCACTTCGTCTTCTTCACGCAGACGCGCGGTGCGCGGATCGTGCGATACCAGCGCCTGGTTCGCGCTATCGCCCATAGCGTTCGCCACTTTGCCCATCTCGGCGAAGCCCGCGCGGACTTCCGCGGGAAGTAGATGCCCCGGATGCCGCATTCGGGCGATCTTTGCCACATGGACTGCTAGTGCGCACATGCGTTCCGCGTCGGCCATGATCTGTATCGAGCTGACGATCTCGCGCAACTCGCCGGCCACCGGTTGTTCTAGCGCCAGAAGCCCGAACGCATCGCTTTCAGCCCGGGCTCTTCTCACCGCCATCTGCGTATGCTCGCTGACCACATGATCGGCTGTATTGATGTCAGCTTCCAACGAGGCCTAGGTTGCCTGCTTCATGACCGCTCCGGCCAGGGCACACATCTCACCGAGCTGGAGGTCCAAGTCCGACAACTGTTCGTGATACACGGTCCGCATGACAAGCTTTCCTGAACCTAAGTTCGTCGCGCGGTGCCTACCCACACGCCCGCCGCCCGGTAAACGGGAAACGGGCTAGTGTCAACAGTGTCGAGTGACGTCACTTCCGTGCGAACACGCTCGACTGAAGAGGAACAAAACCATGGTTAACCGCACAACACGCGCTTTCGCTCGCCCTACGAAGAGCGTCTAGAACTCGTCAAGAACACGTTGACGACGTACTCGGCGCTTGACGACGACGCCGCAGGCAAACTCCCCGTACACGTCCTGCATGCGCTGAACTCGATTCCCCGAGAAGGTGCGCTGATCAGCACCGCGCTTACCAGGCACCTTCCCCGACCGTCCACTCGCGGAATGCCAAGAAGCACTGCGGCACATAAAGTTTCATTGAGTTCCCGTGAGCTTGGCAATCCTAGCTTGGCATTCGTCGCCGAGCACTTTGCGTTCAGGTGACTGACCAGCCAAACGACTCGGGCGGTTCCTCATGCCACATACTCGCGGTGTGGCAGATGCGTTCGGCGACAGCGTCAATGGACGCTCGGGCGCTGTCGCCGGCATTGCCGCCGCCCTGTGGAATCGGGAAGATGAATCGGCCGCTCTTTCCCCATTGCCAGATCGCAGAGAAGTCTTCGCGGCTAAGGGGCCGAAAGATGACATCGGTTCGTGCATCGTTGAGCACGACTTCGAGCCACGCGGCGTACTCGACCCGTTCACCAGAAAGCAGGCGCGGCTCATTGTTGACGTGGACCTCCGCTGCATCACCAAGCCTCGTGCGGAGCGCCTCTGCGAGCGGCTGCAGCAGTTCGCGTTCAAATTGGTCTGCTTGGTCCTTTTTCATACTCGCTCCTTCGCCAGCCGGTTGCCCATCAACTAGATCGTGTCACTTAACCCCCGGTCCCGCGGGTATCGGATAAAGGCGCCGCCCGCAAGAACGTGCCCGCTGCCGGCTAGCGGCGGTCCGTACATCGTGGTACTGCAGTCATTCGCCCAAGTCGAAGCCGTGTGCCCGACGGGGGCATGAGCACGGTTGATGGCGGACCAGCACCCGGCCCCGCGAGCGCACCGACATACCGGGCAGCATAGGAGTATGGGCGCGAGGGCATCGATGCGTAAACACGAGTCGTGAGCGTGTTCCGCTATCGCGGCAGTCGACAGGTCTAGCGTTGGCTCTATCCCGATGACGCATCACCCTGGAACCGATCGTCGATGACTGAGCAAGCGAGGCCGAAACATGAACGCCGATGACATCATCGCCAATGACGCCCACCGTGATGCGCTCCGGCTGTCCGCCACCGCATTCACGCGGTGGGGCGTCGCTTATCCGGCTGACCCCGTGGCGGATCCGGCGGCGGTTCGCGAGCTGCGGGTCTAGCTGTGGAGCTGCTCACGCTCGATCAGATCAACGCGGCGGCGGATCGGCTGAGGCCGGTGATGCGACTAACCCCGGTGATCGCGTCGCAGGTGCTGTCGGATCGCACGGGCGAACAGGTGTGGCTCAAGTGCGAGAACCTGCAACGCACTGGGTCGTTCAAGCCCCGCGGCGCCTACAACCGGATCGCCGATCTGAGCGTCGAGGACCGGGCTCGCGGGGTGGTCGCGGCCAGCGCCGGCAACCACGCGCAGGGAGTTGCGTGGGCCGCGACCGAGCTGGGGATCGCGTCGACGGTGTTCATGCCGGTCAACGTCGCGCTGCCGAAGCTGGTGGCCACCAAGGCTTATGGCGCGCAAGTTCACCTGATCGGCGAGACGATCGACGACGCGCTGGTCGCGGCGCGTGAATATTCGGAGCAGCACGGCGCGGTGTTGATCCACCCGTTCGATCACGCAGACATCGTCGCCGGCCAGGCCACCGTCGGGCTGGAGATCCTGGAGCAGATTCGGAATGTCGCCACCATCGTGGTGCCGACCGGCGGCGGCGGGCTGATCGCCGGAATTGCCGCGGCGGCGCACTATCTGGCGCCGCAGGTCCGGGTCATCGGGGTGCAGGCCGCCAACGCGGCGGCCTGGCCGAGCTCATTGGCCGCCGGACAGCCCGTGCGCGCCGAGTCGATGTCGACGATGGCCGACGGCATCGCCGTGGCATTGCCCGGGGCGATCCCGTTTGCCCATGTACGGGCATTCGCCGACTCGGTTCAGACGGTCAGCGAAGAGGCGCTGTCGCGCGCGTTGTTGCTGTGCATGGAGCGTGCGAAACTCATCGTCGAACCCGCCGGGGCGGCAGCCGTGGCAGCGCTGATGACATCGGCACCCGAACTCGCCCAGCACGGCCCGGTTTGCGCGGTCTTGTCGGGCGGCAATATCGACCCGCTGGTGTTGACCCACGTGATCACCCACGGCCTGCGCGCCGCCGGGCGGTATCTCGCAGTGAAGGTCACCATCCCAGACCGCCCCGGCGGGCTCAGCAGGCTGCTCGGCGTGGTCAGCGAAAGCGGGGCCAGCGTGCTCGACGTGGTGCACTCCCGCACAGCACCCAAGCTGGCACTGGACGAAGTTGAGGTGATGCTTACCGTCGAGGCCCGGGGTCCGGCACACCGGGAGAAAGTATTGGCCGCCCTGGGCGGCGCGGGATTCGTCGTCTCCGTGGAGGACAATTAGCGCACGCCTGCCTGACGACGGCGGGCGTCTCCTCGAGCACGGAGCGGGGGATGGGCTCGGTGGCCAGGAAGGTTGCCGACTCCGCCGGTAGTCAGTCGAACAGCCCGGCGCTGGCCTCCCGCCTGCGGCGCTGCTCTTCGGGATCGGGTACCGGCACCGCGGCGACGAGCCGTTGGGTGTACTCGGTCTGCGGGTTACGCAGGATTTGATCCCGCGGGCCCATCTCCTGCAGCTCGAACAGGTCGAGCACCGACGCCTGCACCGACACGTCGAGCGCGCTGGTGGGCTCGTCGGCGACCAGCAGGTCGGGGCTCAGCGCCAGCGCCCGCGCCAGGTTCGCGCGCTGCCGCTGGCCGCCGGACAGCTCATGGGGGTAACGCGAAACGGTGTCCGTGGGCGGCCGCACCGCATCGAGCAGCTCGTCGACCCGCGCGGCCAGCTTTGCCCCGCGCATGATCTTGTGCACGCGTAGCGGTTCAGCGACGCAATCCCCCACCCGCAGCCGCGGATTCAGCGAGGTCGCCGGATCCTGGAACACAAACCCGAAGCGCGCCCGCACCGGTCGCAACTGTCGCTGGCTCAGCCCGGCGATGTTCCGGCCGAGGATTTTCACCAGTCCCGTGGTCGGTTTCTGCACCGCGGCCACGCAGCGCCCGATGGTCGACTTACCAGAACCGGACTCTCCCACCAGGCCAAGGGTTTTGCCGCGTTCGATGGTGAAGTTGACCGCGTCGACCGCTTTAAAGCCGCCGGGGAACTGCACGCCGAGGTTGTCGACTTTGAGGTCAACTTCGGTCTGTTCATCGGTCGGCTGGTGCTCGGGGTTGCCCTGCCCGAGGTGAGGCACCGCCGCCAGCAGCGTGCGCGTGTAGTCCCCGAGGGCGCAGCGAATAGCTTTGCTACCGTGGCGGTTTCGACGAACTTGCCGGCGTTCATCACCACCACCCGGTCGGCGAGGTCGGCCACCACACCCATGTTGTGGGTGATCAGCACGATGGCGCTGCCCAGCCGGTCGCGCAGATCGCGGAGCAGCTCCAGGATTTCGGCCTGCACGGTCACGTCCAGCGCGGTGGTCGGTTCGTCGGCGATGATGACCTTCGGGTCGCAGGCGATGACCACGCGCTGCTTCTGGACGCCGGACAGCTCATGCGGGTAGTAGCCGTAGCGCCGTTCGGGGTCGGGCAACCGGACCAGCCGCATCAGCTCCACAGCGCGGTCGCGCGCCTGACTGCGGTTCATGCCGGTGTGCGCGCGGATGGCCTCGCTGATCTGGTAGCCCACCGTGAACAGCGGATCCAGCGCGGCGCCCGGCTCCTGGAACACCATCGCAATGCCCTTGCCGCGCAATGCCGTGAACTGCTTGTCGGACAGGCCGGCGACGTCGCGGTCGCCGAGCAGCACCGTCCCCGTCACCTGGGCGGTGTCGGGCAGCAGGCCGATCGCCGCGCGATCAGCCCATGCAACTGCCGGATGCCGGTCAGACCCTCGGGCAGCCGCCGCGATGCCAGCCGCGTGCCGGCCTCATCCATCACATAGATGTCGTGATGCTCTTCGGCCCAGTCGTCGCCGATGAAGATCATCGATCACCGCCCCTTCCTCGATTCGGTTCTCGCTCAACCTGTTTCGAGTCCGAGGACACCCGGCGGCGACCTAATGGATCAGTGCTCTAAGCGGCACGACATCCCATGAGCGCTACAGGCGACCCCACCAACCGGCTGGGGCACGATCTACACCTAGGAATCGACCCTCACTCCAGGTTCAACAAGTGCTCACCGGCCAGCGGCTCAATGAAAAGCCTGCCTGGACAGAGACCCAAACCCCGTCAACGCCGCGCTGATCGATCCCCATTAGGCTCGGCCGACGCCGATGTGATGTAGGCGCCCGCGCCCGCGCAGGCTGAGGAGCCGGCTTGGTCGACGCGGTCGGTGCGGACCCGGTTGTGGGTGTCGGCGCGAGCGCCGAGGTTAGCTTTGGGTCGGGCGCCGTAGGCGGTGGCGGGGGTGGCCTTATGGGGCATGGAGCGGTGGGGGCGCCGGCGCGCGCGGTACTCGATGGTGCTCAACGATGCGGTCGCCACCCAGGGACACGATCACCCAGCTCGCAGAGTGCTCGCTTCGGCAAGCAGATCGCTACCGGCCCGGGAGTTCGGCATATACGAGTCGGACGGCGCTCCTGACGAAAAGGAGAGCCGTCCGAAGCACGAACACCTGGTTACCAGGCGTGCATGATGGCGCGGTGAAATGTGGCCTCGGCGTCAGGAGACATTTCCCCGCCCTGACGCAAGCCCACCGCGCTGTGCCCAGTTGATGGGCCTCGCTTTGCGTGGGTGCCTAGTGCTCGTGCTGGGCGCCACAGCCGAGAGGAGGAATCTTCTCTTCCGGTCCGACCTTGGTCTGCCGTGGATCCGTACCTTAGGTCTACCCCGTTTATCCAGGTAAAGCAAAGCAAAATGAGTTGGGCCGAGCGTTCAACGGGCATCTCGCCGACCATCACCCGATTCCTGTTCGCGCCCATGTTCGGCCGGATCGACAGCATCGACGCCGATATCGCCCGACATCGACGAGCAGATCGAGGCGCGTCTGGCCCCTTTCATGTGGACGACGATCCTGGACACCAGGGTCCTCATCGCCGAAGACCTGGGCGCAGCGCCGGCACCCCTGGTGCTCGCGCAGGTGGAGTGCTACACCAGAAGGAGCGCAGCCAGCCGACACCCGTCGCGGTGGCGAGGTGCGGCAACCAACATGTAGGAGGTGGTTGCTGTGCTTCATCCCGATCCCTTCCGTGACATCGACAGACTCGCCGCGCAGCTGCTCGGTACATCGCCTGGATCCGCCCGGGTCCCATTGGCCATGCCGATGGACCTCTACCGCTCCGGCGATCACTACGTGCTGCACGCCGACCTCCCGGGCGTGGACCCCGATTCGGTGGACGTCAGCGTTGATGGCGGCATCCTCACCGTGACGGCACAACGCAGCGAACGCACCGAACACGACGTGCAGTGGCTGAGCTGCGAGCGCTTCACCGGCAGTTACCTGCGTCGCCTGTCCCTCGGTCAGGACATCGACGCCGACCACATCGCCGCCACCTATCACAACGGGGTGCTGACCGTAACCCTCCCCGTGGCGACAAGGGCCAAGCCGCGCCACATCGAGATCACCCCCGGGGCACGTGAGGAAACAAAGGTCATCGAGCCCAGCGACTCATCCGACCAGCACACCACGACCTAACCCTCGCTTCACCCGACGGGGTCCAGGTGGGTGAGGCCGCCGGGCGTTGGCAGTGTGATGCCCTCGCATCGAGTGCGCCAACAGCACCCGGAGCTCTTCACCGAGGCCATCGTCCTCCACGCTCGACAGGGTGACCGCCGAGTAGGCCGCTGAAAACTGTCAGATCGGGACAAGCGTCCATGTTGTTGTGCGGAAAATGTTGCCGTGCAACCCATGACCGGCGCGACACATTGCGGGCCGTCAAACCGGAGTCGCTGCGGTAACCCGCCGGCAACGCTAGGTGCGAGCGCCGACAGCACCACAGGACCCTGGCGGCCTGGTGGGGGAGCTTGAGGAAGCCGACCGGCCGTTGCTAGAACCCAAAATCCTGTCGCGGCACGATCCCGCCGGCCAGAGCCGCAGGCCAGAACCGGCCGCTTACTTGGGGACCATTTTGGGACCACACGTTGTGCGCGGTGATGAACGATCTGCGCGTTTATGAACGTCTTGCACGCCCACATCCCACCACACACTCACGGTGACCAGGAAAACGTGTTACCGCGATTTACTGGGGGTCAAGTGGTTCGCTCTCCAGCGTTGACTATGCCGTCCGGGTAGGCGATGGGTCGGTGTGATCTGGCAAAGTGAGGTGATCCAGGCGGTTAGCTGGTTGTACTGCGGTCCGCCCATGAAAACCGACGCCGGGTGGCTGGTGCTCGCCCACGGCGTGGGACCGATGCGCACGTACCGCATCGGGGCGATTCTGCTCGATCTCGACAATCCGAAACGGATTCTCGGTCAGCTACGGCAGCAGCTACTGAGTCCCGCTCCCGACGAGCAGGACGGCTACGTGACGAATGTCTTCTATTCGTGCGACGCGCTCGTGCACGCGGAGACTATGGTGCTCACGTACGGCATCGGTGATGCCGCGATCGGTGTCGCGACGGTGTCGCTGCCCGAACTACTTGACGCACTGAGTCCCTCGCCAACACGACCACGTTTGTAGAACCACGTTGTGCGTCAACAATGTTGACATCGCTTCCAGCAGGGCGTTTACTGGAGGTCTAGCCCGGAAACCGCTGCCGGCGGCGATGCGGATTCCCCTCGGGATCAATGGATTTCCGTTCTATCCCCGCATTATCGGGTCCAGACCACTGCACGACGCCGACGCGCGTCGGAACACCGGGACACATGCGTGTGCCCACCCCTACCGAAGGACCACGACCACGATGAAGAAGTCTGACCACCAAAGACGAAATACTCTGAGCGAGAATGTGATCCACGTGGGTACGGGTTTCGTGGCGAAGGAGCGCCCACACGTGGTGGAGGCGTTGTCGACGCTCGGGCCGCACTTCGTAACAAGAGAACTTATTTCCAGAAAGGATTTCACGGTGGGGTGGGATGACGAGATAAAAGCGGAACAACGCGCAGCATCCGACCAGACAGCAGAGCTTCAACGACGACGCATAGCGTCATGCAGAAGGTATGCGGATGTGATTGATAAGGCGGCACCCGAGATTGCGCGCGCTTGTCGGAATTTGGGCGTCAAAAGCGAAGGCATTAAATGGCTTATAGAACCGAAGCAATGGGTGTTTGAAATTGGGCCGGGAGCTCATATCACAATTAAGTCGACGGGGAAGTGGTATTTCAGTGACCCGACCGCGCAACGGTTACACGAAAAAGTTGACAAGTACTACTACTGGGAAAATTGCGAAACACGCAACGACGAAAGAATTATCGAAGATTTAAAGGCGCAGGTTGAGAAAAAAGCAATGCCTCGCCGGCCAATTGTATATAAACAACACTGGCGGTTGGTGCATTGATCGCAGGCGGCTCAACTTGGCGCGACCGGGGAGCTAGGTAAATGAGTAGGTTCGCTCAGAAGCCATGACCAGCGACAACGCGCCCCGATGGCTCAGCGGGTGCTTACAGCGGCATGCGCTCACCCGAGCCGATCCCGAGGATCGGGGCACGCCTGGTCCTGACTTAGGACAGGTTTACTCCTCACGTGCCGCATGACGGATCCGGACACGCGCTTCGAGAAGATCCGGCCTGGAGAACACGCTTCCAAAGACGGTGGAAGCGTGGTCCAGGGCCTGCTTGGCGCGTCTCACACTACCGGGCAGTTGCCACTCAGCCAGCACCGGAGGCAAGCACGTGGGGCCCGTATTTCGATGCGCTGTTTCCGCCCCATGAGGTGTCGCCGTGGATTGCGTGGAAGGTCGCGTCGACCGGCGTGGGCATTGCCAGGAGGCTGTGGGATCAGCGCGAACAACTGCGCGGCGAGTATGAGGACGTTCACGGCACCGACCGGGCGCGGTGGCCGCCGCCAGTTCTCTCGTCTGCGGGAAGGTATCGCTCATATAGCCGGAGGATCCGGACGCGCTTCACCGAAACCTTGCCACGGGGTGGCGTTCTTGTGAAGCAACGGTGTCGGCTTCGGTAACTGCCTGCCCGGCGCGCCGACGGCGTGCTCGAATACATGCGCGAACGCTGACGACGCTGGCCTGCCAGAAGCTGTCGGCGACGCTTCCCCGTTCCGGGTCCATTCACGCGACGAAGCCGATAGAGGCTCAGCAGCGCCTGTGAGTTTCCCGATGAGTTGCCGTGGGTCGGCATGTGGGGTACGACGGATACGGGTCGCGCAGGGGGAATGGCGGTATCAAAATGTGCAGGGAGATGCTCGGCGATGTCCGAACGACGGAAGAAAATTCATGAGGTCAACACAGATTTCAGAGCGGGCGAAACCGAGGACGAGACCGTTGTCACGATCGAAACCTCACCGGCATTGATGCCACCCGCTTGGGTGAACTTTCTGAAACAAAGGCTGCATGTGCTGCACCTCGACTGCAAGCATATTGGGGCTGGGCGGATCGTCGTCATGTCGACGCCGCACGCCGCTGAGTCGGTGGCCCGGCTGGTCCTATCGGCGATGCAGTGCGCCGACCAATACTTCCAAACCGCGGTTCGGAACAGGTAAGCGCACGCGATCGCTTGCCGAATCACATGGGCAGCCTGACCTGACTTCCGCAGATAGTGGGCACACGGATCGCCGGATTTCGGCGTTGACCAGCGCAAACGTGGGATGAGCCGATTTGGGTCGTGTTACTACACGACGCCAGTGATCCGGGCGGGGCGGTCAGTCGGCCGCGGGGGCTTCGAAGGGTGTGAAGTCGAGGTACTTGGGCGGTTCGGGTAGGTCGAGCGCGGCGAGGATGGTCTTCTGGTCGCCGGTGAGGGCGGAGCGTTGCGCGACGCGGCCGTCGGCGGTGGCGAAGGTGACCAGGTGCATGCGGTCGAGTTCGTGGCGCAGGTTGCGCCAGGTGTCGCCGGTACGGGTTTCCGCGACGCGGATGAGAAGCAGTGCCAGCCAACATAATTGGACGTGGGCGCGGATGCGGTCCTCGCGGTGGTGGTAGACCGGGCGCAGCCCGAGGCTGGTTTTGCAGTCGCGCCAGCCGCGTTCCACCGCGAGCAGCTGCTTGTAGGCGGCGGCCAGATCCTCGGCGGTGAGGGTGAGGTCGGAGGTGCGCAGCAGCCACTTGCCGTCGTAGTGGGATTCCCGTTGCGCGGCGGCGCGGTCGATGCGCAGCAGCCCGGTCTTGGTGCGCCGCAACAGCCTGCGCAGCCCGGGCTTGCCCTTCAGGGAGCCGACGAACTCGTCGCGCTTGCGGTTGGTCCAGGCGTCGGAGCCGTCGATCAGGCCTTGCAGGTGCTCGATGAGCCGCTCACGCACCGCGGCGTCACGGTCGGCGGCATCCGGGTTGTGGCACACCACGAACCGCTCCGCGCGCGCCCCCTCGTTGTTGCCACCGCCGGGTGCCACCCGAATCTCCTTGACCCGCAGGTTGTCGGCCACGTCGTGGTAGCGGCCGGGGCGGGCCAGCGCGGCGGCGGCCTCGGCGTTGGTGTGGCGCAGCTTCTCGGCGTGGATGTAGTGCCCGCCGCCGCGGGTGAGGTAGGCGCGGTTGGCGGCGGAGGCGAAGCCGGCGTCGGCGACCCACACCAGCCGGTGCAGGTTCCACGACCCGAGGTCGTCCTTGACCGTGCGGATGATCCGCTGGTCGCTCTCACTGCCGGGGAAGGTCCAGCAGCGCACCGGGATTCCGTCTCGGGTGACCGCCATCGCGATCACCACCTGGGGCCGGTCGTCGCGGTGGTCCTTGGACTTGCCGAACCGGCGCGCCCCCTGCTCGACCGGTTTGGCGGTGCCGTCGTCGGGCTCGGGTTCGGGCGCCAGGTCGGCCAGGTCGTCGGGCACGTCGACCTCCCAGTAGGTGGAGGTGGTGTCGACGAAGACGATGTCGACGTCCAGGTTGAGCAGGTGCGCGACCGAGCCGAAGATCCGCGCGGCGATCTCGCCCAGGGCGTCGAGCAGGAAGTCCATCGCCCGATACGCCGCGTCGTCGGAGAAGCCGGAACAGCCGGCGATCGCGACCCGTTCGGCCACCCAGCCGGTGGCGGCCAGCTTGCTGCCCGGCTCCAGCGCCCGCTGCGCCACCAGCGCGAACAGCACCCGCTCCACGGTCGCGGCGTCCAGGCGCCGGTCCGCGGCGACCCGGTGCAGCGCCGCGCCGACGCCGAGCCGCTCCCAGAGTTGGTCGAGCAGCCACGCGCCGCCGAAGCGGCGCGAGTCCAGGATCTCGATCTCGCCGGTGTGCGCGGCGGCGATCTCCTGCTGCGGGTCGAGGAACCGCGAGATCGAGGCGACCAGCCGGGCCAGCGCGTCGCGGTCCACCGCCTCGGCGCGGCCGAAGTTGTGGATCACCTTCGCCGAGGGCACCCCGGTGACCGGGTGGCGTTCGCTGTGCGCCAGCTGCAGATACGACACCGTCGACCCGTCGCGGTTGCGCCGCTTCGTCTCCCGCAGGTACACCCCTACACCGTTAGCACATATCTGCTGGTGAAGACCAACGACACGCCCGAACTCGTGTGCCTACACGAATTCGCCGATTGGGTGACTCCGCAAGCCTCCTACCAGCACAATCGCTCCGCGCTACCCCGAAATATGCCTACGAACTGCGGAAGTCGGGCCTGACGCTGTCCACGTTGTCGTTGATGTCAGCGCCCGCATAGCTTGGGACCAGTTTGGGACCACACGGTACGCGCTATGGTGAACGATTTGCGGGTCGGTGAACGTGGTAGCGGGCGGGCTCGGCGGGTGGGCCGACGCACGGTTGCGGGTCATTTTGGATTCGGACGGCAGATCTCCATGAGTTCTGTTAGTGCGAAAAGCAGTCCGCCGGATCTACCGTTAACGGCATGGCCGAGGAGCCGTCCCGCGTTCTCAACGGCGCGCGCATCCTCACTGACGGCGGGCAACCTAGCCCCGACGTCATTGGTGCGGCGGCGGCCATTATCGCGGGGCAATTGGACATCGACTTGGCGTCCGCTTTCAAACTGCTGGCCGAGCTGTCGGCGAGGAAGGTTCGAACACCGGTAAATGAGATCGCTGAGCGATGGGTTCGTTGGCAAATATGACACTTATTGCACCTCGGGGGATCCTTCGTTGCGGTCGGCCCTGCCATTCATGGGGACCTAAGTCATGCTGGAGATTCGCACGGTCGCAGGTCCCATCCAGCGTCGCGCAGTGCGTGTTGATCGGCGGCCCGAGGGACTCAGGGGACTGCTGCTCGGTCTGGTTGTGGTGTTGGCGCTGTTGGGTTCGGCCCTGTCCGGTTCCGCGGGACAGGCCCACGCCGACTGCCGCGGCGTCCGGGCCAGCTTCAGGGCCACCTGCGTCCGAGACGACGTCGCGACCTACTTGAGCGACCTGGCCACCGAGGGGTGCGGGGTTCCGACCAGGACCACTTCAACGAGGGGCTGCAGGTTTGCGCCGGGCAGCCGGGGCCGAGCACGCTGGTGGTGGGTTGGCGATACGGTCACGGCTGCGCAGCAGACGCTCTGCCCATACACAGGGGCGATAAGCACGAATCGCCGCTGATATCCACACTGGCTATCTCTCGCGCCGAGACCACAGATCATCCGCACAGCAGCTCACGCTGGACTGGGCCGCTTACCACGTACCAACTGATGTCAGGGCGCCAGATCTCGTAGCCGTTCTCTCGAATGATCAAGCCGTCCTGAATGTGGAAGTTGTGCACCACCCGCATCGCAACCCGGGTGCCAACCGGCAGCGGGTGATTAGGAAAACCCTTGCTATCGACCAGCTTGAAGGTCATCTCCAGATCGTCGAACACCCGCTGCGCTGTGGCATACCGCTCGACCGGCTCGATCATGGGCTCGGCACAGCTTTCGAAGATCCGGGCGTAGTTTTCCAACACCTCACGCTTGCCGTGATGAATCACCCGACGCGAGGGCACTTCCCATACGATGTCATCGTGGTAAAGCTGCTCAAGCATATGAAGTTGTTCAGGGTTCTCGAACTGAAAATGCCAGTGCGCCAACCGCAATGCATGCTCGGTGCCGCCTGCAGGCGGCGGTGAGTCCCAGTCAAAGACGGCGGCCGCAGTCGATGTGTCAGTCATCGTGTCTCCTCAGGGCAAGAGCGTGGCGGACGTTTGCCGCGAGCTGGGGGTGTCCGAACAAACCTACTTTCGGTGGCGTAACCAGTTCGGCGGCCTCAAGGCTGACGACGCCAAGCGGTTGAAGGAGCTGGAGCGGGAGAACTCGACGCTGAAGCGGCCGCTGGCCGATGCCGAGTTGGAGAAGGCGGCGTTGAAGGAGATCGCGAGGGGCACACCTGACAGTCCTCAACGGCGCCGACGGGCTCGGCGAGATAGCCACCGGCCTGGTGGGACAGGGCCTGGCAATCTTCGATTCTCTGCGCGGCGCACTCGGTCAACACACGTCCGGCGATGGGTCCGAACAGATCGAACTCAACGCGCCGCACAACGACCAGCCCTGATCGCCAGGATAGCTTGTGCAGTAGTTACCGACGCGCGGATGCGGTCCGCTGGCCACCGCCCGGGCAAACTCTCCGGACCAGCCACCGACAATTTATCGACTACCTCACCCGTAAGCTGAGCCGGTGAGGTCCCGCTGGCGCTGGGCCGGTGAAGGTTCGGCTGGCGCAGGGCCGTCGTAGTGTGGTTGCGTTAGTAGTAGTAGCAGCCGCCGCCGCCACTCCTCCCCTTGCCCAATAATGCTGGGGCGCATGCTGTTTCGTGGATAACTACCCGGTGGTTGCACCAGTCGGTGACGTAGAGGTCACCGGCGGTATCTATCGCCACCCCGACCGGGAAGTTGACGCCGGTGAACCGGTCTGCCTGTTCACAACCAAGCTCAGAGCCACTTTCCTCGGTCGGGCTGACATGACCCGACTCATCACATGACCAGACTCATCACAATTTGAGCCTGCGACCACTTGACCCCCAGAAAAGTGCGGTAACGCATTTCCGCTGGTCGCCGCCGGTTTGTAGCCGTTGATGCCGTGCGAGACGTTAACAGACGCGCAGATCGTTCACCATCGCGCATCAGGTGTGGTCCCAAAGTGGTCCCAAACATGGGATCCGATCCTCGCCACGACCGCGTAAACGACCGGCAATGCTCGCCTGGTTCAATCCCAGTATCGCGCACCACTATTCGTGCAGTTCAGAACCATATCTAGGCTAGCTCAACAGATTTGTGCCCAATACGTGCCCAACGGGATACCGCTACTGATTGCTGGCGGTGGCAGCGGTTGACAACTCCACCCCCTCGGCTTGGGCCTTTTCGAGATCGGCGCTCATTGCCCGAACATGGCGCGGATCGCGCGGTCCTGCTTGGCCCGCATCTCGACCCACTTGGCCCGCTCCTCGGGCAGCCACACGAACAGCGACACGCTGGTCGGCGTGCCGTTCAGTTCGGTGTAGTACTCGCCGCGGCACTTGAGCTATTTGCTTAACCAGCGGAATGTCCTCTGCCTCAACAGGAATCATCTGTTCCGTTCGATCCGTTTGCGCTTTGCACACAACGCATTGCCGACCCAACGTAACCTTCCGAATTGGCTTGTCAGGGAACAACTTATGGAAGCAATCAAAGCAAATCTTCTGAGTCATCAGATCGGATCTTTCAGGCAGAGGTCCCGGTACTGATCGAGGTTCGTGACCCCGGCCGGTAGCTAAGCTAGCTGCCGCGGCGGCGTGACTTGATGATCTCGAGGCGTTCCTTAAGCAGTTCCTCGAGTTCCTCGATCGAGCGGCGTTCCCGCAGCATGTCCCAGGGCGTGCGCGGCACCTTGACCTTCTTGGGTTCAGCCAGGTCACCACCGTCGATGAGGGTGCCCTCCATGCCGTTGCGGCACAGCCAGGTGCCGGGGATCTCGGCGTCATCGGCGAACGGGACCTCGAACTCCTCACCGTTCTCCGTGCGATACCGCGCGATCTGACGCGGCGCGAGGTTGTGATTACGGTCGGTCTCGTAGCTCACGGCCCCAAGCCGGCTGCCCCTCATGACGCGATCAGCCATCATCAACACTCCTGTGTGCAGGTTACGCCCCGGCCGTGCTAGCTAACGCCTTTCACGTACGCGAAACATACGCGACCGGGGGGCGCCCGTAGCCGTATCGGAGGCGAACCGCGGACGTGGAGACCCCTTCATGGTCGGGCCGACGGGGGCGTCGCCATGCCCGGCGCGCCAGTCAGGGGAACTTTGAACCCAGCACACGCTAGGCGTAGATATTGCGTCAGGCGCACAGTTGAACGACGATGCCGACGGCATCGACCGCAATCCCCGCCAGTGCCCAACCGATGTCTTTTAGCTCGACCGCCTTCGACAGTGACTCAGAACCTTCGACGAACTTCTCCCCGGCAACATCGGCCGGACGGCCGCCGATGTCTCTGGCCATCCGAACCAATTGGATTCGGCGCAATTCCGTCGTGGTTGGTGGTTGCCCGGCCGCGGCGAGGGTCAGCATGTAGTCGTCGATGATCTGCGCCCAGGCGGCTGGCGCTTTGGTGCCATTGCCCCTCGCTTCTACCGGCTTCCGTAGATCCCATATCATAGGGCGGCTCACGCGAAAACGTAAGAGTCGCTGGGAACTTGACTCAACCGCGGCTTTTCGGTCCGGCTTTCATGGCAGGCTCCCGGTATGGCATTCCGGGTGATACACAGCAGCGGGCACCGTACGGAGTTTGGTGTCGACGACATATACGAGTTCCTTTTCGGAGGGGTACTCGCAGTTCACTACGCGGACCCGACGAAGTGGTCTGAGTACTACCCTCCCCATAAGTGGGACCAAGTGCTTGCGGAGGCTGGCCACAGGCCGGGAGCAACCGGTGGCGAGTCAGTTGGCGGGTTGATGCTCGGCGAGTGACCTCACGCATCCTCCCGGGTGGTGTAACGGTTCCCTGCGCGCGCCTTGACGCCTCGCCCGTTCACGCCTCGTTGAGCGGCACCGCCCCCTCCTGGAAATGCAAGTGTCGGAATCGCGTCTGGGGCGCTTGCCGCTGGCTCAGCGATCGGATTCGTACTTGAACGAGATCGCCAGCCGGACCCGGTAGCTGGTAACCTGGCCGTTCTCGATGGTGACGTCTTGGCGGGTCACTTCGGCGACGCGGATTTCGCGGACTGTCACCGCGGCGGTTTCGACCGCGCTGCGAGCAGCATGCTCCCACGACTCGGTGCTCGTGCCGATGACCTCGGTCACGCGGTAGACACTCATGTTCTCTCCTTCTCCTGGGCGCCCCGGCGGATCCGGGGACGGTGTTGCGGACCACCGTGAAGAAGAGTAGACAGCGAAGCCACGATCGCCGGCACGCTGGGCTTCTCCGCTCTCGGACTGGGCGCGGGTGTGGCGAACGCCTATCCACCGTCGTCCGACAACATACCGTCGACGTCGTGGCAACAAGGCCACGGACACGGACACGGAGATTGTTGGTGGTGGCGTTGGTGACCGCGTCCACCACCGTTGGGCTCCGCTGATAACTAAGCCGTTGGGGCCGGTGACATCGTCTTGACCGCCGCCAGCCGGGGTGCAATTGGACGGCTGGTGCCCGACGAGCGTCCGCCCAGGTGGAAGCTGGTGACGGCGCGGGCAACGCGCGGGAGGCCGAACCATCCATGAGCCATCGGTGCAGCGGACGAGATCGCCGACTGCGGGCATGTATCAATCATCGCCTGAGGGGGACGCGGCTTCAATCATTCCGGCGCTCAACACGCGATGATAGGTGCCTCATGACCCCCGCACAGAGCAGCGTGTCGGCGCCGTCGTCCGAGGGGAACTAGCTCTGTTTTGGGAAGATCTCGGCCAGCGCTTCCAGAAACTCGGTGCCGGCTTCCGATCGGCGCTCGAGAACTACGACTCGGCCCTCCAGTCGCATGACCGAAAGCATCAGGAGCTGCAACAGTTCCTCCTTAGGTTGGCCCTCGGGCGTTGGTGGGTGGGCGACCATGAAGTCTCTGATCGCGCGGCTAACCGGCATGCTTTCGGGGATGTCGGCGGCGCGGATTTGGGCCATGAAGACGGGCTCGCTCACAGTTCTTCTCCTTCGCTGTGTGATTGACAGCGTCAGCGTAGGAGAACGGCCCACGCCGGACGCAGGAGAACCGATGTCCGGCGCGGGCCACCCTGAAGGCCGGGGACTACCAAGGGGCTAGGCGCGGCAAGCTCGTCCGCTGTCAACTGGCGTCGCTGCACGCTGTGACCCCGGAGGGTCAAGAGCGGAGCACAATGCGCCGCATGGGGATTCGCATGGAGCTTACGGAGGCGTTGGTAACGGAGGACATCACGCCATTCGAGCGGGAACGACTGCGTGAGGCTCTTGAGGAGGAAGTAACAAGGCAACTTCCCACCGATAGGCGGCTCCTGCGCGTGGTGGACTGGGATCCGGGGGGCGGCCACGCAGTGGAAAACGCTCCAGGCATGAGGAAGTACAGGGTCGCGTACGAGACGGAACCCCGCGATTAGGGGCCGCTCGACGAGCGGATCGAGCCGGTCGATCGCCTCGGGCGTTACGGATGCCCAGGTTGTCGACCTGACACCGTCTCATCGCATACACGGCAGGTCCAGGTGGTGTGTCCGCCGCCGTGGCCGAGGCAAGCCTGGTGACCCACCAGCACCTTGTTCGGGCCAAGTGGGTGGCCCAACGTTATCTAGCCCCTCGAGCCGCTGACCTGCTGTAGATGGCTTTGTCCCGTCAACTCTTGTCAGCAGCTTCCGCCCGGGCCTTGAGGAGGAACTAACGGCCCATTCCCATCATCGCGTTCCCCATCATCCTGTTCATCATCGCCGGGGAGTCCCCATCGGGGGAAATCAGAAACGGCACGCCATCCTCGATGCCCATCGCATCCAACCAGCCCGGGACCGCATCCAACGGCAAGTGGCGCAGCATCGGCCTCGATCTCCGCGGCATCGTCAACTGCCGGCAAGTGAAATGCGCCCGCCAGCCCAAAATCGGCATCTGTCCGAAAACTACCCGGGGCGCATACCAAGTACGCCGGACCGACACACCGAACGCCACGCGGCAGTATGCGGGGGCGCGTATGGATTTCCCTAATTCGATCCGGAGCGGCGAGTCGCAGACAACGGCGTGATGTGTCCTAGCGGTTTGGCCTGGGCTGCCGGAGCGATGGTCGGGTACGTTCGGACATGCGCAGCTCCGTGATGGTTCCCATGAACGACCCGGCCGACAAGTTCGGTTAGTCATCAGTGACGTCACTCAGATCGGCCGGGTCAGCCCCGAAACATTCGAAAACCCTGGCGTCCCGGTCGGCGACGTCTCAACCATGAAGCCGGCATCGAACCCAGTGCCGGTTCAGCACCGCAATGGCGCTAGGCGTGCGGAGGCCGTGCGTGCGACGACCGGCCACGTAGCAGGTGTATCAGCGAATCTGGAGTGGCAAACACAGGCACCGTTTGAATGCGGAACTAAAGGATCTTGAAAGCTAGCTGTGGCATGGGCTTTCACGTTCTACAGCGGTAAACTAGGCGCTGGTTGCGCGCCTGGCGGCGCAAACTAGTTGCCTCGACGAAAAGGGGCCGAACTCGTATGAATCGAGGGTGATTCGAATGGCCGATGCGACAGTGGTACGCGGAAGCGGCGAAGGAACGGCCTGGTGGTTGCTGGGCGGTCTCTACGAGATCAAGCTGACCGGCGATGTCGTCGACCGAGCCGACACGACCACCGCGACCAGAGATCTCATGACCGGCTCAACGGCCAAGCGAAGGGAGGGAACATGACAGACCCAACCACGACAAACCCGGACGATTCCAAGGTGGGCGCGGAACTTGACGAGGCGGCCGTCGCCACGTTCAAGGACAGTCTGCGCGGTGAGCTTATGGGGCCGGACGATCTCGCCTACAAAGATGCCCGCATGATCTGGAACCGGCTGATCGACAAGCGCCCAGCCCTGATCGCGCGGTGCGCCGATGCCAACGACGTCGTGCGCAGCGTGCGCTTTGCTCGGGAGCACGAGCTCGCGGTAGCGGTGCGCGGCGGCGGGCACAACATCGCCGGTAACTGCGTGTGCGACGGCGGCTTGATGATCGACCTCTCGCAAATGAAGGGCATACAGGTGGATCCGGAAAGACGCACGGCGCGCGCCCAGCCCGGGCTCACGTTGGGCGAGTTCGACCGCCACACACAGGCCCACGGGCTCGCCACCACAATGGGCATCGCCTCCGAGGTGGGCATCGCCGGCCTCACCCTCGGCGGCGGCTATGGCTGGCTCGCCGGCAGGTACGGCCTGGCTTGCGACAACCTGCTCTCGGTGGAGCTGGTGACCGCCGAGGGCGAGCACCTGAGCGCCAGCGAGGGTGAGGGCGCAGAGCTGTTCTGGGGCGTGCGCGGCGGCGGCGCGAACTTCGGTGTGATCACATCCTTCGAGTACCGGCTTCACCCAGTCGGCAAAGTGTTTGGCGGCATGGTGCTGTATGCGCCAACGCGGGCCGCCCTGCGGTTTTTTGAAGAGTTCTCGAGCCAGTGCCCGGACGAGGTCAGCACCGTGGGGCTGCTCACCACCGCGCCCGACGGGAACCTGGCGTTCGCGATTGTCGCCTGCCATTGCGGCCCGATCGACGAGGGCGAGAAGGCACTCGCGCCGCTGCGCAGCTTCGGCCCGCCGCTTGCGGACATGCTCGGAGCTCGCGATTACACAGACATGCAGAGCATGACCGACGAAGCGTGGCCCCCAGGCCGCCTCTACTACTGGAAGTCGAGCCTCGTGCGCACGCTGGGCGAGGAGGCGATCGACGTGTTCCTGGAGTACGCGGCCCGCAAGCCCACCGCGCTGTCGGTGATCGGCATGCAACAGCTGCACGGCGCCGCGGGCCGCGTGGACACGGCCCGGACGGCCTTCCCCCACCGCTTCGACCACTACAACTGCACCGCGATGCTCGAGACCGAGGACCACGCCGACGTGGAGTCGGGCACAGAATGGGCCAGGCAGTGCTGGGCGGCGATGCATCCCTTCGCCGAGCGCGCCACCTACGCCAACGACCTCGGTGAAGAGAGAGAGCGTCTACAGGAAGCGTACGGGCCGAGCCTTGAGCGGCTGCGCGCGTTGAAGAACGAGTACGACCCGACGAACTTCTTCCGCCTCAACCAGCTCATCACGGCGACGGCAGCATGAGGTGAGTGGCCGGGCGCGACTGGTATTGCCCTCGCGGCCATGCACCGGATTCTCTGGAGATCGACGCCGGATGGCCGCCAACCACGCCAGCACTACCCGAAGCGTTACGCCTTCCTCGAGCAGTCCTGCATGAAACGGGAGATGCACCGCCTATGAACGTCGCGAACGCGCAGATCCCGGCGTGGGTTGCTCAAGCTCAAGGCATAGCCCGTCTAATCAGTGCGGACGCTCGTCGCCGTGTCGTTGTGGCTGATAGCGGATCACGGCGACCGGTGAGGTGGTGTCGGCGGTCAGGCGAGCGATGTCGTCGGCATGGGCCTGGCGGGAGGCGGCGAGGTCCTCCTGAAGAACCGCGATGAGGCGATCCTGCTCGTCGAGCCGGCGTTGGAGTGCGGCGTTCTCGGCGGCCAGACGGTCATGATCGAGCTGCAGCTGCGCATGCGCGTTTGGGTCGACGACCGTGGCCATCAGCTGAGCGCCGAGGTGAAGCTGCCGCTGTCGTCGCAGTTCCTCCATGGTTGATCGCAGCTCGGCAATTAGGGCCGTCTGTTGTGAGATCTGTTGCGCGAAGGTCCGATTCTGGGCCTGCAGCCCCCTGAAGGTGGTGTCGTCGTGATGCGGTGGCAGAGGCGAATGGCGGGCCTGACGCGCGACGGTCTCGATTAGCCCGCCGAGCTCGGGGTGGGTGTTGATGAATTCGCGGGAGACGCCGGCACGGCGTGCGACGACTGATTTGTTGATCGGTTGGCTGGGGTCCTCGGCCAGTTCGGCGAGCGCAGTCTGCACGTCGCGTCTCTTGCGCTCGCTGCGATCGGCGTTGTAGCGCAATAGCGCAGCGGTTGCGGCGTCATTTGTCACGTCGGGTCGGCTTCCTTGAGATGTGCGCGTAAGTCGATGCGCCGCGGTGTGGAGGCTCGTCGGCGGATGTCTGCCATGGATTCGAGGGCGGTCTCGATCGCGGTGCGCTCAACGTCGGGTAGCTGGGCGAGGTAGGCGTCGATGCCGCCAATGATGGCGTCGCAGTGCCGGATTCGGGCGTGGAAGTGGTCGATCATATGTTGGGGCGCGCCGATCACCGTGGCGCGTTCCAGTTGCACCTTCAGGTCGAAGCGTTTAGCGACCATTCCTTCTCGCTCGAGTGGGTCCACTCGGAAGAACGGGCAGGATTCACAGGCGTGGCTGAGCATGCATCCGTTGCCGCCCATCGCGACGTTCTGGGGTTCCTCGCAGTGGCCCAGCGATACCGGCACTCGGGTGAAACCGTCACGTTCTCGGTTGATTTCGACCACGTTGCCCAGAAAGTTCAGCCGGCGCGGTGTGATGCCAGCCAGTGCCTCCTTGCGGCGCTTGGCGCTGACCTCGTAGTACGTCATCGTGGTTTTGAAATCCTGATGGTCCATTAGGTCCTGGAGGACATCGGGTGGAGTGGTGCTGCGGCCTTCGGCATCGACGGCGTCGGCGTAGCGCTGTGCGAATGTGTGCCTTGTCTCCGCACTCGCTGTGTGCGAATGGGTTCGTGTGGCGATTTCTGCTGGTGGGATTGGCGCGCCGCGCAGGTTACGGGGCCGCCCCTCCAGCCTCAAGGCTGCTTCGCATCGCTACGCGACGACCTGCGGCCGGCCTTGACCCCGGAGCCTCTGCTGCCCCTGTCGGGCAACGATGAGGGCAGGCCAGGAGCCCGCCCTCGGCACACGCGCAGCGCGCCAATCGCAACACGACAACTAAGCAGAGACAACATGGCGCAGTGCGTAGGCGTCGATGCTGCTCAAGTCGTAGTGGATGAGGTTGCCGTTCACTCCCGTCACCAGGCCGGGAAATGGTGCTTGCTCCTGCACCACGGCAACCAGTTCACGGATTCGTGTGATCAGGTAATGGGTTTGGTAGGGAACATCGCGGCCGCGGTGTGTGAGCGAGGGGAACAGCCACGGTGAGTGGATGTTGTGATCGCGCTTGATCTGCTGCCACTGGCGAATCAGGTCGTGGGTCTCCTGGTGGATGGGGAGACGCTTACCGGCGCGTCTGGGAGGTTTTATGCGCTCCCATTCCAAGAATGGGTGCCCTTCGCTGTCGTAAGAGATGCAGTCCTCCCGCAAGTGCATCGTTTCGACCGGCCGTCGCCCGCACCGTTCGTGCACGTAAATCAGCGCACGGGCTTCCATGGTCTTGTAGTCATCGCTGCGGTTCAGCAGGTGCAGATGATCCATCAGCCAGTCAACGATGGGTTGCGGGACATACCGGTACGGCTCATCCGGATTGGCGCTGGGTTTCGTCGCCGAGTGTGGCGATGGATGGTGCTTCTCTATGTTTCTGCCGAACCGTGGTGAGACGTGCTGCCAGATGTGGGCCAGTTCATCGACTCGGTGGCCGTATTCGATGAGCCGCCACAACATCGCCATCCGGCGCTGCTGCTCCTTTCCCGCCGGCCAGCGTGCGGTGACCGCACGCACGATCGCGTCAATATCATTGGAGCCCAGCTGTTCTGGCGCCTTGTTATGCGCGCTCAGCACGTCGTCGGCGACTCGCCACGCACCCACCATGCGGATGATTGTCGACGAATTCACGCGGACGTTGCGCAACCAATGGCTCAACGTCTCGGTGATCCACTGCTGACCGAATCCGCGCAAATCGGCCACCGCATCTGGGCCCGGACGGCGATGATCAGTCAAATCCAGCTCGGCGATGTGGATCAGCAGCGGATCACGAGCATCGGTGCCCGACCATCGGCGGTGCTCGGCATCGATCCACCGCATGCAATCCGCGACGAACGCTCGACGTTTGGCGGTACCGGCAACATCGACGCTGTTGAGCCCATCAAAACCAATCAGCGTTTCAAGCCCGAGCCGGCGCACCGCCAGGTAGAACTGGCGGACAAATTCGGGATCGAGATCAGCGCCGCCGTCCTCATCGCGGCGCTGCAGAGCCAGCAGCAACTCCAGCCCGCTGGTGCCTTTCATCAACCCGAAAGGCACGGCACCCAGCGCGGACATCGGCTGACCGGTCTCTGGGTCGAGAGGCTCCGCCCGTCGTTCCAGCCACAAGTCGACATCTGGTGTCGGGCGCAGGCCGCGGCAAGTCCACGTCCTGATCCAAGAACCGGCTGCGCCGCGGTGATTGGTGCACAGCCCTGTCCCGTAGAACCGGTCATTGGGACAGTTGGGAACCACGCATTGCGGCAGCGGCGGCAGCGCGTCTGGTTGCGCGCATTCCATCCAGGCGGCGATGGTGATATCGGCGCCGTGGCGGTGCAGGAAGCTGTCGAAGTTGTGGTTGTGTTGCGTGCACAACCCGTTGGGAGTGACGGTGCGCTGGCATCCCAGCAAGCAGCCCTTCGGCCGTTTGGTGTCGCGCCGTGGCGTGCGCAGCGTTGTGCAGAACTCCTCAAACGACATTGCGTCGGCAGCCCGATACTCAACAGTGCAGCCCCGACACAGCCGGCTGCGTTTCGATGGATTCTCGCATTGCCCGGTGGCACCGGCGCCACCGGGTGCGCGAGTTGTCGAATGATGGCACCAACAGCAGCTGACCGTGGTCGTACTCACCGGGGCGCCAGTTCGGATCGATGGCGTCGAGCAGGTGGTCACGCCATGCGAGTGCCGGTGGTGCGGGCCGGCACAGTAGAGCCGACGACAACGACGAGGCAGGCATTTAACGTTCCTCCTGCGCCCGTGGCGCTGGTCGCGCGGCGATCGCCATGGTTGCCGCTTTCATCGCCGCCTCGGCGTCGTGGGTATAGACCTGCGTGGAGCTCAATGCGGCGTGGCCAAGTAACGCCTGAACGACATCAACCGGGGCGGGATCGCAGTCGATGCCGCGGATCAACCGGGTCGCGAATGTGTGGCGCAAAATGTGTGGACCGCTGAGGTCGTAGCCGATTCGCCTCGAGCAGCGATTCATTAGCCGTTTGACCGAGCTGTAGGTCATGGCCCGGCCAAGCCATCGGTCCTCGGAGTAAAGGTTGACGAACAGGTGCGGGCTGGCGTCGCAAACCCCCTGCGCCTCAAGGATCTTGCGGCGCTCCAGGGCGTAATCGATGTAGCTCTCGACGACGTCGCGGTGCACGAACAGTGTCCGCGGGCCACCCTTCGCGCGCACGGAGTTCTCAACCGGATTGTCCACTCGGACATGGAAATGCGGATCAGTGACCCACACCCCAGCTGCTGTGAACCCCCGCCGAAATGCACATCGGCGACGAAGAGCGACAACGCCTCGCCGACGCGGATACCGCTGGTCATCAGCAGGTCGATCAAGAACCGATCCCTTGCCGACAACATCAGCTCCGCAAGTCGATTCCGCGCGTCAGCGTCGCTGATCCAACGCGGTGGCGGCACCTCTACGCGCTTGCTGCGCAGCTCTTCGACCAGCACACGGCGCATCGCCCCGTGCTCGCCACCTCCAGCGGTGCCCGGGGCGAAGTACTTCAGTTCGGTCATCCGTGACACCACATCGGTGACAAGTAGCGAGTGCGCGTCCGCCCATTCGTAGAACGACCGCACCGCAACCATCCACAACACGACCGTGCTTTCGCTGCGAAAGCCGCTCCGGCCGTTGGTTTTCGACACCGGTGAGGCAGCGACAGTGCGGCGCCACAACGCAAGGTGACTCAGCGTGGCCTTCCGCCAGTCCATCGTCAATACGCACCACGACAGATACCATGCGACTCTGCGGCCGTAATCGCGGACGGTGTTCGGCGACCTGCCGACGTCAGTCAGAAATTGCAACCACGCCGTCGCCTCAGGATGCAGGAATCCGTCCGCGTCAACGACGACATACCGCGGCTCACCCGAGTCGGGGCGAATCGCTGAATCCAAGCGGTAGGAGGGGGCATCAAACATGGTGTGGGACGCTACGGCCAACCACTGACATCAAGACCGATAAGTTGTCAGCGATGGCTTCGCAGTCACCTACCTGACAACTGCTGACGCCCGCGAGACGTGGCTACATAACGTTCGGGCAGCGGCTAGGCGGTCGGGTGATCCATTTGCCGTCAGTCGTTTGAACCAGGTCGCCCAACACAGCACGGAGCATATGTTGCGGCGCCGTATGCGATCAGCTACATATCCAGCCGGCGACCCGGCAGCCGGCGCCGTATTGACTGCATGAGATTAGTGCCTTGTTCTGCGCGCCGGTGCTGCTGTGGTCCCAGCCCCATCCCCAGGACGTATTGAATGCTTGGGCGACCGCGCCGCACGCCTTGGTGAAGTTCACGACTGCCCGGCAGTCGCGGGCTTTGCACAGGCCGACGGCCGCCTGTTCGGCCTCGATAGCCGAATTGAGGCCCTGCGAGTAGCCCACCCTCCCGGTCGTCGGTGAGATCGCGATCGCTCCCCACCCCAAGGCTCCGGCAGTCGGTGCTGTAATTCCCGTACCTCCCAACAAGCCGGCGGCCACCAGCAAGACCGCAAGTAGACGCCGGAAAGCCACCCGCATGAGACCGGATCCTATTAGCCCGAGCTTTGCTGAGCAGACAGACACGCCGAAGGTCGTAGGCTCGCCCAATGAGGCTGGTAGCCCAGAATCAGGATGCCTGGCGGCGTCAGACGGGACACGCCGTTTGTCCGCCGAGCTGCTGGGCGCCCGTGACTATTCACCAGCCCTGGGCGTTGGCGAATTCAACAATCAAATCTGAGTTCGCGTTGGCGAGTTCAACTATCCACGCACACGCCATCAGGAAATCGTTGCCTGCCCTGAAGGCGGGTGTCGCTGACCATCGAAACTTGTTGCCGTTGATGGCCATTGACGCCGCGATTGACTTTGACAGCGGATGGGCGTATTCGCTTAGCTCCGAGTAGACAGCCTTAAACCCGCCGAAGCGCGGACTCCGGTTTGCATGCGCCGTCAGCTTTCCTACCGAGAGCGGGTGGCCGTCCAAACCAAGCACCCTGTCGACGTTGTTCGGATGGTCGGCGGCATAGAGAATGCCGGCGGCATTCTCGGCATAGGAGCGGATTAGGGTGAACGCCGCGAACGGGTTATCCGCTTCGAGCGCCGCGACGGCCGCGTTTGTGCAAGCCGATGCCGCGAGTCACCAGGCCGCTCAGCAGCATCACTGCGGTGGTCCATTGTTGGTTCCTCCCGAAGGCGTTCGTAGCCGCGTCAACGAGCAGCTGACGCGAGGCGTGGGCCTTTTCGATGCCGGTAGGCCGGTCAATAATGCCGTGGGCCTGCACCCACGTTGGAACCGGCTTCGATGCTGCATTCCCGTCGGTCACGGGCCCGGATGCTTCCACACGGGGTCTGACAGGTTCGACTTGCCACGCCGACCGCGACACGAACCTTTAGGGACTACGGTAAGGGCTTTGCGAGAGTGTCTGGCACGTATCTGGCACGGGGCGCTGGCGACCTGGCAAAAACCATCTATAACCTGCGAGAACACTTGTGGTCCCGACTGGGATCGAACCAGTCGCCGCGACGCGCTAACGCGCTGAACGGCCCCCGCCGCCCAAGCAGGGTGACGGGCCGACTCCGGAGAAGTCCGCTTAGTCGGGGCCGCTGTCGGCGATCGCGTCGAGCGCGTCCATGTCGGCTTCGTCCGTCTCGCATGCGCCCTGACCGACCAGTTCACATGGAGTTCATGCTGTCCGATCCGGCTCTCAAAAACTACTTCTGACCTGCATCGAAACTGGTGCGCGATACTGGGATTGAACCAGTCGGTGCGTATCTTGAGAGGCCCTGGCAGGTTCCTTTCGCGCGAGAGATTATGTGGCGTCAACTCAGCACTCCTCTTGACCCGCGGGCATATGCCAGCTTCACTTCGCGTTTCGCCATCACGCTGCTGACTGCGTGTAATTCGTTGAAACCCAACGGACCTGGGTTGTGTACCGTTCCCCGGCGCGTCCGCGGCGAAAAGACGGAGCGGCAAGACGATATCCCGCCCAAGCGGCCATCCTCTTTTCGTCGCTACCTTGGCGCACGCCGCGCCCGCCAGCGTGCCTTCTGCCGTCGGAGAATCAGTGCACGGCTGCACCGACCCCGCGCCCGGCGAAGCTGAAACTGCTCAACGGCGTCAGCCCCGGCCGCGACTCCGGCGGGCGACTTGTCAAGCCGCCACCCAACTTTGAGCGGTCGGCACCCGAACCGCCGTCATGGCTCAGCCCTGAAGCATTGGCGGAATGGCAACGGGTCGTGCCCGCGCTCGACGAGCTCGGCATCGTGAAATCGTCGGACCGCGCGCTGTTGGTCTGCTTCTGCGAATGCTGGTCCGCGGTTCGTGCATGCGGTGCGGATGTACCAGCTCGAGGGTCTAGTGGTGACCACTCCTGAAACCGGGTGCGTGCGCCGTCATCCGGCGGTGGGGATCGCCTCGGAGGCCGCCGCGCAGCTGCGCAGCATCGCCGACGAGTTCGGTCTGTCCCCGGCCGCCGAGCGTTTCCTGAATATCGCGCCGCGCGACGACGACGACCCCAACCCGTTCGCCGCCGGATAGCCGATCTCAGCGGCCGATTCCGGTGCCGCAGCGGCGATCTGGCGGGCGAGAACGGCCACCGTCGACGGAGGGTTGGGGCGGCACCGGGTGGACGCTGGTGGGGACACGGCCGTGACGACCAGCCTACTGTTTGTCGTCGGATTGTTCGTCATCCGGCAGCCCTAGCTGTCCCTTGTAAATGCCCTGCATGAGTACGAACGGCTTCATAAGGGGGTCACGGAATCGGTATCGCGTCGTCCGACCGTCTCCCCGCGTATCGAGAATCCAGATGGGTGCTTCAGCGAAACGCTTGAGGTGGCCATGGAAATCGGATGTCTTGCGGGGCTTTTCGGCCAGGTACGAGAGTGGTTCACGGATGTCCTTTGGCGCGAAGAAGCCCAGTTCATCACCCCGCACCATCGCACATGCCAAGAGCGTGAGGTCGAATTGTGCTGGCTTGGCGGATGTCACGGCGTCAGTGTAGGCGACTCGAATGCTGTGTGCGGCTTCGTTTGTGGCGCGCAGGAGCGCCGCGGTGACATCGAGCCGGTTGAGCTCGTATCGCTGCTCCTTCAAAGCGAATTCACCTAATGAGCCAGCCAACAGGTGGGTGTAGTAGGGAAATCCCATAGACATGCGGGCGATTGACAGAACCGCGTCGCGGGGCACCGCGATGCGGATGCCGCAGCGTTCGGCGAACTGTTCGAAGCCGTCGGTAACGACTTCGGCAAGTTCTCTGCGCGTCATGAGCGGCATGTGGACCTGTCGGAGGGCGCGGTCGATAGATGCATGGCCCTCGATCAAGCCGGTGACATCATCGGCGATGCCGACGATGAACACTGTGCACTTCACGAGGTCGTCGGACAGGAGCTTGATCAGCTCGGCGAACTTCACAGTGTCGGTCCAACTGCCAAAGCGGTCGAATTCGTCGAGTATCACGACCAATGGCACACGTGCGGCGACGACTTTCAGGGCACGGGCGACGCAGTCGGGAGTCACCGTCGGGGATAGCTGGATGATGTCTTCGTACTTGTCGACGATCGCGCCGAGACGGGCGGCTACTTCATCATCGGTCGCCTGATCCACCTCGCTTCGGAGGCTGTCGGTGATCTTGTTCCACAAGGTGTCGAAGTTGTCGGCGGTGTTGCAGGCGACTCGGATTGCCAACGAGACGTCAGAGGAGGCTTCTCGGAAGGCGTCACGGGCCATGTACGCCAGCGATGTCTTGCCGACGCCACGCTCGCCGTAGACGATCACATGCTGACCGACCTGTTGCACCGCGTTGATCACGCCGCTCAACTCGAGCGTGCGGCCCTTGAACATCTTGCGGTCCTCGGTGGGGGCGGACGGCCGGAAGATGCTATGCAGAACCGCGAGCTGAGCCGACAGCGATTTGGTGCCTGGTTCTGGATTGCGCGGATCTTCCATCCTCAACACCACACCACAAGGTGGCAGCCAGGTCCAACAAACACGCCGTGTTAGTCAACAAATTGATCACGTGCTTCAACTAACGGCATTTATCGGTCGGCGGCTAGGAATGCAATACACCCTCGCAACCACGAATGTTCTTTCGGTTTCCGGTAGCACCACCTTGCTCAAGACGTTCTACACCGGGCCCGGCGGCTGGACCGACCAACAACTATCCGACGGGGCCGTCCTTTGACGTTCGCAAGGTAAAGAACGGGCGCGTTCCGGGCGCAGATTCTGGCCGAGGTATGCGGTGTTTACCCGTGATTGCCGCTGCGGGCCGGATTACACTCTGGCGCTATGCGCTGCTGGTGGTCTGTGCCCGACGTGGTGACGCCATGATGAGACCTTGGTGGCGTGGTGTGCGGGGACACCAGATCGAGCGCACAGAAAGACGCGGGATAGAGCGCACTGAAAAGGCGGCCACCTGCCTCACCTGCGGACGATGGTGGGACACCAGCCCACCAAGCGGTTTCCAAGATTCAGGGGCTGGCTGATGCGTTATTGGTGGTGCCGCCTACGGGGACACCACGTCACGCGCAAAAGGACGCTGGCCCAGGTGACGGTCACATGCCGGGACTGCGGATGGCGACAGATCAGCGCCAACACTTCCCTAGAGCCGTTTTCACCCCCTGACTACCTGGACTAATTGGTCATCGCCACGGCGCGGTTTAAGTCCGGGCCCGACCTGTGTCTCAGGCTGTTTCCCGGCGGTCCGGGGTTTTGGACGTGCCTATTTAGCGGGTTAGCGCCCGTGGCCGCCACCGCCCATTCCAGGGTCGCCGCCGCCCATCACAGTTAGGGTCAGCCGCCCGGAAAATAGGTGCAGTGGCCTCTCTGATTGCAGAGCAGCTTGCCGCCATCTGGAGGCGCAGGGACGTTGCTCGCATTGTTGTCGGGGACGGTGCATTTACCGTCGATTTCTACTTGACCGGGCTCGCAAACCTGGGCGACGGCGATGGGTGCGCCAATCATTGCGGATACCGCAAACCCTGCGCCAACCGCCGCCAAGAGTGAAGTGATGGTTAAGTGATCTTGTTGGGCGCATAGCACGCCTCTTTTCCACTGGTAGAAAGCGGCATTTTAGCAGCTAAAGTGTTTTGCCAGGGGCGTAAGCACTGAATGCCATGACAGCGGTGATCCCGGTTTGACCAACCTGTGTCCTAGCTTGATACCCGACGGCACCGCCATCTGGACCGCGACGTGAGCAGTGCCATTTCTCACTTATCGCAAAAGCCATGGGCCGCTCCGTGCTGGTGTCCGGGGAGTTGGGTCAGCACAACGGGCTGCCGGCCACCATCATCGTGTCCACTACCCTGCAGGAGCTCGAGTCCGGGACCGGGCAGGCCGTCACCGCCGGCGGCTCCCTGCTACCGATGAGCGATGTCATCCGGCTCGCCTCGCACAGCTACCACTACCTGGCCATCTTCGACAAACACACCCGAGAGCCGCTCTACCTCGGCCGCTCCAAACGCCTGGCCTCCGCCGGGCAGCGAATTGTGTTGCACGCCAAAGACCGCGGCTGCACATTCCCCGGCTGCACCGTCCCAGGCTATGGCTGTCAGGTTCATCACGCCGAGAAGGATTGGGCCGTCGGCGGACTCTCCAACATCACGGACGAAACCCTGGCCTGCGGGCCCCACAATCGCCTGGTCAAACCCGGCGGATGGCGCACCCGAAAACGCAAAGACGGCCGGACCGAATGGCTCCCGCCACCACACCTGGACACCGGCCAAACCCGGGTGAATGACTATCACCACCCGGAGAAATACCTGCTGCCCGAAGACGACGACGATCCCTAGCGGGATGGGGATCCCTAGCTTTATCGAATCTTCATTGAACGACTAGCCCAGCCACATCGGCCGTCGGGAAGCTCGGAGATGCCTTGATCACGGGGTGCCCCTGTGCATGGCGACGACGAGGAGGATCACGTAGTGATGTGGACGCGAACACTTCTGACCGGCGCGGGCGCCCTGGCGGCGCTCGTTATTGCGGCAGGCTGTACCAGCGACTCCGGCAGTGAGCAGCCGGCGGGACAAACAACCACGCCGGCAACCGCAACAGCGAGCGCAACAACCCCACCGGGCGGCGAGGCGCATAACCAGGCGGACGTCATGTTCGCCATGCACATGATTCCCCACCACCAGCAGGCGATCGAGATGAGCGACATCGTGCTTGCCAAACAGGGCATCGATCCCCGCGTAACAGAACTGGCCAATCAGATCAAGGCCGCGCAAGGGCCTGAGATCGAGCAGATGCAGGGCTGGCTGAACCAGTGGGGCACTCCAATGCGTTCAGGCGACATGCCCGGCCACGGAAACATGCCGAGCCAGAGTGGCACGCCGACCATGTCGGGAATGCCGGGCATGGCGGGAATGCCGGGCATGGCGGGAATGCCGGGCATGGCGGGCATGATGTCGGAAGAGGACATGACGGCGTTGCAGAACGAGCAGGGCGTCGAAGCCAGCAGGTTGTTCCTGACTCAGATGATCAAGCACCACGAAGGTGCAATCACCATGGCACAGACGGAAATCGACAGTGGTCAATATCCGGCGGAGATCGAGTTGGCGCGGTCGATCGTCACTACCCAGCAGCGGGAAATCGACACCATGAAAGGCATTCTCGCCTCGTTGTAGGCATCTACTGGCCGTCCCGGCGGACCGGCAACGTGATGGTGAATGTCGTGCCGGTCCCCGGGCCGCCACTGCTGGCGGTGATGTGGCCATGATGGGCTTCCACAAGGGCTTTGGCGATCGCCAGCCCGATGCCGGCTCCGCCCTGCTCGCGGTCGCGGGCGGCGTCCACCCGGTAGAAACGGTCGAACACGTGTGGCAGGTGTTCGGCGACAATTCCATCGCCGTCGTCGGTCACCGTGATTGTGAGATCGCCATGGTGGGCACTGGCGGCGATATCGACCCGCCCGCCGCGCGGAGTGTGGCGAAGCGCATTGTCGAGCAGATTGCCGAGCACTTGTCCGAGCCGATGCGGATCGGCCCACAGCGAGGGCAGGTCGCGATCGACGTGCGACGTGAGCGTTACACCCTTGGCGGCAAAGCGGTCTGCCGCTGCGGTCACGGCAATCTCGATAAGCGCGTCGGGAGGCAGTGATTTGGGCGTGATGGACGTGTGGCCTTCCTCGGCCCGGGCGAGTGCCGCGACGTCGTCGGAGAACCGCACCAATCTGTGGGTCTGGTCGCGCAGCATCGTGATGGTCTCGCGATCAAGGTTTTTCACACCGTCTTCGAAAGCCTCGAGGTAGGCCTCCAGCACGGAGATGGGGGTGCGTATCTCATGCGCAAGGTCGCCGAACAGGCGTCGCCGGGTTGTCTCCACCGACTCGAGGCGGCCGGCCATCTGGTTGAAGGCCCGTGCCAGGGAATCGAAGTCGTCCCCGAGTTGCGGCGGCGACACCCGGAAGTCGTAGCGCCCATCGGCGACCGCGGCTGCTGCCAACGACACCTCCGCTACCGAGCGTTGTACGCGTCGACTGAAATACCACGTGACCACCAGAGCCGCCAAAGCGGACACACCTAGCGCCACCCCGATCGATATCGCCGTGGCGTAGGTGTAGGCCTCCTCCGCATGCATCTGCTCGCTCGACTCCGCGGCAACCCCCGCGCGGTGCAGATGCTCACGAAACAACGGCGGGCCGACGACGGCGGCCACGATCCAGACGGTTGCGGCACCGGCGACTAGCACCACGGTCTGCGCCAGCAGCAGCCGTACGCCGATCCCTGGCCGGCGCAACCGGGTCATTGCCCGCTTCCCATCCGGTATCCGACGCCCCGCACGGTGACGACGTAGCGCGACGCAGCGGGATCGTCGCCAAGCTTGCGGCGCAGATGACCGATATGGACATCGACAAGGTGCTCGTTGCCGCCCCACGCTTCTGCCCACACTGCATCGAGCAGCTGCCGGCGGCTGAAGACAACGCCAGGCCGTGTCGAGAGCGTGGCAAGCACGTCGAACTCGGTGCGGGTCAACATGATCGGCTCGTCATCGATGAATACTTGCCGGCCTGCGACGTCGATCCGCAACGCGCCGAACATCCGCTGCGGCGGTTGCTCCGGGATCGCGTCGGCCTCCGTTCCGGCGGGCACCGTGCGCGGCCGCCGCAGCATGGCGCGGATCCGTGCCACCAGCTCACGGGGACTGAACGGTTTGGTCACGTAGTCGTCGGCGCCGACGGAAAGGCCGACGATGGTGTCCATTTCGGTGTCACGTGCGGTCAACATGACGACGTACGCATCGGAGAACGTCCGGAGCTGACGGCACGCTTCCAGGCCGTCGATGCCCGGCAGCGCCAGGTCGAGTATCACGACGTCTGGATCGATTTCGCGAGCGATCGCGAGGGCATCGTGCCCGTTGTGGGCGACGCTGACCTCGAAATGCTCGCGCTCCAGGTAGCTGGCTACGACGCCCGCCAGCGGGACCTCGTCGTCGACAACCAACGCCCGATAACCCGCGGAGGTCAATGGCATGTCGGACTCCTCATAACGGATTGGTGGGCGGCTAGGGAAACAATACCCTAGGGGGGTATAGTATGAATATATTGTCGCGGGACTCGGACCAAAGAAAGGGCATCGGCATGACCATCAGCGTCACCGTCACTGGAATGAGCTGCGGACATTGCGCCTCCTCGGTGCGCGATGAGGTCGGCAACATTCCTGGAGTCACCGCCGTCGATATCGATCTGGCCAGCGGAAAGGTCACGATCGACAGTGAGCGCCAGGTAGACGCCGATGCGATCAAGACCGCCGTGGAAGACGCGGGCTACCAGCTCGCCAGCTGAGCACACCAATCGCGCGGAACGGGATAAACGTGAATGCTGCCCAGAAAGTCGCCGGATTCACCCTGGTGGGTGTGGTCCGGACGGCAGAGTTCACAGTCGCCGTTGGTGACGGAGAACCCGCGACTCAGCCGGGAGCGCGATGAACCCCGGGCACATTGAACTGCTGATCGGCGGAATGACGTGCGCCTCCTGCGCGGCCCGCATCGAGAAGAAGCTCAACAAGCTCGACGGCGTCACCGCGACGGTCAATTACGCGACGGAGAAGGCTCGCGTCGACTACGTCGGCGACGTCTCGCACGATCAACTGGTCGCCGCAGTTCACGAGGCCGGGTACACAGCCCAACTCCCCGAGGCGAAAACGGCCGACTCCGATCACGATTCGTCCGAACATGCCGAGGACGACCCGACCGCGTCGCTGCGTCGGCGGCTGCTGGTCTCCGTGGTGCTGACCGTGCCGGTGGTCGCGATGGCCATGGTTCCCGCGCTGCAGTTCACCAACTGGCAGTGGTTGTCGCTGACCCTGGCCGCTCCGGTCGTCGTGTGGGGCGCACTTCCTTTCCACAAGGCCGCATGGGCCAACCTGCGGCATGGTGCCGCCACGATGGACACGCTGATCTCGATGGGCACGATCGCGGCCCTTGGCTGGTCCGTTTACGCGCTGTTCTGGGGCACCGCCGGGATGCCGGGCATGACCCACCGGTTCGAGCTGACCATCTCGCGCACCGACGGCACCGGCAACATCTATCTGGAGGTCGCGGCCGGTGTCACGGCGTTCATCCTGGCCGGGCGATACTTCGAGGCCCGCGCCAAGCGCCGCGCGGGCGCCGCGCTGCGGGCGCTGCTCGAACTGGGGGCCAAGGACGTCGCAGTGCTCAGAGACGGGGTGGAGCAACGGATTCCGATCGACAAGCTGGCTGTCGGTGACGAGTTCGTGGTTCGTCCCGGCGAGAAGATCGCTACAGACGGTGTCGTGATCGAGGGCAGTTCTGCGGTGGACGCGTCGATGCTGACCGGGGAGTCCGTGCCGGTGGAGGTGGGCCCGGACGACGAGGTCGTCGGCGCCACCGTCAACGTCGGCGGACGGCTCGTTGTACGCGCCAACCGGATCGGCTCCGACACCCAACTGGCACAGATGGCGCGGCTCGTCGAGGAGGCGCAAACCGGAAAGGCGCAGGCCCAACGGCTGGCCGACAAGATCTCCGGGATCTTCGTGCCGATCGTCATCGCGCTGTCGATGGCGACCCTGGGCTTCTGGATCGGCACCGGGGGATCGATCGCGGCGGCGTTCACGGCCGCGGTGGCGGTGCTGATCATCGCCTGCCCGTGCGCACTTGGACTTGCGACACCCACCGCGCTGATGGTCGGCACCGGTCGCGGAGCGCAACTCGGCATCCTGATCAAGGGGCCCGAGGTGCTGGAATCCACCCGACGGATCGACACGATCGTGCTCGACAAGACCGGGACCGTCACCACCGGCACGATGACCCTGCTCGACGTCATCACGGCCGACGGTGAACAGCCTGATCAGGTGTTGCGGCTCGCTGGTGCGCTCGAAGACGCCTCCGAGCACCCCATCGCGAAGGCGATCGCCAAGGGCGCCCGCGAGAAGGTCGGCGATCTACCTGCCGTCGAGGATTTCACGAACCTTGAAGGACTCGGCGTGCAGGGCATCGTCGATGGCCACGCGGTGGTCGTCGGCCGGCAGCGACTCCTCGCCGATTGGTCTCAGCACCTGCCAGAGAAGCTCACGCAGCTTGCGCGTGAGGCCGAGTCCGACGGCAATACCGCCGTCGCGGTCGGCTGGGACGGGACTGCACGTGCGGTGTTGGTGGTCGCGGACGCGGTCAAGCCAACCTCGGCGGAGGCGGTCTGGCAGATGCGTGCGCTCGGGCTGACGCCGATCATGCTGACCGGCGACAACGAGGCAGCCGCGCGGGCGATCGCCCGCCAGGTCGGCATAGATCGCGTCATTGCGGAAGTGCTGCCGCAGGACAAGGTCGAAAACATCAAACAGCAGCAGGCCGAGGGCAAAGTCGTAGCGATGGTTGGCGACGGCGTCAACGATGCGGCCGCCCTGGCTCAGGCCGACCTCGGGCTGGCAATGGGCACCGGCACCGACGTCGCCATCGAGGCCAGCGACCTGACATTGGTACGCGGTGACCTGCGCGCAGTGCCCGACGCAATCCGGTTGTCGCGCAGGACTTTGGCCACTATCAAGGGCAACCTGTTCTGGGCCTTCGCCTACAACGTCGCCGCGTTGCCACTGGCGGCCGCGGGGCTGTTGAACCCGATGCTAGCCGGCGCAGCGATGGCCTTCTCGTCGGTGTTCGTGGTCAGCAACAGCCTGCGACTGCGGAGGTTTCAGCCGCTGCTAACCGAGTAGGGGTCGGCTTAGCAATGGAGCGAATCTGGTTGTTTTCGTGATGACGTGATGCGGTCAGGCCGGTACGCGAAGTGGGCGGTGGCCTTCGCGTCGGAGTTCGGCGTCGATGTCGAAGTCGTAGGTGCCGTAGAAGTTGTTATCTGGACAATTCAGCGCTGACCTGCTCATTCGGACTGGCCATCGAGCGCGTCGCAGGGTTCTCCGAGGTCGCTGAGAAGTTCGCGGATTCGGCGCGACGTGGCCTCGTGCCGCTCGATTTCTCGAGGCCAGTTGCGTTCGGTGGCGTCCTGGATCAGTTCTCGCTGACGGGCGAGCCGCTCCCGTAGGCGTGGAGCGTATTCGCTGGTGGTGAAGAACTTGCTGCAGCGTAGGTAGAGGTCGCATTCGCACGGGCCTTCAGCCGGCAGTCGCAGACAGTGACCGAGTTCGAGTTCTGTCTTGAAGTAGTTGCTCTTCAACCAATCCAAGGTGTCCTGGCCGATCTGGTTGTTGAGCAACGCTTCCGCGGCAGGGCCAGCGACTCTTCCGCCGTTCGCGATGACGCGCTCGTACTGCTGCTTGAGCACCGGATCGCTGATGTGGGAGTAGGTGACGGCCATGCCAGCGCTCCGATGCCCGAGAATGGCCATGATCGTCTGGATACGCGCGCCGCCCTCGGCGAGCTGGGTGCCGACGGTGTGCCGAAACCGGTGCGCAGTGATGGTCGGCTTACCGTTGGCATCGACGAGTCCGGCTCTCGTGCAAGCGGTTTCGAGCGCGTCCTCGAACAGGTATCTGCGACCGAGCGGCTGGCCGCGGTGAACGAACACCCAGTGGACGCGGCGACCTACCCAGCGATCGTGGTGCGCGGCGGCGGGAGCCGCCTTTCGGTGCTCGATCAGCTCGCGCAACGCGTCGGCGGCCTGCGGATGTAGCGGGATCATGCGCTCGGCGTAGGTCTTGCCGACCGGAATGCGTAGTCGCGGATAGCCGTCCGGGTAGGCGTCGAGGCAGTCGAGGGTCAGTCGGGCGATCTCGCCGCGGCGGGCACCGCTCCAACGCAGCAACAGCAGCGCGGTGCGTTGGAAGGGATCGTCGAGGGTCTCAACGGCTTCCATGAGCCGGTCGAGTTCGGCGCGGGGAATGAACCGCGGCAGGCGGGCTGGGAGCTTGGGCAGATCGGACGGCCCGAGCAGCGGGCGACCGGGGACATCGGACCAGTCCCACTGGGCGGTCTCGCGGAAGAACTGGGCCAGTGGACTCAGGTAGGTGTATCGGCTCCGAAGGCTCAGCGGCTGGTTGTTGCGAGGGTTGATGTGCTCGTGGAGATGAACCAGGTAGTCCTCGATGTGGCTGCGGTTCACCTGGTCGAGGTTGGTGATCTCCGGGTGCGCCGTTGCGAGCCACCGGACGAGGTAGCGGAATGCATCGCGAGCGTGGCGCACGGACTCGGTTCGGTCGGTGCTTTGCTGGAGGAGGTTCAGCCATCGCTCGATCGTCGCGCCGATCGCCGGCGGGGTGTCCGGCGGGACGAGCTGGTCCTTCCACTTCTCTCGGCGTCGCAGCCCGATGATCGGTTTCTCGCTGACCTGCCCGATGTTGAACATCAGCACGTGGAAGGTGTAAAGCCGTGAGGTGCAGCTCTTTCCGAACTGTTTGGCCAGCTTGTCCATGTCGTCGTGACGTCGAGCGTTGAACACGTGGGTTGCGCGGATGAATCCGGCCTCCGGCCGCGTGCAGTAGCAGGTCAGCTCTTCACCCAAGGCGCGGATGTCTTCGGCGGTGATCGTGGTGAAGTCCGGGTCGCTGCGGCGCAGCGTGAGCCGGGCCAGTGACCATGTGACGGCCGACCGCGCATGCTTGTAGCCCAGCCGCGTCATCCGTTCGACCCAGGAGTCGAGCAACGCGAGATCGAGACCGAGTCCGGCGGCGACGCGCGGGTGGAACATGCTGTCGAAGTTGCGGCTGAGCAGCCAGTCGGCGTCCATCGGCAGGCCGCGCACGAGGGACAGGTACGTCAGGTACGTGCCTGCCTCGTGCGAGGGGCCTTTGCGTTTGCCGGACTGCCATTGGTCCCGATTGTGCAGATCCAGGCGCACGAGTAGCGGCGCGGCGAACCAGTCTTCCAGATCCGGCCAGTGCCGGACGAACCGGTTGTAGAAGTAGCGACGTGACTTGATCGACGCCGGTGATCCGGCGAAAACGTCTCGCACCCAATCGAAGTACTCGTCGCGTGAAGCGTGGCGACGCGGCAGTGCCCTGGTCGGTTCGGGGGTGATCAGGGCCAGCGCGGTCATCGCTTCGCCGTCAACGCCTGGACGTAGTCGGCGAGCACCGCGTCGTCGGACACTCGCGTGTAGATCTTGGTGGACTCCGGAGAGGCGTGTCCGAGCCGCTTCTGCAGCGTCAGCTCGCGCATCCCTCCCTCCCACATCGCTGTGGCGTGGGTGTGCCGAAGTGCGTGCGGGGTGGTCTCCGGTCGGCGGATCTCGAGCTTATCCAGGCGGCGTGCGAACATGCGCACCACCGCGTCGTAGCTCAGCGGCTCGAGTCGGCGTTTTCCGTTACCGCCGACCAGGAATACGAACGGGGTCGTGGCGTCGAGCGGGCGCTCGTGCATCATGTAGCGGCTCACCGCTTCCAGCGTGCGTGGTTCGTGCAGGTCCACGACGCGTTCGGTCCGTGACTTGCCCCTGACGCCGCGAGGATGGTCGTCACGCTTGCGGATCACGACGCGCCGCCGCCCGTAGGAGATGTCGTCGACCTGCAGCGTCAGCACCTCGCCGGGGCGCAGCCCTCCGTCCAGCATCAGCAGGAAGATTGCCAGGTCCCTAAGCCGAGACAAGCTCGACAAGAACGCCTCCAGATCGGCGTCGGACATCGGTCGGGGAAGCCGAATCGGTTGTCGCACCGAGGCAATTCGACGAACGGGACGCTGTCGGCTGGCCTTGCCCATGTACGGCTGGTGACGATCGGGCACGCGAGCCAGGGCGTGGTCGTCACGAACCTGGAAGGGCGACTCGCCACGCGTATAGACCTCATTGGCGATCGCCCAATCGTAGAAGCTCGAAGCCGCGGCGAGCACGCGGTTTACCGTCGCCGGCGAAAGCAGCGCTCCCGGCATCGAATCGCCCCCGACCACCACAGTCATCCCGAGCCGCTGGGCCGCCCGCTTGCTGGGGAGCTTTCGTAGGTAGCCGAGGAACCGGAGGGCGTCAGTTGGGCCGAACTCGCCCCAATCGAGCTGCTCGCGGCGCAGGAACGTGAACAGACGCTTGAGGTCATAGCCGTACGCGCACAATGTGTTCGGCGACGATCCGCGATCACTCTGGTGCTCCAAGAACTGGCATGGCGCGTCGATCGCGCAACCGTCGTCGTCGACGAGCAGAACCTTCCTGACAACGCCTCCGTCCCGGACCTTGACGACTCGCACGACATGATCATCGCGCCTACCGCTGGGTTCGCCGTGAAGGCGCGGCCGCCATAATTCGAAGTCGCCGCTGAATTGTCCAGATAAAAGTTGATGTGGTCGTGCTGCGCCGGGCTCAGGTGTGCCGTGGCCTCGTCGGTGACCGGGAAGCCTTCGGCGCGCAGGGTGTCGAGGGCATCCGCGAGATAGGTCGTTGTCCAGAGCACCGCGGCGTTGGTGACGAGGGTCAGGCAAAGGGCCTGGTCGATCTGGTCGTCGAGATGACGTCGTCGGACGTGTCCCTGGTGGGCGAAGAACAGCTCGCGGCGCAGCGCGTGCAGGCTCTCGCCTTTGTTGAGCTGGCGTCGGACTCGCCGGCGTAGCTCTTCGTCGGCGACGTAGCGGCAAATTCTGTGGAATCTGATTTGTCAAGTTCATGCCGGTTTGCCCTGGTTGACGGAGAGGATCGGCAGCAGGGTGGCGGTCGCTGGAACGCCGATCTCGCGCGGCGTGGCCCCCGCTGGCGTGGGGACGTCGACCAGCCGTTCGAGGAGCTGGTCGAGCGCGACCTGACCATCGTCGACGGCAGCGCGTTCGTCGTCGGTGAGCGGGACGCTGGCCAACATCCGTTGCAGGTTCTCCTTGGCCTCCAGCAGTTGCCCCTTGCTGGAATCCTTCGGGGTATAGAAATCCCAACGGGCGCAGGCCATTCGGTGAGGGCACTGCTCGAAAAAGGTGTAGGTGCAATAGCCGTGGCCGAGGTCGTAGTACTGCCATGGTTCGCCGGTGGCGGCCTCGCCTGAGGTGACGGCGTCGCGGTCGACGAGAACCTCGATGGTGCGGACGTTGCGGGCGAAATAGCCGGCGTCACTGTAGGCCCTGGCGAGGGTGTTCGGGGTGATCTTGGCGTAGTGCTGGGTCGACGCTGGGGAGCGATGCCCGAGCCAGGCTTGCAGCTCGAACAGGGTCATCGGTTCCTTGGCGTTGTAGAGCTGGCTGGCGATGGTGGACCGGGCCCGGTGGCTGGTGATGTTGCCGCGCACGTCCGCAGTCGGGACGCCCGCCTTCCGGCAGAGCGCCGGGATGATCACCGCGTTGATGTAGGTCTTGCCGACATGGCGGGCGCGGAAGGCGAACAGGAAGTCCGCGTGTTCACCGGTCTTGCGGTCCAACATCTTTGGCTGGTCGGGTCTGACCGTCTGCCACGCTTCGATCGCTTTGCCCAGGAGCGGGTCGACCGGTTTGGTGAACGCGGTGCCGGTCTTGTGTGTCGGAATGTCGAGCAGGCACACCGCATCTCGTGCGAGAACCTCGTCGGAGTCGCCGGGGATCGGCATGCCGTCGTGCTGCCAGCGGATGCATCCCACTCGGAGCCGGGTGATCTCGTCGCTGCGCTGGCCAGCGAACAACCAGACCAGCGTGATCGCGCGGACGAGTTCGATCGGATAGCAGGGGCGATTCGCGACCGCTGGGAGGTCGTCGAGCTCGATGTTCAGGCCTGCCCAGAGCAGCTTGGCCCAGACGTCGTCGGCGATCACCCGCGGGTTCGGCCCGATCAGGGCCAGCACGCTGCGGGGCGTGGCCAGCGCCTTGGTCGGATCGAACCGACGGGGCATCCACTCCCATTCCTGGAGATCCCGGAAGACCGTCCTGGTCGCGGTGAGATAGACGGCTTTGGTGCGTGGGCTGAGTGGTTTGCCGGACCGCTTGGACAGGCCGTGCGTGCGTTGGATGTAGTTGCCGACGTTCATGCGGTCCACGGCCGCGACCCAGGCCGCGCATGTCTGCCGCGTCCACTGGTCGGGCTCGATGATCTCGGGGTGTTCGTCGGCGAGCCAGCGGCCGGCCTTCGCCATGGCGCCGCGGAAGATGCCGCGGACCTTCGGGGTGAGCGTGGAGGTCGCGTACCACCGTTCGATCCAGTCCGCCCACTGCTGGTCCGTCCCCTCGATAGTGGGCATCGACCCGTGCTTCGCCATCGACGGCGGATCGCAGTACCCGAGCGAAGCCACTGCCCGCTGGAGACCGTGCAGGGCGCCGACGTGCCAGCGTGCCAAGGCCGGGTGCTGCCGAAGCCGCTCGAACGCCTCGGTGGTGAGGTCTTCAAGCCGTGGACTCCGGTTGAGCAGCAGCACAAGGCAGACGACGGTGGGGAGCCGGTCGTCGTGCGGGCCGCCGACGCGGTATCCCCAGGTGTTGAGGGTGTCGGCGACTCGGTCTATGGCGTCCTGCGCGGTGTCCTTGCCGAAGATGCGCCACGCCAGCGGCATCTTGTCGATGTGGCCAAGCAGCTGGAAGCCGGTGAATCCGGTCAGCAGGTAAGCGTAGGCGGTGATGTAGGGGCGGATGGTGCCGTCGACCCAGCCAGGCCACGATCGCTCGAATTCCCTTGCGCCCGTACCGATAAGCCGCACCCAGTCCTGGTCCGACCAACCCCAGAACGTTGTGCCGTCTTCAGCGCAGCGCATCAGAATCAACCCGATGGCATCGGTGATCGCGCGCTGGTAGTACCTCGAATCCGGGCACCATAGCGCTGCGCGGGCGTCGTCGAGTGGTCGCAGCAGCCGAGCGATGACGCGCCAGTGCGGAGCGTCGCGGTCGTAGCCCCGCCGTCGACGCATGTTCATCCCCAACTGGGTAAGCGCGTCTCGCTCAGCCAGGCTGAGTTGGGGACTCCGGTTGTAGCAGACGGTATCGACAGGCCAGGTCCAGGTTCGTGTTGGGCTCGCCCGTTGGAAGCCGCCGAGGATCGCGCGCTCACCGCGTCGTCGATTCTGTCGCCGGCTGGCCGAGACGTGCGAGCATCTGCACGCGCCAGCCGTGGATCTGGTCCATGCCGCGGTTGAGTTTGTCGGCCAGATCGCGGCCGGACAGATGGATGTAGGTGAGCGTCGACTCGGTGCTGCGGTGTCCGGCAAATGTGGCGATGGTGTGCAGCTCCCAGCCCATCCGGGCCAGGTCGGTCAGGCACAGATGCCGTGTCGTGTGGGTGGAGAAACGCGGCAGGTCGGCGTCCAGCGCGATCCGACGGATGACCTTCGACCATGTCCACAACGTCAAAGGTTGTGCGCGATTGCGACGTGACTCGGACAGGAACAGCGGGCCGCGGGCCCGGCTGAGAGTTGCCCGGTGCGTGAGGTATCCCGACAGCAGCACTCCCGTCGACGCCGAATACGGCACCACCCGCTCGAGCCGGTTCTTCGTCGTTTCCGCGCGGACTCGCAGGGTCCGCCGGGCCGGGTCGAGATCATCGGTCCGCACTGAGCACAGCTCCTCACGCCGCAACGCCGCGTCGTAGGCCAGGGCGAGCATGACGCGGTTGCGGATCGGTTCCTGCGCGGCCACTTCCAGCAGCGCCAGCCATTGCTGCTCGGTCGGAATCCACGGCAGCTTGGTCATCCGCGGGACCAGTCCGCGCTGATGTACCCCGCGACGGCCTCGCGGGGTATAGCGGCCTCGCCCAACCGGATTGGACTCCCGCAGTCCTTCCTCCATCAGGAAGTCGTAGAACAGCCGCACGGGCACGATCCGCTGCTGGATCGTGGCGTTGGCCAGGCCCGATCCCGAGTCGATCGACACCACGTTCGTGCCGCGGTGACTCGGACGTTCGGTCAGCTCACGTACGTAAACGGCAATGTGTGCCCGGTTCGCGGTGATCGGATCGACGCCGAATCGATCGCACATGAGCAGGTATTCGGCCAGACCGCGGGCATAGGCGTCGATCGTCCGGGGCGCTCGCCCTAGATCGGTCCACACCTGCAACCATTCGGCCGCTCGTTCGTGCCGTCCCAGGACCGGCCATTTCTCCAGCACTACCTTGCCGATGCCCAACCCATCTCCTTAGTTCGTGGTCGTTGCCGTGGGGAGATGATCTCTGCTCCACGGTCAGATTCCACGTAACTAATACGTAGATGGTCCGGATCAGCTTGCCGTATTCGTGCAAAGCCTTGGCGAGCGTGCTCTGCCGGCTGCTGGTGTGCAGTTTGGCGATGAGCAGGCTGGCGGTGGTGTGCCCGAACTTCATCGAGGCGACGAGCCGGAGCAGGTCGTTCCAGTGGTCGGCGATTAGCTGGGTCTGGATCGGCTGGCCGAGTAGTGGTCCGGCGTGCGGGTAGCGGGCCCGCCACGCCGAGGCCGGGCCGATGCGGTAGAGCTGTAGGCGGCCGATGTCGCGGATGCGTGGGGAAAACTGCAGCCCGGCCAGGTTGAAGATCGCGAAGGTGGCCAGGGTCTGCCCGGCGGTGTCGACGGTGTGCTCACCGAGTGGCAGGTCGGTGGCGTTGCCGAAGATCTCGTCGAGCACGGCGACGGCCTCGCGCCAGGTGGTGGGGATGACCTTGGTGCCGTAGGTGGAGTGCTGGTCTGAGACGTGGGTGTAGGTCGTGGTGCCCTCGTCGAGGAAGTACCGCGACAGGGCGCGGGCGGTGAGGCTGCGACCGCGCTGCGGGAACCGCTGCCCGTCCGAGGAGGACAGCGTTCCGCCGCCCCACAGCGCGGCGAGCGGGTGGCGGTGGTGGGCGTTGACCAACCGGGTGTTCGCCGCCCGCAGGGTGTCTTGGCGCAGGTACCACTGCGCGGTCCAGGCGAGGGTGTCTTCGGAGATGCCGGAAGCGTCGGCCATGCCGGCGTAGCCGAGGTTGCAGGCGTAGGTGATCAGCGCCGCGTACAGGTTGCGGGTCAGGTCCGGGTTGCGCGGTTGGGCGCCGCCGGCGTGGGTGAACTCCTCGCTGAACCCGGTCGCCCGGTCGACCTCGATCAACAATGCGGGCAGGTGCACCCGGGGCAGCCTGGCCGCGGCCGTCGCGGCGAGGGCCTCGGCGTCGGCGGGCAGTTGTTCTGCGGGTAGCGGTGAGACGATCAGCTCGCCATCCTCACCCAGCCTGGCGAGTCCCTCCGCGCCCGGGTCAGCCAGCACTCCTTCAAGCTGACCGACAGCGCCGTCTTGCTCGCGTCCGAGCCGTTCCAGGTGGCGGTGCGGGTCCAGGTCGGTGCCGGTTATGGTGCAGAAGTCGTCGCGCTGTCCGGCCCACCGCTCCGGTGGTAGCAGCAGGGTGGCTGGGTCGGTGTAGCGGCGCGAGCCGGGCACCCACAGGTCGCCGGAGCGCAGCCCGGCCTGCACCCCGTACAGGACGCTCAGCTCCCAGTAGTGCCGGTACGCCGCGCCGCGGCCCTGGCCCCGGGTCGCGTCGAGATAGCCCACGCAATACCGCGACTGCATCGAGCAGCGCGGCGACGTGCGGGCTGGCGGTGTTGCCGGTCAGCGGCAGCGCGGCGATCACCGTCGGGGTGACGGTGCGCAGGTACTTGTAGCGGGCGGCAAGCAGATCGAAATGCCCGTGGTCACGCGGCTCGCGATCCTCCACGAGCCGGCGGGCGGCGATCAGCCGCGCCATGCCGATGCGCTCACGGACCAGCCGCCCGGCCTGCTCGTCCGGGATGACCGGGTCGGCCAGCACGTCAAGGACCTCGTCGAGCAGCCGGGCACGGTCTGCCTCGGCCTTGGCCCGGTCGACCATCCGCTGCGACAGTTCGTGACGGGCTCGCGAGTCCGCGCCGGCGAATGCCTGGTCGAGCAACTGGACCAGCTCGTCGAGCACTTCCACGTAGGTCTCGGCCAGCGTCGCCAGCAGGACCGGGTGGCGCCGGTCGACGTCGGCGCGTTGCAGCGGCTGGTTGGTCGAGCAGCGCCCGATCTCGGCCAACATCCGCCGCCGCCCGGCCGGGACGCGGGACAGGTCCAGCTCGTCGGCGCCGTGTCGGCGCAGGAACTCCAGCTTGTCCAGCTCGGCCTTCAGCACCTCGGTGGTCGCCGCGGTGGCGCCGCGGCGCAGCCAGGCCAGGCGGGTGATCCCCAGATCAGGGTCGACGTCGAGCAACCCGTCGAGCTGCCGTCGCCTCGGCGGCGTCAGGAGCCGCGCGAGGCGGCGGTAGGTCTCGGCCCGGGCGGCGTCGCGGGCCGCGGCTACCCGGCGGGTCAACGCATCCACGGGCGGGCGGACCATCCGCTCTGCCCGCAGCCAGTCACAGGCCAGCTGCAGCAACACACCCGGCGCGTCGTGCTCCAGGGCTCGGGCGAGGAGGAACTCGTCGAGCAGCTTGCGTTCCCCGCCGGCACACCAGCGCCAGCCCAGCCGAGCCAGCACCTGCGACCGGTGCTCACGGCGGGTGCGGCCCTGCCAGCCGCCGTAGGCCGCCAGCAGATCCGCTGCAGACTCAGCATTGATCGTCAGGGCGGTGGCCAGGCGCACAAGCGCGGACGCCGGACAGCCCGCCGGGTCGTCGGGAATCCAGCCCAGCCACGGCAGCGCGCACAGCTGGACCGCGGCGCCGAGCCTGTTCTCGTCGCGGTTGAATCCGGCCAGCCACGCCAGGTCGTCCGGGGAGAGCGTGAAGAACGTGACCAGGTCCTCGGCGGCGATCTCATCAGGCCAGCTGCTGAGCCTGGCGAGCTCGGCGTCGGACAGGAACCGAACCGGCATGAGGCACGCTACCCACGCCGGTCACAGCCGGACAAGACCACGCAGCGGTCACCGCTCGGCCTGCCCGTAAGGGGATCGAGCACCTGCTCAGCGACGAACTCGAACAACCGCCAGCCGACTGAACAGATACAGGAACCGCTAGACTTCCCCGGAACCCACCGCGAATCCCGGTGTCACACACCGAAATCCCGTGCGTTCCTGCCGAAAGGACTTCAGTCAGCGTGAACCCACGGGGGACACGAGAATAAGGACCGTGTCATCCGCCGCAACGCGCGATCATCGGCGCTGGTAAATGAACGTGTCACCAGGGGCGTTTCTGGGGGTGTTTCCCGCATGAGGCCGAGGGCAGGTGGACAATGACGTGGTAAGGACCGTCGGCGGCTGACTGGAGGCTGGCATGGCAAAGCAGATCACAGTGTGCCCGGTTGCCGACCTGCCCTCGGGGGCGGTGACCGGTGCGGGACCGTATGCCATCGGAAACATCGACGGCAAGTACTTCGCGGTCACGCGGCGGTGTCGACATCTGCGCGCAGACCTGGCGGGCGGATCGATCGAGGACGGGCGACTGGTCTGCCCGTGGCACCAATCCGCTTACGACGTCGAGAACGGACAGATGGTCCGCGGACCCCAGCAGATCTTCGCGAAGATCCCCGGACTCGGAACGACGTTCAAGATGCTGACGAAAGCTTGGCCTCTTGGACGCGGCACCGTATCGGTGTCCGGCAACGACATCGTCGTCGAATAACTGGCGCGCCTGCGCGATTCGCCTGTCCGTTTTTGGAACCCCGAACGGGACGTGTCCGGCGTCCCGAGGCCTGGTCCCGGCCCGGTCGTCGCGTCCATAAACGGATCGTCTTACGGAACACCCAGGCCCGCGCGGAGTTACCGGCCGGATCTGGTCGGACGATTGCCGCGTCCCGGATCGAGGCGCACCGTGCCGGTGCCGTCGCATTGCAGGCAGTCGAGCACACTGATCCCGATGCAGTCGTCGGCGGGCCAGTCCGCGGTGGCGCTGCGGGGTACCCACATGCTCGCCTCCAGGTCGTAGGCGAGCTGCCGTCGCCGGCGCATTCGTCGCACGCCGTCTCGACTGCCTGTGGTGCGATGGCGGTTGTCGTGGTCACTTGGACTGCTCCGATCCCTTGTTCGGCGGACGGTTACGCGCGGGTGCCGCAGGGCCGCGGCAAGGTCGAGCCGGTCCGGGTCCGCTTGGTCAGGTCGACCAATTAGGTCCAGCCACCGGGTAGTGCGCGGTCGGTGCGGTCGACCCGATTCACCTGGAAATAGCCCGGATGGTCGGGCACCGGTCGCGCCGCGATCGGGAGGACGCGGGTTTCGGTGGCGCGGTGCCGAACCCGCGCCACCGCCGCGGCGGCGCTGGCGCGCGTGTCAACGGTTTCGATGCTCATGGAGTCGGTCACCTCCTGCGCGTGACGGTACCTGCCGAAGTCGAGTTCGGTTGGGATGCTGGCGGTTTCGAGGTCGGCGTGTCGTGCCACCGGGTCCCGATCCCGGCCGGCTCGACCACTTTCACCCGGGCAGTGGACCTGTGACGCCCATGGTGACAGTTCTACGGTCACAGTCGTCACGTCATCTCCTCCGCTCTCAGGGCCGCGAGGATCAACAGCACCGGCGCCAGAACCATAGGCGACGGAGAGCGCCGAATCGGCGTGCTGGTGAGACCGCGTGGAAGATGAGGTGCGGCCCCGACCAGAGCAGGTAGGCCGCCAGCGCGATCACGACGAACCGCGCACCGCGCTTGCCGGCGCAGGTCGGACTCGTCTGCCAGCAACGTCCAATGATCTACCAGCTCGTCGAGTCTCAAGTGCACCGTCAAGGTTTCCATGCTTGTGGCGCTACTCGGCTCAAAAGGTGTGCTTGTAGACACCGAGTTCAACGCGAGACTAATGCTCCTATCGCTGTTAAAAGGTCAAGCGGCGGTGAGCCACTGGCGGTAGTTGTTGGCGAGGGTGTAATTGCGTTGGTGTCCGCGTTCGAGCCGCGAGACGGTGATTAGTTGGACGCCGAAATGGTCGGCGACGGTGGCGAGGGTGATGTTTTTGGCTTGCCGCGCAGGCCGGAGGTCGCTGTAGTCGTCGATCGGGCAGGGCCGGGTGAGCAGTCTAAAGACTTCGCGGGCGATGGCTCGTTTGAGCAGCCGAAGAATCTCTTTTTTGGTGCGGCTTTTGGTCCCTATCTGTGTTGGGGACCCCCGTAAAGGTGGATCCGTTGGATGTTTCTGCTGTTTGACCACGTTCTGGCCATATGCGTGGGGCGGTGGACCGGAGTCGGGTCGAGGTGGAGCGCCCGCAGCGCAGCGAGGACGAACGACCTCGATGCCAACGAGGATCCACCGCATACTCTTGGTCGGCCAGACGTGGCGAAACGGGTTGTGGCTCAAGTCATTTGCTGCCTCCCGGGTGGCAGTGTGGCGCGGGAGATGTCGTTGCGCGTGCCGGCGCCCAGCCTTATCTGGGTCCACGGACAATGGTCCGGCGACGTGATGATGGATGGGGTGCCCGACGTGCGGGCTGGTGAAGGGGTGCGGCCGCTCAATCTTTCCGGGAGGTCTACCCAACAGCGGGGTGGCGGCAGGACTTTGCGGGAGCTGGCCGCAGGCATCAGCGGAGTTATGGGCAGGGCACGCACGCAACGCATCTCAGGCAGCCGCTTCCTGTGGTCGGGTGTCTGGCAACGCCAGGGCGGCATCGCCGAGCTCCCGCAGGGTGTGATAGCAGCGGCGCAGGATTTTGCGCTCCACCGCCAAGGTCGGGTTCTTGCCGTTGTGGCCGGCGTGCTTGGCCGCCAGCTTGCGGTAGTAGGCGTAATCCGGGGAACCGCGGCGGGCCGCATTCTTGGCCGCCTCAAACGCCGCCCACCGCAATTCCGGTGAGCCCTGCCGCGACAGATGCCCCGCTGAGCATTTGCCGTCGGAGGAGTACACGGTGACATCCAGCCCGGCAAAACGCACCAGCTGATCGGAACTGGCGAACCGGCGCGCATCACCGATCTCGGCCCAGATGATCGCCGCGCACAACCACCCGATGCCGTGGTGGCGCTGCAGCACCCGGCAGCCCCACCTGGCGTCGGGCGAAATTCACCAACCGGGTGCGCAGCGGCTCGATCTCGGCGCTGAGCTCATCGATGCGCCGCAGCGCCGTGTCGACGTAGTGGCGGCCCGCGGCCGACAGCTCAGCGTGCACGAGCGCGTCACGGCCCGCTTCGGATAACAGCGCCCGAATCGGTGGGCAGCCCTGGTGAAACACCTGGGCGTGGATGCGCTGCTGCCAGGCCCGCCGCTCGTCCATCAGCGTCCAGTACAACCGGCCCAGGCCGCGGATCTCCAGCACGTGCGCCGGCGGGATCCACAAGTCCGGGAACCGGCCCTGCACCAGCAGCATGCGCTATAGCCGCGCATCGGCGCGGTCGGTCTTGGCGCGCTTCTTCGGCCTCCGCGCCGCGGCGATCTCGGCCGGATCCCCCAGATGCACCCCCACCCCCGCGGCCGCGGGTTCCTCACACACGTACCGCCACCCGGTGCAGCCCTCCAGCGCGAACTCCGCGTCCCCACCCTCCGGGCAGTGCTCGCCCAGCCAGCCCCGCAACGTGGTCCGGGTTGCCGGACCAATCTCGCCGCAGCGCACCAAGCCGTCATCGTCTACGTAGTCGAACGTGATCTGCTGCCGATGCACGCTTCAAACCCGCCTACCATCGTCATTGGGACCTCCTCAAGCTCCCGAAAAATATCTGACGCAAACTCAACGAGCGTCTGAGCTGAGGGGGTCCCCATCACATGTCATCTTTGACGCTGGACGTAGTCGCGGGTTTGTGGATGGCTGGACATGCGTACCAACGCAATGCGGTGAAGCGCGCTGTTGGCTGCGCGGTTACCGCCGCGGGAAAGGGCGGTGGCGGGTGATTTTGCCGGAGGATGCCGGGACGGGGGCCGCCCCGCACATCGGGTGTTCGGGTACCTCCCGGCCGACGTCGTCGTGCGTGACTACTTCGGCGAACTGCTGCGCCTAATCGAGGGCTCCGACGTCTTCCAGGTGCTCGCGCACTGCGACTATCCCCGCCGCTACTGGCCCAACCGCCGGGCGGGGGAGTACCGCGAGGCGGACTACGAGGAGGAGTACCGCACTGTCTTCCGAGCGCTGGCCGCCTCCGACCGGGCGCTCGAGCTCAACACCAGCAGCCCGCTCGCGTCGGCCACGCTGATGCGGTGGTGGTTCGAGGAGGGCGGCCGCGCGGTCTCGTTCGGTAGCGACGCCCACGTGCCGCTCCGGGTCGGGGCGCTGTTCGACGTGGCGGTGGACATCGTGGCGGCGGCCGGTTTCCGGCCGGGCCGCGACGAGTACGACTTCTGGCGCCGCTGATCCCCTTTCCACGTGATGGGACTGTGCCTGGCGTCTGAGGAATTGAAGTGGTGCGTGAGACAAACTGGCCCGCCATCGTCATGAGACAACTTCGAAAAGCGCAGTCGCGGCGTTGGTGAGATGCCATCCGCGGTGAGAACCTGCACAGTCGTCGTCATGAGCGTCGTCGTCGTAGCAGCAACAAGCAAGCCCGCCGCCTGCCGCTGCGGACGTCCGCACTCGGCGGCTGAGACCGCCGCAGACATCGCGAGGTCTACCGGGCAACGCGTAGCGAAGCTTCGCCAAGTGTCCGCCTGCTTTGTATGGACCACACCGTATGTCAACAATGTTGACAGAGTATCTAGCAGGGCGTTTAATAGAGGACTAGTCCGGAAACCGGCCATCGGCAGCATCCATGTGAATTTGCTGTCGGAATCAATGTGTTTCCTGTTCTATCCCCGTAGATCGGGTTCAGACCACTGCACGACGACGACACGCGTCGGGACAATCCCCGAACAAATGCGTGCCCACCCTTCAGTCAAAGGAGAACGACCTCGATGAATAAGCACAACCGCAAATCAACTCCCGCAACCAGAGCGCCCGAAATGAGGCCACGATGAGAAAGTCTGACAACAAACAGCGAAATGTTCTCCGCGAGAACATGGTACACGTAGGTGCGGGTTTCGTAGCGAAGGAGCGCCGGCACGTGTTGGAGGCGTTGTCGACGCTCGGGCCGCATCTGGGACGGTGGGATCCGCGTGATGTGGATGTGGAAGTCTCCTTACAGGACCGCGGCGGCAAGGAGCAGCGCATCACATTGCGCACGAGCCTGCCCGGCGGTCCGCCGCTCGTAGCGGTCGCCGACAACCCGGACCTGACCCGCGCTCTGTGCGAAGCAAAGCGCGAGCTGATCCGTCAGCTTGAACATCAGAAGTCGGCTCGCCAACCCATGAACAACCACCGCCTCAGGAGCAGGACGATCCGGCGTCCGGACACCTCCATGCCGTTCGAAATCGCCAAATTTGCCTCGTAGACACACACGACACAAGGCGTTTCGGAGCCCCCAACCAGCAGCTCGCTACGGCGGGCAGACAGAGAGAAAGTCATGACGCATATCACCGAAGACCGTGTTATCGGCAACCATGCCGCCATGGGCAAGTCGACCCCAGCAGCTCCCGACACCCCATTGACCGTCAAGAACATACTCCGTGCGGGCGCACGCCGCGCCGCCAGACGCAGAGAAATACTTGCGGCACAGTCGACTTGGGATTCCGAAGGCGGGGCAGGCGAGCGGCGGACAACCGACGGGAAAGTCAGGTCGACGTCTCTCGTGCCGAGGGCTCACTAGAGGCCTGCCCCACTAGGTCGTGCTAGGTCGAACGGCCGCGTGCCCCGGTTCCACAGCCGCACCGTTCGCGGCCTCCCCGTTGGTTGCCACGTCGGTCGCCGGTAGTGCCGGTGGTTTGGCCGTGGCCGGCGGGGCTGTGATTCCTTGCGCGGCGGCGGTTTCCCGAGCGAGGAAGTTGCTGATTTCGCCGATCGCACTCATCATCGGCGCCGGGAACACCACCGTGGTGTTCTTCTCCACCCCGAGCTCGGCCAGCGTCTGCAAATTCCGCAGCTGCAGGGCGAGCGGGTGCGCCATCATCGTGTCCGAGGCTTCCCCAAGGGCGGCGGCAGCCATCGATTCACCTCGGCGGCAATTATTTTGGCGCGCTTCTCCCGCTTGGCCTCGGCTTGCCGAGCCATCGCGCGTTTCATGCTGTCGGGCAACTGAATATCCTTCAGCTCGTGAATATCCTTCAGCTCGACCAGGTTCACTTCCACGCCCCACTCAAGGGTGGCCACATCAAGGATCTTCTGGATGGTGGCGTTGATGACGTCGGTTTCGGAGAGCGCCTCGTCGAGGGTGTGTGTTGGCCGACCACCTTACGCAGTGTCGTCTGTGCGATCTGGTTGATAGCGGCGTCGACGTTCTCGATGGCGATCACCGATTTCACCGCGTCGACGACGCGAAAGTAGGCGACTGCGGAGATGTCGACGCTGACGTTGTCGCTGGTGAGGATGCCCTGCGACTGGATCGGCATTGGCACGATTCGCAGCGACACCCGCACCAGCCGGTCGATCACCGGGATGGTCGGGACCAGTCCCGGTTCCGTCATCCCGCCACGTTGCCGAGCCGAACCAGCACGACCCGCTGGTATTGCGTCACGACCTTCACCGACAGCGACAACCCGATCAGGACGACAATGGCGAGCAGTACGCGAAAGACGAGCAGAGCGTTCATGACATGTCCTTAATAGAAGGCGAGAAATCGAAGTTCGGACAGCGAAGGACTGCCAATAGCTAAGTGGCAGGCGTCATCCAGCCAGCCGGGGCATTTCGGGTGTCTGTGCGGCCGCATTTAGTTTGTCCGCGCGGTCCCTCTGCTCGTTCAGTAGGTTGCGGGAGGTGACTGCCTCGCCGCGATGGACGGCCGTTTGCCGTTACACGCGCCAAGCCCGGGCCGTTTTGACGTCGACCTCGACCTGGGCGGCGTGGGCCTTCACGGCGGACTCGTCGGCGAGTGCATCTTGATGCCGAACTTGGAGTGCGTTCTGCTCGGCCTGATCGCGGATCGTCCACCTTTGACGTGGCGCTGTTGGGTGCGCGTCTTGTACGCCACCCCCGCGAGCATGCCGGCGAGCAGAAGCGCCGACATCGCGGCGACGACGATCAAAACGGTTGTGTTGGTAGCCATGTCGGCCCCTTACGTTGATTGAGCTTGGTTGAAAGGTTCAATCGGTTGCGAATTGGCCTATGGGCGGCGCGCACCAAGTCGGTGATGTTCGGATCCGCGGGTGTTATGAACGGGGTGGTGGCGCAGGGCAGTTCGTGATCTGGGGATTGACACCACGTAGTTCGGGGGTCCCGCGGATTCCCTCGCTCTTGGTGATCACAGGCCGCGACTAGGAGCTGCGTCGACTTGCCCGGTGCTCAGCGGTTGTCGATCGCGTGACCAGCGACCCAGTAGTGGCCTTCTGCGTCGCGGTGTCGCGCCCCCATCGGAGTTCACCGTTGCGGCCGTGGCTGTGTCGACGCGCTGTTGGTGTTCGAGCCGGGTGTCGCGGTCTCGGTTGATGAACGCCATTTCACGTTGGAAGCGGGGGGCTGCGCGTCGGGCGTCGGGCCCGCGGCTCGCGGTGCGCCGGCCAAGAGCACGCTCAGTTTCAGGAGCGCCACCGCGCCGACCGCGATCCCGAAGAGGAACAACGTGCCGGTCGACCCCGTGAGGTGATAGCCGAACACGGAAATTTTCGGTCGGCGGGTGGCCCGCCCCTGCATTGCTCAGCACGCCCACGATCGCGACGATCCCGGCGACGAACAAAACAATCAATCCCACGATGACAAGCATTAAACGCCTCTCATCTGGTAGCAGACGTCCAGTACACGCTCGCTTCGGTTCGTTGTCAACGTTGCTGACAGATAGCGTTAACATACGATGTTGGGAAGTGACAAGCCGAAGGGAAGTGCTGCCCGCGATGACGAAACAGAGGACCATGCCCGGCGCGGGCACTGACGGACCTGGCCCGCCCACCACAGCCACCGGCCGAGACGACGGTCAGATCAGCCGGTCGGTGATCTTGCAGTCCGCGCTGAGGATCGTCGACCGGGACGGTATCGACGGCTTGTCCATGCGCCGCCTCAGCGAGGAGGTGGGCCGAGATCCCACGGTGCTCTACCGGCACATACCGAACAAGGCGGCACTGCTCGACGGTGTCGCCGAGATCGTGATCGGGCAACTGCGGGTGGATACCGCGGATCCGGACTGGGTGGCCCAGCTGCGCATAGTGGCCCACGACTTCCGGCGGCTGGCCCTCGCACACCCAAACGTGGTGCCGGTGCTCGTCACTCGGCCGCTGGCCACCCCGCTAGGTCAGCGGCCACCCGGGATGCTGCGCCCACTGGAGGACGTCCTGGCGCTCCTCACATCCGTCGGCTTCAGCGGGGTCGACGCCCTACACATCTACCGGGTGCTCTTCGGCTACCTGTATGGCCACATCCTCACCGAGTTGCAGGAGGTCGTCGAGCGACCCGAGGAGACCGACGATGTCCTGCGCCTCGGCCTGCACCGGCTAACGATCACCGAGTTCCCCCAGGTGCGCGCGCTGGCCTCCGCCCTGGGATCCTACGACGGCGCCGCCGAACTCGACCGCGCCCTCGATCTTTTGCTCATCGGCCTCACCGCCACCCTGACACTCCCCGACGGGTCACCGCGATCCAGATGAGACGACGCGTGGCTCTTGGTCTGGGTGGTCTGCCATCGTTACCGGCTGCCCGTGGTTACGGGCGGGAATTCTCAGTCTGCAACAGCGAGGCGTCACAACTCACGCCCCAGCATGATCTAACAAGGGCACTGACGGTACGTGCTGGTCACGCATATTCGCCGGTCATGGTGGAACGCATTGAAACGGTCTTAGCCGGGACTGGGCCTTTGGGGTTGCCGGTGGGTCGGTAGTGGCAGGTGGGTCGAGGATCAGATCGCGGAGCAGTTCGCCGGCGGTGGCTTTGATGATTCTGATGTTGAGGTCGTGGACGAGGATCAGGACGCGGGTTCGGGCGTGGGTTCGGCCGACGCCGATGTGGTGCAGGCGGCCGGCCACGCGCCAACGTGACGGAGCCAGCCTCATCGACGCGGTCGACGCAGTCGTGGGTGTCGGTGCCGGTGCCGGGGTTTGCTTTGGGTCGGGCCTAGTAGGCCGTGGCGGGGGTGGCTCGGTGGGGCAGTGAGCGGGGCGGCGGTGCGCGCCGGACTCGACGGTGCTCAACGACGCGGGTCGCCACCCAGGACACGATCACCCAGCTCGCAGAGTGCTTGCTTCGGCAAGCAGACCGCTACCGGCCCCGGAAGTTCGGCATACACGAGTCGGACGGCGCTCCTGACGAAAAGGAGGGCCGTCCGAAGCAGAACCACCTGGTTACCAGGCGTGCATGATGGCGCGGTGAAATGTGGCCTCGGCGTCAGGAGACATTTCCCCGACCTGACGCAAGCCCACCGCGCTGTGCCCAGCTGATGGGCCTCGCTTCGCGTGGGTGCCTAGTGCTCGTGCTGGGCGCCACAGCCGAGAGGAGGAATCTTCTCTTCCGGTCCGACCTTGGTCTGCCGTGGATCCGTACCTTAGGTGTACCCCGTTTATCCAGGTAAAGCAACAAAATGAGTTGGGCCGAGCGTTCAACGGGCATCTCGCCGACCATCACCCGATTCCTGTTCGCGCCCATGTTGGGCCGGATCGTCAGCATCGACGCCGATATCGCCCAACATCGGCGAGCAGATCGAGGCGCGTCTGGCCCCTTTCATCTGGAAGACGATCCTGGATACCAGGGTCCTCATCGCCGAAGACCTGGGCGCAGCGCCGACACCCCTGGTGCACGCGCAGGTGGAGTGCTAAACCAGAAGGAGCGCAGCCAGCCGACACCCGTCGCGGTGGCGAGGTGCGGCAACCAGCATGTAGGAGGTGGTTGCTGTGCTTCATCCCGATCCCTTCCGTGACATCGACAGACTCGCCGCGCAGCTGCTCGGTACATCGCCCGGATCCGCCCGAGTCCCACTGGCCATGCCGATGGACCTCTACCGCTCCGGCGATCACTACGTGCTTCACGCCGACCTCCCGGGCGTGGACCCCGATTCGGTGGACGTCAGCGTTGACGGCGCCATCCTCACCGTGACGGCACAACGCAGCGAACGCACCGAACACGACGTGCAGTGGCTGAGCTCCGAGCGCTTCACCGGCGGTTACATGCGTCGCCTGTCCCTCGGTCAGGACATCGACGCCGACCACATCGCCGCCACCTATCACAACGGGGTGCTGACCGTCACCCTCCCCGTGGCGGCAAGGGCCAAGCCGCGCCACATCGAGATCACCCCCGGGGCACGCGACGAAACAAAGGTCATCGAGCCCAGCGACTCCACGACCTAACCCCTCTTCACCGGACGGGGTCCAGGCGGGTCATGCCGCCGGGCCTTGGCAGTTGGTGATGCCCATTTCGTATCGAGTGCGCCAACAGCACCCGGCCCGAGGAATAGTCAAAACCTAATAGTTCTCCAGCCACCGGGTGATGCCTAGTCAATTCCCGAGGTGTGATCTCTTTCCAAAGACGGGCGCATCTGGTGGCTGCACTCTCTCTGGGTTGGGCACCACCTTTGATGGGCCGGATAGGTCGGGCGTGTCGCACGGGTGTCGGGTGCGGGGAGTTTCAGGCTGGGTTTGTGGTTCGAGCCCGCCCGCGTGATCAACGCCTTGTCACCGAAGAACCGTCGAGTTCTGACACCAGACTGGGGTCGCGCGGGTTGCTGGGATCGTGAACGGCTCAATCGGAGGTCAGGCCATAGAGCCTCGCTATTAGGGCGCCGCGCGTTCTCGACCGGGTTGTCCAGCCACGGTAATGGTTTATCAATTGAGGAGAGGACCGGGTGTGACTGTGAGTGAGGTTACGTGTGGAATCGATTGGGCCGAAGGGCATCACGACATCGCGTTGGTCGATCAGAATGGTGATTTGGTCGCCGATTCACGTATTCCTTCAGGTTTTCGGTGGGAATGAAACCCGCACTGCCCAAGGCAATACCGCCTGAACACCGGGTCTCTATATCCCTCATTTGATGTGCTAGTATCAACGCTGTTAGCCCACACTGGACGTCTACGGTGTAGACCTAATGGTTCCGCCGCTGTAATGACGAGATAGCGGGCTGGCAATCACTGAATTCCCTTGGGGACGAGGGACTTTACACATGGCAAGTGCGGTCGTCTGCTGACCCTGTTCAAAGCGGAGCGAGAGTCGTCAAGCAAGCCTGAGCTAACAGCTCGGATAGTGATATGGAGCAACATGATGAAGCGGTTGACCGGTCTGGACGGTGTCACGTTGCACGGCGAAACGTCGGTGATGCCCACCCACGTGCTTGCTGTGTTGTTTTGCGACACTGCAACCCGTGGTGAGTTGACCGCTAGGGCAGTTCTGAGGCTGCTGGCTGAGCGTACTGCGGCGACTAAGGGTTTCCGCCAGCGTCTGCTCACCAAACCCTTTGGGTTGGGCCAGCCGTTATGGGTCGAGGACCCGGCGTTCAATGTCCACGACCATTTGCATCATGTGCGACTGCCCAAGCTGGGCACCATGCGTGAGCTGGCCGCTCTGGTTGACCAGCTGCACGCGCAGCCTCTGGACCGTGATCGCCCTTTGTGGGACGCCTGGGTTGTCCAGGGTCTCACCGACGGCAGGCTGGTCGTCGTGATGAAGCTCGCCCACGCCATGACCGATGGTGTGGGCGCGGTGACCTCGATGCTGCCCCGGCTGATGACCACCGATCAAGACGCTGAGTTCCCCGCGGTGCCCGATCGGGCCCCTGCCACGATGCCCGGGGTGGCCTCGGTGGTGCGCGACATCATCGACGAGATCGCCGCCAATACCGCCGGTGGTGTTCGGATCGCAGCTAGGGTCGCTCCCGAAGCGGTGAAGTCCGTGGTAGGAACCGCGCTGGGATCGGTCCGCCAACTGCTCCCGGGCGGCGGCGGGCAACGGCCAGGTGCTCCGAAGTCCGACGTGGACCAGAGCTCGCCGCGGACCCTGTTGAATGCCCCGATCACTGCGCGGCGCAGCGTCGCGTTCGCCGCGGTGGCGATGGATGATCTGCGTGCCATCACGGAGGCGTTCGGCGTCACCGTCAACGATGTATTCCTCACCGCCACGACATCGGCGGTGCGGCGATGGCTGGACGCGCATGACGCGGTGCCCGATCAGCCGCTGCGCACCTTGATGCCGATCTCGACCCGCGGCGTCGATGACAACGCGTCTAATAGTTGGTCGCCGACCGTCGTCAAGCTGCCGGTCTATCTGGCCGACCCGGTGGAGCAGCTGGCCAGCATTCACGCCGCGACATCGCGGATCAAGGATCGACGGCGGGCAGCGCCGCCCGTCGACCTCGCCGACGTCATCGATCTGGTCCCACCGGTAGTCATCGGGCTAGCAGCGGGACTGTACACCGGTCTTAAACTGTCGCGATTCCATCCCCCCGTGGCGCACATGATTACCTCCAACGTTCCGGGCCCACCCGGCGAAATCTATTGCGCCGGGGCCCGTGTCCTGGGCATGCACGCCTTTGCCCCGCTAGTTGAGGGCGCCAACCTCAACATCACCGCCGTGTCCTACGGCGCTACCTTCGCCGTGGGCATCGTCGCGTGCCCCGACAACGTCGACGACGTCTCATCAATCGCGTGTGGCATCGAAGCTGTAGTGGGTGAGCTGAAGAAGGCTGCCCAAGAAAAGACCGGCCAGAGCCTCGGCTTGGCCCGCACGAGCCCATCGGCGCATGTCACGAAGTCCACTGCCACAACGCAATTAGCTCCCGCCACAAAGCGGGTTCCCGCAACAGAGCGTGGCACCGTCACGAAACGGCCGGCGTAACAGTGACTTGGGGTCAACCGACGGCGCGCGTCCATATCGAGCTGGAGACGCACCTCAATCCGACGTCCCAACTCCAACGTACGCGTCGCCGACGTGGCGGACGAGATCGTTGCACGAGAGTGAGCAGGATCAGATTGCCGCATGCTTCAGTGTTGCTGAGCCACTAGGGCTCCCTCGGGCGAGATAGCTGCTGTAGTCTCGCAACCTGGCCCGATGCGGTCGAGCAGATGCGTCGATACACACGGAGAAGCCACTGGGGACCACTAAATCGATTCTGCAACAGGGCTTCACGTCTCTGATCGATAACATCTTGCTAGGCTAACGGCGGGAAACCACATCGTGTTAGCAGCGGCTTCCGGGATAGCCGCACATGCACCGCAGGGGTTGGCAACCTGGAAGTGGCGTAGCGTTGGGGTGTCGAGGCTTTGTTAGAGCGAATGCACTCGACGGACTAGGAAGAACATCATGATTCCCGGAACAACACGGCCCACGCCCTACGAAAATCGCCTGAAACTCGTTCAGGACACAATTACGGTGTACTCCGTGCTGGATGACGACGCTGCGGGCAAACTCGCGGTACACGTACTGCACGCGCTGGATTCGCTACCCGAGAAGGTGCGCTGAGCAACGCCCGTCTACCGCTTAGTTTCAGCGGCTGAAACGTCGACAGCTCGACAGGGCAGCGCCGTTCGACGTCAAGGCCGTGCAGTGGATCCGCCATGCCTACCACGTTCCCGCCCCGAACCCCTACGCCGACCGCGAGATTAGCGTCGCCGACGCCGCCCACCGGCTCGGCTGCAGCACCAGCGTGGTCTACGACTGGATCAAGACCAGTAAACTCGGCGCTCGCCGCGGCACCGGCAACCGGCTGTGCATCCCATGGACCGAGCAGATCGAGGCCGAATGTCGTTGCCGCATAACCGAATTCGGGCATCTCAACCCAGCCGCCCACCGGACTCCGCCCCGCAAACACGCCTGACAGCCCCACCGTGTCGGTGCCGACTGGCATCATCACTCCGAAAGACCGCGCATGGCACTCGCCCGGGCGCCTCGGGAGCGCGCCCCCATCCAGGGCACAACGGTGCGTACCCTGCGTTCGGCAAACCACAGCGCGACGATTGCAGCGGGGAGTAAACGCAGGTTGGTCATTACCTGCTGCCGTACGCCGAGCGGCAGCGGCGTATTCTCGAACGCATCGGTGCCGGATCAAATCCAGATTGGGAATCGCTCACCTGCGCGTCTGCCACCAGCCAGAAGCACGTGGCATTATGAGCGGGGACAGAAGGCGCATCGCATGACTTACTGTATAGGCGTCATGCTCGACAAGGGGATGATTTTCGCCTCGGACTCCCGTACGAATGCCGGCGTCGACAACTTCGCCAAGTTCTGCAAGATGACGGTATTCGAGCGTCGTGGCAACCGCGTTATCGTTCTGCTGAGTTCGGGAAACCTGGCCGGAACCCAGGCCGTCATCAGCGTATTGACGCAGCGTTGCGCTGACTGCGACGCGGCCACCAATCTCTTGAGCGCCCGGACTATGTTCGACGTCGTGAGGCTGGTCTCCGACGCGACGCGCGATATCGAGAAACGCGACGCCGGGTACCTGGAAGAGAACAACATCCGCTTCAATGCCTCGTTCATCGTCGGTGGGCAGATCGTCGGCGAGCCGATACGGCTGTTCCGGACCTATGCCGAAGGCAATTTCATCGAAGCAGGGACCGACACGCTCTTCTTTCAGACCGGTGAAACCAAGTACGGAAAGCCGATCCTCGACCGAGTGCTTACGCAACATACGCCCCTGGCAGACGCCACGAAGTGTGTGCTGGTGTCTTTCGATTCGACCATGCGTAGCAATTTGTCGGTCGGTATGCCGATCGACCTGATTTGCTACGAACGGGACAGCCTCGAAGTGCAGTGGCGGCGGCGATTCGATGAGGGGGACCCCTATTTCACCGCCCTCAGCGACGAATGGGGCGAAGGTGTGCGGCAAGTGTTTCGCCATTTGCCCGAGTTGCGCTGGTGACGGGTTGTCACGGTGGATACCTTCATCATCACCTGTGAACACGGCGGTAACCGGATACCCGCGCCCTATCGGCGGCTGTTTCGGGGACAAAGGGCGCTGCTGGATTCCCACCGTGGCTACGATCCCGGGTCGCTGGTCATGTCGAAGGCACTCGCCAGTGCCTTCGCGGCGCCCCTCGTGGCTTCGACTGTCAGCCGTCTGCTTATCGATCTCAATCGCTCGATCGGCCACCCACAACTTTTTTCGGCGGTGGCGCGCGCCGCGCCGGCCCAGACGCGGGCGCAGATCGTCGAACAGCATTACCGGCCCTATCGCATGCAGGTCGAGCGTCTCATCGGGCAAGCGGTAGCGCGCGGGCATCGCGTGATCCACATTTCGTCGCACAGCTTTACCGCGGAGCTGGATGGCAGGGTGCGCGGCGCCGATGTGGGTTTGCTCTACCACCCAGGTCGGCGCGGGGAGGCCGAGGTGTGCGCCCGCTGGAAGGAAACGCTGGCGGCATTGGCTCCGGACCTTCGCGTACGCCGCAATTACCCCTATGCCGGAAAAGGAGACGGGTTAACCTCGCACTTGCGTGTGCGCTTCGCGCAGTGCGACTACGTCGGAATCGAACTGGAAGTCAACCAGGGCATCGTTTTCGCCGCGGGCCGACGCTGGACGGCGTTGCGGCGCATGCTGATCGATTCGTTACGCACGGCATGTGCCGCCTGAGCTCGCCATGATTCACCCCCTGCGCCAAGGAGCACACGTGAGAACCTTTTCCACCACCTACGTCGGCGGTCATGCACGACCTCACCTGCCCGACACCGGAGAGAAATAATGCAGATTCACGTCGGCTTCGAAATGATCTACGACTGCCCGCAGCCCACCCCGATGATATTCAACCTCAACGTCCACTTCACCCGCGTGTCCGATCTCGTCGGCCGTGACGACCTGGTAGTCGACCCGCCAGTCCCGAGGGCAGCCTATCGTGACGGCTTCGGCAACTGGTGCACCCGCATTGTTGCGCCCAAGGGCCGCACGCGCGTCTGGGCCGATGCGTTCGTCAACGATACTGGCGTCCCCGACGCCATTGTTCCCCAGGCGCAACAGATTCCCGTGCCGGACCTGCCGGTGGACACCCTTGTCTTCCTGCTCGGGAGCCGGTATTGCGAAACCGATCGGCTGTCCGAGACGGCGTGGAATCTTTTTGGGCAGACGCCACCGGGATGGGGCCGTGTGCAGGCAATCTGCGACTACGTTCACCGACATATCACGTTCGGCTACGAGCACGCGCGCATGACCCGGACGGCGCTGGAAGCTTTTCACGACCGGACGGGCGTCTGCCGTGATTTCACGCATCTTGCCGTGGCCTTTTGTCGCTGCATGAACATCCCTGCGCGCTACTGCACGGGATACCTCGGTGACATCGGTGTGCCGCCGGTGGACGATCCGATGGATTTCGCTGCCTGGTTCGAGGTGTTCCTCGGCGGGCAATGGCATACCTTCGACGCGCGCAACAACACGCCGCGCATCGGCAGGGTGTTGATCGCTCGTGGCCGCGACGCCGCCGACGTTGCGCTCAGCAACACGTTCGGCCCCAACACATTGACGAGCTTCAGGGTATGGACCGACGAGGTACCCGCCGGTTGAGTCAAGCAGCCAAGCCGCCGAACGCCTCCACATGCTCCGGTTCTGTGACCTACGGCTGCCCTACGGCCGCAAGACCGGCATCGGCGGCGGCGACACCCAACTGGCGGCGGTGCCACTCGGGCAGCGCACGCTCCGGCGCATCTACGCCTCCGCCACGGCTTCTGTTGCGCAGGAGGCGAGCTGACATGGCACACATTCGCACCCACGACACCACCGAGCGTCGCAAGAACAAGGTCGTCAAGACGGACGCGGTCGTGTGGCGTCAACCCGACCGGGACCAGTTCTGCCTACCCATCCCGCACGCCCCTCGATGAGACTGAATAGACAGGCGGTCTGCACCACTCTCGTCATTTATAACCCGCCTGATCGAACAGTCGCCGGAACTCATCCGCTGTACGTTCGCGTGCCGCAGCGCACACGAGCATCTCGAGATCGGCCCACATGCCAGCCGGGAGTCGCCGGCGTTCGGGACGTCGCTGGTAACGCAAAGACGAACAACCCCCCGCGCCGCGGCTGTAGGTCGTCTGCCTCGCGGCGGCCGCGGCGCTCAGCCGTCGGTGGCGGTGGCCGCAGCGGTCGGTGCGGGATCGGGTTGTACGGCAGGTTCTTTGCGCTCACCTGCCAGGCGTAGAACCGGTTGGCCGCGGTAACTTCCCGATCCCAGGTGGCGTCGTCGATGCGTGGCCTGGTGGGATCCTTGCGACGCCAGACCAGGTAGGCCAAGTGGTCGGCGGTTGTGGCGTCCCACCAGGAGGCGTGGTTGCGGTTGTGCCACAAGAAGTTCAGGAACGCCTTTAGGTCCCGGGCTTAGCCGTCTGGGGTGTTTCATGCTCGGCAGAGCATGTCGCCGGACAGCAAGAAACTGTTCAGCGCAACGTCGTGGTCGAAGTCCGGCGACAGCACAAACGGCGTCTTCGCGGGATCGCGGCCCTTTCCCGCCATTCGACCCAATCCACGACCTGCAGACAGTCGCAACGCCCCGCGCCGGAATAGCCGCGGCGGACCAGAGATCCCAGATCCACACCCCATAACGATGGGCAATCGCCTCGAACCAGGAATCCAACGCTTCGTCGGGCAGCGGTTGGACCCGAATTGGCAGTGATCGCGGCTTACTGACCGGACGTCGCCCTGTCACACAACAGGGCTCAGGAATTAGCCGTAACGCGATCGTTTGAAGATCGCACTACTCCTCGGCGCCTTGGCTTTGTCACGAGCTTGCGCGATTCGATTTCGGCCTCCAGCTTGCGGCGGGCTTTCTCCGCCGCTGCGTCATTCTTGACGTGGTCCATCAAATCGCGGTCGAGCCGCTCCGTGCCGGTGCGAATCGCTCGTTGGCATCCACGGTGATGAGTGTCATCAACGATCCGATGTGGCCGGTGCTGCGCGCGCGAACAAGTAGTCTGATAGATCATCGGCGAGCATGCCTGGGTAGCTATCCGACAGGATGATCCGCTGCTCGAGCGCCAGCACCATCTGCCGCCACTCCTGGCGGTGCGCCTCCGTCTCCACGGTGAACGCCCGCATGCTTAACGGAGTAGTGCGCCGCCCGCTTTGGCCCAACACCTGGTCGGCGTATGAGCCATCTGAGTACAGTATTCAGGCCTTGTCGTTGGGGTCAGCGGAAAGGGTGTCGTCGCCCGGGGCAGCTCGTCGCCGCGCAGCCAAAACCCGGGCCGGTGTTCGCGCGGCAGCCGCCAACCCGGCACGTACACATCGCGCCCGGCACGCAGATCCCGCAGCTTCTCGGCCAGCCAGTCGCGTTCCCAACTGAAGTCGTAAATTTCGGAGTCGGCGCCGATCAGCCGATTCAGCGCTGCCTCTAGATCGACGATCGTGGCGCCGCGAATGCCCGACACCTCGACCGGCTGGGCGGCTATCCGGCACGCCATCAGAACGACCCCGCCCTCTTCTTGGCCTCGTTGTGAGACCGCCACCGAGACTGTGCCGCCTGCTGCTTGACCGGATCTTTCGATGAATCCTCCATCTGCACACCGGCGAGCACACGAGCCAACGCAGCACGGGTCTGCCGGGACTCCGACACCGCGGGATGCAGATGCACAACCCCGGTCTTCAACACCGAGGTCAACCCATCGGCGACGATCGCCGTCTTCAGCTCGGCCAGGCGGTCCGCCAACCCGGATGTAATGGCAAGTAGCTCCTCCTCCCGGCCATCCGGCTCCAAACCTGTGAAGCCATCTCCGCCCGGATACGCGCCACTAAAGCGGCTCCGGGCGACCCCTCAACCAGCGATATAGTCACTTTTTCCTCCGTCTGCAATGCAGGCCCGGGTTGTTCTTCTGCTGCTGATGGTTCATCCGCGTGCTGCTCGTGCTTCGCGTGCGGTCATTTCGTCGTGACACGCCTTACACGTGCTCACCAGGTTTTCGGGTGCGTCGGTGCCGCCGAGGTGCACCGGCTGGACGTGGTCGACCTGTGTTGCTTCGACGGTGCACCGGGCTCCACGCAGTTGGCATTGGTGGCCGTCGCGCTGCAACACCTTGGCCCGCTGGAGTTTCCAGGTGCGGCTGCTGGTGCGGCCGGAACTGGCGGTGCGGGGGCTGCGGTCCAGCCGATGTTCTGTGAGTGATGATCTGGGCAGTAGCGGGCGGGCTGCCTGACTAGCTGGAGGCAGTCGGGCTGCCCGCAGATGCGTGGCGCTCGTGGCAAGGTTGATCCTTCAGGTCGGGGGGTTGGGTGGCGCAGCCGCTCTAGGGCCAGAAAGGAAAAGAAACCCGAGCGGCTGCGCCATGCTCGGCGGCGCGGCGTGTCCAGGACCGCGCACACCGAGCGGCAAGCTGCACCAGCACGTTGAGTGGTGCAGCGTTGTGTTAGCTGCCGGTGCCGACGGTGAACACACCGATGCGGTTGGGCCGCACGACGTTCCAGCCGATCCGCCACGTAGCACGCAGCGCGATGCTGTCGCTACTGAAGTAGTGCTGGTCGGATGTGGCGATGTTCACCGGGCCGACCGCGGACACGACGGCGTTGGCGTCGATGACGACACCGCAATCGCAACACTCGGGCCTGGTGTTCACTACCGAGCTAGGCCGTCCGGTCGACCCGCGAAACCTATTGCGGGTTATCGAGGTCGCAGCCGAGGCGGCGGGCGTGGAGCATGTCGGGCTGCATACGCTGCGGCACTCAGCGGCGGTCGCCTGGCTCGAATCAGGTGTGCACATCAAGGCCGTGGCCGACCTGCTCGGGCACAGCTCCATCAGGGGGGTCGGGACCATCCAGGCCCCATATCAAGGGGTAGCGGTGTCTGATAAATCTCCTCGGCAAACGATGACCAAGAAGTCCGGTAAGTCCCTTAACGAGAAGCGCGCAGCCAAGCACGCCAAAGCTAAGTGGTCTGGCACGGAATTTCGGTGACGTATTCGTGGGGGCCGTTATGCGGCGGGCATGAGGGCGGCGTCTTCGTGGGCGGCGATGCGCTCGAGTAGGGCGTTCAGATCGTCTTTGGTGAACTTCCATTCGAACGGTGTGGCGATCTGTTCGTAGTACTGCTGGAAGTCGAGCAGTCGGGCCTCGACCTCGTCGAGGGTGTGGAAGTCGTTGGGTGAGACGACTTTACGTTGCACGACGGAGAAATAGATCTCCACTTGATTGAGCCAAGACGCGTGCACGGGCAGGTGGATCAGGCGCAGTTTCGGCCAGCGATGCTGGAGCCGGTCGATGCTGGCCTGTCCGCGGTGGGAGGAGCCGTTGTCGACCACCCAGAACACTCGACGCGCGGTGGCGTAGGGCTCGGTGGTCATGACCTGGTCGACCAGCCGGTCGAAGGGGTCGATGCCGGTGGTCTGCTCGCAGCGGCCGAACACCTTGGCGCGGTGCACGTCCCAGGCTGCCAGGTAGGCCAGGGAGCCGCCGCGGAAGTACTCCGCCTCGACGCGCATCGGCTGGCTTTCTGCCGGGGGTGTGGTGGCGTGCTTGCGGATGCGGGCCTGGATGGAGGTCTTCTCGTCGGCGGAGATGACGTATTCATCGGGCCGCAGCGGCGTGTCGTGGAAGCGGCGGGCGTAGAGGTCGAGCACCCGGGCCGCCTTGGGTCCGAAGTCGGGGTCGCGGGGAAAGATCCAGGAGCGGTGCTGCCAGGGCTTGATCGCATCGGCGCTGAGCCAGCGCCAGATCGTGGTGCCCGAGATCGAGGCGGCGATGCCTTGCTCGACGGCGGCGCGGGCCAGATCGGGGCACTGCCAGCGAGCCAGCGGCTGGGGCTTGTCGGCGTTCGCTGGGAATTCGCAGGCCAGCGCCTTGATGGCGACCACGACGTCAGGGGGGAAAACTCGGGGGCCGTCCTCCCCGAGGCAGATCGGTCAGTCCGGCCAGACGCTGGTCGAAGAAGCGTTTGCGCCATTTGGAGACGACTTGCCGCGGCGTGTCTAGGCGTGCGGCGATCTCGTCGTTGCCCAGGCCTTCGGCCGCGTAGAGCACGATCCGGGCCCGCACAACTTCCGAATACGATGACGTATATCGACGCGCGCGGGCTTCTAGTTCTGTCCGCTCGGCCTCGGCCAAGGCGATGCTGTACGGGCTGGTTCGTGGCATGCTGCTCCCTTCGTCAAGGGAACCATCTCACGTAACCGTATGAAAGTGTGGGACCGAATTACATCACTGTAATTATGCAGTCGACCACTAAGCCTCGATCCACGGATGAATTGGCTGTGTTTCGGGTGTCGGAATGAGGAAAGTGCCTTCTGAGCTGGGATGATTGGTGTTCCTTACGCAACAATCGCCCGGCACAAGAAAGGCACTTCAGTGCAAGTGTCCCATAGGTTCGCACCCGATTCCGCAGTGTTCGATGACGACAATCTGGTGTCGTGCGCCGGTCTGGTGCCGGTGATGACGCTGGCCGAACAGGCTGGTCTGTCGCGCCTGCTCGACGAGAAAGTGCGGATCACCGAGCCGCGGATCAGGTCGGGGGCGGCCAACCCCGCGCCGAAGCTGGTGACCCTGGTCGCGGCGATGTGCGCGGGCGCAGACTGCATCGACGACGCTGACATCGTCCGCAGCGGTGGGATGAAGACCTTGTTCGGCGGCGTGTACGCGCCCTCGACGATCGGAACGTTGTTGCGGGAGTTCACCTTCGGCCATGCCCGCCAGCTGGAGTCGGTCCTGGGTGAGCACCTGGCCGGGCTCGGTGAGCGGGTCGATCTGCTGCCCGGCGCCGATGTGCGGGCGTTCGTCGACATCGACTCGCTGCTGCGCCCGACCTACGGACACGCCAAGCAGGGCGCGAGCTACGGACACACGAAGATCGCCGGCAAGCAGGTGCTGCGCAAGGGCCTGTCCCCACTGGCGACCACGATCAGCACCGACACCGCGGCACCGATGATCGCCGGACTACGGCTGCGGGCGGGCAGGACTGGCTCGGGCAAGGGTGCGGGGCGCATGGTCGCCCAAGCCATTGCGACCGCCCGCGCCGCGGGCGTCTGCGGGCAGATACTGGTCCGCGGCGACTCCGCCTACGGCACCCGTGCCGTGGTGAGCGCGTGCCGCCGAGCCGGGGCCGAATTCTCCCTGGTGTGGACCAAGAACACCAAGGTGCGGGCCGCCATCGACGCCATCGCCGAGGACGCCTGGATCCCGGTGCGCTATCCGGGTGCGGTCCAAGATCCCGACACCGGGACCTGGATCTCCGACGCCGAGGTCGCCGAAATTCCCTACACCGCTTTCACTTCCACCGACGACCCGGTCACCGCCCGGTTGGTCGTGCGCCGCGTCAAAGACGCCAATCAGGCCGACGCGCTGTTTCCGGTCTGGCGGTATCACCCGTTCTTCACCAACTCCACCGAGCCTGTCGCCGACGCCGACATCACCCACCGCCGCCACGCGATCATCGAAACCACCGAGATCTCGGGGAAATGCTTGTGGGGCAGATCATCTGGGGCTGGCTGCATTGTGTGCAGGATACCGCCCTGACGCAGGTCGCCATCGACCGGCGGCTGACGCTGATCGCCTTCGAGGCGATGAACCACTGGCAGGCCGACGGCGGATTTGGCCTGCACGTGTTCCATAAGAACAACGAGCTGGCTGGCTACTGTTCAGTTCTGCACGCAATGCAACTGGCGGGCATTACGGGCAGCTATGGCCGCCGCCTCCGCGCCGCGGTGATCGGGTTCGGCGGTACAGCCCGCGGTGCGGTCACCGCCCTGAACGCCCACGGCGTTGACGACGTACGCGTTCTGATCAACCGGGAGGTGGCCGCCGTCGGTTGGCCGATCCACTCGACACAGATAGTCCAGATGGGACACGACGAGAACGCCCCCGACCGAACGTGGGCGGATACGCCGGCGGGTCCTGTCCCGGTGGCAAGCTTCCTCGCGGACAACGACATCGTCGTCAACTGCGTGCTGCAGGATCCCGGCGCGCCACTGATCTTCATGACGGAACACGATCTTGCGGCTTTCGCGCCGGGCACACTCCTCGTCGACGTGTCCTGCGACGAGGGGATGGGGTTCAGCTGGGCGCGGGCGACCTCGTTTACCGAACCCGTCATCGAGGTGGGAAACGGCGTGCACTACTACGCCATCGACCACAGCCCGTCCTATCTGTGGAACTCCGCGACGTGGGAGATTAGCGAGGCCCTTCTGCCGCACCTCGGCACAGTCCTGGACGGACCCACGGCATGGGATAAAAATTCCACCATCGCTCGCGCCATCGAGATTCGCGACGGCATCGTCCAGAACCCCCGCATCCTGTCCTTCCAAAATCGTGCAGGTGTCTATCCACGCGCCTTGAGGACGCCGGCTCGCATCCCCTAAGGGGGCCGACACGACGGGTGGATCGACGAACTTGGATGATAGATTCGGCGATCGGGCGTCGCGACACGGCCTGGGGATCTGCGCCATCCGTGGTGGGGCGCCGGTTCGATCCGATTACCCGGTGGTTCTCGTGGGGCGGATTGGCCCACGCACCAGGGCTGTTCGCGGACGAAGCGGCATGCGTCGTCTCACGTGGTTCGGTGTGATCGGTCAGGGTTCGTCTACCTGGTCCTCGTCGAGATGCTGAAGACGGTGTTCTACGCCGATCCGATGCACCTTGCCGGAGCGCCACGCCGCACCCGCGGCCGCGAGCACCGCATCCACCGCCGAGCCGCCCGCTTCAGCCACCGCGGCCTCATCGCCCACCCGCCTGGCGGGCCGGCCTCGTTACTCACCGCAGGCCCAGGGTCCTAGGGCGCGGCCGCCCAGCCCGCGGGCCATGACCCAGTCCGTGTCAGTTCGGGCTTTCGTCAGGAACGCGGCGACCACGGGCTCGGGTGCGGCGAGCTGTCCGGCGCGTCCCGGAATCGAACTTGCGAGGTTCGCCTGCGTGGGCACGCACGGTCCGTTGTCGCCGTTGGATGTCGGTCAAGGACGGCGTTTACTGGAGGTCTAGCGCCAGAATTGCAGCCCGCGGTCGCGGTCTGTGATCACCGAACGATGGAATCCGCGATGAGCGTCGGTAAGAAGATCGCACACACGACCGAGGCCGCCACGAATCGAGGCCAAGAAAGGAGCGTCGCCATGACACCACGACAGCACCGAACCGACGTCGGTCGACACCAGACACCGCCCGAACACACGCCGCGGTTGCGGTTGAAACCCAAGGCGCCCCAGACCGGGTATGTCGATGGGGCATGGTGGCCGCGCAGTGATGACCTGACCACAGAGCTTCCAGATCTGCTCGCGGTGCTCTCGGTGCGGCTCGGGCCCATTGACCGCGTGCTGTACAAGCTCAGCGACTGGGCGAAAGCACCTACCAAACTCGCCACCGGCGGACGAGCGGTAAAGCTCGACGGATTCCGACTCCAGCCGCCAAACACCGTCGAAGTCCTCGGACTCAACCGCAACAGGATCGTTCTGCTGGTAGTCCCGCCCCACACCGACCCCGACCACGCACACGCCACCATGATGGCCGCGGCGGGCCCGAACAACGTCTCGACCGTCGGCGGTCTCTTCATGGCCGGCGAGCCAGACAGGGAAACCGACGCCGAGACAGCTGCCGCGCAAGAGCGCTGGGATTCAGAAGGCGGAGCCGAGTGATAGCTCGTCGGCGCCGACGACGGCGCGAGCAACGTGACCCCCGTCTGAGCGGCCCGCTTCGCACACCGCCGATAATTACACCTTAGGAGCAGACGACAGTGACGTTTAGCGATCCAGTATTTAAAGCATTTAACGACTTTGATATTAACGACATGCTTCCGCAAGCAGCTATTTCTCGGCGCATGCTCCGGCGACTCGAGGACATCGATAATTCGACCACCGCCGGCCCTACTGCCCCGGCCGCGCGCGCAGCCCTGGCAACCAGCGTCGTGGCACACGCCGTGGTTGAACTCGAGACCCAACTCATAGAACTGAAAAGACAACTGGGGACAAAGTAATCTAAGAACACCCGGTAGGGAGACATGTGGACGAAATCCTTGGCTATGCAGGGATTTCCACGCAGTCGAGCCAGCCGTCGCGTCTGCGCTCACCATACGAATGCACAAGGTCGACTTCCCTGCGAACCGACACGACGGCAAAGCAGCGCACAACCGCAAGACTCTATTCGCAATCGCCCCAAGAGGTTCCGGCCCACACTAACGTCTCGTCTGCCTTCCCGCGCTCAGTGAAGTTGACGGGACTCCGCCAACTGGTCCAGGTGGTGTGAATGTCGGTTCAGTGGGTGTAGGCGGCACCGTAGCTGGCGGGGGGCTGGTAACCCAGAGCTGTGGGTAATCGTGAAGGCTTCCTCTATGCGGCCTCCGGCTGGATGGTCGCGATCTTTTCGTACTCGACTGGTGGCGGCAACCCTCCGTCGCACGGTGATCACCAAACCCTGCCAACGCGGCCACGGCAGTCACGATCAGACCGGTAACCGCCAGCCCCGGGGACGTGAAGTGGGGCCGACAGTGCTGCCAGCGCGGTCACCGCGGCCAGAACACTGGCCAGCACGGTCTGCCGCCTGCAACACCCCCAACGTCGCCGACCTGCGCACCAAAAAACCGTACAAGCCACAGCAGCGGCCACGCAGTCGCCCACACACCTCACCAGCGGCCAGGCCCGCCGTGGGTATCGCCACCTTGGACCACGACACCGCTCGTAGCGGCGGCCGACCGTAAGGAAGTGGCCAACCGGTAGGGAAGTGATTGTTGGGGTCCGCCGCCCGCACCTGGCGCCATCACAAACGGCACGATGAACGCGTGCCGCGCTCTCCAGACCGGGGGTGCCCGGCGTGTGGAAATCCGTCCGTAGAGGATTGACTCCACGACGGTGACTCGTGTCCCAATAACGTTTTCGGGACGCGTCGCAGATCAATCGGGAAATCCGGCTCATCGCACGCAGATAGCTCGGTTTCTGTCGGTGGACGAGCCGTTACCACTCTATTCGTCTTCAGGCAACAATTGTGTGGGCGGCCAGTCGCGCGGCCGAATACATTCCGGCAGCATGTGGGCTGGTTTCTCGTCCCAGTCGAACGTTACGTTGTTCCATGCTTGGGGATTCTCAAACCAAGCGAGCTTGCCGCTGAATATCGTCCGGCCGAAGTCGGTGCGCTCGCCGCTGAACCTCGCCCGGCCGAAGTCGGTGTGCTTGCCGCTGAACGTCGCCGCGCCGAAGTCGGTGTGCTTGCCGCTGAACGTCGCCCGGCCGAAGTCGGTGTGCTCGCCGCTGAACGTCGCCGCGCCGAAGTCGGTGTGCTCGCCGCTGAACGTCGCCCGGCCGAAGTCGGTGTGCTCGCCGCTGAACGTCGCCGCGCCGAAGTCGGTGTGCTCGCCGCTGAACCTCGCCCCGTCAAAGGCGGTGTCCTTGCTGAACGTCGCTCTGTTGAAGACGGTGCGCTCGGCGCTAAACGTCGCCCCGTTGAAGTTGGTGTGCTCGCCGCTGAACCACGCCCCGCCGAAGAAGGTGCGCTCGCCGCTGAACGTCGCCCCGCCGAAGAAGGTGCGCTCGCCGCTAAACCTCGCCCCGCCAAAGTTGGTGCGCTCGCCGCTGAACGTCGCCGCGCCGAAGTCGGTGCGCTCGCCGCTGAACCTCGCCCCGCCGAAGAAGGTGCGCTCGCCGCTGAACGTCGCCGCGCCGAAGTCGGTGCGCTCGCCGTTGAACGTCGCCGCGCCGAAGACGGTCTGCTCGCCGCTGAACGTCGCCCCGTTGAAGACGGTCTTCTCGCCGCTAAACGTCGCCCCGTTGAAGTTGGTGTGCTCGCCGCTAAACGTCGCCCCGCCGAAGTTGACGTTTTCGAAGAGCACGCCGGTGAAGTCGAAATCGTTATTTGACCAACTGTTTTCGGCATTGTCTTGCAGGTGTGCGCAGATGACCCTGACGATGGTTTGGCGTACTTCGCGATCGTTCTGGCGCAACCGGTGGGTGACCTGTTCCTCGACACTGGTTATCGGAGTTTCTGAGCGGGTGAATTTTGTGACGTGTTCGGTGCGGTGGCTGCTGCCGTGCTCGGGGTCGTAGGGGAGGCGTAGGTAGCCGCAGAGCACGTCGATGCATTGTTGTCGGCGGCTGAGGTCTGAACACTCATCGGCCACGCCGGCCATGGCGTAGACACCGGCGATGCGCACCGCCACGTCTTGGTCTCCAAGTTGGGCAGCACCGGCACCGAACCGCTCCACGAAGCGGCCTTGTTCGGCGTCGCGTTGCCGCCGGTATGCCACCACTAGGGCGACGGCGCCGCCGATCCCGGCAACCCCGGCTAGCGCTGTCTTGTACACGTCGATCTCGGCGGCCGGCTCGTCCTCCTTGGTACCGACGAAGCCTCCGATCACCCAATAGAATCCGTAGGCCAGGACGACTCCCACACCAACCGCCAGGAGGATCGCCACCGACAACGGGGCGCGTGACAGTCCGCAACGTGTCGCAGCGGACGAACGCCGTGCGGCCCTCCAGATGGCTGACGCGGGGCGGCGGGCCCACGTCACGGCACCGGCCCCAACTATGGCCGCCGCCACGCCCACGGCGATCCGCGCGGCGACCACAAGCCATGACGGCCACCCTAAGTCGGCGCCGAGAAACCAACCGGACAGCTGAAACCCAAGCCACCCACAGCCGAGCGCCGCAACGAGGACCAGCGCAATCAACGCCTTTTTCGGTACGCGTCGCAACCCCCGAGGTGGCGGGTCACTGAATGCCGACACGAGGCACAGCGTATAAACATCAGCGCATGGGCAGCCAGGGGAAAGCACACCCTGAACTTCCGGTCAAACTTCTCGTCCACTTGAAGCTTCGAGAGGTCCTCAAGCCACCAGGCCTGCCACAGATCGACGATCGACGACGCGTTTTGTCACACCCAGCCACGGGGCCTCGCTCGCATCCAACTCGTCCGCGTGCTCAGCAGCATGCCTCGACAGTGCGTCCAGTAGTTCGAACCGAGCGTCCTCCCGGGGGTGGTTCACAACCTCGACTCCTCGAATAAACAGGCGGAATACCACTGTTGGGACAGGTAGCGGTAGGCCGTCGCTCGCCCGATCCCGAACGCCTCGGCGAGCTCCCGTACGGGTTCACCGGTGGCAAGCTAGCCAGCACAGCTGCTGCTGCCGTCCTTGGCTTAGCTCGGGTGGCTTGGTAGCCGGCAAGCGTCGGGCACGGCGGGATTCGCGGGATGCGGCACGACGCTCACGCCCAAGTTCGAGTTCGAGCTCGGCGAGCGTGGCCATGATCGCCACCACCGCCCGACCTGTCGGAGTCGCCGTGTCCACCCCTTCCCTTAAGTGGCAGTTCCGTCTCGACCGCTACGTGCCGTTCGTCTACTGGTTGACGGTCGTCGTGCTCAGCGTGACCGGCACGCTCTACACCGACATCCTCACGGATAGTCTGGGCGTTCCGCTCGTAGTGAGCACGAGCGTCTTCGCGGCGGTCCTGGCCATAGTCTTCGGTGTGTGGTTCGCCCGCGAGCGGACACTTTCGATCCACAGCATCGTCACGTTGCCGAGAGAGTTGTTCTATTGGCTCGCAGTTCTGGTCACCTTTGCCCTGGGTACAGCGGCTGGTGACTGGATACTGGAACTTAACGGCTGGGGACCGGGTACGTCGGTGCTCTTGCCGGCTGGCCTGATTGTCTCGATCGTGATCGGCTGGCGGCTGGGCGCGAACGCTGTGCTGTCCTTCTGGCTCGCCTACATTCTGACCCGCCCGCTGGGTGCGAACCTCGGCGACTGGTTGGGGTTCCCGACGGCCGATCACGGCCTCGGTTTGGGTACCGCCATCACCAGCGCGATCTTCCTCACCGCGATCCTCGCTACGGTCGTGTACCTCACGCGCACCCGCAGCGACGTGATCGAAGACACGAGCTCACATTGCGGGCCGCGTGCGGCGGGGGTCGGCGGTAATGGTTATGACAGGGCGGTTAGGTCGCACCGTGTTTGCGTCGGTCCGTGCGGCTCTCATCATCGACGGGCTAACCCCACAGCAGTCCGCATACGGGCATCCTCGGCGCAGGCACCGACACCGCGGCGCGCCAGCTACTGCTGGTAGCCGAGGCTGCGGAGCTCGCCTGCGACCCGGGCAGCCTGAGCGAGCCGATGCCCGGGCAGCTGTCCATCGGCCGTAAGCGGAACCTCGAACGGCACACTCAGTCGCAGCACCCGACGCCCGGCCGGAACACCAGGCGAGCGTCCCGTAAGACTGGTTCGGTGAACCTTCCTGGTGAAGGGGGGCTAACCGGCATACTGGCTCGGTGACAGAACTCAAGATCGGCTACGCCCGAGTATCGACAGTCGATCAAGACCTCACTGCGCAGCGTGACGCGCTCGCCGCACTCGGCGTCGACCCGAAACGCATCTACGTCGACCACGGCCTGACCGGCACCAACTGCGACCGACCCGGGCTGCGCGAAGCGCTCGCCGCGTGCCGCCGCGGCGACACCCTCGTCGTCACCAAGCTCGACCGCCTCGCCCGCTCCGTCCCCGACGCCCGCAACATCGTCGACGAACTCACCGCCGCCGGCGTCAAGCTCAACATCGGCGGGTCCGTGCACGACCCGACCGACCCGATCGGCCGGCTGCTGTTCACCACCCTGTCCATGATCGCCGAATTCGAAGCAGACCTCGCCCGGGCACGGACCCGCGAAGGCATGGCCGTTGCCAGAGCGAAAGGGCGCCTGCGCGGCAAGCAACCCAAGCTCAGCCCGCGCCAGGAGGCCCACCTGGTCGAGCTGTACCGCGCCGGCGGGCACACCATCAGCGAACTGGAGGAGCTGTTCCCGGTGACCCGCTCCACCATCTATCGCGCGGTTGCCCGCGCCGGCGGGGGTGCTGCCCCAGTCTCGGCACGGGCGGAGCGCGGATCGTGATGGACGAGCTGCTGGTCGCGGTCAACCCCGACCCGGAGTCCAGGCTGGCCTACCTGCTGCGGCTGCCGCTGAACGGCGGGATGGTGTTCCGCACCTCCGGCACCTGGCCCCGGACCAAGGCGCTGTACTGCTACCCGGTCGCCAGCGACGAGTGGCCGGAACACCCGCAGATCGTTGAGCGGGTGCCGGTGCGCTCCTGTGTGCGACGCGGCGCGGCGATCGATCTGATCCTCGACCGGGCACGAGAGAACCGCTCCCAGCTGGTGTTCACCACCGCCCGCGGCCGCGACGCGGTGTTCTGGCAGTCGCCGCGCACCCGCAAACAGGCCCGGCCGAACGTCACCACGCCGACCGCCCGCGCCGCCGGCATCGCCTCGTTGGAGATCGTGGTCGACACCCGCGAGCAATACGCCTACCGCTTCGCCAGCCAGCAGGTGATCACGGTCAAGCGAGCGCTGCCGTGCGGCGACTACGGCGTCACGGTCGACGGCCGGCTCGTCGCCGCGGTGGAACGCAAGTCTCTCGCCGACCTCGTCTCCAGCCTGATCAACGGCAAGCTGCGCTACGCGCTCGGCGACCTCGCCGCGCTGCCGCGAGCGGCCGTCGTCGTCGAGGACCGCTACTCACAGGTCTTCAAACTCGACTGGGTCCGTCCCGCCGTGGTCGCCGACGGGCTCGCCGAGCTACAGATCCGCTGGCCCAGCGTGCCGATCGTCTTCAGCGAGGCCCGCCAACTCGCCGAGGAATGGACCTACCGCTACCTCGCCGCCGCCCACGCATGGGCCAGAACCGAACTCGCCCTCACCGAATGGAGCGGCGGCGACTCGGTCAAACCGTCGACGGCAACGGCTCCCGGCGCGCCGGAGCCGACAACCAGCGAAGTCCGCGCATGGGCACGCACCAAAGGAATCACCGTGCCCGATCGTGGCCGGCTTCGCCCCGGCATCTGGCAAGCATGGCGCGACGCCCAGCAACCGTGACCATCCCAAGCCTCACAAGATCGCGAAAACAACCAGATTCGCTCCGTTGCTAAGCCGACCCCGAGTAGGACGCGGGCATCCTGGCGTCGCTCTTAGCTCAGGTCTTGCGCGCCGCGCCGACGAACAGCATGCCGCCGAAGTGACGTTCGATCCTGCCGGTGCCGTGCAAGCCGTGCCTGGCCAGTTCCGCGGCGAACTCATCTGCCTCGAAACGGTTTTCGCGCGGATGGACCGTAAACGTCCGGAAAGCCCAGGTGTTGAGGATGCGGCGGGGGAGTTCCTCGAACAGCAGTAGCCCGCCCGGCCGCATGACTCGATCCAACACGTGCTGACCCGAGAGGTCGCCGCCCGCCAGTCTCCGGAACCACGCCGCTTCCCGACGGTGTTGGTGTGCTGCCCGCACGGGGTTGTTCACAAAAGCGCGCTCGATGGAGTTGAGCTTCATGGCCGGAATGTACCCCCATAGGGTATGGCTCGAAAGACCTACCTCAGCCGCTCGTGGCAGCATCTGCGACCATGCGCGTTCTTGTGCAACGGGTCGCATCGGCAGCGGTGACAGTCGACGGTGAAACGGTCGGTGCCGTGCGACCGAAGGGTCAGGGGCTGCTCGCCCTGGTCGGGGTCACGCACACCGACGACGCCGGGAAGGCGAACCGCTTGGCCGAAAAGCTCTGGCAGCTACGCATTCTCGACGACGAGAAGTCCGCGGCCGATGTCAATGCGCCGATCCTGGTGGTCAGCCAGTTCACCCTGTACGCCAACACCGCGAAGGGTCGACGACCGACCTGGAACGCGGCAGCACCGGGCGCCGTCGCCGAGCCATTGGTCACCGCCTTTGCCGACGCGCTGCGGCGGTTGGGTGCGGACGTGGAAACCGGCGTCTTCGGCGCCCACATGCAGGTCGAACTCGTCAACGACGGCCCGGTGACCGTGCTGCTGGAGTTGTGACCTAATGCGTCGGGATCGGTACGCCCTCGGACGGCTGCACGATGACGAATCCCGGACCGTAGAACGACACCTGCAGGGCTTCGCCCGAACCGCGGCCGATCAGCGCTCCCGCTTTGAAACTCGTCTTCAGTTGTGTCTGCAGGTTCGCCGACCACGCCACCACCGCATTGGTGTCGGCGAAGGTCGGTGCCTCCGCCGCGTTGAGGACGACCGGCGGGCCGTCCGTCGTCAACGCCACCCACCCGCTGCCGCGCAGAGTCGTGTTGAAGAGGCCTCCGGTCGCGATGCTGCCGCCCTTCACCCGCTCGATGTTCCAGTCGAGGCTCGAGGAGAACGCGAGGACGTTCTTGCCGCTGATCGACAAGCCGGCGTTGGCCAGATTCAGCAGATGCACGTCGCAGGCCCGCTCGGCGAGGAACACATCGCCCTGACCTTGGCACCGCATCAATGGCACACCCTCACCGGTCAGCGCCTTCTTGATGAACTTCGAGGCCCCGCCGCCCTCGAAGGAGAAGTCCACGTTGCCCTGATAGGCGACCATCGATCCCTGACGCGCCATGAATGGTTCACCGAGGCGCACGCGCAGCAGCTTCGAGTTCTGGTTCGCGATCGGCTTGGCCTCTTTCTCGCTGAACCGGCCGTCGACCAGGTCGCCGGTGATGCCGGCGAAACCATCACCGGGTGACTGGCCGACCGCTGCTGCCTGCGGCGGCCCGGCCTCACGCTGGCCGTACGGCGGTGCTCCCGCGCTGGTGGGGGCCGCCGGCGCGCCGCCCACGGGCGCCCGGCCGACCTGACCTCGATGAGAGACCTGATCGGTCCAGCGCTGCCCATCCCACCAGCGAAACTCGTAGCGGCCTTCGGGATCCGGTTGCCATTGTCCTGTCATGAAACCAAACTAGGGCAACCACTGGCATCCTGGTGTCATGGCAAAGGAAATCGACCGGGTGCGGGCGCAGAGCGCCCTCGCGGTCATCAAGCAGCACCCCGGCATGGTGCTGTTCGTCGCCTCGCCGGCCATCATCGGGCTCGCCTTGATCTGGTGGCTGGTCAGCCCGGGCCTGGCGGTGCTGCTGCTGATCGGGATGGTGGTCGGCGGCGGCGCCGCCCTGCTCATGAGGCGAAAGTAGCGCCGGAAAGGCCGCGTGTTTCGCTGGCGGTGAAAGCCGTCCCATTAGCGTTGTAACGGTGTAAGCATGTAATCATGCGACACCATCACTTCCAAGGCCGACGGTCGGGCCGCCCCGGCGGCTGGCAACAGGCCCAGCAACCCGATGCAAGCGACGCCGCCGACTGGTTCGCCGGCCGGCTCCCCGACGGCTGGTTCGCCGGCGACCCGAAGGTCGTCGTCGACCGCGAGGAGATCACCGTCATCGGCCGCCTGGCCGAACCCGAAAGCTCCGACAGCCCCGAAAGCGAGGCCCACGCGTCGGGACGGGTTGCCCGCTTCCGTGAGGAAACCCGCCCCGAACGCATGCGCATCGCCGACGAAGCCGAGGACCGCTACGGCCGCAAGGTGGCCTGGGGAGTCGAGGTCGGCGACCCCGGCTCGCCGGAGCGAATCCTGTTCACGCACATCGCCGTACCGGTCATGACCCGCCTGCGGCAGCCCGAACGCCAGGTGCTCGACACGCTCGTCGATGCGGGTGTGGCCCGGTCGCGCTCCGACGCGCTGGCCTGGTCGGTCAGGCTGGTGGGCGAGCACACCGAGGAGTGGCTGGGCAAGCTGCGCGAGGCGATGCGCAACGTCGACGACCTCCGCGCCGAGGGCCCCGGGGTCTAATCCGCTTTCGCCGAGCGCACGGTTGTTGTACACAACACGAGTAGGGGCGCGAACAACCGTGCACTCGGCGATAACTAGGCCTGCGTCATCGCCCAATATTCGCCGTGGCGGGCCAACAGGTCGGCGTGGCTGCCCCGCTCGACAATCCGCCCGGCCTCCATCACCAGGATGACGTCGGCGTCGCGGATGGTCGAGAGCCGGTGCGCGATGATGAAACTCGTTCGGTCGCGGCGCAGCTCGCCCATCGCCTGCTGAATCAACAATTCGGTGCGGGTGTCCACGGAGCTGGTGGCCTCGTCGAGGACCAGCAGCTGTGGGCGGGAGTGAACGGCGCGCGCGATGGTGATGAGCTGCTTTTCACCTGCGCTGATGTTGCCGCCGTCGTCGCTGACCCAGGTCTGATACCCGTCGGGCAGCGTGTGCACGAACCGGTCGACGTACGCCGCCTTGGCGGCCTCGATCACCTCGTCCTCCGACGCGTCCGGGCGACCGTAGGCGATGTTGTCGTAAATGGTGCCGCCGAACAGCCAGGTGTCCTGCAGCACCATTCCGATCCGGTCGCGCAGCGACCCCCGGCTCACCGACGAGATGTCCACCCCGTCAATGAGAATCCGGCCCGAGTCGACGTCGTAGAACCGCATCAGCAGGTTCACCAGCGTCGTCTTGCCTGCTCCGGTGGGCCCCACGATCGCCACGGTGCTGCCCGGTTCGGCGACCAGCGACAGGTCCTCGATCACCGGGGTGCCGGGCACATAGCTGAAATTGATGTGCTCGAACTCCACCCGGCCCGGTTGCCCGTCGGGCGATTGCAGCGCGGCGGGCGGCTCCGGTGACTCCTCCTCGGCATCCAGCAGCTCGAAAACCCGCTCCGCGCTGGCGACTCCGGACTGCAGCGTGTTGTACATGCCGGCGACCTGGGTCAGCGGCTGGTTGAACTGGCGGACATACTGAATGAACGCCTGGATGCTGCCCAGCGTGATCTGACCCGTCGCCACCTGCAGACCACCAACGACGGCCACCGCGACATAGCTGAGGTTGCCGATGAAGACCGTCGCCGGCGACACCAGACCCGAAAAGAACTGCGCGCCAAAGCTGGCCTGGTAGACGTCGTCGTTGAACTCGCGGAACTGCTCCTGCGCGTGGGCCCGGTGCCCGAACGTCTTGACCAACGTGAAACCGCTGTAGGTCTCCTCGATGTGGGCGTTGAGCCGGCCGGTGTTGGCCCACTGCGCGACGAACAGTCGTTGCGACCGCCGCGTGATCACCCGGATCGCCCACAGCGCCAGCGGCACCGTCACCACGGTGAGCAGCGTCAGCAGCGGCGAGATGGTCAACATCATCGCCAGCACCGCCAGTACGGTCAGCGCTGAGGTCAACAGCTGGCTGATCGTCATCGACAACGACGTCTGAATGTTGTCGACGTCGTTGGTCACCCGGCTCAGCACCTCGCCGCGCTGCCGCGAGTCGAAATAGCGCAGAGGCAGCCGGTGCACCTTGTCCTCGACGTCGGACCGCAACGCCACCATGGTGCGCTGCACCGCGACGTTGAGTAACCGGGCTTGCAGCCAAACCAGCAGCGCGGCAATCAGATACAGTCCGAGCGCAAGCAACAGCGTGCGACCGATGGCGCCGAAGTCCACGCCACGCCCTGGCACCACGTTCATGCCCGACAGCAGATCGGCGAAGGTGTTGTCGCCACGCGCCCTGGCGGCCTCGATGGCCTGCTCCTTGGTCAGCCCGGCGGGCAGTTGACGTCCGATCACGCCGTTGAACAACAGATCGGTGGCGTGGCCGAGGATCCGCGGCCCGATGACCCCGATCGCGATCCCACCGATCCCGAGCAGGATCACCAGTGTGGTCAACCCGCGCTGCGGCGTCAGCCTCTTGACAAGGCGAATGACCGAGCCCTTGAAGTCGCGGGACCGCTCCGTCGGCGCCTGCAGCGCAATACGCAGCGGACGGCCCATCGGCCCGGTCATTGGGCACCCCCAACCCCAGCGCCGAGCGACTGCGAGTCGGCGAACTCGGCGTACGTCGGGCAAGTCGCCAGCAGCGTCTCGTGCGTGCCGATCCCGACGACGCGCCCGTCCTCGACGACAACGACCTGGTCGGCCTCGGAAACCGTCGAAATACGTTGCGACACAATCACAACCGTCGAGTCGGCGGACACATCGCGCAGCGCGGCGCGGACCCGGGCGTCGGTGTGCACGTCGAGTGCCGAGAAGGCGTCGTCGAACAGGTAGATGGCCGGCCGACGGATGACGGCGCGCGCGATTGCCAACCGCTGCCGCTGCCCGCCGGAGAAGTTGATGCCGCCCTGCGCGACCCGCATCGCCAACCCGTCGGCGTGGGCGCGCACGAAATCGTCGGCCGCGGCCACCCGCAGCGCCTCCCACATCTCGTCGTCGGTCGCATTGGCCTTGCCGTAGCGCAGGTTGTCGGCCACCGTCCCGGAGAACAGGTAGCCCCGTTGCGGCACCAGGCCGATCGCCGACCACAGCTGCTCGGTGTCGTAGTCGCGCACGTCGACGCCGTCCACCCGGATGGCACCGCCGGTGACGTCATAGAGCCGGCAGATCAGCGACACCAGCGTCGACTTGCCCGCACCGGTCGACCCGACGATGGCCGTCGTGGTGCCAGGCTGGGCGAGAAGCGAAATATCCTGCAGCACAGGGCGATCGGCGCCGGGATAACTGAACGTCGCGGCGTCCAGCCGGATCTCACCTTCGATTGCCTCGGGTCGCACTGGATCCTGGGGGCTGGCGATCCCAGGCGTGGTGGACAGCACCTCGCTGATCCGTTCGGCGCACACCGTTGCGCGCGGCCACATGACGAGCATGAAGGTCGCCATCAGCACGGCCATCAGGATCTGCATGAAGTAGGACAGGAAGGCGATCAGCGAGCCCACCTGCATCTGGCCCGCGTCGATGCGCAACCCGCCGAACCAGATCAGCGCGACGCTGGAGACGTTGATGACCAGTGTGGTCACCGGCAGCATCAGCGCCTGCCAGCGACCCGCCTCCAACGCAGAGTCGGCGAGCGCCTGGTTGGCTTCGGCGAAGCGGTTGCGCTCGAACGGTTCCCGCGCGAACGCCCGGATCACCCGGATACCGGAGAGCTGCTCGCGCATCACCCGGTTGATGTTGTCGATCAGGCGTTGCAGGCGCCGGAAGATCGGCAGCAGGTGCGACACGATCCAGTAGTTGGCCACCCCCAGCACCGGCACGCTGATGAGCAGCAGCCACGACAGCCCGGCGTCCTGGTGCACCGCCATGACGATGCCGCCGACCGACATGATCGGCGCGGTGATAAGCATCGTGCAGGTCAGTTGCACCAGCAGCTGAATCTGCTGGACGTCGTTGGTGGTGCGGGTCAGCAGCGACGGGGCGCCGAACCGCGCCGTCTCCTCCGCCGAGAAGCCGGTCACTTGGTGAAAGATCGCCGACCGCAGATCGCGGCCGAACCCCATGCCCGCGCGCGACCCGAAGTACACCGCGCCCACCGCGCACACCACCTGCAGTGCGGTGACCGCAAGCATCACGAGGCCCAGCTCGACGATGGTCTGCAGATCGCCCTTGGCCACGCCGTCGTCGATGATCGCGGCGTTGACGGTCGGCAGGTACAGCGAAGCCAGCGTGCTGATCACCTGGAGCACGGCTACGACCGTGAGCAGCCAGCGGTACGGCCGCACATACTGTCGCAGCAGCGCCCAGAGCATCCCGTTACTGTCGCATACCACCCAGGACCGAGTTGTGTTCGGCCGCAACCGTCGCCGGATCGATAAAAGGGCACGTCAATCGGCATGTCGGTGGTTGAGGTACTGGGCTGCCGCTACAGTGCATGGCGTGACCTCCACGACGTGCGCGACCGGTAAGAGCCGGTACGCGAAGGCGCTGGCCGTGGCGGCTGCGGCCGTGATTCCGGTGTTTGCCGCATGCTCCAATTCGGAGCCGACCTCTCCAGATGTGCCGCAGACGACCGCGCCGACGCAGAACGCCGCACACGGGCCGTTCTTTCCGGAGTGCGGCGGCGTCAGCGACCAGACGATCAGCGAACTGACCCGGGTCAGCGGTCTGGTCAACACCGCACGCAACTCGGTGGGCTGCCAGTGGCTGGTGGGGGGCGGCATCCTCGGACCGCACTTCTCGTTCACCTGGTACCGCGGCAGCCCGATCGGGCGGGAACGCAAGACCGAGGAGCTGTCGCGCGCCAGCGTGGAGGACATCAACATCGAGGGCAAGGACGGCTTCATCGCGCTCGGCGAGGACCCGACGATCGGCAACAACCTTTGCGAGATCGGTATCCAGTTCGGCGACGACTTCATCGAATGGTCGATCAGCTACGCCGAGGAGCCGTACCCCGATCCCTGCGACGTCGCCAAGGAACTGACCCGCCAATCGATTGTGAATTCCAAATGAGACGGCGCGCATACGGCCGGCGGGTGCTGGCCGGCATGGTCGCGGTCCTGGCAGTGCTCTCGGTGCTGACGGGCTGCACTAAGACGGTTGAGGGCACCGCGGCCAAGTCCGGGTCCGGCGACGTTCCCCGCAACGACGATTCACAGAAGCAGTACCCGAACCTGCTGAAGGAATGCGAGGTGCTGACCGAGGACATCCTCGCCAAGACCGTCGGCGCGGACCCGCTGGACATCCAGAGCACGTTCGTCGGAGCGGTGTGCCGCTGGCAGGCGGCCAACCCCGCCGGCCTGATCGACATCACCCGGTTCTGGTTCGAGCAGGGCAGCCTCGACAACGAACGAACGACTGCCGAGGGCCTTGAGTATCAGATCGAGGACCGAACCATCGCCGGCGTCCGGTCGATCGTCATGCGCCCGAACGATCCGAACGGCTCGTGCGGGGTGGCCAGCGACGCCGGCGGCGTGGTCGGCTGGTGGGTGAATCCGCAGACCCCGGGCATCGACGGATGTGCGATGGCGATCAAGCTGATGGAACTGACACTGGCCACCAACGCCTAGCGCCGACGAGCGCTTGCGCGTGGGGGCACATCCCGCCCGAAGGGCAGGGGGAGAGCCGACTACCTCGGCACGTGGAAGGTGACCAGCGCGGCGCCGCTGAGCGCCAGCTGATCCCACGGTTCACCGGTGCGCAGCACCGCGATGGCCGAGGTCGGGAACTTCGTCGAAATGCGTTCGGCGGCGGCGGTATTGCTGCCCTCAGGGGTGGCAAGCCCGAGCGCCACCGCAGACATCGCCGGTTCATGGCCGATCACCAGTAACGTCTCGACATCCGGATCGACTCCGTTGATCTCCTCGATCACCGCCCCCGGCGTCGCGTCATAGAGCCGGTCGACGTAGTTCACCGGCGCGTCGATGCGGGTCCGCGCGAGGGTCTCGCGGGTGCGGGTGGCCGTCGAGCAGAGCACCGCGTCGACGGCGGGCGCGTTCGCCCGCAGCCAGTCACCGGCCTTCGTGGCCTCGCGGACGCCGCGCGGGGCCAGCGGACGCTCGTGATCGGCCACGCCCGGCGGATAGTCCGACTTTGCGTGCCGAAACAACAGCAGCGTGCGGTAGGAGTTGCTCACCCGATTAACGGTAGGGCATGCCGAAGCGCATCCCGAGACTTGTCGGCGCCCGGACCTACACTCGCGATGCCTGGCAAAGATGCGAGCGGAAAGGACGGGCCGAGATGCGATTCGTGCACACTGCCGACTGGCAACTCGGCATGACCCGTTACTTCCTGAACGGGGAGGCGCAGCCGCGGTATTCGGCCGCCCGCCGCGACGTCGTCGCGGGTCTCGGGGCGCTGGCCCGACAAGAGGGGGCCGAGTTCGTCGTCGTGGCCGGCGATGTCTTCGAAGACAATCAACTTGCACCCCGCGACGTCAGCCAGTCGCTGGAAGCCATGCGCGCCATCGGCATTCCGGTGTACCTGCTGCCCGGCAACCACGATCCGCTCGACGCGTCATCCGTGTACACCAGTGCCCTGTTCACCGCCGAATGCCCCGACAACGTCACGGTTCTCGACCGCGCCGGCGTACACGAGGTGCGCCCCGGCCTCCAGATCGTCGCCGCGCCATGGCGATCCAAGGCCCCGACCGTGCGATCTGGTCGGCGACGTTCTTGACGGTCTGCAGGCCGACGGAGTCACCCGGATCGTCGTCGGACACGGCGCCGTCGACATCCTCGTTCCCGATAAAGACAGGCCGTCGCTGATCCGGCTCGCGTCGCTCGAGGCCGCGATCGCCCGTGGGGCTGTGCACTATGTGGCGTTGGGGGACAAGCACTCTCGCATGCAGGTCGGATCCACCGGCCGGATCTGGTATTCCGGCTCGCCGGAGGTCACCAACTACGACGACATCGAACCCGATCCGGGCCAGGTGCAGGTTGTCGACATCGACGAGGACGATGCCGACCGTCCGGTGCGGGTTGAGCCGCGACGGGTGGGCCGCTGGCGGTTCGTGACGCTGCGCCGCTCGGTGGACAGCGGCCGCGACGTGGCCGACCTCGACATCAACCTCGACCTGATGCCGGACAAGGAACGCACCGTGGTCCGGCTGGGGCTGACCGGGTCGTTGACCGTGACCGACAAGGCCACACTGGATGCGTGCCTGGACAAGTACGCCCGGCTGTTCGCGGCGCTCGGGCCGTGGGATAAGCAGACCGACATCGCGGTGATCCCGGCCGACGGCGAGTTCGACGACCTCGGCATCGGAGGCTTCGCAGCGGCGGCGGTCGACGAGTTGGTCACCACCGCACGGTCGGACGGTGAGGACGCCGACGACGCCCGCGCGGCGCTGGCGCTCCTGCTGCGCCTCGTCGACAGGGGTGCCGCATGAAGCTGCACCGGCTGGTGTTGACGAACTACCGCGGCATCACCCACCGCGAGATCGAGTTCCCGGATCGCGGCGTGGTCGTGGTCAGCGGCGCCAACGAGATCGGCAAGTCGTCGATGATCGAGGCGCTCGACCTGTTGTTGGAGGCCAAGGACCGGTCGACGAAGAAGGAAGTCAAGCAGGTCAAGCCGACGCACGCCGACGTCGGCGCCGAGATCACCGCCGAAATCTCCACCGGGCCTTATCGATTCATCTATCACAAGCGGTTCCACAGGCGCGCCGAGACGCAGCTGACGGTACTGTCTCCGCGCCGTGAGCAGCTCACCGGCGACGAGGCGCACGACCGGGTGCGGGCGTTGCTGGCCGAGACCGTCGACATCAACCTCTGGCAGGCGCAGCGCGTGCTGCAGGCGGCGTCGACCGCGGCCGTCGACCTGTCCGGGTGTGACGCTCTGTCGCGGGCGCTCGACGTGGCGGCCGGTGAGGCCGTCCAGCTGTCCGGTGCCGAGCCACTGCTCATCGACCGCATCGACGCCGAGTACCTGCGCTACTTCACGCCCACCGGGCGCCCGACGGGCGAGTGGGCCACCGCGACCAACCGCCTGCGCGCCGCCGACGACGAGGTGGCCCGCTGCGCGGCAGCGGTCGCGGAAGTCGACGACGCGGTGCGCCGGCACGCGGCGCTGACCGAGGATCTTGCCCGGTTGGCCGCTGAGCGGGCGGAGGCATCGAAGCGGCTCACCGCGGCTCGCGACGCCGCGGAGAAGGTCGCCGCGCTGATCCAAAAGCTCAAAGAGGCCGAGGTGGTCGCCGCCGCCGCCGATGCCACGCACGCCGCCTCTGTCGCCGCCCTGACCGAACGGCGACGGTTGCGTGCCGAGATCGATGAGCGGGCCACGGCGATCGCCGAACTGCAAGCCGCCGCTGCCGAGGCCGCCGACGAGCAAGCGACCGCCGCCGAGGTGCAGGAGGCCGCCGACGCCGCCGCCGAGGAAGCGCGGGCGGCGGTGGGGACCAGCCAGATCCGCGTCGAGGTGGCTCGCCGCGCCGTCGAACAAGTCTCCGATCGCGACGAGGCCGACAGGCTGGGCGCGAGGCTGGCCAAGATCGACGCCGCCCAGCGCAAGCTCGACCGTGTGGCCCGCGAGCTCGCCGACATCGTGGTGACCGACGAGGCGATGCGCGCCATCGAGGCCGCCGCCACCGCGGTTGAGCGGGCGGCCGGTCAGGTCGAGCTGGCGTCGGCGCGCATCGAGCTCGTCGCGGTGGCCGACGTCGAGGTGCGTGTGGCGGGCGAGGCGGTTGTCTTGGACGCCGGTGCGATTTGGTCGGCAAGCGCCACCGCGGCGACCGACGTTGAAGTGCCCGGCGTGTTGACGGCGCGGGTGGTGCCCGGAGCGCCTGCATCGGAAACCCAGGCCAAACTCGATGTCGCCGAAGAGGTTTTGGCCGCGGCGCTGGCGAATGCCCGGGTCGACGATGTCGCCGCCGCACGCGATCTCGACCAACACCGTCGCGAGTTGGTGACCGCGCGGGACCGGTTGCGCGCCACGTCAGAGGCGCTGATCGGTGACGACACGGTGGAGGAGTTGCGCGCACGGCTGGCCGAGTTGAGAGACCGCGAGCCGGACGACGCCGGGCTGTGGGATGTCGCGGGCGGGGCCTCCGATCCGAGCGCGGCGCGCGCTGACCTCGACGCCGCGGTGGCGACGCACAAGCAGGCAATGGCGGACTGCGAGACGCACCGCAAGGTCGCCGAAGCGGCGGCGAAGCAACTGGGGGAGCGGTCGACACGCGCGAGCGTGCTACGCGAGAAGCTGACCGCCGCGCAGGCCGAATTGACCGTCGCGCGTGAGCGGTTGGCGCTGCAACGGGCGACGACCAGCGACGACGACCTGGCCGTTAAGGCAGAAGCCGACGGCGAGGAAGCGCGACGCGTCACCGGGCTCGTCGCGCAGCTGGGTGGCGAGCTGGCCGCTCACCGCACCCGACACCGTCACCGCCGCGCTCAACGACGCGGTGCGCCGCGCCGACTCGCTGGAGAGCCGCCACGACGAGGTCGCCGAGGCGGTTCGGGAAGTCACCACGCAGCTGAAGGTGTACGGCACCGAGGGCCGTAAGGGACAGCTGGATGCGGCCGAGACCGAACGCGAGCACGCCGAAGCGGAATACCTCCGTGTCCACCGGCGGGCCCGCGCCGCACAACTGCTGCGCTCGGTGATGGTGCGACACCGCGACGCCACTCGGCTGCGCTACGTCGACCCGTTCCGAAATCAGGTAGAACGGTTGGGCCGCATCGTGTTCGGCGACAGTTTCGAGGTCGAGATCGACAGCGGGCTGCGGATCTGCAGCCGTACGCTGTCGGGCCGCACCGTGCCCTACGAGTCGTTGTCGGGCGGCGCCAAGGAACAGCTGGGCATCGTGGCGCGGTTGGCGGGCGCGTCGCTGGTCGCCAAGGAGGACAGCGTTCCGGTCGTCATCGACGATGCGCTGGGCTTCACCGACGCCGACCGGCTGACCAAGATGGGCGCGGTGTTCAACGCAGTCGGCGGCGACGGCCAGGTGATCGTGTTGACCTGCAGCCCGCAGCGCTATGCCAGCGTCGGCGGCGCCCACCACATCGAGCTGACCGTGTAGCCCCGGCAAATTCCGCCGCCATCGCCCTCGAACGGTGCGATAGTTGGCTAAGGGGTAGTGGCCAACGTGAGCGCGGGCGATGTTCGTGGGGCGGCGCGCAGAACCGACATGTGGTTGCCGGTAGCGCTGCTGATTCTCGCTGGCCTCGGTTGGTGGTGGTCCGCCGTCAGCGCCGGCGACATGAGCGCCAGTGGCATGGGCGGCGACGGTATGTCGATGGAGCCGCAGCCGACGATGTCCATTCGTCGCGTTCCTGGTGGCATGGGTGGCGATGATGGCGGCGATGATGTTCCCGGCGGTCCTGCCGGTCGTTCGTCTCTACGCCCGGGCGGCCGCCAACGGCCAGGCGGCGCCGGTGGCGGTCTTCGTCGGTGGGTACATTGCGCTGTGGGGCGTCGTGGGCATACCCGCATATTTTGCGTGGCGACGGCTGGAAGAGCCCCTCATGCATGGCAGTCCCTGGGTCGGCCGCGTCGCCGGCGCGGTGGCAGTGGCCGCGGGCCTGTACCAACTCACGCCGCTGAAGTCGGTGTGCCTGCGGCACTGCCGATCGCCGCTGTCGTTCTTCATGCGCCATGGCAAGCATCTCGACCGTCCGACGGGCGCGTTCGTCGCCGGTGGGCGCCACGGCCTGTTCTGCGTCGGCTGCTGCTGGATGCTGATGGCCGTGCTGATCGCGTTCGGCGCAATGCAATTGGCGTGGATGCTGATCCTCGCGGTGCTGATCCTGCTGGAGAAGGCCGCGCCGTTCGGTGAACAGCTCGCCCGCGTGACCGGGGCGGTGCTGCTGGTTCTGGGTGTCGCGCTGTTGGTGCACCCGGCATTCGTTACCCATCTCGTCTGATCGAAAGGCACCGCCATGACAACGACCGAACAACGCACGCAGTGGCACCTCAAAGGGCCGCGGGTATGAGTTCTGCAACTGTGCACCCGGGTGTGGCTGCAATTTTCACGGGTTTCCGACGTCCGTCGGACGGCAGCTGCCGGGCGATGGTCGGCAACGACATCGTCGAGGGATCGTGCGGCGACGTCGACCTTTCCGGGGTCAAGGCAATCGCCGTCATCTACTGGCCGAAAGCGATTCACGACGGCAACGGCAAGGCGGTGTTCATCGTCGCACCCGAGACCACCGACGAGCAGATCGAGTGCCTGTCCCAGATCTATACGGGCCAGCTCGGCGGCGACCCCTGGGGGATCCTCGGCACGACCTACCAGGTCGCCGGGCTGGTCAAGGCGCCGATCAGTTTCGAAGGCACCGGCGTGAAGGCCACGATGACGGCCGAGGGCGTCGGGCGCGCCACGGGTGACACCTTCAAGAACCCGGTGACCGGCGAGCCGCACCAGGCCCAGATCGTCCTACCCGACGGCTTCATCTGGAAGAAGGGCGAGTGCGGGATCGGGACATTCCAGGTCGAGGCCGAGGGCATGCGACTCGACTTCACCGACACCAACTGGATCTTCTACGAATTCGACTGGTCGAACTGACCACCTAGCCAATCGAGACTGCTCACAGATCGCCAAAATCGGCTACAACGCTGATCTCTCTGCGAGTTTCTGAGGACTCCGACGGGCTAAGCAGCGGCTGACAGGCCGGGGTCGCCCGATAGCCGGAAGACCGTCCACATCGCGTCGACCGCTCGCGCGTCGCCGTCGAACTTCACCCGGCGCAGCGCGGCCTTGCGCTCGGCGGCCGTGGATCCCAGCCGTGCGGAGATAAGGTCGGCCGCGGTCGCGGTCACCGTCACATCGGGCGAGCCCTTCGCGGCGGTGAGACCACCGTCGTGCACCGCGAATTCGAACCGGCGGCCGTCGATGTCGACCCGGTAGGACGCCTCGAGGTCGACGGCCCGGGGCTCGAAGGCCAGCAGGATGCCGGCGAGAAAACCGTTCAACGGCGTCAGCGCGCTTTCGGTGGGTTCGATCATGTCCAGCCCGAACGTCGCGATGGCCTTCACCACGGGCAGCACCTTGCGCCAGCCCGTCTCGCTGAGCGTGTACACCGTCCGGGCGACCGGGGGCGGCAGCTCCTCGCGGTCGACGAGACCGGCCTCCTCCAACTCGCGAAGCCGGTCGGCCAGCAGGTTGGTGGCGATGCCGGGCAGCTGGGCCCGCAGGTCACCGTAGCGGCGGGGGCCGCCGATGAGCTCCCGCAGGATCAGCAGCGTCCATCGCTCGCCAAGGACGTCGAGACCCTTGGCGATCGGGCAGTTCTGGTGGTAACTCCTCGGCACGGGAATAACTCTACCACTCGGACAAGTATCTAGTCATATCACTTGAAAAACTTGTCTGAAAGGTTTACGGTCATGTCCATGAGTACCCGAACACCCCTTTTTCGCGATCGTCCGATCGCCGCGCTCGTCGTCATCTGCCTGAGCGCCTTCGTCGTCAGCGTCGACGCCACCATCGTCAACGTCGCGCTGCCCACCCTCTCGCGAGACCTCGACGCCGACACCGCGCAACTGCAATGGATCGTCGACGCCTACACCCTCGTCATGGCCGGTCTGATGTTGTCGGCAGGCAGCCTGGCAGACCGCTACGGTCGACGAGGCTTTCTCAGTTCAGGGCTCGCCCTGTTCGCGGTCACCTCAGCCGTTGCGGCACAGGTGGATTCGGCGGGCGGCCTGATCTGGGCGCGGGCCGCCATGGGCGTCGGCGCGGCGGTGATCTTCCCGGCGACGCTGGCGCTGATCACGAATATCTTCACGCAGCCGGCACAGCGCGCCAAGGCGATCGGACTGTGGGCGGCCATGGTGGGCGTCGGTGTGGCAGTGGGCCCGATCAGCGGAGGCTGGCTGCTCGAACACTTCTCCTGGGGCTCGATCTTCCTGGTCAACGTGCCGATCGCCGCGGTCGCCATCATCGGCGGCTGGCTGTTCATCCCGACCTCCCGCGACCCGGCCACCCCGCCCATCGACTACGGGGGCCTGGTCCTGTCGGCCGTCGGCGTGACCGCGCTGGTCTACACCATCATCGAAGCGCCGAACTACGGTTGGACCAGCGGCCAGCACCATCGCCGGGTTCGCCGTGGCCGCCGTCGTAATCGCCGCGTTCATCTGGTGGGAGCAGCGCCAGACGCATCCGATGCTCGATCTGTCGGTCTTCCGCAACCGCCGGTTCTCCGGCGGCAGCCTGGCCATAACGGCGGGCTTCCTGACCCTGTTCGGCTTCATCTTCGTCATCACCCAGTACTTCCAATTCATCAAGGGCTACAGCGCTTTTGAGACCGGCGTGCGGCTGCTGCCGGTCGCCGCGTCGATCGCAATCGCCAGCATTGTCGGACCGCGCATTGTCGAACGGATCGGCACGACCGTGGTGGTGGCCGGGGGTCTGGCGATCTTCGCCGCCGGTCTGGGCTGGGCGTCCACAGCCAGCGCCAGCACTCCGTACCTGGAGATCGCGGTCCAGATGGTGCTGCTGGGCGCCGGCCTGGGCCTGACGACGGCGCCCGGCACCGAGTCGATCATGGGCTCGCTGAGCGCCGACAAGGCGGGCGTCGGATCGGCGGTCAACGACACCACCCGCGAACTCGGCGGCACGCTCGGCGTCGCGATCGTCGGCAGCGTGTTCGCATCCATCTATTCCGGCCGGCTGGCCGACGCGCCGGCGGTCCAGGCGCTGCCGGAGGAGACCCGCGCCGTCATGGGCGAGTCGATGGCCGCGGCGCAGCAGGTCATCGCGCAGGCGCCGCCGGCCGCGGCGCCGGCTATCCGGAACGCCGTCGAAACCGCCTTCCTCGACGGCCAGTGGATCGGATCGCTGGTCGCCGCGGGCATAGCGCTGGGTGCGGCGGTCGTCGTCGCCGTGATGCTGCCCGCGCGTGCACACAAGTCCGCTGAAACAGCACCGTCACCGCAATCGAAATCGAGAAGCAATGGAGCAGCAAGGAGAGTCCGCGCATCAGAGCTACACGTCGACACTGGACCAACGGCCACGGGGCAGGTCGAAGTACTTCACCCGATCCGACGGTTCGCGCCTGCGCTACTTCACCGCGGGCAGCGGCCCCGCGCTGGTGCTGATCCACACCATCCGGACACAGCTCGACTACTTCCACCAGGTCATCCCGTTGCTGTGGGATTCGTTCACCGTCTACGCGCTTGATCTGCCCGGTATGGGGTGGTCGGACATCGTGCCCGGCGCTGTGTACGAGGAGCCGGAGCTGCGCGCCGCGGTGGTCGAGTTCGTCACCACGCTCGACCTGCACGACGTCACGCTGGCCGGGGAATCGCTCGGCGGTGCACTCTCGCTGTCCGCCTCGATCGACCTCAAGGACCGGGTGAGCAGGGTCGTCGCGTTCAACAGCTACGACTACCCGAGCGGCCTCGAGCGGGGCAATCTGTTCGCCCGGTTCATCATCAGCAGTGTCCGGATGCCGGGCCTGGGACCGGTTTTCGCGTTAATGGAGAACCGACCGATCATGAAGGGCGTGATGCGCGGCGGTGTCGTCGACAAGGGCACGCTGCCGGACGACTTCATCGTCGAGCTCCGAAAGAGCGGACACCGCAAGGGTTACCCGAGGGTGTCCCGGGCGATCTATCGCAGCCTCAAGGGATTCAACAAGGCACGAGATCGCTACCGGGACGTGTCGGTTCCGGTGACACTGGTCTACAGCGACCAGGACTGGTCGCGCCCGGCCGAACGCGAGTACGTGGCGAGCCTGCTGGCCGAGGTCGAACGCATGACCCTACCCGACACCGGCCACTTCTCCGCGTCTGGAACGCCCGAATGAGGTGGCCCGGATTCTGCTGCGGTCGAATTGACGGTGTCGCGTTACGTCGAATCTGAGCTTGTGCGCGAGATTTCCGTGAATTGTCGAGCACAAGCTCAGGTTCGCGCCGTCTACGTGGATTGGCATTGAACTAGACTCCGGCAGGTGGACGCCGACTACATCGTTGTGGGAACGGGCTCAGCCGGATCGGTCGTGGCCAACCGGCTCAGCGAGGATCCATCCGTCGAGGTCGTGGTGCTGGAGGCCGGCCCGCGGGACAAGGACAAGTTCATCCACATCCCCGCGGGCTTCGCCAAGCTGTTCCGCAGCGCGATGGACTGGGAGTACCAGACCGAGCCGCAGAAGGAACTCGACGGGCGCCAGATCTATTGGCCGCGTGGCAAAGTGCTCGGCGGGTCGTCATCGATGAACGCGATGATGTGGGTGCGTGGCTTCGCCGCCGACTACGACGAGTGGGCTGTGCACGCCGGCGATCCGTGGAACTACACGAACGTCGAGCGCTACCTCAAGCGTATCGAGAGCGGGCCGCTGGCCATTTCCCGCCAACGCAGCCCGCGCACCTCGACAGCCGATCGAAGCGCGGCGCTGCAGGCGTGGTAGGAAAGATCGCCAGGCCGCTCGGGGCGACAAGCCTCGACGACGAGACGCTCGAGCGGGCGCTGAACTCCGTGTCGCACACGCCTTATCACCCCGTCGGCACCTGTCGGATGGGCAATGACGACGCCAGCGTGGTCGATCCGCAGCTGCGGGTCCGCGGCGTCGACGGGCTGCGGGTGGCCGACGCGTCGGTGATGCCGACGATCATCCGCGGCCACACCCACGCCCCGAGCGTGCTGATCGGCGAGAAGGCGGCCGATCTGATCCGCGGGTGACGCGTGGCGCCATGATGGACACATGGCCGAGCGTGATCGCGACGAATTCGGTCGGCCCCGAAGCACTCGTCCGCGCGATGCTCTGGGCCGACCACTTCCGCAAGGAAGTGTGGGCGTTCCACGTATCCCGGATGACCTGGAGCTGCCGCCCGCCGAAACCCTCGTCTACGCCCAGGACCTGCTGGACCGCGGCCTGGCATTCAACGCGCACGAAGTGCTCGAGGCCGCATGGAAGAACGGCCCCGACGACGAGCGGATGTTGTGGCAAGGCCTGGCCCAACTCGCGGTCGGCATCACCCACGTCCAGCGCGGCAACGTCAAGGGTGCGCTCACCCTGCTCCGGCGTGCGTCGGCTCGTCTTGCCCACGACGACCGGCCCGCGCCGCATGACATCGATGTCCCGGGTTTGGTCAACTACGCCGATGCATTGATTGACGACCTCATCGCGGGCGCGGAGATCGCACCGAGACGCCTGCGACCCCGTCTGGCCGTCGTCCGCCACCGGGCCGGATGAGGGCTACGTACCCGCAGATTCGCGCGCGGCCCGGGCAAGCACCTGCGGGCCGGTCGTCAGAGCCTTCCTCCACGGCGCGACACCGTCGACCTCGATCTCGATGGTGATGCTGAGCACCGTCCGAATGAGCACGATCATTCCCAGAACTGCGGCATCGGTCAGCGAGGGCGTCGACGTGACGGTCTTGACGATGTCCGCAGCGACGAGCAGCTCCAGGCCGAGCAGAATGGCCCCGCCGAGTGAATCCCGCAACGTCTTGAACGCGCGACCACCGTTCGCGGTTCGCTTCCACGTAACCCCGGCGAGGGCGAATGCGTACATGCATCCCAGTGCCATCGACGAGACGCCCAACACCTCGAACGCCTGTGTCGCACGCTCAAAGAACGCTTCCAGGTGCACTTAGCGACTCTAACGCCCACGAAACTACCGCCAACATCTTTCGGCGGCCGGGCTGTCCGCCCGCCGGTACCCGGTCGGCCTCGAACCGGTCGGACAGCAGGTCAGTGAAACATCTTCTGCGACAAGCAAGTCGGCGGTCTCCCGCCGGTTTGTGGCGATGACCGAAACCGCCCTGGCCGAGCTGCTTTCGCAGGATCTGTCCGGGCTGGACTTGGTCGCATTGATGATCGACGGTGTCCACTTCGCCCAATCCTGCTGTGTTGTGGCCCTCGGTATCGGCATCGACGGGGTCAAGCACCCGCTGGCGCTGGTGGAGGGCTCGACGGAGAACGCGACGCTGGTGACCGACCTGCTGGTGGACCTGCGGGGGCGGGGCCTGGACGTGACCCGCCCGATGCTCGTCGGGATCGACGGGTCCAAGGCCCTGCGCAAGGCCGTGGTCGACGTGCTCGATCACCCGGTGATCCAACGCTGCCAACTGCACAAGATCAGAAATGTGAAAGACCATCTGCCGCAACGACTTCGCAGCAGTGTCGGCCGCAGGATGACTGATGCCTACCACGCCGGATCAGCACTCGAGGCCGAAGCGGCCCTGCTCACCCTGGCCAACGAACTCGACCGTACCCACCCCGGCGCGGCGGCCAGCCTGCGCGAGGGCCTGCACGAGACGCTCACCGTGCTGCGCCTCGGTGTGCCGCCGACCCTTGCCCGCACGCTGCGCTCGACCAATGCGGTCGAGTCGATGATCTCGGTCTGCCGCGAACACGCCGCCAACGTCAAACGCTGGCGCGACGGGCAGATGGCGCTGCGCTGGTGCGCTGCCGGAATGATCGAGGCCGGCAAGCAGTTCCGCCGCGTCAACGGTCACCTGCACCTACCCACACTCCGAGCAGCTCTCCAGCGTGAAATCGCCGAACCTGTCGGACCCATCCTGCACAATGACGAGGTGAGCGCAGCCTGATGCTCACCGGACCGCCACCAAAGTTCCACGGAACTCGGGACAACCTCGGGGCGGGCACAATGAGGATTAATGATGATGAACGCCAAGCGTCGCCGGGCGCACGACAAGCTGGCCGCGCTGCCCGGTGTGCGTCCGGTGAGACGGCCCGTGGTATCCGGCGGCGACGAGGAGTTCGACCTGTACTTCGTCCGCACCGGACGCAAGTCGGCACATCCGCTGGTGATCATCCCGGGCGGACCCGGCGCGGCGTCGGTGGCCCTCTACCGGGGGTTTCGTCGACGTGCCGCGGCCGACGGCCTGGACGTGATCATGGTCGAGCATCGCGGCGTGGGAATGTCCCGTCACGACGACGGCGGTGCCGACCTTCCGCCCGACGCGTTGACCATCGATCAGGTCGTCGACGACGTGGCCGCGGTGCTCGACGACGCCCAGGTGGACAAGGCCGTCATCTACGGCACCTCGTACGGCACCTATGTCGCCGCCGGTGTCGGTGTGCGGCACCCCGATCGGGTGCACGCGATGGTGCTCGATTCACCCGTGTTGTCGGCGCAGGACATCGACGCGGTGCGAGAGGCGACGCGTCGCCTGCTGTGGGACGGCGACGACCCGGATACCGCCGCGTTGGCGCCCAAAGTGCGGCAGCTGGTGGGCGACAACGTGTTGACCCCGGAGGCCACCCAGCTCGCCGCGGCGGTCTACGGCTTCGCCGGGCCCGCGGTGCTGCAGCGGCAACTCGATCTCCTGCTGGCTGGACGGCGTGGGTTGTGGACGGCGCTGGGCCGGGCCGCCCGGTTCCTGTTCGAGCGGAAGGCGCCCTATCGCCACGAGCCCGACCTTGTCGGCCGGATCGGTTATCGAGAGCTCGACTACGGTGCCGTTCCGGACGGCAAACCGCTCGATCCCGCTGTCGCGTTTCGCGAGTTCGGCTCCGACGCAACGGTGTTCGAGTCCGAACCATACGACCTCGTGGCCGAGATGCCGAGGTTCACCTGGCCGACGGTGGTGATCTCCGGGGGCCGCGATCTCATCACGCCGCCGGCGGTCGCCGCGCGGATCGCGTCGTTGATCCCGAACGCGGTGCTGGTCAATCTGGCGACCGCCGGCCACAGCGCCATCGACCTTCGCGAGCGTGCGGCGCTGGACATCGCGAAGGCTCTTTATGACGGTGCGAGCGACGGTCTGCCGGCGGGCGCCGCCAAACTGGACTCGCAGCCGAGCGGGCTGGGCGTCCGGCTGCTGGTGTGGGCCATCGCCGCGGCGGCCGCGCTGGAGCAGGCCTTGCCGGCCGCGGTTCCGCGCACCGTGCAGCGGGTCACTTCATGAAGCCGATCTTCGTGTAGTCCAGGTCGCCGATACCGGCCGGCCCGAAGTTGGCCAGATTGCTGCGCACGGCGACGTTTCCCGCCGACTGGAACAGCGGCAGGCTGAAGCCTACGGCAAAGATCAGCTTGTCGACCTCGTTAGCCAGTGCCCGTGCCTTCTCGGGGTCGAGTTCGTCGAAGGTCTCTTCGACTTTTGCATCGATCTCCGGGCTGCTGATCTTGCCGTAGTTGCTCTCCGCGCCGGTGGTGTACATCTGGTTGAGGCAGCACAGCGAGAAGGCGTCGGCCACCCACGAGAACTGGACTATGTCGAAGTCGCCGGTGTTGACGTAGTTGGTGAAGAAGCCGCCGCCACCCTTGGCATCGAGTTCGAGTTTGACGCCGATCTGCGCAAGGTTGTTCTGGGCGATCTGACCGACCTGTCGTGTGGTCATCGCGTCGTAGAGCACGTCGCGGATGACCAACTGGCGGCCGTCCTTCTCGCGGAACTGACCGTTGAGTGTCCATCCGAGCGCGTCGAGTTCCTGCTTGGCCTTTTCCGGGTCGAACGCGACGACTCCGCTGTTGTCCTGGTAGCCCTCCTGGCCGGCGACGAAGATGTGGTTGTTCAGCGGAACGGGGTTGTCGGCCAGCCCGCGCTGGCTGATGCTGGCGATGGCCTGCCGGTCGATGCCCTTGGCGACCGCCAGCCGCAGCGCCTTGTCCGCGAGGATCGAACCGGGCGCGCCGTTGAAGGTGAAGTGGTACCAGCTCGCGCTGGGTGCGCGCCGGATCGAGATGCCCGGGGTGTTGCGTGCGATCGTCAACTCGTCCAGCGAGGCCACCCCGGTGGCGTCGAGCGTGTTGTTCTGCAGCGCAGGAATACGGGCCGCGTCGTCCAGCACCAGGTAGGTGATGCTGTCCAGCAGCGGCGGCGTACCCCACCACTTCGGATTGCGGGTGACCGTGATGCGTTGGGCGGTGCGGTCCAGCGCCGACACCATGAACGGTCCGGCCGACGGGCCCGGCCCGTTGAGCTGACCCTTGTTGAACACCTCAGGGTTGGCGGTCATGCTTTTCGGCAGCAGCATGGTGTTGCCCGCGAACATGCCCTTCCATTCGGCGTAGGGCTTGGCGAACGTCACCACGGCCTGGCGGTCGTCGACGCCGCGGGTGACCGAGCCCACTCGATCTGCGCCGTTCGGGCTGGCGATCGCGAAGGCCTTGTCCTTGCCGCTGGTGGCGTTTATCTGAGAGGCGATGTCCTCCCATGTGATCGGGCTGCCGTCGCTCCAGGTTGCCTTCGGGTTGATGGTGTAGGTGACGACCTGCGGGTCGGTGCCGGTGAGTTCGATGCTGGTGAAGTAGTCGGAGTTGACGGTGGTCGAGCCGTCTGACGCGACCCGGAACGCGCGCGGCATCGTCGTCCTCAGCATGGCGCCGGCGTCGGCGGAATTGCCGTCGATGTGCAGCGAATTGAAGTTCGACGGGAACTCGGTCAGCGCCAGCCGCAGATTGCCGCCCTGGCGCAGGTTGGCCGGGTCCTGCGGGTTGATGTCGCTGGTCTTGCCGACCTCGGCGCTGCCACCCGCTTCTGGGGCTTCCTGGTTGCCGCTCGAACAACTGGTGAGGGTCAGCGCGGCGATCAGCGTTGCCATAGCGAAGCGTCGGATCTCCATGCGGACAGACTCTAATTGCGATCAGGGTCGGGCTGCGGCACCGCGGCTAGCAACCGCCGGGTGTAATCGTGCCGCGGATTGCGGAATACCTGGTCACCGTCGCCCTGCTCGACGATCGTGCCCTTGTACATCACGGCCACCCGGTGTGCGAGATGCTTGACGACGGACAGGTCGTGCGAGACGAACAGATATGACAGTCCGAACCGCTGCTGCAGGTCCAGCAGCAGGTTGATGATGCCGGCCTGGATCGACACGTCGAGCGCCGACACCGGTTCGTCGAGCGCGAGGATCTTCGGTTGCAGCGCCAACGCGCGTGCAATGCCGATGCGTTGCTTCTGGCCGCCGGAGAATTCAGCGGGGTAGCGACTGGCGTCCTCGCGGCGCAGCCCGACGGTGCCCAGCAGCTCGGCTACTCGTTCGTCGGTGCGACTCTTGTCAAAACCATTGGCCTGCAACGGTTCTGCCAGCACGTCGAAAACGGGAAGCCGCGGGTCCAGCGAGGCTACCGGGTCCTGGAACACCACTTGCAGGTCGCCGCGCAGCGCCCGTCGGGCACGCCTGTCAAGTGTCGCGACGTCGCCGCCAAGCACCTCGATCGAACCGCTCTGCGGGGCCGCCAGTTCCAGGATCTGGTGCAACGTCGTGGACTTGCCCGATCCGGATTCGCCGACGATGCCCAGCGTGCGGCCTTGCTGTAGCTCGAAGCTGACGCCGTCGACCGCGCGCACCTCGCCGACCTGGCGACGAAACACCACCCCCTTGGTCAACTTGTATGTCTTGACGAGGTCGTGGACTCGCAGCACCACCGGTGCGTCGGCGGCGGCTGCGGCCTGCTCCGGCGGCTCGGTGGAGATGCCGTAGATGTCGGCCGCGCTGCGCCCCGCCACCTGCTCGGTTCGGATGCACGCGGCGTGGTGGTTGGTGCCGACGGCGATCAGTTCGGGCTCGGCGGCACGGCACGCGTCGATGGCCAGGGGGCAGCGCGGCGCGAATGGGCAGCCAGGCGGGAGCGCGGCCAGCGATGGCGGCGCGCCCGGGATCGGCACCAGCCGCGCGCCCTGTGGCGCGTCCAGGCGGGGCACCGAGCCGAGCAGCCCGACGGTGTAGGGCATCTGGCGATCGCGGTACAGATCAGCGACGGATGCGGTCTCGACCGCACGCCCCGCGTACATCACCAATGCGCGGTCGGCGAATTCGGCGACCACCCCGAGGTCGTGGGTGATGATCAGCACGCCGGCGCCGGTGACATCGCGCGCGGTCTTGAGCACGTCGAGGATCTGCGCCTGCACCGTCACATCCAGCGCGGTGGTCGGCTCGTCGCAGATCAATAGGTCGGGGTCGTTGGCGATCGCGATCGCGATGACGACGCGCTGTCGCTCGCCGCCGGAGAGCTCATGGGGGAAGGAACGGGCCCGGCGTTCAGGCTGGGCGATGCCGACCAGTTCGAGCAGTTCGACCGCGCGTGCCCGGGCGGTTTGCTTGCCGATGTCGCGGTTGTGTACCTGAAGCGCCTCGGCGATCTGGTCGCCCACGGTGTACACGGGGGTCAGCGCGGACATCGGGTCCTGGAACACGGTGCCGATCGTCATGCCACGGATTCGCGACATCTGCTGGTCGGGCAGCCCTAGCAGTTCGTCGCCGTGCAGCCGGATCGAGCCGGACACCTCGGCGTACTCGGGAAGTAGGCCGACAATAGCCATGGCGCTGGCCGACTTTCCCGCGCCCGATTCGCCGACCAGCGCGACGACCTCGCCGGGATCGACGTGGAAATTCAAGCCCCGCACCGCCTCGACGCGCTCGGTGTCTGTGGGGAATGCGACGGACAGGTCGGTCACTTGGAGCAGGCTCACTTTCGCCGCCTTCGCCGCAGGGCGCGGCTGCCCGGATCCAGCGCATCGCGCAGCCCATCACCGGTGAGGTTGGCGCACAACACAATGAGCACCAGCACGCCTGCCGGGATCAAGAACACCCACGGAAACGTCGTCGCCGACTTCGTCCCGTCGGCGATCAGCGTGCCCAGTGACACGTCGGGTGGCTGAATGCCGAAACCCAAGAAGCTCAAACCGGTTTCGGCCAGGATCGCGATGCCGACATTGAGCGTAGTGTCGATGATGAGGATGGATGCCACATTCGGCACGATGTGTCGGACGATGATGCGCCAATTGCTCACGCCCATATACCTTGCGGCGGCGACGAATTCGCGTACCCGCAGGCTCATCGTCATGCCGCGCACGATGCGTGAGCTGATCATCCAGCTGAATGTGGAGAACAGCACGATCAACCAGAAAACGCGAGCAGATTGCGCTAGGCGCGGCGTGACGATCGCGATCAGGATGAAGCTCGGCACCACCAGCAGCAGGTCGACGATCCACATCAACGTCCGGTCGCGCCAGCCGCCGAAGTATCCGGCGATCGACCCGGCGGTCGCGGCGATGATCGTCGAAATGAACGCCACGCAGACCCCGATCAGCATCGACTTCTGCATGCCTCGCAAGGTTTGGGCCAGCAGATCCTGGCCGAGCGCGTTGGTGCCGAACCAATGGTCGACGCTGGGCGGCTGTTGCAGCGCGTAGTAGTCGAGGTCGGTATAGGAGTAGGGCAGCAGCGGCGGCAGCGCGTAGCAGCCGATGAACAGCAGCAAGAGCAGCGCCAGCGACACCATCGCGGGCTTGTTGCGCACAAAGCGGCGCAGCACCAGGGTGCGCCGCGACGCGAACCGTGCAACGTCGACGCCGGCCTTCGCGGTAGTCGCCGTTTCGGTGGTGACGGGCTCGGTCATGTCACCCGCACCCTCGGGTCGAGTGCGGCGTAGATGACGTCCGAGAGCAGCCCGGCCAGCAGGATCGTCGCGCCGGAGAACACGGTGACGGCCGCGATGATGTTGGTGTCCTGCGTGGCGATTCCCTGCACCACCCATTCACCCATGCCGTGCCAGCCGAAGATCTTCTCGGTGAACACCGCGCCGGTAACCAGCCCGCTGACGCCGTAGGCGAACAGCGTGGCCATCGGAATGAGCGCCGTGCGCAGGCCGTGTTTGAACAGCGCCTGACGTCGGGTCAAACCCTTCGCGCGGGCCGTTCGGATGAAGTCCTGGCCGAGCACGTCCAGCATCGCGTTGCGCTGATACCGGCTATAACCCGCGATGGCGCCCAGCGCGAGCGTGAAGGTCGGCAGGACCAGGTGCTGGAGCCGGTCAACGAACTGGTTCCATGCCCCACCGACCGCATCGGGTGAGGTCTCCCCGATGTACTCGAACAACTGCACACCGAGGATCGAGTTCACCCGCAGTGCACCAAGAATCAGCAGGTTCGCGATGACGAACGTCGGCGTGCTCAATATCAGCAGCGACAGCACCGTGATGACCCGGTCGGACAGCCGATACTGCCGGATCGCTCCCCATGCCCCGACGATTACGCCGATCACTGTGCCCATCACCGAACCGATGACCAGCAGCCGCAGGCTGACACCGATGCGGCGGCCCAGCTCGTCGGAGACCGGTTGGCCGGTGACCGTAGTGCCGAAGTCGCCGCGGACTGCCCCGGTCGCCCATTTGACGTACCGGACCGGGATCGGCTTGTCCAGGTCAAGCTCTTGCGCCTTGGCGTCGATCGCGGCCTGGGGTGGTCGCGGGTTGCGCTGCAGCAAGCTGTCCAGCGGTTTGAAGGCGAACGAGGTCAGCGAGAAGGTCAGGACCGAGGCCAGGGCCAGCAGCACCAGGTAGTTGAGCAGCCGGCGCGCCAGGAAGCGCGTCATGCGGTCGGTCCGGCCCACTGCTGCATGCGCACAGGTTATGAGATGGGTGTTGCGACGGTCGGTTGTTGTCACTCGGGCGTGGCTAGGCAACTCGCACCGGCGCTTAAGGCTATCTCCAGTTTCGGCGCGTTCACTGGCTTTCACCTGCAGGTTCACCGGTCGTCCCGCTGTCGCGGCGACTCCGATACGGACCAGGAACGAGGTGTTCAGAAATGGATTCCAGTAACCACAACAAGGTCAAACTGCTCGCCGCGGTCGTTGGTGGCGGCGCGGTGATCGCCATGGGCGCCCTGTCCATGGCCATCCATCAAGAACAAGCGGGGCCTGACACGGTGGCCAAGTCGACGACCATGACGATCGGCTCGACCACCACCGGGACGACGCCACCGACAGTCGAGGCCACGTCAATGGCAGCGCCGGCAATGAAGGGTCCGGCACCGCTGCCGTCCGAGGAGCAGGGACCCGCAGCACCATGACAGCGGCCACATAGGTAGTTCGCACCTGCGTTCCAGGGTCTTCACAGCTTCGCCGCATTCACTATCCCCGCACCTGCACACTCCCAGGAACGGAGCTATGAGATGAATGCAAACAAGCACAACGTGAAGATGCTGGCGGCCGTGATCGGCGGCAGCGCAGTGGTGGCCATGGGTGCTCTGACCATGGCGATCGCCCAGGAACATGCCGCCCCCGCCATGGTGACGAGCTCCGGCATGACCGTGGGCGCTACCAGCACGCAAGCGACGCCGCCGGCGACGCCCGAGACCTCGATCGCCGTACCGACGGTCAAGGCGTTACCCTTCGGCGGATCTGGCTCGTAGCGTCAGACGTTTCATCTCCGATCGCTTCGGTTACCCGAATGGCGGAGGGGTCAACGGCTGACTCCTCGCGCACTGTTCGACGGGCCGCTCGCTGGCTTGGGGCGGGCCACCAGAAACCGAAATGGAGTGGTCAGAGGTGACATCGAAGCAGTTCAAACTAGTGTCGGCGGGTATCGGTGCAAGCGCCATCGTTGCGATGGGAGTTGTGGGCTTTGCCGTGAGTGAAGCACCCAGCGGTACGGGTACGTTCATGTCGGTTTCGGAATTGACGCTTGGTGAAACCACCACCGAGACGAATGCGCCGCTGGAGATCGAAACGTCGATAGCCACCCCGCCGGTGACGGCCGAGCCGCCGGACGGCTTCGGACCGTAACGGCCGCCGGTTGGCGGTCTAGTTCGCGTGCGGCGGTCCACCTGGGCCGCCGAGGCGCGGGGTGCCGATGTTGGTGACCGTCGCGGTATCGCCTGTCCGCGTCGCGCGGATGCTCACCTGGTCGTCGATCGCGACCGGTGAGCCCGTCGTTTGCGGAATGACGTACGTCTGGCTGTAGCCGTCTGCGCTTCGAACGGTGATAGACGTCGGCGAAATGGCCGTGACCGCTCCCGTCTGCGTCAACTCTGTGGTGTAGCCACCCGCGCCGTCGGAGACGACGAACTCGCTGTGGAGTGGCATCGCGCCCGTCGCATCCGGGCCCGGCCCGCCGATGGCACCGGGATGCTGGCCGCCGGGTCCCCCCGGCATGCCACCCGGCCCCGATGCCCGATGCGGTGGGCCTCCCACGGTGTGTGAGCTGCCCTCGGTTGCGGCGTAGATCGCGGCGCCGCCGAGTCCGGCGATCACCGCGGCCACACCGACGGCCGCCGCTGTCTCGCGCAGGCCCCAGCGCCGCGGCGACGGTTCGGGTGCGCCCCAGATAGGGCGTTCGGTTGCTGTCTGATCGGTGGTCATGCGACCACAGTGCAGGCGCTCCATGTGTGTCCGCTGTGTGTTCATTCAGCGCAGGTTATGTCTGTGGACCGTTCACAGCCGACACATAGAATCCGCACAGCATCCGCCCATCGCTGCCGCGAATAATGAGCCTCGTGGCCAGTCCCAACGGCTCCGCCGTCAACGAGACCGAACCCGCACGCGTCGTCATGCGCAGGGCCGATGGAAGGCCGATCCATGTGCTGGTCGTCGACGACGAGCCCGTGCTGGCCGAACTGGTGTCGATGGCCCTTCGGTATGAGGGCTGGGAGATCGCGACGGCGGGTGACGGCGCCACCGCCATCGCATCGGCGCGGCAGACCCCGCCCGATGTCGTCGTGCTCGACGTGATGCTGCCGGATATGAGCGGGCTGGACGTTCTGCACAAGCTGCGCGAACAGATTCCCGGGCTGCCGTTATTGCTGCTGACCGCGAAGGATTCCGTCGAGGACCGCATCGCGGGGCTCACCGCCGGCGGCGACGACTACGTCACCAAGCCATTCAGCCTCGAAGAGGTGGTGCTGCGACTGCGCGCGCTGCTGCGGCGCACGGGAGTGACGAGCGAAACCGGCGGCGCCAAGATCGTCGTGGGTGACCTCGTTCTCGACGAGGACAGCCATGAGGTCACCCGCGGTGGTGACGTCATCTCGCTGACCGCGACCGAGTTCGAGCTGCTGCGGTTCATGATGCGCAACTCCAAACGTGTGCTGAGCAAGGCGCAGATCCTCGACCGGGTGTGGAGCTACGACTTCGGCGGGCGGTCCAACATCGTCGAGCTGTACGTCTCTTATCTGCGCAAGAAGATCGACAGTGGCCGCGAGCCGATGATCCACACCCTGCGCGGTGCCGGGTATGTCCTCAAGCCCCCGCGCTGATCACCCGTTGACGCGCATCCGGTCGCCGCGGACGTGGTCGCTGCGGGCCCGGCTGCTCGTGACGCAGGTGGCCCTGCTGGCGGTGGTGTGTGCCTGCATCGGTGTCGCGACAGAGTTTGCGCTGCAACGGTTCTTGATGCACCAGCTCGACCAGCAGGTGGTCGAGGCCGGTCGCCGCTCGGCCGTGATCTTCGACATGCCGCCGCTACCGCCGCCTCCGGGGCCTCCGGGTTCTCCACGTCGGGAGCGGTTCGACCCGGAAGTGGGTCCGGGACCCGGTTTCCTTGGCGCGCCAGGGCAATCCACGCGCACGGTTGGAGCGGTGGTTGCCGAAGGCGTTCCGGTGGACGCGGGTGTCATCACCGCCGACGGGACGCGAGCCGAGGTCAGTGACCTGGCCGCCGAACAACTCGCCCGCGTTCGGCCGAACCACCGGCTGTCCACCGTTGACCTGGACGGGCTCGGTCGCTACCGGCTGATCGCCGTGCATTCGCGCGGCGACGGCGAGACGATCGTGACCGGGCTGCCGCTGTCCGACGTCGACGACACGCTCCTGTGGGTGCTGGTCATGTTCTGCGTCGTCGGCGTCATCGCGCTGGTCGCAGCGACTACGGTCGGTGTTCTGATCATCCGCCGCCAACTCGCCCCGCTGTCAAGGGTTTCGGCGGCCGCTCGGCAGGTGGCCGATCTCGAACTCGATCGGGGTGAGGTGCGGCTGCCGACGCCGATCGTCAAGGTCGACCCCGCCAGTGCGCAGACAGAGGTGGGCCAGCTCGGTTCCGCGCTGAACCGGATGCTGGACCGCATCGCCGGGGCGTTGTCCGCGCGACATGCCAGCGAGACACGGGTCCGCCAGTTCGTCGCCGACGCCAGCCACGAGCTTCGCACCCCGCTCGCCGCCATCCGCGGCTATACCGAACTGGCGCAACGGAAACGCGACGACCTGCCCGACGACGTCGCCCACGCGATGAGCCGCGTGGAATCCGAGACCGAGCGGATGACACATCTCGTCGAGGACATGCTGCTGCTCGCGCGGCTCGACACCGGGCGCCCGCTGGAGCGCGATCCGGTCGATCTGTCCCGGCTTGTCGTCGACGCGGTCAGCGACGCTCACATCGCCGGCCCTGACCACGGGTGGTCGCTGGATCTGCCCGACGAGCCCGTCGTCGTCGTCGGGGACGAAGCCCGCCTGCATCAGGTGCTCGCCAATCTGCTGGCCAACGCCCGCACGCACACCCCTGCGGGCACGTCGGTCACCACCTCGCTGGCCGTGGACGACGCCGGCGGTGCGGTGCTGACGGTCGCCGACGACGGCCCCGGAGTGCCGCCGTGGCTGCGCCCCGAGATCTTCGAGCGGTTTGCGCGCGGGGATTCGTCGCGCTCGCGGCGCGGTGGCAGCACCGGGCTAGGGTTGGCCATCGTCGCGGCCGTCGTCAAGGCACACCACGGCACGATCGACGTGCACAGCGTGGCGGGCACAACTGAGTTTGTCGTGACGCTTCCGGGCAATTCACAGCCAAGCCACAGCGGGACCAAATCCGACGCCTAGCCGCGCCACCGATCATCGGATCAGTGACCCTCGTTCTCCCTGCCCAGCAGACGCAAACTCGCACAGAATCCACGCCGGAAGTGCGATTCCGCGTCTGCTCGCGCATCGGACTGGGCGTGCTGCTCGCCGCGACCGCGGTGCTGTACCTGTGGAACCTGTCCGCGAGCGGGTGGGCGAATGCCTTCTATTCGGCGGCGGCGCAGGCCGGTGCGAGCGACTGGACCGCGATGCTGTTCGGGTCCAGCGACGCCGCCAACGCGATCACCGTCGACAAGACGCCTGCGGCGCTATGGGTCATCGACGTCTCGGTCCGGCTGTTCGGACTGAACCCATGGAGCGTGCTGGTGCCGCAGGCGCTGGAGGGTGTGGCGGCGGTGGCACTGCTCTACGCCGCCGTCCGCCGGGTCAGCGGGCCCGGTGCCGCGCTGCTGGCCGGTACGGTGTTGGCGCTGACGCCGGTGGCGGCGTTGATGTTCCGGTTCAACAACCCCGATGCCCTGCTCGTGCTGTTGCTGGTCGCCGCCGCGTACTGTGTGCAGCGGGCCTGCGAAAAGGACAGCAGCCGTTGGTGGTTGATCGCCGCGGGTGCCGCGGTGGGGTTCGGATTCCTGGCCAAGATGCTGCAGGCCTTCCTGGTGCTGCCCGGGTTCGCCGTGGCCTATCTGCTCGCCGGTCATCGCCCGTTGCGGCACCGCGTGGTCGACCTACTCGCGGGCTCCGCGGCCGTCCTGGCTTCGGGCGGCTGGTACCTGCTGCTGGTCGAGCTGTGGCCCACGTCGGCGCGACCATACATCGGCGGCTCCCAGCACGACAGCATCATCGAATTGGCGTTGGGCTACAACGGATTCGGGCGGTTGACCGGTGACGAACCGGGTGGCCTCGGCAACCTCAATCACGACGTGGGCTGGGGTCGGTTGTTCGGCGCCGGGATGGGTTTGGACATTGCGTGGTTGCTGCCCGCCGCGGTGATCTGTGTCGTGGCGGGTTTGGTCATCACCCGGCGTGCGCCCCGCACCGACCCGACACGAGCCGCCTTGATTCTGTGGGGCGGCTGGCTGGTCGTCACCGCGGTGGTGTTCAGCTTCATGAACGGAATTGTGCATCCCTACTACACCGTGGCGCTCGCTCCGGCGATCGGTGCGGCCATCGGCATCGGCGCAACACTGTTGTGGCAGAACCGCTCCGACATCCGTGCCGCCACGGCGTTGTCCGGTGTTGTTCTGGTTACGAGCGTCCTTGCCGCCGTGCTGCTGTCCCGGCACGGTGAGTGGATGCCGTGGCTGCGGGCCGCCGTCGCGGTCGGGGGAGTGGGCGCCGGGGCGCTGCTGCTCGTCGCCGGACGGTTGGGCAGACCGGTCGCCCGCGCGGCGGCGGGTTTCGGCATCGTGGCATGCCTGGCTGCGCCGGCGGCATTCTCGATCGCGACGGTGTCGACACCGCACACCGGTGCGCTACCGGCGGTCGGACCGCCGCGGCACGGCGGAGCGGGCGCGGGCTTCGCCGGACCCGGCGGGCTGCTGGAGGCGCCGAATCCCGGGCCGGCGCTGTCGGCCACTCTGTCCGCCGAGGCGGACAACTACACCTGGGCCGCGGCCGTCGTCGGCTCGAACAACGCGGCAGGCTACCAATTGGCCAGCGGTGCACCGGTTATGGCGATCGGCGGTTTCAACGGAACCGACCCCTCGCCGACGCTCGAGGAGTTCAAGCAGTACGTCGCCGACCGGCAGATCCACTACTTCATCCGCGGAAGGATGATGATCGGTCACTGGGGCGGTGGTACCAGCGGTAGCCGCGAGGCCGCCGCCATCGCCGAGTGGGTCGAAACCCAATACCCTCCGTCGACCGTCGACCGCGTGCTCATCTACGACCTCACCCAGGCGTCGAGAAACTCATAGCTGCGACATAGCTTGGCCCAACGGGGAACACAAGCTGCGCCTCGACCATGGGTGTCATGACAGACATCGCGCTCGAATTCGAATCGCGGCCGAACGCCGCCCTGGCGGCCCGTGCCGCCGGGGTGCCCGTGCTCGACGTGGTGGTCCCGGTGTACAACGAGCAAGCCGCCCTGGCGGATTCGATACACCGGCTGCATCGCCACCTCCGGGAGCATTTCCCATTCCCGGCGCGCATCACGATCGCCGACAACGCCAGCGTCGACGACACGCCCAGGATTGCCGCCAAACTGGCAGCGGACCTGACCGACGTTCGGGTGGTGCGGCTCGAGCAGAAGGGCCGCGGCCGCGCGCTGCACGCGGTGTGGTCCACGTCGGACGCGTCCGTGCTGGCGTACATGGACGTCGACCTGTCCACCGACCTCGCCGCGCTCGCCCCGGTGGTGGCGCCGCTCATTTCCGGCCACTCGGACCTGGCGATCGGAACGCGGCTGGGCCGCGGCGCACGGGTCGTGCGCGGCCCCAAGCGGGAGATCATCTCTCGCTGCTACAACCTGATCCTGAAATCCACTCTTGCCGCTGGATTCTCCGACGCGCAGTGCGGCTTCAAGGCCATCCGCGCGGACGTCGCTGCGCGCCTGCTGCCCTACGTCGCCGACACCGGATGGTTCTTCGACACCGAGCTGCTGGTGCTTGCGGAGCGCAGCGGCCTGCGCATCCACGAAGTCCCGGTGGATTGGGTCGACGACCCGGATAGCCGGGTGGACATCGTCGCCACGGCGACCGCCGATCTCAAGGGCATCGGACGACTCTTGCGTGGCTTCGCCGACGGCTCGATCCCGGTGAACGCGATTGCCGCACAGCTGGGTTCGTCGCGGCGCTCGGCCGCCCCCGGATCGTTGTTCCGGCAGGTGGTTCGGTTCGGGACCATCGGCGTCGTGTCGACCGCGGCCTACGTGGTGCTGTTCACGCTGATGCAGGGCTGGGCCGGTGCGCAGGCCGCAAACCTGATCGCGCTGCTGCTGACCGCCCTCGGCAACACCGCCGCCAACCGTCGCTTCACGTTCGGAGTCGGCGGCCGCACCAATGCGACCCGCCACCACATCGAGGGTCTCATCGTCTTCGCGATCGCCCTCGCCATCACCAGCGGGACGCTTGGCGTGCTGCACGCCGTGGTCGCCGAACCGCACCGCTTGGTGGAACTCGTCGCCCTGGTGCTCGCCAACCTGGTGGCCACCGCCGTGCGCTTCGTGCTGCTGCGCGGCTGGGTGTTCCACCCGCGCCGATCCCGCTGACTCCACTTCCACTTTAAGGAATCGATTGATGACGATCACCGCAGACATGCGATCGCAGACAGAAGCGGTACCGCACGATCCGCATGGCGGAGTGCCCCAGCCGGGCTGGGTCCGCCCCGCCCTGCTGGGGCTGCTGGCGGCGACTGCGGTTCTGTACCTGTGGGGACTGGGCTCCTCCGGCTGGGCCAACAACTACTACGCCGCCGCCGCACAGGCGGGTACACAGGACTGGACGGCGTGGCTGTTCGGGTCGTTGGACTCCGGCAATGCCATCACGGTTGACAAGCCCCCCGCGGCGCTGTGGGTGATGGCGTTGTCCGGCAGGTTGTTCGGCTTCAACGCGTTCACCATGCTGCTGCCGCAGGCCTTGATGGGCGTCGGTGCCGTCGCGCTGCTGTACGCGGCCGTCCGGCGCTGCAGCGGACCCGCGGCGGGGCTGATCGCCGGCGCGGCGCTGGCGCTGACCCCGGTGGCGGCGTTGATGTTCCGGTTCAACAACCCCGACGCCCTGTTGGTGCTGCTGTTGGTGGCGGCGGCGTACTTCATGGTGCGGGCCATTGAGACTGCTGGTACTCGCTGGATTGCGTTGGCAGGCTGCGCCATCGGCTTCGCGTTTCTCACGAAGATGCTGCAGGCATTCTTGGTCGTCCCCGGTTTCGCGTTGGCGTTCCTGGTCGCCGCGCCGGTCGGACTCTGGCAGCGCATCGGGAAGCTGCTGGTCGGTGCCGCGGCGCTGATCGTGTCGGCCGGGTGGTACGTCGCGTTGGTCAGCCTGTGGCCAGCCGACTCGCGGCCGTACATCGGCGGCTCCACCGACAACAGCCTGCTGCAGTTGGCGTTGGGCTACAACGGGATTGAGCGCGTTGTCGGCGGCGGAGGTCCCGGAGGGGGCGGTCCAGGCGGTGGCGGCCCGGGCGGCGCGGGCAACCTGTTCTTCGCTGGCGATCCCGGCATCGGCCGCCTGTTCGGCCAGTCGATGGGCAGCGAAGCGTCCTGGCTGTTGCCCGCGGCACTGATCGGCCTCGTCGCCGGCCTGTGGTTCACCCGCCGCGCGGCACGCACCGGCCGGGTTCGCGCCGGACTGCTGCTCTGGGGCGGTTGGCTGCTGGTAACCGGTGCGGTGTTCAGCTTCATGGACGGCACCATTCACCCGTACTACACGGTCGCGCTTGCGCCGGCGATAGCGGCTCTGGTCGGGATCTCAGTGCGAGAGCTGTGGCGGGGCAAGGAGTTCCTGGCGCCTCGAATCGTGCTGGCGACCATGTCTGCGGCGACCGGCATCTGGGCGTTCATCCTGCTGGAGCGCACTGGGGACTGGTTGCCGGCGTTGCGCTGGATCGTGTTGGCCGGCTCGGTGGTCGTGGCGTCCATTCTTGTGGTCGGCGCCAATCGCCTGGGGCGTGCCACCGCAGTACTGGCCGTCGGCGCAATCCTTTTCGGAGCGGCAGCGACAACGGCCTACACGCTCGAGACCGTCGCGCAGGCGCACAGCGGTCCGATGACCACCTCCGGCCCAAGCCGGAACGGCGGTGGCGCCGCGGGCGGCGGACCGGGCGGAGGCGGACCGGGAGCGGCCGACTCGGACAACACGGCGCTCGCCGCGTTGGTCGCGAATGCCGACAACCGTTGGGCCGCAGCCAGTGTCGGGTCGTTCACCGCGGGCAGTCTCGAACTCGCAACCGGAGCCTCCGTCATGGCCATCGGCGGGTTCACCGGCTCTGACGATTCGCCGACGCTCGCGCAGTTCCAGGCGTACGTCGCCGACAACGAGGTGCGGTACTTCATCCCCGGTGACCGGGGTGGTCCGCCGGGCGGCAATTCGGGCACCGCGAGCGACATCACGGCGTGGGTGCAACAGAACTTCACGCCCATCGATGTCGGAGGCGCAACGGTGTACGACCTGAGCGCACCGAACCGGAGGTGATCCGTCAAACACGTTGAGTCGCAGTCTGTTACCACAACTCGAAGAGGACCGAACGCATGAAACTCACGAAACTGATCGCCGGAGCCGCCATCACCGGGAGCCTCGGTGCGGCGGCCCTCGGACTCGGCGCCGGGCTGGCCTCCGCAGATCCGCCACCCGGACCCGGTCCGGTGATCGTCGATCGACCGCAGATTCCGTGGCAGGATCGCGATGCCTACGACCGCGCCAGCCGGGACCACCGGCCGTTCCAGTACCAGGGTCAGTGGGTGAATCCGGTCTTCGACCAGGGCCACCAGGGCTGGGGATTCTGGCTCGGGCCCATCTGGATTCCGTTCATCTGAGACGGCTGAACACATGGACCTGAAACGGATCGTTGTGGGAACCGCCGTCGCTGCGGGTATCGGGGTGACTGCGGTCGGCCTTGGCGGCGGAATCGCGCACGCCGATCCCATGTTTCCTCCACCGGTTCCCGGCCAGCCGGGGCCACCGCCGGATCAGGGTCCCGGTGGCCCGAGTGGTCCGGGTGGCTGGCCCGGTGGACCTGGGGGACCGGGCGGACCGGGCTCTAACGGGTTCCTAGGAACCGCAGGGAACCACTGGGAACCACTCTCTAGAAAAAAGAAACCCCAGCGCTTCGTTCGTCCGTTAGCCCGCCGCATGCCGGGTGGGAGCCGGGTCGATGGAAAACGCTCGGCTTCAGCACATCTCGGCTACGCATCGGGTGCCTAAGTCCATGGAAGTACCGCAGAAAGCCCGGAACTACGGGCGCTCTCCTGCTGTGCAGCAGGTCTTCGCCCTGAGAGACTAAGACCGAAGCATCGACCACGGTGCATCTTCGCCGGATCGAGGAGAAATAGCATGTCCGTGTCAGAGGCGGCCCGCGACTTTGTCGACGAGACCGTGGAGTCGATGGAATTGGCCACGCGCATCAATGGGTTTCATCTGGAACCGCGATGTCGGGTGTGCCGGAACGATCTGGTGCCGAAGAAGGTCAACGCCATGCTGGCCTGTGGGGGGAGCTACGCCCAAATCGTGCGCGCCCTCGGCGAAGACAACGCCTTCCTCGACAAGCGCGATCAGGTGACCGTCGATTCGGTGAGAACCCACACCACTAAGCATTTCCCCGTGCAGCAGACGGCTCACGCCACGTACGGGAGATCCTGGAGCGGCGCGCTCGCGAGAATCAAGTCGACTTCGTCGAAGGCGTCGCCATTGCGCTCACTCCGATGGCGTTCTACGAGGTCGCTATGGCCAAGGCGTTCCGCACCCTGGTGGACGACGGCACCGAGGTCAGCGTGGAGACCGGCCTGCGAGCCGCCGAGAAGCTTCAGTCCGTCCTCGACGGGCGTGAGCGGGGCACCGACGTCCTCGAGCTGAAGGTCTAGCCTAGCTGGGCAAGATCAGTGAGGCGGTGCGTTCTGTTGTCCCGCAGTCGATGTGGGGCGAGATCGTCGAGCAGCTGGAGCAGCTGGAGCCGCACTCGGAGGCGCTCGACGTCGGGGAGGACGGCTTCGATGACGCTGACGACGACGCCTACGACCCGACCGAGTTCATCGACGAGGACGACGAGTTTTGACCTCCGCAGCGCCCGCCGTCACCGAGGGCGATGGGGACCGCTGCCGGTGTGGATGGGGCGTTCGCCGTCGATTGGACCCCAGCGGATTCCGAGCAGTTCGGTGCTCGTTGCACTACTGCTTCACTGCGCCTGTGACGGCGAGGATGGTGCGCGCCACTAAGCCGGGGTCGTCGATCATTGGCACGTGGCTGACGCCGGGCAGGGTTTTGATCGATGCTTGCGGAATGCGCTCGGTCTTGCCGTGTGCCTCGACGGGAAGGAGAGTCTCTTTCTCCCCCCATGCGATGGTGATCGGGCATGGCAGCGGGTCCAGCCGTGCGATCTGCCAGTCGGCGGCACAAAGGTCGGCGAGGATTGCGCAATCGATGCCCTCGTCAATCATCTCAAGGGCCCGGTCTGCGGAAAGTCGATCTCCGTGCCACGCGACGTCGCGCAGTATCAGCCGACGCACCGTTGCCGACTTGTACATGAAGGGAAGGATGGAACGAACGAGACGAGCAAGCGCTATGCCCCGTTGAAGTCTATTGAATGCTCGCGGTTGGAAACCGGCTGACCAGAACCCGACCGGAGAAAAAGCGCAGACGGTGGCCGCACGACCACGCCGGGCCAACTCGATGGCCATAAATCCGCCTATGGAGTTGCCGGCAAGATGGGGTCGCTCCAGACCACGCTCGTCCAGGTAGCGCTCCGCCGCATCAACTACGTCGGTGATCGTCGCCGGACGTCGCTGCACAGGAGGCCCGCCACGATGGCCGAGAGCGGTCGGTGTGAACACCTCGTGATGATCGGAGAGAAGCGGGACTACGTCCTGCCATGCGTTGCCAGACATGGTTATACCGTGCAGCAGCACTAAGGGCGGCTTGTCAGAGGCCATGAGGAAGTTTGGCACCGCCGCCGGGCAGCGAATCGTGTTTCGCCGATGAAGGCCGAGCCAAGCACGCCGATCGTTTGTCTGCGCTTGAGGGTTCCCAAGCCGTGTTCGACTCTCTTGAGACCGCCGGGTGGCCCACATCTGCCATCCTGCGACGTTTGCGGTGGCGTGGATGCTCGTAGACGACACTGGTCACCGGAAGGCGAGATGCAGTGTAGGTCTGTCGAACGTGGAGCTGCGCGGCGCGCACGCGGCTCCCCAAGGGCTTCGCGCCCCAGAGCTTATGGGTTGGCAGGCACCTGTGGTAATCCGCTAGTGAGAACCCACTGGGTACAACGAAAGCTGGCCTTGAAAGGGGCTCCTTCCACGACTTCTGGATCTGGGGCTCCAGCCCGAGCAAGCGCAGCATCCCGCGCGGACGCCGCACGCGAATGCCCAGGTAGAACACGACGAGGTCGGGGTATGCGCTCAGATCCACGGTCTGGCGGTCTACTGCCATCGGACCTCCTGTCGCATTAGGCCGAGCCTAGATCACTCGAACTCCGGCCACTGCCCAATCTCGAGTCTCTGAGCGGACCTGACGATATCCAACTACCAGCTCAATGTGCCCGCGAACGTGCCCGTCACCCTGTACTGGTCGGCCACCGCCCACGACAAGGTCGTACGGATAGCTATGACTGTTCGAAGACCGGATCGGAGAGAACGCAGGGCGCGGCGCCTTGATGGGCCGGGCCGTGGCTCGCCCGTAGGACGACGAACACGGGGCGGCGCGGACCCACACAAGAGGTTACTGAGCACGGTCGCGTGCGTTTCGTGGGACTTTGGCCTCTACACCCCGGGCGCTCGGCGAGGACACGATGACGACAACAACGACAGCAGACCCCCATGCCAGCCGGGAGGACATCGTGATCGAGGTGCTGAAGGATTTTCCCGACAACGTCGCGGCGTTTGCATGCCATGGGCATCTGACGAAGGCCGATTACGAAATGGTGCTGATACCAGCCATCGAAGACAAACTGAAGCGGCACAAAAAGCTGCGGGCTTACACGGAGATAGCGCCCGATTTCGCCGGGATCGAACCCGGCGCCTTCTGGGAGGATGCGAAGTTCGGATTCAGCCACCTCTTCGACTGGGAACGCAGCGCCCTAGTCACCGACGTGGAATGGATGAAACACGCCGCGAAAGTCTATGCCTTCCTTGGCTTCCTCATACCCGGAGGGGTCCGTGCGTTCCCGACCGCCGAAGCCGCCAAAGCGCACGAATGGATTGCTGAAAACCAACAGTAGGTGCTATCGCGCTATCCACGGGAGTGCATTGATCAGGGGCAACTTCTACGCGGGCTGGAATCCAAGCGCCGTCCGCGGGGCTCGCGTAGCGCACGAGCAGGACTGCCTCGCGGCTGGACGGTGGGGTAAGCGTTGGACCAACCCACCGTGCGAGGCAATGTTCGGCCCCGACAGACACCCCGGCAGGTTAGGGGGGCAACGGGGGGCCTCAGAAGTAACGTTGGGGCCGTGGAGTGCGGGGAGTGTGAGGTCGTGAGCCCGCAGAGCAGTCCCGACTAGAACGAGAAGTGGCTCCAGCAGCAAATCACGACCGGCGTTGAGATTCTTGGATTGGGCGCGGACTTGACTGTTAGCGATGTCGAGCGATGTCAGCGCGGTGCTGGCCGACTGGACCCCGCGCGGATGAAGTGACGAAAGGCTGCGAGGGTGGAAGTGACCGAGCTTCTGATCCGGGGCTCGAGCCTCGCCGTCGTCGTCTTCGTGGTGTCGAGCACGCTGGGCGTCGGCCTGAGCCTGACCGTCGGCCAGATCCTGGCCCCGCTCAAGAACGCCCGGCTGGTCGTGCTGTCCGTCGCCGCGAACTTCGTCCTGGCGCCGCTGGCAGCGCTCGGGCTCTGGCGGGCGCTCGGTCTCGACGAGCCGCTCGGGATCGGCCTGCTGCTGTGCGGGCTGGCGGCGGGCGCGCCGTTTCTCATCAAGCTCGCGGAGTTCGGCAAGGCCGACCTGGCCTTCGCCGTGGGCCTGATGGTGCTGCTGATGGTCGTCACCGTGGGCTACCTGCCCCTCGCCCTGCCGTTCTTCCTCGAGGGAATCACGGTGAACCCGGCGAAGATCGCGCAGTCGCTGGTCGTATTGATGCTCATCCCGTTGGCCGTGGGTCTCCTGGTGCGGGCCGGCCGCCCGCACGCGGCCGGCCGCATCCGACCCGCGGTGGGGTGGCTGTCCAACGTCAGCATGATCCTCGTGGTGTTGTTGACCACGGCCGGCCACTTCAAGAGCGTCCTGTTGGTGTTCGGCACCTTCGGCGTCCTGGCCGCCGTCGCGTACACGGTGGTCTGCGTCGGTATCGGTTGGCTCCTTGGAGGACCCGGAAGGAGCTCCCGGGGGGTGCTGGCCCTGGGGACGGCGCAGAGAAACGCCGCCGCGGCATTCGTGGTCGCCGGGCAGAACTTCGACGACCCGAAGGTCATCGTGATGATCACCGTCGTCTTGATCGTCGAGTTCCTGATGCTGCTGCCATTCGCTCGCATGCTCGCGAGGGGCCGCTAGTCGGGTACGGGCCTCAGCGGGGTCAGCCGATCCGGAGATCGGAGGAAGACAGTGACCTCAACCGAAGCAGTCGCGGGGTCGGGCACCTGCTGCCCGAACGCCCAGCGCCCCGTGCTCCCGCGCGGCAGCCCGAGCCGAATCCACCATTATTCGGATACTCCCGGCTCGATGACCTTTGTTTCGTCGCGTTCCCCGGGGGTGATCTCGATGTGGCGCGGCTTGGCCCTTGCCGCCACGGGGAGGGTGACGGTCAGCACCCCGTTGTGATAGGTGGCGGCGATGTGGTCGGCGTCGATGTCCTGACCGAGGGACAGGCGACGCATGTAACCGCCGGTGAAGCGCTCGGAGCTCAGCCACTGCACGTCGTGTTCGGTGCGTTCGCTGCGTTGTGCCGTCACGGTGAGGATGGCGCCGTCAACGCTGACGTCCACCGAATCGGGGTCCACGCCCGGGAGGTCGGCGTGCAGCACGTAGTGATCGCCGGAGCGGTAGAGGTCCATCGGCATGGCCAATGGGACCCGGGCGGATCCAGGCGATGTACCGAGCAGCTGCGCGGAGAGTCTGTCGATGTCACGGAAGGGATCGGGATGAAGCACAGCAACCACCTCCTACATGCTGGTTGCCGCACCTCGCCACCGCGACGGGTGTCGGCTGGCTGCGCTCCTTCTGGTTTAGCACTCCACCTGCGCGTGCACCAGGGGTGCCGGCGCCGCGCCCAGGTCTTCGGCGATGAGGACCCTGGTGTCCAGGATCGTCGTCCAGATGAAAGGGGCCCGACGCGCCTCGATCTGCTCGTCGATGTTGGGCGATATCGGCGTCGATGCTGTCGATCCGGCCGAGCGTGTGCGCGAACAGGAATCGGGTGATGGTCGGCGAGATGCCCGTTGAACGCTCGGCCCAACTCATTTTGCTGTTGCTTTACCTGGATAGGCGGGGTACACCTAAGGTACGGATCCACGGCAGACCAAGGTCGGACCGGAAGAGAAGATTCCTCCTCTCGGCTGTGGCGCCCAGCACGAGCACTAGGCACCCACGCGAAGCGAGGCCCATCAGCTGGGCACAGCGCGGTGGGCTTGCGTCAGGCCGGGGAAATGTCTCCTGACGCCGAGGCCACATTTCACCGCGCCATCATGCACGCCTGGTAACCAGGTGTTCGTGCTTCGGACGGCTCTCCTTTTCGTCAGGAGCGCCGTCCGACTCGTGTATGGCGAACTCGCGGGGCCGGTAGTACGACAACGAGTTACACCGTTAGCTTGACAGTCCCTGCTCGAGAGCGTCGTGAACCTGAGGAACAGTAGCTCCATCCACGTGCGCGGGTGGGCCGGATCTTCCGCGGCGTAAAGCTCTCCGGCGCGACCGTCTGATAGACGACGTACGTCGATGGTGGCGGCGTGGTGGGTGAGCAGTTCGACGCGGTAGGTGAGCAGCCGCGCATATTCGTCGGGCCGTAGGTGCTCGGTTTCGGCGATGTCGCACGTGTTCGGCGGCTGCGGCGAGCAGATCGCGGGGCGGCCAGCCGGAGGCGGCGACGGCGGCGACCAGCGACGGCCAGACGGGGTCGGCGATGACGGTTTCGGCGATGGCCGAGCCGAGCAGGTGGTGCAGTTCGGGTGTCCAGGCAGTCCGTGGTGGCGCGGTCGAGAGTGGGTAGGGCCAGGGTCTCGGCCAGCCGCCACCGCAGGGCGGCTGCGGGCAGTTCGTCGGGCGGCGGTCCGTGGCGAGTGACGGGGTCGTGCAGACAACTGTGACCGTAGAACTGTCAGCATGGGCGTCACAGGTCCACTGCCCGGGTGAAAGTGGTCAAGCCGGCCGAGATCAGGACCCGGCGGCACGACACGCCGACCTCGAAACCGCCAGCATCCCAACCGAACTCGGCAGGAACCGTCACGCGCAGGCGCTGCGGGGTATCCACATGCTCGCCACACCAGCGGCGACCCGGACCGGCTCGACCTTGCCGCGGCCCTGCGGCACCCGCGCGTCCGCGGTGCCGAACCCGCGCCACCGCCGCGGCGGCGCGGGCCGTTCATGGGACGCGACGACCGGGCCGGGACCAGGCCTCGGGACGCCGGACACGTCCCGTTCGGGGTTCCAAAAACGGACAGGCGAATCGCGCAGGCGCGCCAGTTATTCGACGACGATGTCGTTGCCGGACACCGATACGGTGCCGCGTCCAAGAGGCCAAGCTTTTGTCAGCATCTTGAACGTCGTTCCGAGTCCGGGGATCTTCGCGAAGATCTGTTGAGGTCCGCGGACCATCTGTCCGTTCTCGACGTCGTAAGCGGATTGGTGCCACGGGCAGACCAGTCGCCCGTCCTCGATCGATCCGCCCGCCAGGTCTGCGCGCAGATGTCGACACCGCCGCGTGACCGCGAAGTATTTGCCGTCGATGTTTCCGATGGCATACGGTCCCGCACCGGTCACCGCCCCCGGGGGCAGGTCAGCAACCGGGCACACTGTGATCTGCTTTGCCATGCCAGCCTCCCGTCAGCCGCCGACGGTCCTTGCCACGTCATTGTCCACCTGCCCTCGGCCTCATGCGGGAAAACACCCCCAGAACGCCCCTGGTGACACGTTCATTTCTTCGACATTTTGTTTCTCCTGGGTTTGAGTAACCGCGGAACTGTGACTGCACCGTCGCAACCCTGTAGACGTGAGGTCACTCGGGGCTATTGGGTCGAAAACTACGAGCCCATCGCCTGGGCCGAAGAGGTCATCGAGCCGGCCCAAGCGGTCGAATATCCCGGTCTCGCTTTCCTGTGTGCAGTGGCGTCGCAGTGCTGGATAGCCGGCCGGATCGATGAGGCAATCCGGTACAGCCACGCGGGCCAGACAGCGATGCGCAGTGGCGGCAACCAGATACCGTATGGCCTCGCAAGCTGGTTTTTCGGTGGTGGGTACGTCGCCGCCGGCCGACTCCAACAATGGATCGACTTGTGCCGAATCGAGCTCGCCGCCGGTCGCGACACCCATGCATTCACGACGGAATCCCTCGTCATGGCACTGACGTTGTCTGGGGTCGGCTGATGAGGTAAGGGCCGCCGTGAACGGTGTGATCGACGCTGCCGAGGCTACCTGCAACCCGTGTGCGCTCTCGTTTGCGCTACTTGCCTATGGCTTCGCCTACCGCGACGCCGATCCCCTCCCCCCACTCGAGGCCCTTCGCCGGGGCCTGGTCATCGCCCAAGACGGCGGTAGCCGCGCCAACGAGTCATACCTGGCGGTCAGTCTGGCCCGGCTTGAGGCCGAACACGGTGACCCGCGGGCCGCGCTCGAATACTCCACGTTGGCCATCCGCCGCTACCACGACTCGGGCAACACGACCCAAGTGCGCGCCGCCTTGGCAGTACTCACCGCCTTTTTCGACCGGCTCGGGTCTTATCAGCCGGCGGCCGCCATCGCCGGTTTCGCATTTAGTCCCCTTACCGCGGCGTGGACCCCTGAGATCGGCGCGGCTGTTCATCACTTGCCAGGAATCCTGGCTCGCTGGCGCCGTGGCGCGCTGCCAGGTGGTCGATGAGACGTTCCCCAGGGTGACCGCGCACGACCTGCGGCATACAGCGGCCTCGCTGGCGATCTCGGCGGGCGCGAACCCCAAGGTGGTGCAGCGGATGCTCGGGCATGCCAGCGCGGCCATGACGCTGGACGTGTACGCCGATTTGTTCGAGTGTGATCTGGACGCGGTTGCCGAAAGTGTGTCCAAAATGTGTCCACGGTGGGCCTGAGCGTACACTTGTTCGGCCCTGAAAACGCTTCTACCAGCGAATAAGGAGTCCCATGTCTGTGACGGATGAGTATCTGAAGAACAATGAGGCGTACGCGAGCACCTTCAAGGGCCCGCTGCCGCTGCCCCCGAGCAAGCACGTCGCGGTGGTGGCGTGCATGGACGCCCGGCTCGACGTCTACAGAGTCCTCGGCCTGGCCGAGGGCGAGGCCCATGTCATCCGCAATGCCGGCGGCGTCATCACCGATGACGAGATCCGCTCACTGGCCATCAGCCAGCGTCTGCTCGGCACCAGAGAGATCATCCTGATCCACCACACCGACTGCGGCATGCTGACGTTCACCGACGAGGAGTTCAAGCGCGCCATCCAGGACGAGACCGGCATCAAGCCTGAATGGGCCGCCGAGGCGTTCTCCGACGTCGAAGAGGACGTGCGTCAGTCGCTACGCCGCATCGAGGCGAGCCCATTCGTGACCAAGCATGAATCGCTGCGCGGCTTCGTCTTCAACGTCGCCACCGGCCGGCTCAACGAAGTCACGCTCTAGATGGATATCAGGATCCGACCATTGCGCGGCCCGTCGTCGACATGGTCGTGAGCCACGGCGATCTGCGCGAGCGGGTAAACGGGTGCCACGGGGACGGCTAGCGCGCCGGCTTTCGCTGCGGTCGTGAGATCGGTTGCCGCCTGCCGCTTGGCTGCGGCCGAGAAATCGTCGCTGCCAAGGAGTCGCAGGGTCACGTTGGCGAACAACATCGGCCAGAATCTGTAGTTCGCGCTCGAACGCCTTAGTGGCCTTGGCCAGAAGGCGCCGTCCGGCGGGCGTGAGCTCTATGATCGAGGAGCGGCGATCATCGGGGTTAGCGTGCCTTCGGCAGTGGCCCGCGGCTTCGATGCGGTCAACCAGCTTGCTCGTGCCGCCGACGGTGATCGACAGTGCGTTGGCGATGTCGAACACTCGGCACGCGTGGCCGTCATCGATTACTCGCATCACCTCGAATCTGGCAAGGGGCAGGTCGAAGTCTCCGCGCAGCTGTGCGTCAACGGAGTTCCACAATTCGGTTTCGTAGCGGATCAGTTCTCCGAATACGTCGCGCAGGTCCGCCATGACCGCCTAATTGATTCCATGGAACGTGCTTGCGCGGAATCTTATTACCGCGTCAACCCACTTTGTAGGTCGCGATCGCCTTCGCGACCGCTTCGCCCTCCGGGGTGACGACGTCGACGTCGCAGTTCACCAGGGTCTTGCCGCGTCGCAACACCCGTCCGATCGCGATCAGGTCCGTCGAGCGGGCCGGCGCCAGAAACTGCATCGACATCGACGTCGTCACGCCTCGCAGCGAGTCCGGAACCTCGGCGCCCGCCCACGCGGCCGCCATCACCGCGACATCGGCCAGCGCGGCGACCGCACCGCCGTGGACCATGTCGCCGATCGTCACGTTGGTCGGATCCCACGGCAGGCGCAGCCGCACCTCGTCGGCGTCGAGGACATCCGCGACGATGCCGAGCTTGGCGACGAACGGGGACTGCGGAATGAACTGCGCCATGACATCCGCGCCGGTCTGGGGCTGGGTGGGGGTTGACATGGCTCCAGTATCGAGGGCGGATCAATTACCTCTGGGGTAAGCGCCTGGGTACGCGCGCTTGCACGCGGGCTGTCGCTCTGTCCTGGACCACGGAGTTGCGCCAGTGTGCGGTTTCATACGCAATGCCCCGCTCAGACTCAAGTGATCGCTGCAACACCTGATCGTCGAGGGGTGTTGCTGTATGGGTTACGACACTGGGTTCCGTGGCCGGGGTGTACCGGCGGGTGGGAAGCTGGCGGAGTCGGTGCGGGAGAGCTTCTGGAAGGCGGTGCGGTCGGGGTTGACGCCGACGGCGGCCGCGACGATAGCCGGGGTGTCGGGTGCCACCGGCCGGCAGTGGGCACGGGACGCCGGATATCGCTCGTCGCCGCAGCAGCGGGGCCATAAGTACCCGAAGTCGGTGCGCGAGTCGTTCTGGGCCGCAATGCGGTCCGGGGCGACGCCGCTAGAGGCGGCGGTGACTGCGGGCGTGTCGGAACACACCGGCCGGTACTGGGTCGACCAGGCTGGCTATGTGCCGAGAACCGCTGCGCTGCCTGTCGATCTGGAGCTTGCTACGTCCCCGGGTGGGCCGATGTCGTTCACCGAGCGCTGCCGCTTGGAGGAGTTGCTCGAGTCGGGGCGTACCCAGGCCCGAGCCGCTGTCCTGTTGGGGCGGGACCGGTCGACGATCAGCCGCGAGGCACGGCGTGGAGCCACCCCGCACGGGTATCGGGCATCGGTGGGACAGAACGCCGCCGATGCCGGTAGCCGGCGCCCGAAAGTCCGGAAGCTTGAGGCCATCCCTGTCCTGCTCGCCCAGGTTCTGCGACGCTTGAAACAGCGGCACAGCCCCGAGCAGATCGCGGGCCGGCTGCGCGAGGAGTTCCCCGACGATCCGGAGATGTGGGTGTCGCACGAGACGATCTACCAGGCCATCTACGTCCAGCCGCGCGGGGAACTCGCGCAGCTGGTCAAGACGGCATTGCGCACCGGCCGGACCCGGCGCAAACCTCGCGGCCGCGCGCCGGCTGACGGCGGTGCGGGACGCTTGCGCGACATGATCAACATCAGCGAGCGGCCCGCCGAGGCCGACGATCGGGCGATCCCCGGCCACTGGGAGGGCGACCTGATCATCGGCGCCCACAGCGCGTCGGCGATCGGCACCATGGTCGAACGCACCACCGGGTTCGTGATGCTGCTCCACCTGCCCGGCGATCACACCGCCGCGACCGTCGCCGCCGCGATCAGCAACAAAATCCCCGACATCCCCGAGGTGCTGCGCCGCTCCCTGACCTGGGACCAGGGCAGCGAGATGGCGTTGCACACCAAGATCACCGAGGCCACTGGACTGCCGATCTTCTTCTGCGATCCTCACACCCCGTGGCAGCGCGGCACCAACGAGAACACGAATGGCCTTCTGCGGCAATACTTCCCGAAGGGCACCGACCTGTCGTTCCACGGCCCCGGAATCCTCGACAACGTCGCCGCCGAACTCAACGCCCGACCCCGCAAACGCCACGGCTGGCGCACACCCGCCGAGGAACTCGACCGCCTACTATCAGACCCGTCCACATTTGTTGCAGCGACCGCCTGAATTCAAGCCGAAGCGAGCGTATGAGATCGCACACTCGCGGTGCGCCCAGGTAACCGGCCGTGCGTTGACATCGCAGGTCCAAGCTGGTTTCATATCGGGTTATGACGATAAATCTGGTCATCTCTACCAACTTAATGAGGAAACGATGACCGCGGCCCAGGAAGTCAACCAGCACGCCGGCCGCTACGAGCTCAGCCACCTACGGTCGCTCGAGGCCGAGGCGATCCACATCATTCGGGAGGTGGCCGCGGAGTTCGAGCGGCCGGTTCTGCTGTTCTCCGGTGGCAAGGACTCCATCGTCATGCTGCACCTGGCGCTCAAGGCGTTCCGGCCGGGGCGGCTGCCGTTCCCGGTGATGCACGTCGACACCGGCCACAACTTCGACGAGGTCATCGAAACCCGCGACCAGCTCGTCGCAGAAGCCGGGGTGCGACTGGTCGTCGCCAAGGTGCAGGACGACATCGACGCCGGCCGAGTGGTCGAGACCATCCCGTCGCGCAACCCACTGCAAACCGTCACGCTGCTGCGCGCCATCCGGGAGAACAAGTTCGACGCCGCGTTCGGCGGTGCCCGCCGCGACGAGGAGAAGGCGCGGGCCAAGGAGCGGGTGTTTTCCTTCCGCGACGAGTTCGGACAGTGGGACCCCAAGGCGCAGCGGCCCGAGCTGTGGAACCTCTACAACGGCCGCCACCACAAGGGCGAGCACATCCGGGTGTTCCCGTTGTCCAACTGGACCGAGTTCGACATCTGGTCCTACATCGGCGCGGAGAAGATCACGCTGCCGTCGATCTACTACGCCCACCGCCGCAAGGTGTTCCGTCGCGACGGGATGCTGCTGGCCGTTCACAAGTACCTGCAGCCGCGGAAGGACGAGGAGGTGTTCGAAACGGCCGTGCGGTTCCGCACCGTCGGCGACGTCACCTGCACCGGCTGCGTCGAGTCGCTGTCAGCGACGGTGTCGGAAGTGATCGCCGAGACCGCGGTGTCGCGGCTGACCGAACGCGGCGCCACCCGCGCCGACGACCGGATCTCCGAGGCCGGCATGGAAGACCGCAAGCGAGAGGGCTACTTCTGATGACCACGCTGCTGCGATTGGCCACCGCCGGTTCCGTCGACGACGGCAAGTCCACGCTCATCGGGCGGCTGTTGTACGACTCCAAGGCCGTCATGGAAGACCAGCTGGCGTCGGTCGAGCGCACCTCCAAGGAACGCGGACACGATTACACCGACCTGGCTTTGGTCACCGACGGCCTGCGCGCCGAGCGCGAACAGGGCATCACCATCGACGTCGCTTACCGCTATTTCGCCACGCCCAAGCGCAAATTCATCATCGCGGACACCCCTGGTCACACCCAGTACACCCGCAACATGGTGACCGGCACGTCCACTGCGCAACTGGCGATCGTGTTGGTCGACGCCCGGCACGGGCTGCTCGAGCAGTCGCGCCGGCACGCGTTCCTGGCGGCGCTGCTGGGCATCCGGCACATTGTGCTGGCGGTCAACAAGATGGACCTCATCGGCTGGGACCGTGAGCAGTTCGAGAAGATCCGCGATGACTTCCACGAGTTCGCAGCTCGGCTGGATGTGCACGATGTGACCACGATTCCGCTGTCGGCGCTGCTCGGCGACAACGTGGTGACCAAGTCGGAGAACACCCCGTGGTACGACGGACCGTCGCTGCTGTCCCATCTCGAAGAGGTGTACATCGCCGGCGACCGCAACCTCGTCGACGTTCGGTTCCCGGTTCAGTACGTGATCCGGCCGCAGGCGCTTGACCATCACGACCACCGCAGCTACGCGGGCACCGTCGCCAGCGGTGTCATGCGCCCCGGTGACGAGATCGTCGTCCTGCCCACCGGGAAGTCCTCCCGCATCACCGCGATCGAGGGGCCGAGCGGGCCTGTCCAGGAAGCCTTTCCGCCGATGGCGGTGTCGGTCAGCCTCGCCGACGATATCGACATTTCCCGGGGCGACCTGATCGCGCGGCCGAACAATCAGCCGAGGGTGGCACAGGAGTTCGACGCCACGGTGTGCTGGATGGCCGACGGGACCTCACTGGAGCCGGGCCGTGACTACATCATCAAGCACACGACCCGCACCACGCGGGTGAAAATCACCGCGCTTGACTACCGTCTCGACGTGAACACACTGCACCGCGACAAGACCGCTACCGCTCTCAAACTCAATGAGCTGGGCCGCATCTCGCTGCGCACGCAGGTGCCTTTGCTGCTCGACGAGTACAGCCGCAACGCGGCCACGGGTTCGTTCATCCTGATCGATACGAACACCAACGGCACCGTCGCGGCCGGCATGATCCTGCCGTACGTCACGGCACGCACGTCGAGCCCCAATACGGTGCGACACGAGTCGCTGTGCGACGCCGAGGACCGGCTGTCGAAGGGCCGTACCGTGTGGTTCACCGGACTCTCGGGGTCGGGCAAGTCGTCGGTGGCGATGCTCGTCGAGCAGAAGCTGCTCGAAAAGGGTTGTCCCGCATATGTTCTCGACGGGGACAACCTGCGCCACGGGCTCAACGCCGACCTCGGTTTCTCCATGGCCGACCGCGCCGAGAATCAGCGCCGGCTGGCTCATATCGCCGCCATTCTGGCCGACTCGGGCCAGGTCGTGCTGGTGCCCGCGATCAGCCCACTGGCGGAGCACCGTGCGTTGGCGCGGCGGGTAACCACCGAAGCGGGCCTCGACTTCTTCGAGGTGTTCTGCGACACCCCGCTGGAGGACTGCGAGAGCCGCGACCCGAAGGGGTTGTACGCCAAGGCGCGAGCCGGTGAGATCACTCACTTCACCGGTATCGACAGCCCGTATCAGCGGCCGAAGAACCCGGACCTGCGGCTCACCCCGGACCGGTCGACCGAAGAGCTCGCCGACATGGTGATCGAGCTGCTGGAGAGCCGGCGGTGACCGACCACGACGTCGCCGCGCGGTTGGCGACGGAGGCAGGCAAGTTGCTGCTCGACGTCCGCACCGAGCTCGCGGACGCCAGCGAGGCCGAGCGGAAGGCCGCGGGGGACAAGCGATCCCACGACTTCCTGATGGAAGCGTTGGCCGCCGAGCGGCCCGGCGACGCGGTACTGTCCGAGGAGGGCGCCGACAACCCGGTCCGGCTCACCGCCGAGCGAGTGTGGATCGTCGATCCGCTGGACGGCACCCGGGAGTTCTCCGAACTCGGTCGCGACGACTGGGCGGTGCACGTCGCGCTGTGGCAGTCCGGCGAGTTGGTTGCCGGCGCGGTCGCCCTTCCAGCACAAGGCATTACGCTGGCCACGCCCACCGTCACACCGCCACCGCTCGCGCCGAACAAGCCACGGATCGTGGTGTCGCGCACGCGGCCACCGGCGATCGCGCTGGCCGTGCGCGACGCGCTGGATGGCACGCTGGTCGAAATGGGTTCGGCCGGCGCCAAAGTCGCTTCGGTGGTGCAGGGACTCTCCGATGTCTACGTGCACGCCGGTGGGCAGTACGAATGGGATTCAGCGGCGCCGGTCGCGGTGGCCCGCGCGGCCGGACTGCACACGTCGCGCATCGACGGCTCGCCGCTGGACTACAACCGGCCCGATCCGCTACTGCCCGATTTGGTGGTCTGCCGCCCAGAGTTCGCCGAAGCGGTGCTCGCGGTCACCGGGTGACGACCGGGACGTGCCGGTTCCACGTCGGGAATGACCGCCGCAGCCACGTCGGGCCGGTCAGCTTGACGTCGCCCGACCGCAGCACATCCCGCCAGCTCCGTTCGCCGCGGTGCCAGTCCACGAACGCCAGGGAGCGCGCTTCGATCATCAGGTCCGGTTCCCCGCCGGGATCGGTGTAGCAGACCTCGGCGTCGCCGTGCTCGACCAAGAGCCAGTACCGCCGATTGCCCGGACGCTCGTCGGGGAAGGTGAAGGCGACCACCACCCGGCCGGCCGGCAGCGCCGATCGGTCGAGCTGCACCTGGCACCACGCCCACAGGGCGAAACCGGGATCGGAGCGATCGGGGGTGACCTCCACCCAGCGCTCGCCCCACTCCGCGAGCCCGTCGAGGACGGCGGCGAGGTCGGCGCCGGCTTCGGTGAGCTCATAGAGGTGGCCGCGGCCGCCGGGTTTCAGACGGGACTGGATGAGTCCTGCGCGTTCGAGTTCGTCAAGCCGCTTGATCAGCATCGAGCGCGACATCGTCGGCACACCCCCGGCGATGGCCGAAAATGTGTCCGCGCCGAACATCAGGTTGCGCACGATCAGGGGGTTCCACCGTTCGGCGAGTATCTCCGAGGCCCGGGCGATCGGACAGTACTGGCGGTACGTGCCCATGCCATGATCGTCCCACCGTGGGGCCGCCGGCCGAGTTCTAAATTCGAACTTCACGAGCCGACTTTCCAGGCGCAGTATTGCGCCATGAAGACAGATGCATCAGCCGACGCCTCAACCGGCCAGGTCTCGACGACGGCCGCGGAGGTGTACGAGAAATTCTTCGTGCCGGCGTTGTTCGGCCAGTGGGTCGAACCGATGCTCGACGCGGTGAACCCTGTCGACGGAGACCGCTTACTCGATATCGGTACCGGTACCGCCGTGGTTGCCCGCGCGGCCTTACGACGGGTGGGCGCTGGCGGTTCCGTTGTCGCTGTCGATCCCAACGACGGCATGCTCGCCGTCGCTAAGCGGCTCACCCCCGGGCTGGACCTGCGCCGGGGTACGGCGGAGCATCTGCCAATCGACACTGACGAAATCGACTGCGTCACCTGCCAGTTCGCACTGATGTACTTCCAAGATCGTGCTCGCGCGATCAGCGAGATCGCCCGCGTCACCCGACCCGGCGGCCGAGTCGCGGTCGCCACCTGGGCGGCGGTCGAGGAATCGCCAGGCTATGCCGCGATGGTCGACCTCCTCGGCGACGAGATCGGCGAGTGGGCAGCTGAGGCAACGCGCGCACCCTTCTGCCTCGGCGCGCCCGCCCAACTCGGCGATCTACTCCGGACGTCGTTCCCCGAGGTGACAGTCGAACGCCACGAAGGGCAAGCGTGCTTCGAGTCGCTCGATGACTGGCTGCACACTGAGATCCGCGGGTGGACGCTGGCCGAACACATCGATGACGACCAATACGCACGCCTGAAGAACGCAGCAGCTACTCGGCTCAATCCGTTCGTTACGAGCGACGGCTCCGTGCGATTCGCGATGCCCGCTCTGATCGCGACCGCCATCGCATAGGCCCAGTACGCTCGGAGCGTGTCCGAACCCACCACGTTGCGCGCCCTCGCCGATCTGCCCCAAGCACCCGTCAGCCTGGCCGAATCGACCCTCGTCCTGATCGACTGCCAGAACACGTACACCCGCGGTGTGATGGAACTCGAGGGTGTGCAGGCGGCGCTGGACGAGGCTGCCGCGCTGCTCGACCGGGCCCGCTCGGCCGGCATCCCGATCATTCACATCCAGCATGACGACGGTCCCGGATCGCTGTACGACATCGAGGGGGAGAGTGGCGCCATCGTTGCACGAGTGGCCCCGCGCGGCGGCGAACCGGTGGTGGTGAAGAACTATCCGAACTCGTTCGTGCAGACGGAACTCGACGAGCTGTTGAAGACCGCGGACGCGTCGAACCTCGTGCTCGCCGGCTTCATGACGCACATGTGTGTGAACTCGACTGCGCGCGGGGCGTTCAACCTCGGGTACGCGCCGACAGTCGTGGCCGCGGCCACCGCGACCCGTGCCCTGCCCGGCTTGGGTGACACCACGGTGCCGGCGGCGGCGATGCAGGCGGCCAGCCTCGCCGCGATGGCGGACCTGTTCGCCGTCGTGGTGCCGAGAAACGGGAGCATCCCCGACTAACCTGGCTGCATGCGGATGTCGGCCAAGGCGGAATATGCCGTCAGGGCGATGGTTCAGCTGGCCACGGTCGACGAAGGTGTCCTGGTCAAGACCGATGACCTCGCCAAGGCGCAGGGCATCCCGCCGCAGTTTCTCGTCGACATCCTCTCCGACCTGCGCACCGACCGGCTGGTACGCAGCCACCGCGGCCGCGAGGGCGGCTATGAACTGGCCCGGAAAGCCGCCGACATCAGCATCGCCGACGTGCTGCGCTGCATCGACGGACCGCTGGCCAGCGTCCGCGACATCGGTCTCGGCGATCTGCCGTACTCGGGTCCGACCGCGGCGCTGACCGACGTGTGGCGGGCGCTAAGGGCCAGCATGCGATCGGTGCTCGAGCAGACCAGCCTCGCCGACGTCGCCTCGGGCGCGCTGCCCGGCCACGTCCACAAGCTCGCGGATGACTACCGCGGCCAGGAAGAGCAGCGCGGGCACTCCGTCGGCTAACGGCGCCGCCGCGGTCCGCCGCGAGCGGCGATGCCGTCGAGCAACATGCGCAGCCCGCGGTCGAAATCCTCCTCGCCCGACATCTGCATGGCGACATGAGACAGCGCCTCGACGTGCGGATACTTCGTCCCGGCCACCGACCCGATGCGCTCAGCGGCGTCGCGGGGCGAGCTGCCCCGGGTCAGCGGGCCGGCCAGTTCGGTCTGCGCGGCGCCTGCGACGAAGCCCAGCACGGCGTGAAACGCGGCCAACCGGTCCCGGTCCTGCAGGCCCGCGCGTCCCAGCGCGGCGATGAGGGCGTCGACAGCGGCGAAACCGGTCGCCGACAACGTGCGGCGGGTCAGCACGAGCGGAATCGCCGCGGGATGCGCGCGGATTCCCCGCCACATGGCGTCGGCGACTGCGTACGCGTCTTGTTGCCAATCGTCGGTCGGTTCCGGCAGCCGCACCCCGGCGACGACCGCGGCGACGACGAGCTCCTCCAGCCCCTCCTTGTCGGGCACGTAGTTGTAGACGGTCATCGGCCCGGTGCCCAGCGCCGCGGCCAGCGACCGCATACTCAGCGCGCTTAGCCCCGCGTCGTCGACAATGCCCAACGCCGCGGCGGCGATCTGATCGGTGGTGAATCGCGCCCGCACATCAACCCCTTGACAAGTACAGCGTACGTCACCCAGTGTAGCCATACGTACACCGTACCTATGTTGAGGAGGCGCTAATGCCGACGACCATCCCGACCGAGCGGGTCGACTTCCGTGCTCGGGGCACCCGATGCGCGGCGTGGCTGACCCTGCCGGCCGGACCCGGCCCGCACCCAGCGATCGTGTTGGTGCACGGCCTCGGCGCGACGCACGACATGATGCTGGCTCAGTACGAGCAGCACTTCGCCGCGGCGGGCATCGCGACACTGGCCTTCGAATACCGAAACACCGGTGCATCCGACGGCCAACCACGGCAACATATTTCGACACGCGAACAGCGCCATGACGTGGCCGCGGCAATGGACCACCTCAAGGCGCAGCCGGGGATCGACACCGGGCGCATCGGGTTGTGGGGCACCAGCCTTGGCGGCATGAACGTGATCCGGACCGCGGCCAGCCGTGACGATCTGGCGGCAGCGGTGGTGCAGTGCCCGATCGTGCACGGGCCGTCGGCCGCTCGCCGGCTGGGTCTGGTCGCGGCGCTGCGATTGGCGCCCGCAATCACGCTGGACGTGCTTCGGGTGCTGGCGCGGCGCGGCCGCCAATATGTGCCGATCGTCGGACCGCCGGGAAGCCTCGCGATGGTCACCGTCGCCGGCGCCGAAGCCGGTTGGAACTCCACGGTTCCGGCGGGCGTCCACTTCGAGAACCGAATCGCCGCCGCCGACGCGGTGACGATGGTGACGACATCGGCGATCCGGCAGGCCCGCTACGTCGCCGCGCCGTTGCTGGTGTGCGTGTGCGACCGCGAGACACTGATGGATCCCGCCTACGCCGCGCTGGTCGCGCGTCGCGCACCCCGTGGCGTCGCCCGGCACTACGACTCCGACCATTTCGAGGTCTACCACCCTCCACTCGTCAGTCGGGTGCTGGCCGACCAAATCGCCTTTCTGCAGGAGCATCTCGGTGTCCGCGCGTGACCTCCTGCGGTCCAACGACATACGGTTCCGTGAGCTGGCATCGGGCTTCAGCGCCGACGAGTGGTCGCAACCGAGCCTATGCGACGGCTGGTCCAATCACGATGTGCTGGCACACTTGGTGATCGGTTACCGCGCGGGCGCAGGTGTGATTGCGGTCGAGATGCTGCGCCACGGTGGGTCATTCGATCATGCCAACGCCGGGCTCGCACGATCACTGGCCGCGTCGGGGGACCCCGGCGAGTTACTCGACGAATTCGAGCGGCTTACCGACCGGCCACGCGGCCTGGGGCGCTACTTCCCGCGGCGGCTGCTGCTCGGCGACCACATCACCCACGAACTCGACATCCTGTTCGCGCTCGACCGCGAGCCGTCGATCCCGGCGGATGCACTGGTTGCGGTGCTGAACACCCAAGTGGCCGTGCCGAATCCGTTCGTGCCCGCCTTCGCGAACAGCCGGGGCTTGCGGCTGGTCGCGACCGATGCCGATTGGACACACGGCCGACAGGGCCCGCTGGTCCGCGGACGCGCCGCCGACCTGGTATCGGTTCTGGGCAACCGGCCCAGAATGCTGCCCAGACTCGGCGGTGAGGGTGTCGGCGTGCTCGCAGCACGGGTCAGCCAGCACCCGAGCCGTAGGGTCGGGTGAGGATCTCCAGGTAGTGGCCGGCGGGGTCCTGGAAGTACACGCCGCGGCCGCCGTCGTTGTGGTTGATCTCGTTGGGACGACTACCTCTCGGATCGGCCCAGTGCTGGAGGCCCCATTCCGCGATCCGCCCGTAGATGGCGTCAAATTCCTCCTCGGACACCAGAAACGCATAGTGCTGCGGGCGGATCTCTTCGCCGCCGCCGACCTGCGCGTAGTCCAAGCTGACCCCGTGATTGAGTGTCACCGCCAGAAATGGGCCGAACTCCTGGGCGGGCGGCAAGCCGAACAGGTCGGTGAAGAACTTGGCCGACTCCTGTCGGTCCTTGGCCGCGACGATGGTGTGATTGAACGTGATTGCCATATCAATTCAGTCAACCACCGTCGGCGGCGCGTCGGCAACGATGCACGATGGAGGCGTGGCGGACGGCGCCACGGCTCGACGACGCCGAAAGGCGTGGTCCCGAACATCAGTGCCGAACCGCAGGACTGCCTGATGTTCGCCAAAGCGCTCAGGTGACGACGCCGCGCACCGCCCACGCGCGCGCTCGCAGCGTGAAACCCGCCTCGTGTCCGTTCACCAAACGGTCGCGCAGCCTGGATTACAACGCGTGCCTGCCGGATTCGGTCAGCGACGACACGTAGACACCGGCCGGGCCCTGGCCGCACAAGAACGGCTGCCAATAGTCGTCGAACGACGAGAAAGCCATGTCGATCGTCAGCGGCTGTTCCTCGACGTTGTGCAGGCCGTGGGCGTGCCACAACCCGGCCAGTGCGCCACGTGTGCACAGCGGCATGTGCCGTTCGTCGCGCGGCTCCGCGCCCGGGTTGAGCGCGACGGCTTCGTCCCAGAACGTGCGGAGCATCCCCATGCCGTCGCCGTAATCCCAAACCGCCGCGGCTACCACGCCGCCTGCCCGCGTAACCCGAATCATCTGATCAAGCGCTACGGCAGGATCGGGCACGAAATTCAGCACCAGCATCGACAGCGTCCGGTCGAACACGCCGTCGGCGAACGGCAGGGCCGCGGCGTCGCCCAGCTCGAACCGCACGCGGTCGGCCCGCGCTTGCTCTTGCGCGAAGCGAACGTAGTCGGCCGAGCGCTCGACGCCAGTCACCATTACCGAGGCGACGGTTGCCGCCGCGAATGACAAGGCCCCGGTTCCCGACCCGATATCCAGCACCAGATCGCCCTCGCGGACCTGTGCGAATTGTACGAACGGTGGCGCGAGCCGGCGACTCCAGCGGCCCATGAACCGCTCGTAGCCGTCGCCCGCCGAGAACATGGTGCGGTCAGGCTATATCGGCGGCCGTGATACGAAGGGTGGATGGCGTTCGATCTTCGCGATCTCGCGGTTCGGGTGATCGTCGCGCCGATGGCGGGTGGTCCGTCGACCCCCGAGCTGGCGGCCGCCGGGACCAACGCCGGGGGGCTCGGGTTCGTCCCGGCGGGCTACCTGACGGCCGAGGTGTTCGCCGAACGCCTCGCCGCGGCGCGCCGGCTGACGTCCGGCGCGGTGGGCGCCAATCTGTTTGTGCCGCAGCCCAGTGCGGGGACGCCCGCCGCGATCGAGCGCTACGCCGCGGCGCTGGCACCGGAGGCCGAATCGCTACGGTGTGCGGCTCGGCGAGCCCCGATTCGACGACGACCACTGGGCGGCCAAGCTCGACGTGCTGCTCGATCTGCGGCCGGAGGTGGCGTCGTTCACGTTCGGCCTGCCCAGCGAGGACGAATGCGCGGCGGCTGCGCGGTGCCGGCATCACCACCGTCGGCACAGTGACGACGCTGGCCGAGGCGCGGCTGGCGGTCGCCCGCGGCGTCGACGCGCTGGTGGCGCAGGGTCCGTCCGCGGGTGGACATCGCGGCACCTTCGACCCGTCGGCGCAACCCGCGACCGAACCGCTGGATGAGCTGCTGACCGCGGTCACCACGGCCGTCGACGTTCCGGTAGTCGCGGCCGGCGGACTGATGACCGCCGACGACATCCAGCGTGTTCTGGAGGCGGGCGCGGTCGCGGCCCAACTCGGTACGGCGTTCCTGCTCGCCGACGAAGCGGGCAGCAGCCCCGTACACCGGGCCGCGCTGACAGGATCCCCAGTTCACGGAAACCGTTGTCACCAAGTCATTTTCCGGCCGCTACGCACGAGGACTGCGCAACCGCTTCATCGACGACCACGAGGCCGAGGCGCCGTTCGGGTATCCGGAGATCCACTATCTGACCAGCCCGCTGCGCGCGGCATCGGTGCGCGCGGGCGATCCGCAGGCCGTCAACGTGTGGGCCGGCACCGGATTTCGGCAGGCCAAGGCCGCGCCGGTGGCCGAGATCATCGAGGGCCTGACGTAACCGCACGCCTGCGAATTTCAGCCGCCAGTCAGTTACGCCCTGGGATCATGGCAGCCACGATGCGTCTACTGGTGGTCGAAGACGAGCAGCGGCTGGCCGCCGGGCTGCGGAAAGGCCTCGAGGCCGAAGGTTTCGCCGTCGATGTCGTGCACAACGGCACCGACGGCATCTGGATGGCACGCGAAAACCCCTTCGACGCGATCATTCTCGACGTCATGCTGCCCGGCGCGAACGGATACCAGGTGTGCCGGACGCTGCGCAACGACGGCAATTGGACCCCGATTCTGATGCTGACCGCCAAGGACGGTGTCTGGGATGAGGTCGAGGGGCTCGACACCGGCGCCGACGACTACCTGGCCAAGCCCTTCGCGTATGCGGTGTTGATCGCCCGGCTGCGGGCCCTGCTGCGCCGGGGCGCGGCGCCCAGGCCGACCGTGCTGAATGCCGGCGACCTGCGGCTCGATCCGGCGGCGCGACGGGTGTGGTTCGGCGGCAACGAAATCGCGCTGACCACACGGGAATTCGCGATCCTGCAGTACTTTTTGCACCATCCCGACGAGGTGCTGTCGAAGAAGAACATCCTCGACCACGTCTGGGACTTCGACTTCGACGGTGACCCCAACATCGTCGAGGTGTATGTGCGCAGGCTGCGAACCAAGCTGCACCGACCCGAAGATCGGACAGTGATCGAGACCGTCCGGGGTGCTGGGTACCGGCTGGTCGCCGCCCGTGATTAAGCGCTTCGGCACGGTCCGGGCGGTCACCACGGCCGTGGCCACCCTCTTTGTTGCCATCGCCCTCGTGGTCGGGGCGACGGTGCTGATAGCCGCGCTTCGTCAGACGTTGATCGACGAGGTGGAAGAAGCGGCGCGGGTGCAGGCGCTCGAGGTCGCACACCAACTTGAAGCGGGCCGGCCACCGGTCCTCGAGGTCGCTGGCAGCAGAGACGAGCAGCTGATTCAGCTGACGACCCCGGCCGGCGCGGTGGTCGGGTCGAGCCCCAACGTCGCCGGCGAACCCGTCGTGGCGCGGTTGGCGCCGGGCCAATCGATGCGGGTCGTCACCCCGCTCGACGACGACGAGTTCATCGCGGTCGCGGAGGGCGCCAATACCTCCGACGGACTACGAGTCGTGGTGGTGGCCAGGGCGTTGATCGGTGTCTACGAGACGACGACCGTCGTCACCCGGTTACTCGTCGTCGGACTGCCCCTGCTGCTGGTGGTGGTGGCGGTAACAACGGGGTTCGTCGTGGGCCGCGCGCTCGCCCCCGTGGAGGCGATCCGGCGCGAGGTCGATGCGATCTCGGCCGCGCAACTACACCGCCGGGTTCCGCAGCCGGCGACCGACGACGAAATCGGCCGGCTCGCCGCCACCATGAACCGAATGCTGGCCCGACTGGAAAACGCCCGAGACAGCCAGCGGCGCTTCGTATCCGACGCGTCGCACGAGCTGCGCTCGCCGATCACGACGATCCGCCAGTACGCCGAGGTGGCGTTGGCCCATCCCGACCGAACGACCGCCCGGGAGCTCGCCGAGGTGGTGCTGGCGGAGCAGCAACGGATGCAGCGGCTAGTCGAAGATCTGCTGCTGCTTGCCCGGGCCGACGAGCACATCTCGCCGCCGCGTGCGCAGGTCGACCTCGACGACCTGGCCTTCGAGGAGGCGCGCCGGCTGAGGTCGACCACATCGACGCGGGTCGACACGTCGGGCGTTCAGGCCGCGCGGGTGAACGGGGACATCGACGGTCTGCGACGCCTGGTGCGCAACCTCGGTGAGAACGCCGCCAGGCACGCGGCCGGCAGGGTCGACATCAGGCTCGCCGAGCGTGACGGCCAGGTGGTGCTGACGGTCGACGACGATGGTCCGGGGATTCCGGAATCCGAGCGGGCACGGGTGCTGGAGCGGTTCGTTCGGCTCGACGAAGCACGGTCCCGCGACGAGGGTGGCAGCGGCCTGGGATTGGCCATTGTCGACGAGGTGGCCCGGGCACACGGCGGCTCGATAGCGATCTCGGAATCGCCGCTCGGCGGGGCGCGCATCGAAGTGACGTTGCCGGGCGAGGCCGACTGAGGCGCGTTCAGGTTGCTGTCAGGTACTGCGGTGCAGCCTTGGGCCATGGCATACAAAAAGATCGGCACTCTGACAGCAATCGGCGCGGTGGCGGTCGCCGTCGGTACCGGCGTCGCGACCGCTCAACCCGACGACGGCGAGGGAACGCCGATCACCGGCGAGGCGCTGACGAAGGCCAGCCAGGCCGCGTTGGCGTTCACCGGCGGCGGAACCGTCACCGCAACCGAGGTGGGCGACGAGGAAAGCCTCTACGAGGTGGAGGTGACGCTCGCCGACGGTAGTCAGGTCGACGTCCAGCTCGACAGAACTTCGTGGTTGTCGGCGACAAGACCGATCCACCCGGCGCGGACGTCGAACCCGACGCCCCAGGCAACTGAGGCACTCCGATGACCACCGGCCGGATTCGCCGGCTCACCATAGTGTTTGGCACGGTTGCCGCCCTCTCCGTGGCGTGCGGCAACGACTCGGCCACCGTTTCGGCCCCCGCTCCCGCCCCTGCGGACTGCGTGAACGTGGTCGACGAATCCGGGAACAAATCCGACGAGTGCCTGCCCCTCTCACCGGATAGTGAACGGGTCGACCTCGTGACACCGGCGTTCAGCAAGCCGACGCCGATCACGAACCCGCTGCATCCGACGAGCGAGGTCAAGCAGGTCATCATGGGCGGCCACGTCGACGACAAGCCGTTCCGGCACCGAGGTGTCCCTGTTGCCCGGGACGAAGCCGATCCAGTGGGGCGGCGACACCGTCGACACAGCGGTCATCCAGTACGTCGCGTATTTGGACGGACGCATCCAGGAGGTGGCGCTGGACTGGTACGCCCAGGCCGACGACGGCTCGGTGTGGTACTTCGGCGAGGACGTCTTCAACTACGAGGACGGCAAGGTCGCCGACACCGAAGGCACCTGGATCGCCAGCGACGAGACACCGGCCGCGATGATCATGCCGGCCAAACCGGCCGTCGGCGACGTGTACCGCCCCGAGAACGCGCCAGGCCTAGTGTTCGAGGAGGTGCGCATCGAGAAGATCGACCAGACCGTCCCCGGCCCGAGCGGAAACATCAGCGGCGCAATCGAAGTCAGCGAGCTGCACATGGACGGTAAGCGTGAGGGCAAGACATTCGCCCCCGGATACGGCGAGTTTTCGACGGGGACAGCGGGCGGAGACCTGGAGGCGGTGTCGCTGGCGTCGCCGACCGACAGCCGGCAAGGTCCGGCTGCCCGCTGAATTCGGCGCGCTGTCCGGTGCCGCAGCAGGCGTCTTCGATGCGGTCGCGGCCGCGGACGCCGGGCGCGCCGAGCAGGCCGGCACGACACTCGGCCAGGCGTGGGACGCGGTGCAGGCCAAGGGAATTCCGCCGCAGATGGAGACCCAGATGAATGTCGACATCGACGCGCTCGACAGCGCCCTGGGTGAGAGCGATTGGCGAGCAGCGGAGGGCGCGGCGCTGCGCATCGCCCAGAACGAGCAAGACCTGCGGTTGCTGTATCAGCCGGTGATAGATGTCGACCTGGCGCGTCTTGCCCTGTGGGCGCGCCAGCTTCCGATCGACGTCAACGCCGACGATTCAGGTCTGGTGCTGGCCGACGTGGCGGCGCTGGATCGGGTTTGGGAGCGCACTCGACCCGGCGTGCAGGACCCCGGTGCGGTGGACGCGGCCATGCAGAAGCTGCGGCAGGCCGCCGACGCCGACGACCTCCCCGCGGTCGACGAGGCCGCGATGGCGCTGAACCAGGCCGTCGGCGTATTGCGGGTCCGCTGACCTCGTCGAGATTGCACGCAGGGTCGTGAAGTTCGTTAGTAGCTGTCGCTCGATCGAGCCAGGCCAGTGAGTCGGACGAGCGCAGTGAAGCCGTCGTCGCTGCCGGGCCAGTGCGCGCGGACGGCGTCGAGGCCGGCGCGGCGAACGACACCGCGCAGGACGGCGGCGACGATGATGGCGTCGTCGGCGTAGCCCAGCACCGGGATGAAGTCAGGGATCACGTCGAACGGTAACGCCAGATAGGCCAACAGCAGCGCGAGGCGGATCCGCACACCGCCGGGGAGCGTGTCGTCGGCAGCAAGGCGGCGGATAAAGCGCAGCGCGTCGGGAAGGATCCGCAGGGCCTCGCGCAGCAGCCCGCCCCGCGGCCGCAGGATCGCCAACGCGATTACCAGCGCAACCCATGCCAGCACCAGAGCGCTGACGACGCCGATCGCGAGATCCCACCAGAGCGAGGAGGTCACTGCCTCTTCACCGCCCTCAGCCGCTGCCGCCTCGGTTCGGCGGAGGCCTCGGGGGCCTCGGCATGCAGCGCGGCTTGTTCGAACGCCTCCAGGTCGGCGGCTGCCTCGTCGATTGCCGTTCGGGCGGCGCGTCCCCCCGGGGCGCCGAAGTAGTCGCGTGCGGTGATCTTGGCCAGCCAGCTGCGGAAGCGTTCCAGGTCCGCTTCAGATTCCTCTACCTCGGCATAGGTTGCCCGGCCGCGGGCGCGCTCCTGGGTTAATTCCTCGCGTAGAGCGGGGATGCGTTCGAGGATTTCGGCGTATTCGGCGTCACGGGCGGCGTTGAACTCCTCGACAATCGTTTGTTCGTCCGCGGGATCGTTGAAGCGCATCCGAAGCACGCGCGCTGTGCCGCCCTGGTGCTGGATGCGGTCGGTCAGCCGCCGCACCTGCCGCGCCACGTCGTCCACGGCAGGCAGCAGGCAGACCGATTGCTGCAGGTAGATCGCCCCGAGCGAGCGCAACTTGCGCCACACCTGCACGCGTAGTGTCCCGGTCGCACCGGCGGTCGACGCGCTGATAATCAACCAATCCTGGCTGGCATCAATCGTCACAGCGCCATGTTACATCCGTAACAGTGGCGCAGGAAGGCAACAATCAGCGCTACCGGATGCTCGGCTCGGCGCACGACGCCGAGGACATCGTGCAGGAGACATACCTGCGGGCTTGGCGGGGCTATCAGGCCTTCGAGAACCGGTCGTCGATGCGGACGTGGTTGTACCGGATCGCGACGAACGCGTGCCTGACCGTGCTCGCACATAGCAGCCGCCGCGTGCTGCCGTCCGGCCTCGGCGGGCCCGCCGACGATCCGCGCACAGAGGCCATGCCCGCGCCCGATGTGGCTTGGCTGCAGGCGATTCCCGACGCGTGGGTGACGCCGGGCTCCGACGACCCGGCCGCAGTCGTCACGTCACGGGAGAGCCTGCGGCTGGCGCTGGTCGCGAGCCTGCAACATCTTCCCGATGGTGTCCATCGCTGCGAACGGACAGCGGGCCGCCGCGGCCTACCGCCGCGAGGAGGACGGCGTGCTGCGCGCGTTCGGGATCGCCGTACTCGATGTGACGGCGACCGGCATCACCCGCATTGTCGTCTTCGGCGATCCCGGTCTGGTCACCCTGTTCGGGCTGCCGCTAGTGCCTCCGCTCTTGGATGCTGCCCGATAGCGTCTGAGCCATCTCCACCGTCCACGGCGCTTACATGAGCGGCGTGCGTGAGGCGGAGCGGATACTGCACACAGGGTCGTGATCGGGCGAAATCGACAGCCCGGTGCGCAATCTCGACGCTGGCCGTCAGCTAGCCTCAACTTGCGTAACGCTGTGGCGGAAAAACAGCGGAAAAACCGCCGTGGCGTTACGCAAACTCAGTGCTAGCGCTAACGCAGATCGTCGATGATCACGTCGCCGTTCTCCGACCGGACGGTGACGACCGCTGCGGCGTTCTCCCGATCGGTCGCCTGCGGCACTCGTACCGCCGTGTCGCCGTTCTCAGTGTTCGCATTCACCACGTAGGGGCCACGCGCCGGCAGTGCGACAATGACGTCACCGTTCTCGCTGGTCGCGTCGACCGTGCGCGGCGCCGTTTCGGCGAAGTCCACCTTGATGTCGCCGTTCTCGGTGTTGGCGCTGAACGATTCGGACACCGAGATCGGGTCGCGGGTCACCACATCGCCGTTCTCGGTGTGGATCTCCATGCGCCGAGCGGATCCGCTGAGAACAACCGCACCGTCGTCGGTCCGCGCGATCAGCTGGTCGATATCGGCCTGGGCCAGTACCACACCGGTGTCCTGTTGGGTGGTGACCGTCAACCTGCGGGCGAGGTCCGGCGGCAGCACGAGCGTGATCTCGCCGGCCCGGCCCCACTGCAGGAATGTCGACGGCTCGCCACTGATCGTGACACGGGCGCTCGCGGCATCGCTGCTGACCGCCAACGGATTTGCGTCTGCCCGAGTGGAATTGACCATGCGCAGGTCCGCGCGAGGCTCGCGGGCATCACGATCGGTGGTGATACGAACGGCCACCGGCACCGAGCCGGTGTCGACCACCAGCGACCGCATGGCGGCCGGCAAGGGTTTGGTGTCTGTGATGACGCGGAAGCCGCTGATGCCCCACGCGACTGCGCCCAGCGTTGCGACGGTCCCCACCACCAGCACCGCCGCGGCGGCGATGAGCGCTACGCGGACCGCGGTGCGCCCGCCCGGGGAGAGTGGCGGCGGCGGGGTGGCCGGTGCCGGTGGTGGGGGAGCGATGGTGGTCACGATCAAAACCCTTCCGGTGGTTTACGACTCGAGGTAGCGCAGCACCGCCAGCACGCGGCGGTTCTCGCTTTCGTCGGGAGCAAGGTCCAACTTCATAAAGATCGACGCGATGTGCTTTTCGGCCGAGCCGACCGAGATGTGCAGTGCCGACGCGATCGCGGAGTTCGTCTTGCCTTCGGCCATCAGCTGCAGCACTTCGCGCTCGCGCGGGGTGAGCTCGTCGAGAACGCTGCGGCGGTGCGAGCGCACCAGGATCTGCGAAACGACTTCGGGGTCAAGCACCGTCCCGCCGCCGCCGACCACCTCGACCGCGTCGAGGAACGCCGGGACGTCAGCCACCCGATCCTTGAGCAGGTAGCCGAATCCCTTTGTGTCCGAAGCTATCAGGTCGGCAGCGTAGCGCTCCTCGACATAGTGGGACAGCACCAGAACCGGCGACTCCGGATTCTGGCTGCGCAGCAGCGCCGCGGCCCGGATGCCTTCATCGGTGAAGGTCGGCGGCATCCGCACGTCGACGATCGCCAGGTCCGGCCGCTTCTCGTTGACCAGCCGCAGCAGGTTGGTGGCGTCGGGCACACCGGCGACCACCTCGTGGCCGGCGTCGGTGAGAATGCGCTCGATGCCGGCCCGCAGCAGCGCGGAGTCCTCGGCGATCACGATGCGCATGGCAGCACCGCGGTGACGATGGTGGGACCGGTGGTGGGGCTGGACACGGTGAACGTCCCGCGGGCGGCGCGCACGCGTTCCTCGAGGCCGCGCAGGCCGGTGGCGTTGTCGTCGTCGGTGATCCCGGCGCCGCCGCGGCCGTCGTCGAACACCGTGACGTGCAGCTGGTTGGCCGCTTCGTCGAGCCGGACGGTGACCACCGCCTGCGTGGCGTGCGCGTGTTTGGCGATGTTGGTCAACGCCTCGGCGACAACGAAGTACGCGACCGACTCCACCTCGTCCGGTAACCGGCGGGGTAGGTGAACGTTCAGCGTGGTGGGCACGACCGAGCGTTGGACCACCGACGACAGCGCAGCGTCCAGGCCGCGGTCGGCCAGGATGGTGGGCGCGATGCCGCGCACCACGTTGCGCAGTTCGACGAGCGCGTTCTTGGCGTCGTCGTGCGCCTCGGCGATCAGCGTCTTGGCCGCGGGCAGGTCGGTGTCGAGCTTGGTCTGCGCCAACCCGATCGTCATGGCCAGCGACACCAGCCGCGGCTGCACGCTGTCGTGCAGGTCGCGCTCGATGCGGTGGCGCTCGGTCTGCGCCGACGACACCGCACCCTGGCGGGCGTCGGCGAGCGCGCTGACCTGGTGCTGCAGCGCGGCCGTCGGCGACGGGGACAGCAGCCAGCGGTCGATCGCCGCGTCAAGTGCCGGCGCGAAGACCAGGATCGCGACCGCCGCGACGACCGCCACCGCGGCCAGGAGAAACGCCAGTGGCGGAGACAGGAACGACAGTCCGGCGTCATCGTCGCTCTGCCGGATCGCCATCGCTGCGGCCGGGCCGATAAACGCGAATACCAGCAGGGCGAACGCGATGCTGACGGCCAGCATGTCGTAGGCCATTCGCAAGTAGTGCTGCGCCGTGGCCTTCCAGAACCGGGCGCTGCTGAGGTCCAGCCACAGCTGGTGCAGCCAGCGCTGGATGCCGACGTATGGGGAGATCCGCCGCGGCGGTACCGGGATGCCCAGGCCGAACACCGCCTCGCTGCGCAGCCGTTCGACCCATTCGACGCCGCGCATCAGGTAGACGAACACCACGATCGCGATCGCGAATCCGATCCCGGATGGGATCGAGGAGATGCCGATGATCAAGATTGTCAGGGGAACCCAGAACCACACCACTGCGATCGCCGCGCCCGCGATCATCGACGCGGTCGGCACCACGCCGATGTTGCGGGCGGGTGTGGCCGCGCTCTCGTCGACGGCAACGGGCGCCGGAGCGGCATCTGGACTCGTGTCGGTGACTGCGACCATGCCTTCAACCTATGGACCTGGGGCGCCGCGCGACACAGCGTTTTCCCGAGAACATGACGGGGGATAACCCCCGGCTCAGTAACGTCGACGCCGTGGCGACTATGGACCGGCACCCGGTGCTGAGCTATCTCGGCCCGAACTGGTTCGCGTCGGTCATGGGAACCGGGATCGTCGCCACGGCGGGTGCGACCCTTCCGGTGCATGTCCCGGGCTTGCGGGTGTTCGCCGAGGTGGTGTGGGTGGCCGCCACGGTGTGGCTGGTCATCCTCATCCTTGCGGTGGGGGCGCATTGGGTGCGGCACCCGACGATGGCCCGCAGCCATGCACGCAACCCGCAGATGGCCCACTTCTACGGAGCGGCCCCGATGGCCCTTCTGACCGTCGGCGCCGGTGCGACCCTGGTCGGCAAGGACCTGATCGGCGAACGGGTCGCCATCCACCTCGACTGGTTGCTGTGGAGCGCGGGCACACTCGGTGGCCTGTTCACCGCGATGAGCATCCCGTACTTGATGTTCACCCAGTACCGGGTCGAGGCGGACGCGGCCTTCGGTGGCTGGCTGATGCCCGTGGTACCGCCGATGGTGTCCGCCGCGACGGGTGCCCTGCTGATTCCGCACATGTCGCCCGGCACCGGCCGGCAGACCATGCTGTACGGCTGCTATGCGATGTTCGGGTTGTCGCTCGTCGCGTCGCTCATCATCATCACCATGGTCTGGAGTCGCCTCGCGCATTTCGGCACCTCTGGCACCGCGCGGGTGCCGACGTTGTGGATCGTGCTCGGCCCACTCGGCCAATCCATCACGGCCGCAGGTCTTCTCGGGACGAATGCGGCGCTCGCCGTCGACCCACATCTGGCAGACGGCATGAGTATCTTCGCGATTCTGTTCGGGGTGCCGGTCTGGGGATTCGCCGTGTTGTGGATCGCATTGGCCACGGCGCTGACGATTCGGACCGCGCGCCGCGGAATGCCGTTCGCGCTGACATGGTGGAGTCTGACCTTCCCGGTGGGCACTTTCGTCACCGGCACCACGCAATTGGCGGTGCACACCGGGCTGCCGGCCTTTCGTTTCGCGGCTGCCATCGCCTACGTCGGACTGCTGGGCACCTGGTGTCTGGTGGCGGTCCGGACGTTCCGCGGCGGCCTGCGGGGCTCCTTGTTTGTGCCACCGCCCGCGGGTCCGATCAAGGCGCACAAGGATCCGCCGGCCGCTACTTCGGCGCGGTGAGCTCCAGGGCGACGTTGTCCGGGTCGCGGAACTCCAGAATGTAGGCCGGCCCGATGTCCTTCACCGGTTCGTGTGCGATGCCGAGATCATCGAGATGCTGTGCGGCCGAATCTAATTCCGCCCTGCCCGCGACCCGGAAAGCAAGGTGGTCAAGGCCGACGCGGTCCTCATCGAAGGTGTCCGTGGCCACCGGACGCAGGCCGACCAGCGACTCGCCGATGTGGTAGACCACGCCGCCGAACAGGAATCCGAGCGCCTCACGGGTGGCGTCGTCGGCGTCGTCGGGCACCTCGAGGGCCACCCGCCAACCGAAGACGCTCTCGTAGAACCGGCGCGACCTCGCGATGTCGGTGACGGTGAGCCGAACGTGTGCGATGGAGGTGGTGGTGATCGCCATGGCCTCATGCTGCCAGGCACGCCCATGCCAGAATCGCCGTCGGGGACGGCGATGACGCGCGCGAGCAGGTGCACCGGCATCTGCTGCGTTACATGAACTGGGTACCGGCTCAGGTTGTGGACGCGATGGCGCCCACGACCGGATTCGCGTGCAGTGACATCGGGTACGCGTCGAAACTGAGCGTGTGATCGAATTCGGCGAAAAATCTCGCACACAAGCTCAGGTTCGACCCGCGGACCAGCATCCCTCGGTTGGTCCGCCTAAGCAGGCGTAAGGCTCACCCGCAACTGCGCGGGCCCCCGCAGCAAGCTGTTGGTCGACCACCGCGTTTCACCGACGACGTCTATCCGGCTCGCGTTGGTTGCGAGTTCGCGCAGCACCGCCTGGGCTTCCATTCGCGTTAGCTGAGCACCGAGACAGAGGTGCGCTCCGAATCCGAATGCAATGTGCTGCGTGGGATTTCGGTCCACCCGGAACACATCGGGATCGTCGAATACGCGCGGATCGCGGTTCGCGGCGCCGAACGACAACATGACTCGTGCACCTGCCGGAATCGTCACATCGCCGACCGGATAGGCGGTGCGCGCGGTTCGGTACAGGTTCTGCACCGGCGACGAGTAGCGCAGCTGCTCCTCGATCGCCATCGGGATCAGGCTGTGATCGGCGCGGATCAAGTCGAACTGCTCGGGGTAGGCCGCCAGCGTGTCGAACATCCCGCCCAGCAGGTTGGTGGTGGTCTCGTTGCCGGCGAGGAGCAGCAGCATTGCGAAGTAGAACAGCTCCTCGTCGGTAAGCGAGCCGGCCTCGTTTTCGGCCAGGAGTCGTCCGAGGATCGTGTCGGAGCCCTTCAAGCCGCCGACGGCGAACTGCCGCCGGAAGTAGCGGTTCATCGACCATGAACCGCTGAGCGCGGCTGCGAGCTTCTGTACGCCGCGGGGTGTCATCGCCAGGTCGGTCACCTGCACCGACGCCTCCGACCAGCGGCGAAAGCCGTCGACGTCGGTGTCGGGGATGCCCAAGAGATGGGCGATGAGGCGCACCGGCATCGGTACCGCGAGGCGTTGCACCGCGTTGCAACCCGGGTTGTCCAGAACCTCGCGGACCATCTCGGCGGCGAGTCGGTCGATCATCGGGCGCCAGCTTTCCAGTGCCGCCTTGGTGAACGCGGGCAGCACCTGGCGTCGCATCCGAGCGTGCTTCTCACCGTCGGTGGTGATCAGGATCGGCAGCGAGAACTTGGTCCGGGTGATCCCCTCGGCGCTGGAAAGCGCTATGTCGTCGCGAGCTGCAGCCCGGACGTCATCCAGGCGGCTCAGGATCCAGAGGGACCGTTTCGGGTTGTAAAGCACGCGACCGCTTGCATGCAACCGGCGATAGGCCTCGCGTGGCTGCGCTGCGGCGGTCGGGTCCAACGGGTCATAGGTGGTGATTTCGGCGTCGATGCGCGAGTTATGCGCCTGTCGGCGGGCGCGGATTCCCGCAGCCGTATTGGCCCGCACGGCGCCGCCGAGCGCCTTCGCTGCCGCCCCGGTGAACTGAACCCGGTCGATGAGAGTCATCGGTGAGCCCATCGCCTACTATTACAGACAAAACCGTAACGTTCATGCTGTCATCACCGACACGTCTACATTCGACTACGTCGAGAAACTCGCCGCCATCGGTTTGCCCCTGGGCAAGGTGTCCGCTGCCCTTACGTCGATGGTCGATCACCACGTCGCTGGCGTGCAGGCGTTCGTCGCGCTCTACCGAGACGAAGTTTGGCGGCCCTTCGTCGACGCCGGACTACCGGCCGATCAGTGGCACACGCTCGCCGACAAGACGACTCAATTACGGCCGCTGACAATCAGTCTCGGGATTCAGGCATTCCGCCGGGCGATTGACCAGGTGGTCGGAAAGGTGGCCGCGGAGGAAGCCGCGAAGCTAGATCGTCAGAGCCCGTCGTAGACCCTCTTGTAGTACGACGACAGGAACCGCGGACCGATGAACCGCATCGTGGTCACACCGGTCAGTCCGGTCAGATTTTTCGACGTCTGGTCCCAGACCCCGTGCACGGAACTGCCGCCCTCGGCGGTCGGAGTCGCGGTCAGCGTCATGAAGCTGCCCGGCGCCATCGCGTCGCTCTCCACCACCGTCAGCGTCACCGAGCCCGGTGTGGACCAGTCGTAGTGCCACGTGGCCCACAGCTTCGGAAAGTCCTGGCCCTCTCGGATGTCGGCCTCGGTCTCGCCGACGTGATACACCTCGAACGCCTTGACCGAGGAGGCCGGCCAGCGATGCGGGCGGTTGGGGGTGAAGTCGGTCATCAGCTCGACGACCTGATCGGGTGTCGCCGTTGTCACGAAGTCGAATTCGAACTTGGTGCGCACGGGCAGAACGTATCAGCGGGTCTCGCGCAGCGTGGCAAGCTGCTGGTATGACTACGACCGCCACACCGATGCCGCCAATCGTGTCGCGTTCCGAATGGGAGAAGGCACGCGCGGAATTGCTGGTCCGGGAAAAGGAACTGACCCGGTTGAAGGACGAGGTGAGCGCCGCGCGCCGACGCCTTCCGATGGTGGAGATGACCGAGTCCTACACGTTCGACACCGCACACGGACCCGCCTCACTCCTCGATCTGTTCGACGGCCGGCGCCAGCTCATCGTCCAGCACTTCATGTTCGGCCCCGACTGGGACGAGGGCTGTGACGGCTGCTCGCTGATGGCCGACCACATCGGGCCGCTCTCTCATCTTCACGCGAAAGACACGTCGTTCGTGCTGGTTTCGCGCGCCGCGCTGCCGAAGCTGCTGGCGTTCCGCGACCGGATGGGCTGGAAGCTGCCGTGGGTGTCGTCTGAGCACTCGACGTTCAACGAGGACTTCCGCGCCACCGTCGATGGAGAGGAACGCCACTCGGTCAGCGTGTTCTTGCGCGACGGAGACCGCATCTTTCACACCTGGCAGACGTTCAACCGCGGCGAGGAGCCGTTCATGGTGGTATTCGATCTGCTCGACCTCACCCCGTACGGGCGCCAGGAGACCTGGGAGGACTCGCCGCACGGCTGGCCACAGCAACCGCCGTATGAGTGGATGCGGCTGGCCGACTCCTACTAGGCAAACTCTCCGCGCGGCGGTCGCGACGGGTGCATGCTTAGTCGGTGGCCGGAAGCAAGGTGCTGAGCCGCCGCAGCGTCGTCCGCGAATACCTGCACGGCGCCTACTGGGTGCTGCCGGCACTCGGCATCCTTCTCGGCCTCGGAGCCGGAGCCCTCTTGTCGGTGATCCCCGTGACGCCTGGCTCGCTGCTCGACAAGCTGATGTTTCAGGGCACCGCCGGCGACGCCCGCGGGGTGCTCATCGTCGTGTCCGCGACGATGATCACCACCACCGGCATCGTCTTCTCGCTGACGGTCCTGTCCCTGCAAATCGCCTCAAGCCAGTTCTCGGTGCGACTCTTGCGTAGTTTCCTACGCGATGTGCCCAACCAGGTGGTGCTCGCAATCTTCGTCTGCACCTTCGCGTACAGCACCGGTGGGCTCCTCACCGTCGGGGAGCGTGCCGGCGGCGGTGAGTTCGTTCCAAAGGTCGCCGTCACCGGTTCGCTGGCGCTGGCGTTCGTCAGCATCGGTGCCCTGATCTACTTCCTGCACCACCTCGTGCACTCGATCCAGATCGATACGATCATGGAGAAGGCTCAGGAACGCACGCTGGCGCTGGTGGACGAGTTGTTTCCGGCACTGGACACGCCGGACCGCGCGGCAGACGTGCAACCCGCACCGCCGGCCGAGTCGGTACCGCTGCTGGCGACGCGATCGGGTTATCTGCAAACCGTTGAAGTAGAAGACATCGCCGAGCGGGCGGCGACGAGTGGGCACACGGTGCAGCTGGTCACGTTCGTCGGCGACTACGTGACCGCGGGCGGGCTTCTCGGCTGGTGCTGGCGCCGCGGTGAGCAGCCGGGGGCTCCGGATCCGCACTTCCTCCAGGGCTGCCTGCGGCATGTGCATATCGGGTTCGAGCGCACGCTGCAGCAGGACATCAGGTTCGGCCTGCGACAACTCGTGGATATCGCGCTGCGGGCGCTGTCACCCGCCATCAATGATCCCTACACGGCAATCCAAGTCGTGCACCATGTTTCGGCGGTGGAGTCGGTGCTGGCGTCGCGGGCGATTCAGGACGACGTTCGTCGCGACGGTTCGGGGAACGTTCTGGTGTGGCTGCCGTATCCCGGGTTCGCCGCCTACCTGCACGTGGCAGTTGCACAGATCCGCCGCTACGGCACTCGCGAACCGCTGGTGCTGGCCGCGCTGTTGCAGCTGCTCAGCGCCGTCGCCCAGAATTGCGTCGACCCGTCGCGCCGCATGACGGTGAAGGCGCAGATTGATCTCGTCGTTCGGGTAGCTGAACGCGAGCTACCGGAGGAGTCCGATCGCGCCTTGGTGGTCGGTGCCGCGGCCCGTGCCACTGAAGTAGTCGAACGGCCGGGAACGCTGGCGCCGCCGTCGTCCGCGTTCGGAATGGTCGCCGCCGCGAAGGCGGCCTCGGCAGCCGCGGACGCACCTCGCGACACTAGGCAATGACGCCGGCGGCGCGGGCGGCGATGGCGTCCCAGTTGTGTGCGGCGACGAGATGGCTTGGTGCGAGCCAGGATCCGCCGACGCACGCGACATTGGGCAGCGCGAGGTAGTCGGCGGCCGCGACGCGGTCGATGCCGCCGGTAGGGCAGAACGTGACCTCGGGAAGCGGGCCCGCCAGTGCGCGAAGCGCCTGGGTGCCGCCGGCCGCCGCCGCGGGGAAGAACTTCATCTCGGTGATGCCGTGCTCCAACAAGGCCATCACCTCACTCGCGGTCGCCGCGCCAGGAAGGATGGGCACGGCCTGGTCGAGGAGCGCGTCCAGCAGTCGCGGGGTGCAACCGGGCGACACCAGGAACGTGGCGCCGGCGTTCACGGCGTCGCGCGCCTGCTCGGGCCAGATGATGGTGCCCGCGCCGACCGCCATGCCAGGAACCTGCTCGGCCACCGACCGGATCGCATCAACCGCATCGGGGGTGCGCAGGGTGATCTCCATGGTGTCGATGCCGCCGGCCAACAGCGCGCGGGCCAGCGGGACCGCGTCGACGGCGCGGTCGACCACGACCACCGGGATGACCGGGCCCCGAGTCATCAGATCGATTGCCGTCTTCGGTAGTTCGGTCATGTGCGTACCTCGGCGAGCAGTGCGGCGGATCCGTGGCGGTATAGGTCATCGGCAAGGTTGACGACGCGATCGGCGAACTCGGTGTGGTGCGACAGATCGTCGCCGACGATAGCGGGATCGCTGACCAGGCGCCGTACCGCCTCAGCCGCCGACAGTCCCGCGGTCATGGTCTGCAGTTCGGCGGCGCGCGGGTCGGCCAGTTCGACCGGGCGGCCGGTCGCATCAACCGGGTCGACGACATGCAACGCCCATCCGGCGATGCCGAACGCGGCCCACCGCGCCGTTGCCCCCTGAGCCGCGCGGCCGGACACCGTACTCAGCAGCCGCGGTCCGATCTTCTGTGACCCGTCGGCCGCAATCTGGATCGTGGTGTGCGGCAACGCCGTATTGGCGAACCGGGCCAGTACCGATTCGCCGTACTGTGCCACGTCGACGCCGGGCGGCGTGTCCAGCGACGGTTGGACGTCCTCGGCGAACAGCCGACGACAGACGTCGATGAGCATCGGGTCCCGCACCGCCTCGGCGATCGAGCGGTACCCGAGCCGCAATCCCAGATACGCCAGTGTCGAGTGCGCGGCGTTCAGCATCCGCAGCTTGAGCTGCTCCCACGGCGCGGCGTCGTCGACGAGCTGCGCCCCGACCGCCGACCATGCCGGAACCGGGCCGGCGAAACGATTTTCGATGACCCACTGCCGGAACGGTTCGCAGATCACCGGCGCCTCGTCCCGCACGCCGATGCGTTCGTGCAATTGCGTGATGTCGAATTCCGTGGTCCCCGGGACGATCCTGTCGACGACCGTCGAAGGAAACGACACGGTGGCATCGTCGACGGCGGAAAGGCCGGCTGCGTCGGCGAAGTCGCGGACAAGTCCTTCCAGCAGTCGGCCATTGTTCGGCAAGTTGTCGCACGAGATCACGGTGAGCGGGCCAGTACCGGCCGCCGATCGCCGCGCGATCGCGTGGGCCAGCACCCCGGCTACCGTCCGCGGAGTGCTAGAGCCGAGGTCGGCAAGGACGTTGGGGTCGTCGCGGCGCAGATGACCGGTCACTGGATCGTGGCGGTAGCCCTTCTCGGTGACGGTCAGGGTGACCACATGCACCGAGGGATCGCTGATGCGGTCGACCACCGCGGCGGGGTCGGCGGATGCATCGCCCACCTCGCGTAGTGCGCCAACGATGCGCGGCGCGGCTGCTTGTGTGCCGCGTTCGACCACGGTGTATAGGCCGTCCTGCGGGGCCAGCCTGGCGGCTGCCTCCCCGCTGCGTTGGGTGAACGCCGCAATGCCCCAGTGGGTTTCACCGGTGCGGCGGATCGCATCCTCGGTGTAGACGGCTTGGTGGGCACGGTGGAAGGCGCCCAGTCCGAGGTGCACCTGCCCGACGGTGAGGGTCCGCGGATCGGGCTCCGGGGGAGCCGCGGTGCCGTAGTGGCCGAGGCTGAGCCTGGTCATGCGAACGCTCCAGCATGTGCACGAACGGTGTCCAGTGGCGCGATGCCTCCGCTGCCGCCGGTCCCGCCGACCGCCAATGACGAAGCGGCGGCGCCGATCCGGACCGCGGTCGTCAAGTCGTCGCCGAGGGCGAGCCGCGCGGTCACGGTCCCGGCGAACACGTCACCGGCGCCGGTCTGATCAACGACCTTCGGCGCCGGGAACGCCGGCTGCCATCCAACCGTATCGGCGTCCACGTGGACACCGGTGGCGCCGCAGGTCACTGCGACTGCTGCGGCGCCACCGGCTCGCAATTTGGCGGCGGCCTCCGCTGCATCGGAAACGCCGAGAAGAGTGGCACATTCGTGCGGCGCGGAGGGGGTGATCAGCGCGCAGTGTGGCGCGATCTCGGACAGCAGGGCTGTGGCGTCGGACTCCGTGGTCAGGCGTGGCCGGAAGTTCGGGTCGTAGACGAAGCGGCGTGCGCGGCGGGCGGCTTCCAGGACCGTGGCCCGCGCGGTTGCCGACAAAGCCGCGGTGATGCCACTGACCAGCACACCACCGGCGTTCTCGAGTACCCCCGCGGGCAGATCCTCGGGCGAGAGCCGTGACCCAGCGGAACCTCGTCGGGCATAGCTGAACTGGCGATCGCCCTGCGGGTCGGAGTGCTGGACGTAGATGCCCTGATAGCTGTTGTCGCGCTTGAGGAGGCCGGTATATGCCCCGAGTGCGGCAAGGCGATCGGATACCGCGCTGCCGAGTTCGTCGTCGGATATCCGGGCGATGACGGCGACGCTGGCGCCGGCGGCCACCGCGGCCGCGGCGGTGTTGACCACGTCGCCGGACACGGCGAAGCCGCACTCGACGCCGTGCGCGATCGGTCCGCGAGTGCTGATCTCGATCAGCGGCTCGCCGAGTACGACGACGTCGAAGGCGCTCACCAGTCGTGTACCGATCCGTCGGTCCGGCGGTTGACCGGAAGGGATTTCGGGTCGTACGGGAAGCGTGCGGCGGCCTCCTCGTCGACATCGACGCCGAGACCGGGCGCGTCGCCGGGATGCATCAGGCCGTTGTGGAACGTCCAGTTCGTCCGGAACACCTCGTCGGCGGGCTCGACATGACCCATGTATTCCTGGATCCCGAAGTTCGGTACCGCCAAGTCGATGTGCAGTGCGGCAGCGAACGACACGGGCGACAGATCGCCGGCCCCATGGGAACCCGTTCGCACACCGTACAATTCGGCGAGCGAGAAGATCTTGCGCAGATGCGAGATGCCGCCCGAATGCGACACCGAGGTGCGGATGTAGTCGATCAGGCGCTCGGTGATCAGGTGCTGGCAGTCCCAGATCGTGTTGAACACTTCGCCGACGGCCAGCGGTGTCGTGGTGTGCTGGCGGATCAGCCGGAACGCCTCCTGGTCTTCGGCGGGTGTGGCGTCCTCCATCCAAAACAGCCGATGCTCTTCGAGGTCCTTGCCGAGCCGGCCCGCCTCGATCGGGGTGAGCCTGTGATGCACGTCGTGCAGCAGGTGCACGTCAAACCCGAAGCGTTCCCGCGCGGCGCCGAGCATCCGGGGGGCGAAGCGTAGATACGGGCCGGTCTCCCAGCTCTCCTCGGCGGGTAGGTGTGCGGAGGCGGGCTCGTACAGGCCGCCACCCGGGTGCACGCCGTAGACCTTGTCCATGCCTGGCACCGCACACTGGGCGCGCACCGCACGGTAGCCGCGGTCGAGGTAACCGGCGAAGTCGTCGAGCATCTCGTCGAGGCTGGCGCCGCTGGCGTGGCCGTAGACCATGACGCCGTTGCGGGCGGCCCCGCCCAGCAGCTGGTACACCGGCAGGCCGGCGGCCTTGCCCTTGATGTCCCAGAGCGCGACGTCGACGGCGGCGATCGCGGTCATGGTGACCGGCCCGCGGCGCCAGTACGCCCCCTTGTACAGGTACTGCCAGGTGTCCTCGATCTGGTGCGCGTCGCGGCCGATCAGCTGCGGGCACACGTGGTCGCTCAGGTACGACGCGACCGCGAGCTCACGCCCGTTCAGCGTGGCGTCGCCCCAGCCGACGAGCCCGTCGTCGGTGGTGATTTTCAAGGTCACGTAGTTGCGACCGGGTGCCGTGATCAGCACGTCCGCGCCGACGATCTTCATGTTGGTCTCCTTGAGGAAGGCCGGGAGTCGATTCAGTCCTTACATACAAGTACTAGACAGCAGCATCTGTCAACAGGCGAGGTATTCAAATAAGCTGTTGGCATGACGACACCGCGGCAGGGTTCGAACCGGGAACGCGTGTACGCCGAGCTACGGCGACGCATCGTGACGCTGGAGCTGGCGCCGGGCGCGTCCCTGTCGGAGAACGAACTGGCCGCCCAGCTGTCGGTGAGTCGGACCCCGGTGCGCGAAAGCTTGATCCTGCTCGCCGACGAAGGGCTGGTGCAGATCTTTCCCAAGCTCGGCTCGTTCGTGGCCAGGATCGATCCCGAGCGGGTTGCCGACGCGCAATTCGTGCGCGAGGCGATCGAACTCGCCAACATCCCGACCGCGGTGGAGCAGGCGGATGACGCCGCGATCGCCGAACTGCGTGAGCTGATCGCCGCCCAGCGCGAAACCACCGACGTGAACACCTTTTTCGAACTCGACGAGCAGTTTCACCGATCGCTGCTGGCCGCCGGCGGCCACGGCAACGCGTGGCGCACGGTGGTGGCGGCCAAGGCGCATCTGGATCGGGCCCGCCGCCTTGGCATGACGAGCGAGAGTTCGATCCAGGCGTTGACCGATGAGCACGCCGCGGTGGTCGACGCGGTGGACGCCCGCGATGGCGGCAAGGCCACCACCGCACTGCGCAGTCACCTGCGCAAGGTCTTCTCCGACATCGGGAAGATTCGCGAGCGGTCGCCCGAGCTGTTCGCCGACGGGTCGGCCAGCCGTCCCACCCGGCGCGTCGTCGCCGTCTGGCAGTAGCGGATTTTCACGTGACCGTCGAGACCACCCAGCTCGGACCGGACGTCTGGCAGAACAGAGTCTTCACCACGGCACCGCCCTGGGTCGTGTTCGACTACATCGCTGACTTCGAGAAGCACGTCGACTGGGAGCGCGAGCTGCTGACAGTGATCGTGCTCACGCGGCAGTTCAGCGGGATCGAAGGGATAGGCGCCGACATGGTCGCTCGCTTTTCAGCGCGCTGGGGCCCGGCGTTCCAGGGTTTGCCTCCCGAGGTCCGTGCCGCGGCCGGCGGGTCATCAGGTGACCGGCCGGGGCTGTTCTCCTCACCAGACGAGATCGTTCGGCACCTGCTCGAGGGCCATCCGTCGCGCGGGCCCGGGCCGACCAGTCTCGAGCGCCTCAAGGCGATCATCGACGGCGCAGGCCGGGGCCACGTCTCGCAGTAGCTGCCTTCCTCGCTGTGCGCGGGTCATGGGCGACTTGTCGAAATTGGGTGTTGACAAGACTTGGCTCTCAGGACTTGTATGTAAGTGAATGGGCTCACACCCGGACCTGTCACGACACAAGGAACACATGCGATGACCAACGACGTAGCGGCCCCGCAGCGGGGTGTCGTAGGAGGCGCCGACGCGCCCGACACCGTGAATCTGCGGCGGACCGTCCTCGCCTCGGTGATTGGAACGATCGCCGAGTACTACGACTTCTTCATTTACGGCACCGCGTCGGCGTTGGTCTTCAGCAAGGTCTTCTTCCCCGCCGTCGATCCGTTGGTGGGCACCCTCGCGGCGTTCTCGACCTACGCGGTGGGCTTCTTCGCGCGCCCGCTGGGTGGAATCGTGTGGGGCCACATCGGTGACCGGATCGGCCGAAAGCGGGCCCTCGTGTTCACGCTGTTGATGACCGGGATCGGGACCTTCCTGGTCGGGTTGATGCCGACGTACGAGCAGATCGGGCTCTGGGCGGCCGTCATTCTCATCGCCGTGCGATTGATCCAAGGCTTCGGCGTCGGCGGCGAACAGGGCGGCGCGGTCTTGCTGACAGCCGAGGCGTCGCCGCCGGAACGGCGCGGATTCTTCGCCAGTTTCGTCCAACTCGGTTCTCCCGTCGCCTATCTGATCCCCACGGCGCTGTTCGCGGTACTGCAGGCGCAGATGAGTGAAGCGGCCTTCCTGTCCTGGGGTTGGCGAATTCCCTTCCTGCTCAGCGCCGTAGTTGTCGTCGTCGGCCTGTACATCCGCTTGCGGGTTCCAGAGACCGAAGCCTTCCGCGCCGTGAAAGAACATGGCGGTCACCGGCCCGCGCCGCTGCGGACTCTGGTGAACAGCCATCGTCGGGAGGTGTTCGGCGGCATGGCGGTCAAGTTCGTCGAGGCCGCGATGTTCCCCTTCTACACGATCTTCCTCGTGACGTATGCGCGCAGCCAAAACATCGACACGTCAGTGGTTCTCGACGCGGTGATCATCGCGATCATCGCCGAAGTGATCATGATCCCGTTGTGGGGCAAGCTCACCGACCGAGTGGGGCGCAAACCGGTTTACCTCGGCGCGGCGGTGCTGAACCTCATCCTGCTGATCCCAGCCTTCTACGCGGTCCGGACCGGAAACTTTGTGGTGATTGCGCTGCTGCTGATCGCCGGTCTGGCGATCGGACACGCCGGCACGTATGCGCCACAGGCGTCGTACTTCCCCGAGCTCTTCCCCTCATCCGTGCGCTACAGCGGTGTGTCCGTGGTCTGGCAGTTCGGCGCCATGATCGCGAGCGGTCCCTTCACGGTCATCGCCGCCGCGCTCCTCATCGCCGGCGACAGCTCGTTCACCTGGGTGGTTGTCTACGTCGCTGGCCTCATCCTGATCAGCATTTGGGCGCTATCGAAGATGCCGGAGACAGCCGTGCGGCGTCGTGGTGGGACCGAATATGCCGACTGGTCGAACTGAACCCGATTCGCCCGCAACTGTGAAAGGAACGCACCCGATGACCAACAACGTGGAGGCCCCGCCCCAGGGCGTCGCAGAACGGACTACCGGCGATCTGACCAAGGCCGCGGTGTCCGGGTGGCTCGGCACCGCGATGGAGTTCATGGACTTCCAGCTCTACTCGCTGGCGGCGGCCATCGTCTTCAACAAGATCTTCTTCCCTGACGTCAGCCCGGCGATCGGCCTGATCGCCGCGATGGCGACCTACGGCGTCGGCTACGTTGCGCGACTGGCCGGCGCGATCGTCTTCGGGCGGATGGGCGACCGGATCGGCCGCAAGAAGGTCCTGTTCATCACCATCGCGATGATGGGCGCCTCGACGACGTTGATCGGCGTGCTGCCCACCTACGCGACCATCGGCATTCTGGCGCCGATCCTGCTCGTGGTCCTGCGGCTGATCCAGGGCTTCGGCGCCGGCGCGGAGATCGCGGGCGCGACGACGATGCTGGCCGAGTACGCGCCGCCGAAACGGCGCGGCCTGATCGCCTCCCTGGTCTGCCTCGGCACCAACTCGGGCACGCTGGCGGCGTCGGCGCTGTGGGCGCTGTTGCTCGCGGTTCTCAGCGACGAGCAGCTGCTCAGCTGGGGATGGCGCGTTCCGTTTCTGCTCAGCTTCGTGCTGATGATCTTCGCCGTGTGGCTGCGTCTGAACCTCAAGGAAAGCCCCGTCTTCGAAGAGCGTCCCGACGTCGTCGACGGTGTCGCGCTCTCCCGCCACGAACTCGAGGCCGCGGCCGCCGATAAGCACGAGAGCGTTCTGGAAGCCGGGCTGCATCAGCGCAAGGGCAAGGCCTTCCTCGTCGCGCTTGGCCTGCGGTTCGGTCAGGCCGGCAATTCCGGTCTGGTGCAGACGTTCCTGGTCGGCTACATCGCGACGACGCTGATGATGAACAAGTCGGTGGCCACCAGCGCGATCATGTACGGCTCGCTGGTCGGCTTCGCCACCATTCCGATCGTGGGTTGGCTCGGCGACCGATACGGACGCCGCCCGGTCTACATCGTGCTCACGACGTTGACGGCTCTGCTGGCCTTTCCCCTGATGCTCGGTGTCACGAGCGGCGACAACCTGGTGATGGTGCTGTCGATGATGATCGCGCTCAATGTCGGTGTGCTGGGCCTGTTCTCGCTGGAGAGCGTGACGATGGCGGAGCTGTTCGGCTCGCGGACCCGGTTCACCCAGCTCGCGGTCGCCAAGGAGATCGGCGGAATCCTCGCCACGGCGATCGGTCCCGTCGTCGCCGCTGGCCTAACGGCCGCGACCGGAAGCTGGTGGCCGATCGCGGCGATGCTGGTCGTGTACTCGCTGATCACCTTGGTCTCGGCGGTGCTCGCTCCGGAAACCCGTGGCCGCGATCTGGTGCAGCTGGAGGACGCGCTGTGAAAGCGGTTGTGGTGCATGGTGCCAACGACCTTCGGGTCGACGACCTCCCCGACCCGGTTCCCGGGGAAGGGGAGGTTCTCGTCGCGATGGAGTGGGGCGGGATCTGCGGATCCGACATCTCGTACTGGCGCAACGGCGCTTCGGGAACCGCCGTGCTCAAGCACCCGTTGATCCTCGGGCATGAGGTGGCGGGACACGTCGCGGGTACGGGCCCCGGTGTCACTGGCTTCTCTGTTGGGCAGCCGGTGACGATTCACCCGGCCACCGATGCCGGCGGGTACTTCGGATCCGCCGCGTTCGACCCCCACACCGATGGCGGGTTCAGTCAGTTGAAAGTTGTTCGGGCCGAGCAGATCCGGGCGTTGCCGGTTGCGGTTGGAACGGAGCACGGTGCGCTGGCCGAGCCGCTTGCGGTGGCGATGCACGCGGTGAACCGGGCGGGGGAGGTGCGTGGCCGCGACGTGTTGGTGAACGGGGCCGGACCAATCGGATCTTTGGTGGTGGCGGCGGCGAAGTACGCCGGTGCGGCGACGGTGATCGCGGCGGATGTGGCGGACGCTCCGCTGGCGATCGCGAAGGCGATGGGCGCCGACGCCGTTGTCAATGTCGGCGCGGGTGATGAGCTGCCAGTCGATGTCGAGCTGGCGTTCGAGGCGTCGGGTGCGCCGGCGGCGCTGGGGGCGGTGCTGCACGCCGTGGCGCGCGGCGGCACGGTCGTGCAGGTCGGGAATCTGCCGGGTAAGGCGGTGCCGGCGAGCCTGGGCGACCTGGTCACGAGGGAGGTCACGTGGATCGGCTCGTACCGGTTCGTCGACGAGATCACCGACGCCGTCGCGGCGATGAACAGCGGGTTGGATGTGACGCCGTTGATCACGCACCGCTATCCGATAAACGAAGCGGGAGAGGCGATTGCCGTCGCGGCCGACCGCGACAGCGGCAGTGGCAAGGTGCTGATTCAACTCGGCGCTGGCTAACGTGCCCGGACGGTTGGACGATATATCTATCAGGAATAGTCGTGAGCGCCTTGCCGTTGCTAGCGTGCGGGCGAGCCGTCTTCCTTGGCAGCGGCGGGGCAGCCAGCCGATAGGGGAGTTCACGATGAAACTGAAGAAGATCGCAGCGAGTACAGCTGTTGCCGCGGCGCTCGGTTTCGCATCCATAGGAATAGCCGCTGGTCAGGCGAACGCCGACGACGATTGGTGCTGGTGGTGGGGGTGCGATGTGGTGCCTCCGCCTGGGCACTTTGTCCCGTCGCCGGGGCATATCGGCCAGTTACCGTTTGTGCCGCCGCCCGGACACTGGGACAAGCCCTGGAAGTGGTGGAAGTAGCTGCGTGACACGTGGCCGTCTCGCTTATCAGCGAGGCGGCCAATGTCGTATCCGCAGTCGGCGAACGCGCAAACGTTGATCGCATCGGAGCAACGGAGGGAAACACCCGATTCCTCGGCACGCGCCTTCAACGAAACTTGATCGCATGGACCATAATCCCCGTCGGGGATGGGCCCAAGACGCAGAAGCTCGCCGCTCACCCGGTGAAGGCCAGCATCGGGTACCAAAGCCAGGTGTCGTCCCGCGACCAACGGCACGACCTCACCGTGCGCAAGCAGATCCTTGGGAATCCGAGACAGCCACCGAAGCCGACGTCTACGCGATAGAGATCAAGTTCACTCGGGAGACCGGCGCCAACAATCCGGCGATCGGCTACAACCTCTCGCCGGGTTGGATCGAATAGTGGGCAAAAGGGTTGCCGGGCTCGGTGGGCCGCGCCGCCCGGCGCCTAGTCGCGGCCGTCGACCGCTCCCAGGCCGACGCCACCCGCCAGATATGGCCGACCCGGCCCCTCGCCGCGGCCTCACAGCGTCCACACGCGCAGGCCGCGGGGTGGTCGAGCAGATCGGACACTATCCGCTTGACCAGCTCGACAATGATGGGCTCACCGGCCGCTGGGCGGCGTTGAATACGTCGATCGCGACCAGCTCGGCGGCGTCGTTCATCCGCACTTTGTCAGTGTGCCCGCCACAGGCTCCCCACTGCGACCGCCGACACTTCGGCAGCGGCGTCGATCAATGACATTCCCTCGCCTTTGGCGAACGCGGATCGCGGGGCCTGCGCGCCGGGCCGCCGGTTGCCGGCCGAATTACCGACCAGTACATACAGACCGTAGTCATCTGCCCCACGGTCACGGCGACGTGACTTCACGAGGCGCAACCCCTGCCGTTTGGCGGCAACGCGGACGCGCTTTTCATACGACTCTTCGTGCACGGTGTTTCCTTATCGGTTTCTGACCCGAGGATCTGCGTCGTAGCCGTTCATCTGCTCGGCTTCGTAGGTGGCGCCGATAGCGCCTGCGCGAGCCGCCGCGCGACCTCGACTGTCAGCGGGTCATCAGCATCAAGCTGGTGGACGGTAACGTTACGCTCCACGCCAGCCATCCGGGTATTGGGTACCGCCGATGACCACCTCGAGGTCGTCGCCGCGGTCATCGCGGTCGACCACCCGCGTCGTGCCGGTGAAGTACCGGAACACGCCGACGTCAGCGTTGCTGTCGTCCCACTCGACGACCTTGACGGCACCTGCCGGGAGCGCAGCACGCGGATACGGGTTGGTGGTGCGGTCACGGCGTGTCCAGCGGCTTGAGCTCGCCGAGCTGCTTCACGGCGCATCCGGCCCTGTTCGGCCACGGCATCCTCAAGCGTCATCATCCCGGCACCCGCTGGCTCGGTCGGTGCCAGCGGTCCTAGATCGTTGTCACCGAATCCCGGTGCTGTGTGGCCGCTGACGAGCGTTCTGGCTCGGCTGGTGTCATCGGCTCGCCGTCGTCGTTGACACGCGCAGAGCGGCGAATCGCCGCGATCAGTTCGTCGCCGTCGTCCATCACTTCCGCATCCACGATGAGATCGTCGTCGGCCGGCGGCAGCTCGCGCTGTGGGCTTTCGTCTTCGATGCCACGGGCACGCCGATGCTCAGCGCGTGAACCGCCTTTGATTCCATCGAGAATCTGTTCGAACGGTTTGAGCGACACGTCAACCTCGATACCCGGTTTGAGTCCCGCGCGGTCCAGCGCGGCCGTTTTCGCCAACCTGTGTATGGGTTGGGTACGGTATAGGCGTATGCAAACACCATTTGACCTGCACATATCGGTTGGCAGCCGCTAATGCGGGCCGCCATCTACACCCGAATCTCGCTCGACCAGAACGGCGACCGCCTTGGCGTCACGCGGCGCCAGATTCTGACGTGCTGGCCGAACGTGAGTGCGCGGCGGTCGGCGGACCTGCACCCTTCCCTCCAGGACAATCTCCAGCCGGGCCGTATCGAGCGGTGAAAGTAGGGGTTGACATTCCTGCCAGGAGGGGTACCTCAGTAAATGAGGGGTCGTGAGATCGGTCTTGACTCGCACGCCAACGCGGTGCCGCTCATCTGGGGGCAGCGGAGACGGGCAGAAAGGAGTCCACGATGAATGTCAAGAAAATCGTGGGGACAGCCACACTCGCCGGCGCGCTGGCCGCCGCCGCCCTCGGACTCGGCGCGGGTTCAGCCCAGGCTGATCCGCATTGGGGCCCGGACATTCCGTGGATTCCGGGCCCGGGCGATTGGGTTGATTGGAGCCCGTTCGACCCCGGACAGATCAAAAGGGTGTGCCCCTGGCCAATCGACTCCCCGCCGGGTCACTGGGTGGGGGGTCCACACGGGATACCCTGTACCTAATGTCACTTGAGTTTCCCCGCAAGTAACACGATGGCCGCCTTGCTTATTCGGCAAGGCGGCCATCGTCGTATCTACGGTTTGGGCATCCGAGCAGCCATCGCAGGGGCGCTCGGATTCGCATCGATCGGCATAGGCGCAGGCCAAGCGCGAGCTGATGACTGGTGCTGGTGGGGATGGTGCGATGTAGTGCCTCCGCCTGGGCACTTTGTCCCGTCGCCTGGGCATGTTGGCCAATGGACTGGTGTGCCACCAGGTCACTGGGACAAGCCCTGGAAGTGGTGGAAGTAGCCGCTTGAAGCAACGGCGGCCGCGCTCGATAACGAGGCGGCCGTTTTCGTATGGAGCTAGGGAAACATCCGATTCCTTGGCGCGCGCGTTCAGCAAGACTCGATGCGTGGCAGGGCCCCATCCGGGGGAGGTGCGGCCACTGGCTTCACATTCGCCTCACATGTTTCATGCGCCACGCCAGTTGCGAGAGAGAGCGAAAGGCGAAGGCCGCCTTGCTGCTTACAGCGACGCGGTCATGGGCGCCTCTGTGCGTAGGCGTTCCGCGTCCTGGCCAGGCGGGGCGCCGAACAATCGTCGGTATTCGCGATTGAACTGTGACGGGCTGTCGTAGCCGACGTGGTGCCCGACGCCGGCGATATCTCCGGGATGGGCGACCAGCAGTGAGCGCGCGTGCTGCAGACGAATGCGCTTCTGAAACTGCAAGGGGCTCATGGCCGTTACCCCTCGGAAGTGCCGATGAAACGCCGAGGCGCTCATCCCTGACAGCCGAGCGAGGTCGTCGATTCGCATCGGCTCGGCGTAGTTGTCGCGGATCCAGGCGATCGCACGGCTGACGTGTGACAGGTCGCTGTCGGCCAGGCCGATCTGGCGCATCGTGTCTCCCAGCGGGCCGGCAAGCAGCCGCCACAAGATCTCCTGGGTGATCAGAGGAGCGAGCACAGGCGCGTCGGCGGGATGGCCGAGCAGCCGCAGCATCCTCGCGGCGGCGTCGAGCAGCTCAGGGCTGGCCTTGCCGGTCGCGATCGCGGGCACGGCGGGCGTCCCGCGTGACCACTGGCCCGGCGGAGCCTGCAGCAGCAGGGCGGCGATGGCGGCCGGACGCAGCACTAGCCCCATGCCCAACGCCTGTGCGCTCCCGTCCGTGTCGATCCAGTGGCCGGTAACCGGCAGGTTCGCGGTGACGACGAGACAATCACCTGCCCGGTATTCGTAAAGCTGGTCGCCGAGCATGAGGCGCTTGCCGCCCTGGGCCATGACGACCAGCAGCGGCTCGGTCAGCGAGTATTCCGGAGGCGCGGGTGTGGTCGGGACCTTCGACAGCAACAGCCCATCGATCGGGGTCTGGAGGTCAGGCCGGGCATGGGCCGCGATTCGGTCGCGGATCTCGTCGAGGAGGCCGGCGCTGCTGGGCATAACTCACGAAACCACTCTCAGTGATGAGCTGGCAATACGATCAGCGCAATATCGACAGGATTGTGCAAGAGCGAGCGCCGATTGATCTGTCGGCGAACTGGTAATTCGCGGTCGAATTGAGACGTTCATTCCGACGACAAGGAGCGCACTCATGCCACTCGATCACTACGTCACGCTTGGCCGGTCCGGGCTACGGGTCAGCCCGTTCGCCCTCGGTGCGATGACCTTCGGCGACGACCCCGGCGCCGCAGGCACCAGCGTCGAGGAATCCGAGAAGATCCTCGGGACCTACCTCGATCTCGGCGGCAACTTCATCGACACCGCCAACTTCTATACCAATGGCCACTCGGAGAAGATCCTCGGCGACTGGTTCGCCGCGCATCCCGGCCGGCGAGATCACGTGGTCGTGGCGTCGAAGTTCTTCGGCAACATGTTTCCCGGTGACCCGAACGGCGGCGGCGCCGGCCGTGCGTCGATCATCGCCCAGCTGCACGAGACTTTGCGCCGACTGAACACCGACTACCTCGACCTGTACTGGCTGCACAACTGGGATCGGCACACCCCGATCGAGGAAACGATGCGCACTCTCGACGACCTCGTGCGCGCGGGCAAGATCCGCTACATCGGGTTCTCCAACACCCCGGCGTGGGTGACCGCGCAAGCGCAAACCACCGCGTTGTTGCGAGGTTGGACACCGCTGATCGCGCTGCAGGTCGAGTACTCGCTGCTGGCCCGCACGGTTGAGGGGGAAGTAGCTCCGCTGGCGGCTGACCAGGGCATGGCGCTGGTGCCGTGGAGCCCGCTGAAGAACGGATTCCTTTCGGGGAAGTACCGGCGGGGCGCCGAGGTCATCGACTCGGCGCGCGCAGCCTTCGTCGGTGGTCCCAGCGACGAAGAGTTCGATGTCATCGACGCAGTCGCCGCGATCGCCGATGAGCTCGAGACCACCTCTGCGGCAGTAGCTTTGGCGTGGCTACTGGCACGGTCACAAACCGTCGTGCCGATCGTCGGCGCCCGGCGGTTGGAACATCTCGAAGGAAATCTCGCCGGCCTGGACGTGAATCTCACTCCAGAGCATCTCCGCGTTCTCGACGAGGTGTCGGCGCCCAGGCTCAACTATCCGGCAGAGCTGAACGGCGAGACGCGCGCGATGCTGCAATTCGCGGGCACCGCTGTGGACGGTGAAACATCGACCGTCTATCCGCCGCTGCTGGCCAGCGACGTCCGGCACTGACTGTCAGAACGGCGGCGGTGGCAACGGAATCGACGGCGGGGGTGGCAGTTGTGGTGCCGGCGGCTATGGAACCTCGGGTGGTGGCGGCAGCTGCGGAGCCGGCAGCGCGAGCGGAATTGCCGGCAGGCCCAACGACACCCCTACCGGCACCGTCACCTGTACGGGCGGCGGAATGTCGAGCGGCGGGGGTGGCGGAACGTCAAACGGGGCAGGTGGCAGATCGAGCGAACTCAACGGCCAAGGCAACCCGTTGTCGTGAACGGGCTCGGCCTGCTGCTCGTCCTCCTGGCCCTCAGCGCCCGAGGCGGCCGGATCGGATGCCGCGGCCTGTTCAGCGGGCAGTTGAGGCGCGGCAGGATCGGCGCGCGCAATACCGGTGCCGCTAGCCAGCGGACGGACATCAATGCCAGTGCAAGAAGTACCGCAGCCGCAAGGGCTAGTAGCGTGCCGACGTTGAAACGCTGATGGTGGGGCTGCAGCACGAGAACCACTCCCACGAAGCCGAGGGCGGCGCCGAACCAGGTTGCCATCGATGCCTTCTGCCGGGAAACCAACCACGCGATCGCGGGCATCCAGAGCGGCGCACTGAAGCTCAGCAGAATCGCGTTGGTCAACGGCATCATCGTGATCGCCACGAACACGGCGTACCAACACGCGGTTCCGGTTGCGGCACGCAAGATGTGCAGGCCGATCTTGTCGGTTCGAAGCGACGCCCGGCCGCCACGCAGTGCGATCGGTGCGATGAACACGAAACAGATCAGGTTCTGGAACAGCACGACGACCCCGGTCGACGTGAGTTCGCCTGCGACTTTCCCCAGCGCGCTCATGGTCGCGACGCAGAAGAACGAAAGCGTGGTCAGGGTCGCACCCATGACCATGTGCTCAGGCTCGTGACCTACTCCGGTATTCACCATAGTTAAATACCTGCCGCACAAAGGCTTTCAGCCGTTAGCCGGAGGTACGCTCTGTTCGAAGCTGAACACATTCAACGGGTCGTAGGTGGCCTTCACCTGGCGCAGTCTCTCGCAGTTGGCACCGTAATACTCCCGCTCCCAGTCCGACGCCGCGGCGTTAGGCACATTGACGTAGGCGCCGTCGCCGTACGGGCGCAGCGCACGCCAGAAATCGGCGGCCCAGCCCAGCGCCTTCGAGTTCAGCGCGGGATCGTCCCAGGCTGCGCCCGGCTCGCAGTAGAACAGCGCGTCCCGATGGGGGAACGCCGACCCGCCGGGCGGAGCATGCCGCACCGCCCCACCGAAGCTCGTGCAGAAGAAGTTACTTGGCGTGCTGGGCGTGTTGGCCATGAAGCTGACGACCAAATCGATCGCCTCATCGGGAAACGGACGAGTTACGAACTGCGAGTAGAACTTCCAGAAGGGCAGGTCGGGACCTCTGTCGGCATTGCCGTACAGCGTCGGCCAGGCGCCCTCCATGAATGTCACCTCGGGCGTGCCGATCGCGAGCAGCGAGCCGAGCTCGTCCTCCAGCATCTGGCGTGAGCCGCCGTGCAGCAAAGCGGTCAACTCGGCCACTTCGGAATTCACCTCCAGCGCGCTCGTCAGGCGCTCGTCTGCGATCGGCGCGTCGCGCTGCCACGTGCGAAGCAGGTGACCCAGCTCGTCGTGTCCGGTCCACTTCGCGATCAGGAACTGGACATCGGAGAGTTCGTGCAGCTTCAACGTGTACGACGTCGCGATCCCGAAGTTGCCACCGCCGCCACCGCGCCACGCCCACAGCAGGTCTGAGTTGACGTGTTCGGACGCCTCGACAACCTTGGCCGAGCAGGGGCCGTCGGCCACCACGATCTCGGCGGAAACGAGGTTGTCGCAGGCCAGGCCAAGGCTGCGGGTGAGCAATCCGAAGCCGCCTCCGGGAATCACACCACCGAGGCCGACGCCGCCTTCTGATCCGGTCGGCACGACAAAGCCGCGTTGTCCCAGTGCCGGTACCGTTTCGGCCTGGGTGAGCCCCGTGCCGACCGTCGCGGTGCGCGCCGCCTCGTCGATCTCGATGCTCTTCATCCGACTCACGTCGATAACCAGACCGCCGTCGATGGAGGACCAGCCCTCGAGGCTGTGGCGCCCGCTGCGGGCACGGAAGGCGATGCGCTTCTCACGAGCCCACTCGACCGCATTGACGACGTCTTGTGTGTTGCGGCAGAACACGATCGTCTCTGGATAGCGGGAATACATGCGATTCCAGCCAACCCGCGCCGTCTCATAGCCGGAATCGCCAACGCGCACAACGTCACCCGTCAGCGTGGCAGTCGTCAAACCTGCCTTAATGCTTGAAGACATCAACCTCTCCCGGCTCGGTTTCCATTACCTCGCGCTGGAACATCAACAGGTAGGCGAAGTACACCCCGCCGGCGAGGAAGACACCGACCGAAATCAACACGGAGGTCAAGGCTTCTGAAGGCGACACGAGCACGAACACCACGATGATCGACCACACCAACGCGCCGATCGCGACCGGCATCTCGAAGCGACCGATATCGAACGCGCCCTCCTGGTGTCCCAGCCGTTTCCGCACCCCGAGATAGAGCACGATGATCGCGCCGTAGAGGACCGCCCCGATGACCCCTCCGACCGTAAGCAATTCCAGCAGTGCGTCACCGGGCAGCACGGCCATCAGGACGATTCCGACGACGACAGGCAGGATCGTCGCCGGAATTGGTGTCTGCGTACGCGCGTTGACCCGGCGCATCAGCTGGTGCCCGGGAAAGCGTGCGTCGCGCGACATGGCGAACACCATCCGCGAGCAGGTGGCCAGGGTCACCAATCCGGCACCGAAGAATGCGAACACGATCGCGACCAGCAGCGCGCGCTCCATCACCGGACCTAGCTGATCGCGCAGGATCAACGCAACCGGCGAGTCACTGGCGCTGATTTGGGGGATGTTGTCTATCGCGATCGTGAGCGCGATCACGAACACCAGTCCCAGCACCCCAGCCGCGAGCACGGACCCCACGATCGCGCGCGGGACGGTCCGGAACGGATCCTTGGCCTCCTCAGCCATGTTCGCCGCGGAGTCGAAGCCGACGAGCGTTGCGAGCCCCATGATCATCGCGGCCATCAACCCGCCGCCGATGGCGAAATAGTTGGGGGCACCCTCGGCGATACCGCGCGAGGTGAGGTTGCTGACCGAGCCCTCGCCCGTGACCGCCACGGCGATGAAGAGAGCGACCGTCAGCACCACGACGATGACCAATTCGAGCCCGACCGCCCCCGACGTGATCAGGCCGACGATGCGCGTCGACGCGACGACGAGCACGGCCTGAATGACCACTACGACGACCGTGATCACGCGCGCGGTGCCTTCGTCCGACTCCATGCCGAACAGTGGCATCAGTGCTGTGATCGCCAGCGCGTTGGCGACTGTCACCACGCCGATCGCCAGGTAGGCGAAGCTCAGCCAACCGAAGAACCAGCCGATCTTCGGGTTGGCCAGTCGCGACGCCCATTGGTAGGAGGAGCCGCTAAGTGGGATGCGGGCGGCGAATTGGGCGATCACAAGCGCGATCAGTGTCTGCCCCAGCGCGATGATGATCCACAGCCAGATCCCCACCGGTCCGGCGTTTCGAAGCACGTCGTCGTAGGTCCCGAAGATGCCGACTGCTACCGAGATGAACGCGAACGAGACCGCGAATATCTGAAACGAGCCGAGCGTCCGTTTCAGTTCCGGTTCGTAGCCACACTCTTCACATACTTCGTCGGCGCCCTGAGCCTTGATCGATGCTTCGGTCACTTCAGCCCCCCCATCTTCCCCTTGGATGGCGTCGGGTTCGGTTCAATCAGACCGGTCGCCGACGTGTCGAGTATGTGCCCCAGGTGGGGGTGGGGAGTGCTTTCGGCGAAAATATTTAACGCTGGTGAAAATAAATTCTGCGGATTTGCTGTGCCTCCGTGCAAAGAGTGCTGCGATAACGCCGGGGACAGCTCGGCCTGTTGTCCGAACGGAGGGGACGAATGATCACCAAGGGACTTCTCGCCGCGAGCGCAGCGGCCGCCATGCTCGGCGCCACGGTGATCGTCACCGCGGCACCCGCTCACGCCGATCAGCAACACTGGGGCGCTATCGCCTACTCGCCTCTCGACGGAGCTACCGGCAAGTCGTCGCAACAACCCATAGAGTCCGACGCCAGGAAGGCGGCCCTCCTCGACTGCGGCAATAACGGCGGATCTGGCTGCGAAATCGCAGTCACGGTCAAGGCACCAGATTGTGCCTCGCTTGTCGCAAATGAATCCTTGTACTCCTGGGGGGTGGCTCAGCATCCTGCTGATGCCAAGAAAAGCGCGATGGCAGACCTCGGTGAACCGGGCAGCGAAGTTGCATTTACCTGCGGGTTTATTGCTGGTGCTTCACCAGCACCTACCTCACCAGCACCTACCACACCAGCACCACCTACCAAACGAGGACATATCCCAGCACCTATGGCACCAGCACCTATCGCACCAGCACCTGCCGACGGCATCGGGTGAACTCCTGCTCGAGGCAACTCTCGACCCACCAGGGACGACCAACTCACTGGGGCGCCAAAGGCCCGAAACGGAAAAGGGTTCAAGCGCGGCGCTGAGTACAACGTCGGCGTCTCAGCCGGTCGCCGCATTGCCACCCCGTACTGACTTCCATCGTTGGACCGGGCGGCTCATGGTGCGCGGCTTTCGATGGAGACCGTGGTCTCGTCAGGCTCACCGAATTCCTGTATGCGCACTAGCAACTCAGGACCGCTCACGCCCCACCACCAGTCGATATAGCGTTCGCCGAGTTCGCCCTCGGTGGGATAACCGTCATACCAAGGCATGCCGTCGGGACGGGTGTAATGCGGATTCAACTTTCCAGTTAGGTATGCCATGATCGCGTCATAACTGAGCGGAACGTCCCAGTTCTCGAAGCGGTTCGGCTTACCGTCGTCGTTGAAGTCGTTGACGTTCCAGGTGCCCTCAGACCCTCCGGGTAGGTCGACGCCGAGCAGCGGCGACTGCGTACCCGCCAGCGGTCCCGCCTTGCTTTCGACGGTCGGCGGTGCAGTCCCCGGCGGAATGCCGGTCGGCAATAGCTGCGATGGCGACAGTGGCGATGCAGATACCGACGATGAGGACGGTGTTGGCGTCTGCGACGGCGATGAACTACTGCATGCGACAAGAGACCCGGCGAGGACGGCGGCAACGGCGGCGACGTTCAGCTTCCGCTACCAGCGTCACCGCCGGATCATCCGCTGCGGATGAGCGGTCGCGGAGCGTTCTACTCGTTGTCTTTCGATCTCGGCCCAGACCTAAATCTGGTCAAGTTGGCGAACAAACTTCTGAAAAAGGACATGGCGACGGTAGCAGCGTCACCGTCTAGGCAAGGCCATCGCGTCGGAAGTCGTCTCGTGGATATCCAACGCCATCATCGAGACGCAGAGAGAATGGCTGAGTTCTTCGACGTTTTGTACTCGGGTAATCCCGATTGGATGAAGCTTTTTCGACTCAATTGGAAGCTAACGTTGAAGATACTTCGGATGGCACGGCGGTATGTCGTGCCAGCACTATTTCAGCGTGTCTTCTTTGGCCAACGCACACGAAGCAGTCATGCGGGAGGCCAACAGCAGACGGAAATTCCCGAAGACTTATTGGAAAGTCAAAGGATAGTGGCGAACGCGGTTGCAGGTTACGAGAATGCTATTTGGGATCAGCACGTCCTGGGCGCGATGCGGGTGAGGCTAGAACAGCAGATGATCCACCAAACCGGAATCTGCATAATGACATTTGCGACGCCAATAGCGAGAGAGTTTGGCGTAGAGGAAGGCTATGGGTATCTGCAAGTCGGCGCCCGAATGCTGGACGAAGTGCAACTTTCGATTCCTTTCGTCAGTCGACATCACGCTATCCCGAAAAATACAATCGATGAAATTTCGCGCCGCAGAGATTCACGACGGACTGGAATGGGTGGGCCTGGGAGTGCCATCCACACCTTCTGGGAACGCGACGACATCAACTATTTGACCGACATACAGACTGTGGTGCCGATAGAATCTGCATTTCTTCAGTACCGCCAACTTGAAGCGATTGATCACCGAACGGTCAACGTATCTATTCGAGATCGCGACCTCTTCGCGGCGCAAAAACAGTTGGCGACAGGTTTGCCCGAGTACGGGCGGAATTTGATGCCCGACATGAACGCTCCTGAAGTTGTCGATGGTTTGGCGGCGAAACTTAAAACGCCGCAAGTTTATAGCAGGCTGAACGACCGTGTGAAAGTGTTGGAGAGTGTTGTCAATACACGATACAGCCGGAGGCAGTCTCGACGCTCACTCTCTATTTCATTTATCGGTATGGTCATTGTTGTGCTACTGTTGCTACCGCGTATAAACGAGTTTATCGATAAGCTCGCGCAGCTCACGCCCACGCAATCATTCGTAAACAGGATCAACGACATTTTCGGCAGCTCAGATCGTGCAGTCGTTGCAATATATGTCGCGGCAATTGTGCTGACCTCGGTCGTTTTTATGGCTATTGCGGTGAGATTTCCGTTTTCACGATTACGATGGCGGGTACGCAATTTTGGATATCGCGCTGACCGCGATGTCGGAGTAACAAGAGGTGCGCAAACGCTACCGAGCGGCATCGAGGATTCGACCTCCGACGACGCCGCACCAGACCCCTCTCCCGAGTTATGAGCACACTCCGACCAGCTAACGAATCCGACCCGCCAGCGAAGACGGTAGATGGTTGGAAGATTGTTGAGCCCTGCCGTCGGGCCGATCGGCACGGTCTATACTGGCTGGTGAGAGCCAGTTTTTGAGTGAGTGCCCCCGACAGGATTCGAACCTGCGGCCTTCTGCTCCGGAGGCAGACGCTCTATCCCCTGAGCTACGGGGGCGCATGGTAATGAGACTGCGCCAATGGGCTTCGACAGCCTAACGCATCCGCGTGACCGCCTGCCGCCAGGAATGGATTCGGGGCGTCACCACCTCAGACCATAGGATGGACCCTCGTGACCCCCGCCGACCTGGCCGAGCTGCTCAAGACCACCGCCGCCGCGGTGCTGGCCGAGCACGGCCTCGACACCTCAGCTCTGCCGGCAACCGTCACCGTCGAACGTCCCCGCAATCCCGAGCATGGCGACTACGCCACCAACGTGGCCCTGCAGCTCGGCAAGAAGGTCGGCGCCAACCCCCGTGAACTGGCCGGATGGCTGGCCACCGCGCTGGCCGACGCCGATGGCATCGCCGCCGCCGAGGTCGCGGGCCCCGGGTTCGTCAACCTGCGTATCGAAGCCTCCGCCCAAGGCGTCATCGTCAACAACGTCATCGACGCCGGCCTGAACTACGGCAACTCCGAGGCGCTCGACGGCCAGAAGATCAACCTGGAGTTCGTCTCCGCCAACCCGACCGGGCCCATCCACATCGGCGGCACCCGTTGGGCCGCCGTCGGCGACGCGCTGGGTCGGCTGCTGTCCACCCAGGGCGCCGAAGTCGTGCGCGAGTACTACTTCAACGACCACGGCGCCCAGATCGATCGTTTCACCAACTCGTTGATCGCCGCCGCCAAGGGCGAACCCACGCCCGAGGACGGCTACGCCGGCAGCTATATCGGCGACATCGCCGCCCAGATACTGCAGAAGGCACCCGACGCGCTGAGCCTCCCCGACGACGAGATGCACGAGACGTTCCGGTCTATCGGCGTCGACCTGATGTTCACCCACATCAAACAGTCCCTGCACGACTTCGGCACCGACTTCGACGTCTACACCCACGAAGACTCGATGCACTCGAGCGGTCGGGTGGATCAGGCCATCGCCCAGCTGCGTCGCACCGGCAACATTTACGAGAAAGACGGCGCAATCTGGTTGCGCACCACGGAGTTCGGCGACGACAAGGACCGCGTCGTCATCAAGAGCGATGGTGCGCCCGCCTACATCGCCGCCGACCTGGCCTACTTCCTGGACAAGCGGCAGCGCGGGTTCGACCTGTGCATCTACATGCTCGGCGCCGACCATCACGGGTACATCGCACGGCTCAAGGCCGCCGCCGCGGCCCTCGGCGACGATCCGGACACCGTCGAGGTGCTGATCGGCCAGATGGTCAACCTGATCCGCGACGGCCAGCCGGTGCGGATGAGTAAGCGCGCCGGCACCGTGATCACGCTCGACGACCTCGTCGAGGCCATCGGTGTCGATGCCGCCCGGTACGCCCTGATCCGCTCCTCGGTGGACACGCCGATCGACATCGACCTCGCGTTGTGGTCGTCGGCGTCCAACGAAAACCCGGTCTATTACGTGCAATACGCGCATGCCCGGCTCTCCGCCTTGGCGCGCAACGCCGCCGAACTGGGCGTCATACCGGACACCTCGCACCTCGAGCTGCTCACGCACGAGAAGGAAGGCGCGCTGATCCGCAATATCGGCGAGTTCCCGCGCGTCCTCAAAACCGCTGCGGCCCTACGCGAACCGCACCGGGTCTCCCGCTATCTCGAGGACTTGGCCGGCGATTACCACCGGTTCTATGACTCCTGCCGGGTATTGCCGCAAGGCGACGAAGCCCCGAACGAACTGCATGCCGCGCGGCTGGCGCTGTGCCAGGCCACCCGCCAGGTCATCGCCAACGGTCTGGGCATCCTCGGCGTCTCCGCCCCGGAGCGGATGTGATCGCCCATCCCGCGGGGCCCAGGCACGCTGAGGAGATCCACCACGGCGGCGCCCCGCCCCGCCCACAATCCCCGGGCGAGGTGCTCAACCTTGCTCCGAATGTCTGGCCGTACAACACCGTTCGCGGCGACAACGGCGTGGTGTCGATCGGCGGCGTGCCGGTCACCGACATCGCGGCCGAGTTCGGCACGCCGGTGTTCGTGATCGACGAGGACGACTTCCGGTCGCGCTGCCGCGAGATCGCGGAGGCGTTCGGCGGCGGCGAGTTCGTGCGCTACGCGGCCAAGGCGTTCCTGTGCACCGAGGTGGCGCGGTGGATCGACGACGAGGGCCTGTCGCTGGACGTGTGCAGCGGCGGCGAGCTGGCCGTCGCTCTCCACGCCGACTTCCCGCCCGGCCGAATCGCGTTGCACGGCAACAACAAGTCCGTCGACGAGCTGACGTCCGCCGTCAAGGCCGGGATCGGCCATGTGGTCCTGGACTCGATGACCGAGATCGAACGCCTCGACGAGATCGCGGGTCAGGCCGGCGTCGTCCAGGACGTGCTCGTGCGGGTCACCGTCGGGGTCGAGGCGCACACTCACGAGTTCATCTCCACCGCGCACGAGGATCAGAAGTTCGGACTGTCGTTGGCCAACGGGGCTGCGATGGCCGCGGTGCGTCGCGTGTTCGCCACCGACCACCTGCGGTTGGTCGGCCTGCACAGTCACATCGGCTCGCAGATCTTCGACGTCGACGGCTTCGAGCTTGCCGCGCACCGCGTGATCGGCCTTCTGCACGACGTGGTCGCCGAGTTCGGCGTCGACAAGACGGAGCAGATCTCCACCGTCGACCTCGGCGGCGGCCTCGGCATTTCCTATCTGCCCCACGACGATCCGCCGCCGGTGCAGCTCCTTGCCGCCAAGCTCGGCGCCATCGTCCGCAACGAGTCGGCCGCGGTCGGCCTGCCTGCGCCGCGGCTGGTGGTGGAGCCCGGCCGCGCCATCGCCGGCCCTGGGACCATCACCGTGTATCAGGTCGGCACCGTCAAAGATGTGGCCGTCGCGTCCAACCAGTACCGCCGCTACGTCAGCGTCGACGGCGGGATGAGCGACAACATCCGGACCTCGTTGTACGGCGCCGAATACGACGTCCGTCTGATCTCCCGCACCAGCGACGCCCCACCGGCGCTGTCGCGCATCGTCGGAAAACATTGCGAAAGCGGGGACATCGTCGTTCGCGACACGTGGGTGCCCGACGACATCAAGCCCGGCGACCTGTTGGGCGTCGCGGCCACCGGCGCATACTGCTACTCCATGTCGAGCCGCTACAACCTGATCGGCCGTCCTGCCGTGGTGGGCGTGCGCGACGGCCAAGCCCGCCTGATTCTGCGCCGGGAGACGGTCGACGATCTGCTTAGTTTGGAAGTGAGGTGACCTATGAACGGTGACGAGAAGCCCATCGGCGTCGCGGTGCTCGGGCTGGGCAATGTCGGCAGTCAGGTGGTCCGCATCATCGAGGACAGCGCGACCGATCTGGCCGCCCGCATCGGAGCACCGCTGCAACTTCGCGGTATCGGCGTGCGCCGGGTGTCCGATGATCGCGGCGCGCCGGTCGAGTTGCTCACCGACAACGTCGAAGAGCTGGTCTCGCGCGACGACGTCGACATCGTCGTCGAGCTGATGGGGCCGGTCGAACCCGCCCGCAAGGCGATTCTCGCCGCACTGGAACAGCGCAAGTCCGTCGTCACGGCCAACAAGGCGCTGATGGCGCAGTCCACCGGTGAGCTGGCGCAGGCCGCCGAACACGCCCACGTCGACCTCTATTTTGAGGCCGCCGTGGCCGGCGCCATCCCGGTCATCCGTCCGCTGACCCAATCACTGGCGGGTGACACGGTGTTGCGGGTGGCCGGAATCGTCAACGGCACCACCAACTACATCCTCTCCGAGATGGACAGCACCGGCGCCGACTACGCCAGCGCCCTTGCCGACGCCAGCGCCCTGGGTTACGCCGAGGCCGATCCCACCGCCGACGTCGAGGGCTACGATGCCGCCGCCAAGGCCGCGATCCTGGCGTCCATCGCGTTCCACACGCGCGTCCACGTCGACGACGTGTACCGGGAGGGCATCACCAAGGTCACCCCGGCCGACTTCGCGTCGGCGCGGGCACTGGGCTGCACCATCAAGCTGCTGGCCATCTGCGAGCGACTCACCACCGACGAAGGGCAGCAACGGGTTTCGGCGCGAGTCTATCCGGCGCTGGTGCCGCTGGACCATCCGCTTGCCGCGGTCAACGGCGCCTTCAACGCCGTCGTCGTTGAGGCGGAGGCGGCAGGCCGGCTGATGTTCTACGGGCAGGGCGCCGGCGGCGCACCGACCGCGTCGGCGGTGATGGGGGACCTGGTGATGGCCGCGCGCAACCGCGTGCAGGGCGGCCGGGGGCCGCGGGAGTCGAAATACGCCAAGCTGCCCATCTCGCCGATCGGTTTCATCCCGACCCGCTATTACGTCAACATGAACGTCGCCGACCGCCCCGGCGTACTGTCCTCTGTCGCAGCCGAATTCGGCAAGCGCGAGGTCAGCATCGCCGAGGTGCGCCAAGAGGGCATGGTCGACGAGGGTGGCCAGCGGTGTGGCGCGCGCATCGTCGTCGTCACCCATCAGGCCACCGATGCCGCGCTCTCGGACACCGTCGCGGCACTCGCTGATCTCGACGTCGTGCAAAGCGTGAACAGCGTGCTTCGCATGGAAGGAACCAGCGAATGAGCCTTGCACCGCCTGGGGGCACCTCCCGCTTGCGGGGGAGGGCCGTTCACCAGCCCTGGCCCGGCCTGATCGCCGCCTACCGCGACCGGCTTCCGGTCGAGGACGACTGGACTCCGATCACCCTGCGCGAGGGCGGCACCCCGCTGCTCCCGGCGCCACGGTTGTCCGAATACACCGGCTGCACAGTGCATCTCAAGGTCGAAGGGCTCAACCCGACGGGCTCGTTCAAGGACCGCGGGATGACGATGGCCGTCACCGAAGCGGTGGCCCGCGGCCAGCAGGCCGTGCTGTGCGCGTCGACGGGTAACACGTCGGCGTCGGCAGCGGCGTATGCGGCCCGCGCCGGGATCACCTGTGCGGTGCTGGTGCCGCAGGGCAAGATCGCGATGGGCAAGCTCGCGCAGGCCGTCATGCACGGCGCGAAGATCATTCAGATCGACGGCAACTTCGACGACTGCCTGGAACTGGCCCGCAAGCTCACCGCCGACTTCCCGACCATCTCGCTGGTCAACTCGGTCAACCCGTATCGCATCGAAGGGCAGAAGACGGCGGCGTTCGAGATCGTCGACGCGCTCGGCATCGCGCCCGACGTGCACGCCCTGCCCGTCGGCAACGCGGGCAACATCACCGCCTACTGGAAGGGCTACACCGAGTACCACCGAGACGGCGTCTCGGAGCGGCTGCCCCGCATGCTGGGAACGCAGGCCGCCGGCGCCGCGCCGCTGGTGCTCGGCGAACCGGTGAGCGAGCCGGAGACCATCGCCACCGCGATCCGCATCGGCTCGCCGGCGTCGTGGACGTCGGCGGTGGAGGCCCAGCAGCAGTCCAAGGGCCGCTTCCTGGCCGCCACCGACGAGGAGATCCTCGCGGCATATCACATGGTGGCGCGCACCGAGGGCGTGTTCGTCGAGCCGGCGTCGGCGGCGAGCATCGCGGGCCTGCTCAAGTCGATCGAGGACGGCTGGGTGGCCAAGGGTTCGACCGTGGTGTGCACCGTGACCGGCAACGGGCTCAAGGACCCCGACACCGCCCTGAAGGGCATGCCGACAGTCATCCCGGTTCCCGTCGATCCCGTCGCCGTGGTCGCGAAGCTGGGGCTGGTCTAGCGAAGTGGATTGTCGGTGACGCAGACTCTGCCGGCCGGGTTGACGGCCGCTTCCGTCGTCGCCGCGTCCAGTGCCAATCTCGGGCCCGGCTTCGACAGTCTGGGGCTCGCGCTTAGCTTGTACGACGAAATCGTGGTGGAGACAACCGAATCCGGTCTCACCGTCGAGGTCGAGGGCGAGGGTGCCGGTCAGGTTCCACTCGACTCCTCGCACCTTGTGGTGCGTGCTGTCAAACGCGGACTGCTCGTCACCGGTGTCACCGCCCCGGGCCTGATCGTCCGCTGCCGCAACGACATTCCGCACTCCCGCGGGCTCGGCTCGTCTGCAGCGGCCGTCGTCGGTGGAATCGCAGCCGTCAACGGCCTTGTGACACAAGCTGGTCTGACGCCGCTGACCGAGTCGGAACTGATCCAGCTGTCATCGGAGTTCGAGGGACATCCCGACAACGCGTCGGCCGCCGTCCTCGGCGGGGCGGTGGTGTCTTGGACGGAGCATGACGGGGCGCACCCGCGTTATGGGGCGGCGCCACTGCGGCTGCACCCCGACATCCACCTGTTTCCCGCGATTCCCGAGGAGCGCTCGTCCACGGCGGAGACCCGCGTCCTGCTTCCGGAGCAGGTCAGCCATACCGACGCCCGGTTCAACGTCAGCCGCGCGGCGCTGCTGGTGGTGGCGCTGACCGAACGGCCCGACCTTCTGATGGAGGCGACCGAGGACGTCCTGCACCAGCCGCAGCGGGCGAGCGCGATGCCGGCGTCGGCGGAATACCTGCGGATACTGCGGCGTTGTGGAGTTGCAGCGGTGCTGTCCGGGGCTGGGCCTGCGGTCATCGCACTGAGTTCCACACCAGAACTGCCGGCAGAAGCCCTGGAGTATGGCGCCGCCAACGGGTTCACCGTCAGCGAGTTGGCCGTTGGTGAGGGCGTTCGATGGACGTCCGGCGTGGCCGTTCGGAGTTGACTTGCGTAGTTCGCACCACCAGTCACACGCGAATCACCGTGTTTCTTGCTTCCAGCACCGAAGCGGGATATCCTCGCTGTCGTCCAGCAATCGCAGCGTCTCCGCCTGCGCAGACACTAGGACGACCACCAATTCTTCTCGTGGATGACGGTTCGCCGTATAGCGGCGAATCCCGGCGATCACCGTTGCAGACGCAATGGTGGGACCCCCGCATTCAGCGAATCGGCTGAATGCAACGGACCCCCGCGTGACTCAGTCAGCGAGGGATAGAAAGGAAATCCGTGACTGATACGGACCTCATCACGGCTGGTGGCAGCAGCGAAAATGTCGAGCTGCCGAACCCCGTGAATTCAGACACTTCATCTTCCGCGGAGGCCGAAGCGCCCGTCTCGGCGCCGCCCGCGGAGACCGCACCGACAGCTGATGTCGCGTCGGGCGCTCGGTCTGGCTCGCTGTCGACAATGGTGCTGCCCGAATTGCGCGCGCTCGCCAAGCAGATCGGCGTCGAGGGCTCTTCCGGAATGCGCAAGAGCGAGCTCATCGCCGCCATCCGTGAGCGTCGCGGCGAGTCCAACGGCCGTCCGCGCGAAGCGGACACCGAGCGCGGCGCGAAGGACGCGACGACGCCCGCCGAGTCGACTTCGGACACAGCGACCGAAACCGGCACCGACGACCGCGGCTCCGGCGAGGCGGATGACCAGCAGCAGCGCCCACAGCGCCGCGAGCGTCGCGGCGCCTCCCGCGAGGCGGGTACGGCCGGCTCGGAACAGAACAAACAGGACACCAAGGCTGACGCCGAAGGCGACCAGGCCGCAAAGCGGGACACCAAGTCCGACAGCGGCGATCAACAGCAAGGCGATCAGCAGCAGGGCGGCCAGAACCGCGGCGATGACGACGGCGAGGGCCGCCAGGGCCGCCGCGGACGCCGGTTCCGCGACCGCAGGCGCCGCGAGCGTGGCGGCGGTGACGGCGGCAACGCCGACACCGAACTGCGCGAAGACGACGTCGTTCAGCCGGTTGCCGGCATCCTCGACGTGCTCGACAACTACGCGTTCGTCCGCACGTCCGGCTATCTCCCCGGACACAACGACGTCTACGTGTCGATGAACATGGTGCGCAAGAACGGCCTTCGCCGCGGCGACGCCATCACAGGCGCCGTCCGCGTGCCCAAGGAGGGCGAACAGCCCAACCAGCGGCAGAAGTTCAACCCGCTGGTGCGGCTGGACACCGTCAACGGCGGACCGGTCGACGATGCCAAGAATCGCCCCGACTTCACCAAGCTGACCCCGCTGTACCCGAACGAGCGGCTGCGCCTGGAGACCACGCCGGACCGGCTCACGACGCGCGTCATCGACCTGATCATGCCGATCGGCAAGGGCCAGCGTGCGCTGATCGTGTCGCCGCCCAAGGCCGGCAAGACCACGATCCTGCAGGACATCGCGAACGCGATCACCAAGAACAACCCCGAGTGCCACCTGATGGTGGTGCTCGTCGACGAGCGGCCTGAGGAAGTCACCGATATGACGCGCTCGGTGAAGGGCGAGGTCATCGCCTCGACCTTCGACCGTCCGCCGTCGGACCACACGACGGTCGCCGAGTTGGCGATCGAACGGGCCAAGCGCCTGGTGGAGCAGGGCAAGGACGTCGTCGTGCTGCTCGACTCGATCACCCGCCTGGGGCGCGCTTACAACAATGCGTCGCCGGCCTCGGGCCGAATCCTGTCCGGTGGTGTCGACTCGACCGCGCTGTATCCGCCCAAGCGGTTCCTCGGCGCGGCGCGCAACATCGAGGAGGGCGGCTCGCTGACCATCGTCGCGACGGCGATGGTGGAGACCGGGTCGACCGGTGACACGGTGATCTTCGAGGAGTTCAAGGGCACCGGCAACGCCGAGCTCAAGCTCGACCGCAAGATCTCCGAGCGCCGGGTCTTCCCGGCGGTCGACGTCAACCCGTCGGGCACCCGTAAGGACGAGCTTCTGCTGTCCAAGGAGGAGTTCGGCATCGTGCACAAGCTGCGCCGCGTGCTGTCGGGTCTGGATTCGCACCAGGCCATCGACCTGCTGATGAGCCAGCTGCGCAAGACGAAGAACAACTACGAGTTCCTGGTGCAGGTCTCCAAGACCACCCCGGGCAACATGGACTCCGACTAGGTCACACCGCGGGGTCGGCGCGTAGGCCCGGCATCACGTAGCGCCGCACATGGGTCAGCACCTGCGCGGGATCGCTCGCATCAAGGGTGTCGCCCGGCACGGTTGCCAGTGAGATGATCACGCGCGCAACCCATTCCGACGCCTCGGCGATGTCGATGTCGGGGTGGATGTCGCCGCGATCACGCGCGGCGACCAGATAGCGCCGCCAGAACTCGGCGACGTCGGGCACCAAGCCCTGTACGCCCGCGCCGGCGCACGCCGCGAACTCCTCGGGCTCTTCCATCCGCAGCTTCATCAGAAGCGCGCCGGGCTCGTCGTATGCGCTCCGGCCGTGTAAGACGCCGTTCGCAATCTGCCGGTCGAGGCCCTCGACTTGTTCGAGCAACGCATGTGCCTCGGACCAGTACGCCTCGTTGATACGCACGATCGCAGCGCCCAGTAGCGAGACCTTGTCCGGGAAATGCCGGTACAGCCAGCCGCGCGACACACCGGCGACCTCGGCGACCTCGGACACCGTCGTCGATCGAATTCCCTTGGCGCGCATGCAGACTTCCGCCGCGTCGATCAGTCGATCGCGGACGTTCTTGGCGGCGGTACTGCTCGTCACCCAGTGGGTCCCTCGTTCGTTTCATTGCCCGGCCGGGCGCGATCAGAGCATTCTGCCAAGCGGCATGCGGCGATTGTCCGCCAGGCTGAACATGGTAGACAGTTTTCGAACTTTGTTCACTGCGCGGCGGACGGAGAAGCGTGGATCAGCTTCGGCGACCAGGGCAGACCAGGAATACCGGCCCTCGCCCACGCGTTTAGGCTGCTGGCGGTTGACCTGGCATAATGGACCGTTGACACCTCGGTTCCGGTTCACGCCCGATACCTCCAGGTCATGGACGGGCGACCCGGCGGCCAACGATTGAAGAGGAAACCATGAAATCGGGTATTCACCCTGACTACGTCGAGACCACCGTGCACTGCGGCTGCGGCAACACGTTCACTACGCGCAGCACCAAGAAGGGCGGACAGATCCACGTCGAGGTCTGCTCCCAGTGCCACCCGTTCTACACCGGCAAGCAGAAGATCCTCGACAGCGGCGGCCGCGTGGCCCGCTTCGAGAAGCGCTACGGCAAGCGCAAGGCTGCTGCAGCCGACAAATAGCTGTCTCCCCGACGCCCGATCTGTCGCGCGAGCGCAGGCCGGGCGTCGCTTCGTGTTTAGCGAACGATTGAACGGAGTGCGTTCCGGGGAAGGAGGGCGACGTGACGGACACCGCGCCGGTCATTGATGCGTTGCTGACCGAGCTTGCCGACCTCGAGCGCCAGCTGGCTGACCCCAACCTGCACGCCGATCCGGCCGCGGCCCGCAAGGTCGGTCGCCGCTTCGCGAAGGTCTCACCGATCGTCGCGACCTACCGCAAGCTGGAAGCCGCCCGCGGCGACCTGGAGACGGCTCGCGAACTCGCCGCCGACGACGAATCCTTCGCCGCGGAGGCCGACGAGCTCACCGCGACGGTCGAAGAGCTCGACACCCAGCTCACCGACCTGCTCGCCCCGCGCGACCCGCACGACGCCGACGACATCGTGCTGGAGGTGAAGTCGGGGGAGGGCGGCGAGGAGTCCGCGCTGTTCGCCGCCGACCTGGCGCGGATGTACATCCGCTATGCCGAACGGCACGGCTGGAACGTCACCGTGCTCGGCGAGACGACATCCGATTTGGGCGGCTACAAGGACGCGACGCTGTCCATCTCCAGCAAGGGCGACTCTGCCGACGGCGTCTGGTCCCGGCTGAAGTTCGAGGGCGGCGTGCACCGCGTGCAGCGGGTTCCGGTCACCGAGTCGCAGGGCCGGGTGCACACGTCGGCGGCGGGCGTGCTGGTGTACCCCGAACCCGAAGAAGTCGAACAGGTCCAGATCGACGAGTCCGATCTGCGCATCGACGTCTACCGGTCATCGGGCAAGGGCGGTCAGGGCGTCAACACCACCGACTCGGCGGTACGCATCACCCACCTGCCCACCGGCATCGTGGTCACCTGCCAGAACGAGCGCTCGCAGCTGCAGAACAAGGCCCGCGCGCTGCAGGTGCTCGCCGCCCGGCTGCAGTCGCTCGCCGAGGAGCAGGCGCAGGCCGACGCTTCGGCGGACCGCGCCAGCCAGATTCGCACCGTCGACCGCAGCGAGCGGATCCGCACGTACAACTTCCCGGAGAACCGGATCGCCGATCACCGGATCAATTTCAAGGCGCACAACCTCGACCAGGTGCTCGACGGCGACCTCGACGCGCTGTTCGATGCGCTGGCCGCCGCCGACAAACAGTCCAGGCTGCAGCAGGCATGACCCGGCTGCGCCAGGTCATCGACGCCGCCGCGGTGGCGCTGGCCGAGGCGGGAGTCGGATCGCCGCGCACCGACGCCGAACTGCTCGCCGCCCACGCGGCCGGCACCGACCGCGGTCGCCTGGCGCTCGCCGACGCCGGCCCCGGGTTCTTCGACCGGTACGACGACCTCATCGCGGCACGCCTGCGGCGGGTACCGCTGCAACACCTCACCGGCACCGCGGCGTTCGGTCCGGTGACCGTGCACGTTGGCCCCGGTGTGTTCATCCCGCGGCCGGAAACCGAATCGATGCTGGAATGGGCGCTCGCTCAACCGTTGTCGCCATACCCGGTGATCGTCGACCTGTGCACCGGTTCCGGCGCGCTCGCCCTGGCGCTGTCCAAGCGCTGGCCCGACGCCCGCGTCATCGCCGTCGACGACTCCGAGGACGCGCTCGCCTACGCCCGCCGCAACGTGGCCGGCACCCCCGTCGAACTACTCCGCGCCGACGTGACACAGCCCGGACTGCTTTCCGAGCTCGACGGCGGAGTGGACCTCATTGTTGCCAACCCGCCCTACATTCCCGACGGGGCAACACTGGAACCCGAAGTGGCCGAACATGATCCGCCGCACGCCCTGTTCGGCGGGCCGGACGGCATGGCCGTCATCAACTCCATCATCGACCTGGCCGCGCGCTGGCTCCGCGACGGAGGGAGTTGCGCCGTGGAGCACGACGACACCACGTCGGCCCGCACCGTCGAAGCGTTCACCCGCCCAGGCCGATTCGGCGACATCACCGCCCGACGCGACCTGACCGGCCGGCCCAGGTTCGTCACCGCGACCAGAACCCAGTGAGAGGCTGGCCTCATGACGGCCCGAAGACGACCGCGAGTGAGGATCGCAGCGAGGCCCAGGTCGATGGGGCGAACCGCAAGCTCCCGCCCGAAGCGAGGACCGGAGCGAGTGGGAGTCGAGGCATGACGGCCCGAAGACGACCGCGAGTGAGGATCGCAGCGAGGTACGAGCGAGGACCGGAGCGAGTGGGAGTCGAGGCATGACGGAGGTGTTCGACTGCGCCGATGACGAGGCGCGGGCGGCGGGAATCGCTTCGGCGATCAGCGCGCTCAAAGGCGGCCGTCTCGTCGTGCTGCCCACCGACACCGTCTACGGCATCGGCGCCGACGCCTTCGACAGTGCCGCCGTCGCCGCGCTGTTGTCGGCGAAGGGCCGTGGCCGCGACATGCCGGTCCCGGTGTTGGTTGGCTCGTGGCACACGATCGACGGCCTGGTGTACACCGTCCCGCACAGCGCGCGCGAACTCATCCGGGCGTTCTGGCCCGGCGCGCTGAGTCTCGTGGTGCGCCAAGCGCCGTCTCTGCAATGGGACCTTGGCGATGCGCACGGCACCGTCATGTTGCGCATGCCGCTGCATCCGGTGGCCATCGAGCTGCTGCGGGTGGTGGGGCCGATGGCCGTGTCGAGCGCCAACATCTCGGGCCGGCCCGCGGCGATCACCGTCGACGATGCGCGGCAGCAACTCGGCGATCTCGTCGAGGTTTATCTCGACGCCGGACCGTCGCAGCAACAGGCGGCGTCGACGATCGTGGACCTCACCGGTGCCCATCCGCGGGTGCTGCGGGAAGGACCGGTGACCGTGGACGCCGTCGCGAAAGTGCTCGGTGTGGACCCCGCGACGCTGACGGATTGAGCACAGCTTGGTGGCGTACGGTTCATCGGTGGTCTACGCAGCAGACGGCCTGCTGGCGCTCAACGATCGCGGCGCCGGCGTCCCGCTGCGTGAGCTCGCGCTGGTCGGACTGACCGCGGCGATCATCACTTACTTCGCGACCGGATGGGTGCGCGTGCTGGCGCGCCGGCTTGGTGCGGTAGCGATTCCGCGGGAACGCGACGTCCATCTTCAGCCGACGCCGCGCATGGGCGGCTTGGCGATGTACATCGGCGTGGTGGCGGCCGTTCTGCTGGCGTCCCAGCTGCCGGCGCTGACCCGCGGGTTCGTCTATTCGTCGGGCATGCCCGCGGTCGTCGTCGCCGGCGGGCTGATCATGGCCATCGGCCTGATCGACGACAAGTGGGGACTCGATGCGTTGACGAAGTTCGCGGGCCAGATCACCGCAGCAAGCGTGCTTGTCACCATGGGCGTCGCGTGGAGCGTGCTCTACATCCCGATCGGCGGCGTCGGCACCATCGTGCTGGACCAGGCGTCGTCGATCCTGCTGACGCTCGCGCTGACGGTGGCCATCGTCAACGCGATGAACTTCGTCGACGGGCTCGACGGCCTGGCCGCCGGGCTCGGTCTGATCACCGCGTCGGCCATCTGCATCTTCTCGGTGGGCCTGCTACGCGATCACGGCGGCGACGTCCTGTTCTATCCGCCCGCGGTGATTTCGGTGGTGCTCGCCGGCGCGTGTCTGGGCTTCCTGCCGCACAACTTCCACCCCGCCAAGATCTTCATGGGCGACTCCGGCTCGATGCTGATCGGTCTGATGCTCGCCGCGGCCTCCACCACTGCGGCCGGCCCGATCTCGCAGAACGCCTACGGGGCGCGCGACGTGTTCGCTCTGCTGTCGCCGTTCCTGTTGGTGGTGGCGGTGATGTTCGTGCCGATGCTTGACATGCTGCTGGCGGTGATCCGGCGGACCCGGGCGGGCGTGCATTTCTCGACACCGGACAAGATGCACCTGCATCACCGGTTGCTGCAGATCGGGCATTCACACCGACGAGTTGTCCTGTTGATCTATCTCTGGGTGGGCATCGTCGCGCTGGGCGCGGCGAGCACGATCTTCTTCGATCCGCGCTACACCGGCGCGGTCATGCTGGCGGCGATTCTGGTCGCGATCGTGGTGACGCTCATCCCGCTTTTGAGGCGTCGCGATGACCAGTTCGAGGGAATGTACGACAAAAAGTAGTAGCCCCCGTTTAGGGCCTTTACCATGTGGTACGGTGCTGCTCGAACCCGAAAAAACCTCGCGGGTTGCCGGCCCCCGGGCCATCGGTTAACCGCCGATCGGCACGGAACAACGACCGACAAAGGGAGCTACCCCTTGGGTGATTCCAGCGCGCCCGTCGCCCTCCGATACGCTCGGGGCGCCACGCACAGAATCATCGGGACATCTCCTCTGACCGCGGGATTGAGGTGAAGCAGTGACGACGCCAGCGCACGACGCGCCGTTGGTGTTTCCGTCCGTAGCTTTCAGGCCGCTGCGCCTGCTCGCAATCTGTGTCGCGCTAGCCGGACTGGTGACCTTGGCCGCGGGGCTGCTCGGTCACCCGATGGTTGGTGTGTTCTTCGGCGTCGGTCTCGGACTGGGTTTGCTCAACGCGATCCTGATCCAGCGGGCGGTGGACTCCATCACCACCGAGGCGCATCCGCTGAAACGGAAGATGGCGCTGAATTCCGCCACCCGGCTGTTGGTGATGACGGTGATCGGACTGACGATCGCGTTCATCTTCCGGCCGCAGGGGCTGGGCGTGGTGTTCGGCATGGCGTTGTTCCAGGTGGTGCTGGTGATCTCGACCGCGCTACCGGTGATGAAGAAACTGCGGGCCGGTTCCGCTGACGGACTCGAAGGGGAGGCCACACAGCAATGACCGAGACGATCCTCGCCGAAGCCGCGATCCAGGTCGGCCACCACACGGAAGCTCACTGGTTCGGGCTGACGGTCAACACCGACACGGTGCTGGCGACCGCGGTCGCCGCGGTGATCGTGATCGGGCTGGCATTCTTCTTGCGCGCCAAGGTCACATCCACCGGTGTGCCCGGCGGCGTGCAGCTGTTCTGGGAAGCGATCACGGTTCAACTGCGTAACCAGGTCGAGACGGCGATCGGCATGCGGATCGCTCCGTTCGTGCTGCCGCTGGCGGTAACGCTGTTCGTGTTCATCTTGGTCGCGAACTGGCTATCGGTGCTGCCGGTGCAATACACCGATTCCACCGGTGCGACTCACGAGCTGCTGAAGCCACCGGCGTCCGACATCAACTTCGTGCTGGCGCTCGCGCTGTTCGTCTTCGTCTGCTACCACGCGGCCGGCATCTGGCGGCGCGGCATCGTCGGGCACCCGATCAAGGTGCTCAAGGGCCACGTCGCGTTCCTGGCGCCGATCAACCTCGTCGAGGAGATCGCCAAGCCGATTTCGTTGTCGCTCCGACTCTTTGGCAACATCTTCGCCGGCGGCATCCTAGTCGCGCTGATCGCGTTGTTCCCGCCGTGGATCATGTGGGCGCCGAACGCGATCTGGAAGAGCTTCGACCTGTTCGTCGGCGCGATCCAGGCATTCATCTTCGCTCTGCTGACCATCTTGTACTTCAGCCAGTCGATGGAACTGGAAGAGGAGCACCACTAGTGCACCGATACTTGCCACAAATACTGGTAGGACGGCCTACCAGTTATCAAGGAGGATAAAAGGATATGGATCCCACTATCGCTGCCGGCGCCCTCATCGGCGGTGGACTGATCATGGCCGGCGGCGCGATCGGCGCCGGTGTCGGTGACGGTATCGCCGGTAACGCGCTGATTCACGGAATCGCGCGCCAGCCGGAGGCGCAGGGCAGACTGTTCACTCCGTTCTTCATCACGGTCGGCCTGGTTGAGGCCGCGTACTTCATCAACCTGGCGTTCATGGCGCTGTTCGTGTTCGCCACCCCGGTTTCGGCGGGTTAGTTCACTGCGATGATCGACGCGAGCGTTACCGTCCTGGCGGCAGAGGAGGGCGGCACCAGCAACTTCCTCATCCCCAACGGCACCTTCTTCTTCGTGCTGATCATCTTCCTGATCGTGCTCGGCGTGATCGGCAAATGGGTTGTGCCGCCGATCAGCAAGGTGCTGCGCGAACGCGATGCCATGGTGAAGCAGACCGTCGAGGACAGCCGGAAGGCGGCCGACCAGTTCGCCGCCGCGGACGACGACTACCAAGCCGAGATGGCCAGAGCGCGCAGCGAAGCTTCTGGGCTCCGTGACGACGCGCGAGCGGAAGGTCGAAAGATCCTCGAGGACATGCGTGGCCGGGCCGGAGAAGAAGTGGCGTCGACGCTGCAGCGGGCGGGGGAGGAACTGGAGCAGCAGGCCGACGCCATCGAGGCTGATCTTCGGTCGTCGGTGGAGACGCTGTCGACGACACTGGCCGGCCGGGTGCTCGGTGTCGAGGTCACTGGCGCGAGGAGCGCCGCGGCTACATCGGCTTCGGGACGGTAGGTATGTCGACATTCATCGGTCAGCTCATCGGCTTCGCGGTCATCGTATTTCTGCTGTGGCGCTACGTCGTACCGCCGGTGCGCAAGTTGATGACGTCTCAGCAAGAGAACGTACGCAAGCAGTTGGAAGAGAGTGCGGAGGCCAAGAAGCGGTTGGCCGAGGCCGAGAAGGCCCACGAAAAGGCGGTGGAGCAAGCCAAGGCCGAGGCCAAGCGGGTAACCGAAGAAGCGCGAGTTGACGCCGAGCGCCTCGTCGAGCAGTTGCGCGCACAGGCCGACGCCGAGGTCGAGCGGATCAAAGTGCAAGGCGCCCAGCAGGTTCAGCTGCTCCGCGCCCAGTTGATCCGCCAGCTGCGTCAGGATCTCGGCACCGAGTCGGTCAGTCGTGCGGACGAATTGGTGCGTGAGCACGTCGCGGACCCCGAGTCGCAGTCGGCGACCGTAGATCGGTTCCTCGACGAACTCGACGCGATGGCCCCGTCGGAAGCGGTGGTCGCGGACCGGGCGACCGCACGGCTGCGGTCGGCAAGCCGGGAGTCGCTGGCGGCGCTGGTCGAGAGGTTCGATGAGGTGACGGCCGGACTCGGACCTGACCAGTTGTCCTCGGTGGCAAACGATCTGGCCTCCGTCGCCAAGTTGTTGGCTCGGGAGTCGATCCTGACTCGTCATCTCGCCGACCCGGCGGACAACCCGTCGCCCAAGGTTGGCCTGCTCGAGACGCTCCTGGAGGGCAAGGTCGGCGACACGGCGCTGGAGGTACTGAAGGCCGCGGTGTCCGGGCGCTGGTCCACCGACGCCAACCTTGTCGACGCTGTGGAACATGTTGCGCGGCTGGCGCTGTTGGTGCGCGCGGAGCGCGAGGACCAGGCCGGTGAGGTGGAAGAACAGCTCTTCCGGTTCGGCCGGATTCTCGACGCCCAGCCGCGGCTGGGCACGCTGCTCAGCGACCACACCGCACCCGTGGCCGGGCGCGTCAAGCTGCTGAACGATGTGCTCGAGAGCGGCTCCGGGGTGAATCCCACGACCGCCCAGCTGCTTTCGCAGACCATCGAACTGCTGCGCGGTGAGCGTGCCGACGACGCGGTGATCGACCTTGCCGAACTTGCGGTCGCGCGCCGCGGCGAAGTGGTGGCGCATGTCGGTGCGGCGGCCGCGTTGAGCGACGCGCAGCGGACCCGGTTGACCGAGGTGCTGACCCGCATCTACGGCCATCCCGTCTCCGTGCAGCTGCACATCAACCCCCATTTGCTCGGCGGGCTCAACATCGCCGTCGGCGACGAGATAATCGACGGCACGCTGTCGTCCAAGCTGGCCGCCGCGGAAACCAAGTTGCCGGACTGACCCCACGCAAACAAGAAGACCCAGACCCGAAGCAGGAAGACGAAAAGCCATGGCAGAGTTGACCATCTCCGCTGACGACATCCAGGGTGCAATCGAGGAGTACGTCTCCGGTTTCACCACCGACACCGCGCGCGAAGAGATCGGCACGGTGATCGACGCCGGCGACGGCATCGCCCACGTCGAGGGTCTGCCCTCGGTGATGACACAGGAGCTCCTGGCGTTCCCCGGCGGGGTGCTTGGAGTGGCGCTCAACCTCGACGAGCACAGCGTCGGCGCGGTGATCCTCGGTGACTTCGAGAAGATCGAAGAGGGCCAGCAGGTCAAGCGCACCGGCGAGGTGCTCTCCGTCCCGGTCGGCGACGCGTTCCTGGGTCGGGTGGTGAACCCGCTTGCCCAGCCGATCGACGCCCGCGGCGACATCGAGGCGGACACTCGCCGCGCACTGGAGATTCAGGCGCCGTCGGTGGTCCAGCGGCAGGGCGTGAAGGAGCCGCTGCAGACCGGCATCAAGGCCATCGACTCGATGACGCCCATCGGCCGCGGCCAGCGCCAGCTGATCATCGGCGACCGCAAGACCGGCAAGACCGCCGTCTGCGTGGACACCATCCTCAACCAGCGGCAGAACTGGGAGACCGGCGATCCCACGCAGCAAGTGCGCTGCGTGTATGTGGCGATCGGGCAGAAGGGCACCACCATCGCCGCCGTGCACCGCGTGCTGGAAGAGGGCGGCGCGATGGACTACACGACGATCGTCGCCGCGCCGGCTTCGGACTCCGCCGGGTTCAAGTGGCTTGCGCCGTACACGGGTTCGGCGATCGCCCAGCACTGGATGTATGAAGGCAAGCACGTGCTGATCGTGTTCGACGACCTGAGCAAGCAGGCGGAGGCATACCGCGCGATCTCGCTGCTGCTGCGCCGCCCGCCGGGCCGCGAGGCGTACCCGGGCGACGTCTTCTATCTGCATTCGCGGCTGCTGGAACGCTGCGCGAAGCTGTCCGACGAGCTGGGCGGCGGTTCGCTGACCGGTCTGCCGATCATCGAGACGAAGGCCAACGACATCTCGGCCTACATTCCGACCAACGTCATTTCGATTACCGACGGGCAGTGCTTCCTGGAGACCGACTTGTTCAACCAGGGTGTGCGCCCGGCGATCAACGTCGGCGTATCGGTCTCCCGGGTGGGCGGCGCCGCACAGATCAAGGCGATGAAGGAAGTGGCCGGGTCGCTGCGGCTCGATCTGTCGCAGTACCGCGAGCTCGAGGCGTTCGCCGCGTTCGCTTCGGATCTGGACGCCACCTCGAAGGCGCAGCTGGAGCGCGGCGCGCGGCTGGTCGAACTGCTCAAGCAGCCGCAGTACCGCCCGCTGGCCGTCGAGGAGCAGGTCGTGTCGATCTTCCTCGGCACCGGCGGTCATCTCGACTCCGTGCCGGTCGAGGACGTCGGCCGGTTCGAAACCGAATTCCTCGATCACGTACGGGCTTCGGAGGGAGACATCCTCAAGGAGATTCGCGAATCCAAGAAGCTCAGCGACGAGGCCAGCGACAAGCTGGTCGAGGTGATCAACCAGTTCAAGAAGGGCTTCGCGGGCACCGGCGGTGTCTCGGTCGTACCCGACGAGCACGTCGACGCGCTGGATGAAGAAGCGCTCGGCAAGGAAGCGGTGAAGGTTCGCAAGCCTGCACCGAAGAAGAAGTAAGTAGCGATGGCCGCCACACTGCGCGAGTTGCGCGGACGGATCCGCTCCGCAGGGTCGATCAAGAAGATCACCAAGGCCCAGGAGCTGATCGCGACGTCACGCATCGGCAGGGCGCAGAACCGCCTGCAAGCGGCTCGTCCCTACGCCCTCGAGATCACCAACATGCTGACCACGCTGGCCGCCGAGGCGGCCCTGGACCATCCGCTGCTCGTCGAGCGTGATGAGCCCAGGCGGGCCGGCGTTCTCGTGGTGTCGTCCGACCGCGGTCTGTGTGGTGCGTACAACTCCAGCATTTACCGCCGCGCCGAGGAGCTGTTCTCCCTGCTTCGGGAGGAAGGGAAGACGCCGATCCTGTATGTGGTTGGCCGTAAAGCGCTGAACTACTACCGATTCCGGAACTGGAAGATCACCGAGTCGTGGAGCGGTTTCTCCGAGCAGCCGAGCTACGAGAACGCCCGTGAGATCGCCTCGACGTTGGTCGAGACGTTCATGGCCGGCGCCGACGACGTGGGCGACGACCCCGGGCCCGACGGCATCCTCGGCGTCGACGAACTGCACATCGTGGCCACCGAGTTCAAGTCGATGTTGTCGCAATCGGCCGAGGCGCGCCGGATCGCGCCGATGGAAGTCGAGTACACCGGCGAGGAACTCGGCCCGCGCACGCTGTACTCGTTCGAGCCGGACGCGAACGAGCTGTTCGATGCGCTGTTGCCGCGCTACCTCACCACCCGCGCGTACGCCGCGCTGCTGGAGTCGGCCGCATCGGAATTGGCGTCGCGCCAGCGGGCGATGAAGTCGGCCACCGACAACGCCGACGACCTCATCAAGGCCCTCACGTTGGAGGCCAACCGGGAGCGGCAGGCCCAGATCACCCAGGAAATCAGCGAAATCGTCGGTGGTGCAAACGCGCTCGCCGACGCCCGATAAGCCCCGTAGGAAGCGAAGAATATGACTGCTACCGCTGAAAAGTCGACAAGCAAGGACACCAACGGCCGCGTTGTACGAATAACGGGCCCCGTGGTCGACGTCGAGTTCCCGCGCGGAGAGTTGCCGGAGCTGTTCAACGCGCTGCACGCCGAGATCACCCACGAGGAGCTCGCCAAGACGCTAACGCTGGAGGTCGCGCTGCACCTCGGCGACAGCCTGGTGCGGACGATCTCGATGCAGCCCACCGACGGCCTCGTCCGCGGCGTCGAGGTGATCGACACCGGTGGTTCGATCTCGGTGCCGGTCGGCGACGGCGTGAAGGGCCACGTGTTCAACGCGCTGGGAAACTGCCTCGACGACCCGGGCTACGGGAAAGACTTTGACCGCTGGTCCATCCACCGCAAGCCGCCGCCCTTCGCCGAGCTGGAACCCCGGACCGAGATGCTGGAGACCGGTCTGAAGGTCGTCGACCTACTGACCCCGTATGTGCGCGGCGGCAAGATCGCCCTGTTCGGCGGCGCCGGCGTGGGCAAGACGGTGCTGATCCAGGAGATGATCAACCGCATTGCCCGCAACTTCGGCGGTACGTCGGTGTTCGCCGGTGTGGGTGAGCGGACCCGCGAGGGCAATGACCTGTGGGTGGAGCTGGCCGAGGCGGATGTGCTCAAGGACACCGCGCTGGTGTTCGGCCAGATGGACGAGCCGCCCGGCACCCGTATGCGGGTCGGGCTGTCGGCACTGACGATGGCCGAGTACTTCCGCGACGAGCAGGCCCAGGACGTGCTGCTGTTCATCGACAACATCTTCCGGTTCACGCAGGCCGGCTCCGAGGTGTCAACGCTGCTGGGCCGCATGCCGTCCGCGGTGGGATACCAGCCGACCCTGGCCGACGAGATGGGTGAGCTGCAGGAGCGCATCACTTCGACGCGCGGCCGCTCCATCACGTCGATGCAGGCGGTGTACGTGCCCGCCGACGACTACACCGACCCGGCGCCCGCGACCACGTTCGCGCACCTTGACGCCACCACCGAGCTCAGCCGTGCCGTGTTCTCCAAGGGCATCTTCCCCGCGGTGGATCCGCTGGCATCCAGCTCGACGATCCTCGATCCGGGTGTGGTCGGGGACGAGCACTACCGCGTCGCGCAGGAAGTCATCCGAATCCTGCAGCGGTACAAGGACCTTCAGGACATCATCGCGATCCTCGGTATCGACGAGCTGTCCGAAGAGGACAAGCAGCTGGTCCAGCGGGCCCGTCGTATCGAGCGCTTCCTGTCGCAGAACATGATGGCGGCCGAGCAGTTCACGGGCCAGCCCGGTTCCACGGTTCCGCTCAAGGAGACGATCGAGGCCTTCGACAAGCTCGCCAAGGGCGAGTTCGATCACCTGCCCGAGCAGGCGTTCTTCCTGATCGGTGGCCTGGACGACCTGGCCAAGAAGGCCGAGAGCCTCGGCGCAAAGCTGTGATGAGCTGCCCGCGAAAGGTGGTGTGACGTGGCGGAATTGGACATCGAGATCGTCGCGGTCGATCGCAAGATCTGGTCGGGCACGGGTACGTTCCTGTTCACCCGCACCACCTCCGGCGAGATCGGCATCCTGCCTAACCACATTCCGCTGGTGGCGCAGCTCGTCGACGACGCGATGGTGAGAGTCGAGCGCGAGGGAGAAAAGGACCTGCGGATCGCGGTGGACGGTGGCTTTCTGTCGGTCACCGAGCAGGGTGTCAGCATCCTCGCCGAAACCGCCGAATTCGAGTCTGAGATCGACGAAGCCGCTGCGCAGCGGGACGCCGAATCCGACGAGCCCGAGACTGCCGCAAAGGGGCGAGCGAGGCTTCGCGCCCTGGGCAAGATCGACTAGCGGGCCCGCCCGATGAGCGCGTCCATGATGATTATGGTCGCGCTGGTCGGCGTACTGCTCGTGGTCGTCGTCGCGCTCTGTTACCGGCTGTGGAAACTGCGGCAGGTGGGCGGCACCGCGGCAATCCTGCGCGACGTTCCCGCGGTCGGCGGGCACGGCTGGCGGCACGGTGTAATGCGTTACCACGGTGGGGAAGCCGGGTTTTATCGCCTGTCGAGCCTGCGGTGGTGGCCCGACCGAAGGCTGAGCCGCCGAGGGTTGGAGATCGTGTCACGCCGGGCGCCGCGCGGCGACGAGTTCGACATCATGACGGACGAAATCGTGGTGCTGGAGGTGCGGGACACCAGCCCGGAACGCAGGCGGGGATACGAGGTGGCGTTGGATCGCGGCGCGTTGACAGCGTTTCTGTCCTGGCTGGAATCCCGGCCGTCACCGCGCGCCCGTCGCCGCATGTTCTAATCCGTTGCGGGACCGCATGTGTTGGTCTTCGCGCAAGCGCTCATCCGCCCGGTTTCCATAGCACGTCGCCGTCGGGATTGGCCACCCTGGACAGGATGAACAACAGATCCGACAGCCGGTTCAGATACTTGGCCGGCAGCACGCTGACCGTGTCTGGTTGAATTTCCACGGCGTGCCACGCCGATCGTTCCGCCCGGCGCGCCACGGTGCGTGCCACATGCAGCAGCGCGGAGAGCGGTGTACCGCCCGGCAGCACAAACGAATTCAGAGCCGGCAGAGGTTCATTGAATTCATCGCACCACGACTCCAACCGGTCGACGTAGCTCTGGGTGATCCGCAGTGGTGGATGCTCGGGATTCTCGACCACGGGGGTGGACAGGTCAGCGCCGGCGTCGAACAGATCGTTCTGAATCTGCCGCAGCACGTTGAGAATTTGCTCGCCGGGGTTTCCGAGCGCGACCGCCACGCCGATGGCGGCGTTGGCTTCGTCGCAGTCGGCGTACGCGGCGAGCCGCGCGTCATTCTTTGACACCCTGCTGAAATCGCTCAAACCGGTGGTTCCGTCATCCCCGGTCCGGGTGTATATGCGGGTCAGATGAACAGCCATGGTCAAACCGTACCGGGCAGACTGACATTGGCCCATGCGCTGTTTACACTAACCCGCGTGAGCGAGCGATTCGTGGTGACCGGTGGAAACCGGTTGTCGGGCGGAGTTGCTGTCGGGGGGGCCAAGAACAGCGTATTGAAGCTGATGGCGGCCTCGCTCCTGGCGGAGGGGACCAGCACGATCACCAATTGCCCGGACATCCTGGACGTGCCGCTGATGGCGGAGGTCCTGCGCGGTCTGGGCGCCACCGTCGAGCTCGACGGCGGCACCGTGCGCATCACCTCGCCCGATGAACCGAAGTACGACGCGGATTTCGCTGCGGTCCGTCAGTTCCGCGCCTCGGTGTGCGTACTGGGACCGCTGGTCGGCCGCTGCAAGCGTGCCAAGGTTGCGCTGCCGGGCGGGGACGCCATCGGCTCGCGGCCATTGGACATGCACCAGGCCGGTCTGCGGCAGCTCGGCGCGCGGTGCAACATCGAGCACGGTTGTGTCGTCGCGGAGGCAGACCACTTGCGCGGCGCGGAGATTCAGCTGGAGTTCCCGTCGGTGGGCGCCACGGAGAACATTCTGATGGCGGCTGTGGTCGCCGAGGGCGTGACGACGATTCACAACGCCGCGCGAGAGCCCGACGTCGTCGACCTGTGCACGATGCTTAACCAGATGGGCGCCCAGATCTCCGGGGCCGGGACGTCGACCATGACGATCACAGGCGTCGATCGGCTGTATCC